>DATAWY010000070.1:0-11292 GCA_036266955.1 Rhizomicrobium sp.
CACATCGCGGATCGCGGCCTGCGAACAGCGACGCCCGACATAATACGCAAAGCGTTTGGTGAAGTGCGGATTGTCCGCCAGAAAGTCCAGCCGTTCGCGTTTCACGCTGCCGCAATGGCGGCAGGCGACGCGCCGCACTTCGAGCTCCAGAACGATGCGCATTCCACCGCAGGGCAGGTCGCGAACCCGACGCACCCGGCGGTCGTACCAACCCGTCTGAACCCGCCCGCAACAGCCGCAGATCGTTTTTTTGAGCGCCGATCAAGGCTCACGATCCGCACGTTCGGATCGCCGAACACACCGCGCACCGTCTCTTTCGCACGAAAGCCCGCGAACGAATATCCATCCGACAGACGCCGCCGGCGCGTTGCTGGTTTGACCATTCCCCATCATGCCAGATTCCAGCACCCCTCAAAACGCCTAAAACCCAATGCCAGAAGGCATTTCCCCGCTATGCCCCCCCGAAATCGCCCACTCGATTCCCTGAAGAGCCGCAATTCTATTGCCCATGACGGTGCGCGGCCCGGTTTCCCCTCCATCCGAACCTGTGCTATTGTTTTCCCGTCACCGGCTTGGGAGAGCTTCATGAACAAAGCTTTGCTGTTGACCGCAGCATCGATCATTGCGCTGTGCGCCGGCGGCGTTTCGGCGGCCGGGCTGCCCGCCGCGTCGTTTGCGGGCAAATACATCCCGTTCCGGATCCCGAAAGGCGCGAAGGTGCTGTGGAATCAAAACAGCAGCTACGCAGATATTGCCGTCGGCTCGCAAAACTTCACCGGCGGCACCAGTACTGCCTACAACGACCAGGGCGCAGACGATTTCGTGATTCCGAAGGGCAAGACCTGGACGATTACCGAAGTCGACGTGTCGGGTGTGTATTACGAGGGTCCCGGTCCGGCTACGTCCGAGAACGTCATCTTCTACAAGGACAAGCAGGGTATGCCGGGCAAGCCGGTCAGGAACGCCACATTCAACAACCTCAACGGCACCGGCGGACCCGATTTCGCAATCATGCTGCCCGGTAAAGGTCTGAAGCTCAACGCCGGCCACTATTGGGTCTCCGTCATCGCCAATTTGGCCTTTGATGACGCGGGCGCATGGTTTTGGGACGTGAACACCATGCAACACGGGAAGCAAGCCATGTGGCAGAACCCGCCCGGTGGCGACGGCACTTGCCGGACCTGGGGCACCATCGAGGATTGCACTGGGTATGGTCCCGACTTTATGTTCGACCTGCGGGGCAAAGCCAGATGACTGTCGAACGGCAGTTGCTGGACCGGCTCCCGGCCGGTCCATTAGAATCGAAAGAAGGGCTCACGGCTTGTGAGACTGGTCATCGCAGGGGCGCGGATGAAAAACTTCGCAATCGCCATTTGTCTGGCGCTCACATGCTTCGTCGGAAGTGCCGAGGCACAAATGACCGTGACGACTCCAGGACTCGCGCCAGGGCAGTGCGTAAAGGCAAACAACATCAGCTCCATCGTGCCCCTCGGATGCTCAGGTCGATCGAATGTTATCCCCGCAACGACAACTCTCCTGCTCGCAAATTCTGATTGCGGCTCTGTCGTCCTCGCCGGGCTCGATATACCGGCGCAACTCGAAGTAACATTGCCTATTACACCGCCTGCCAATTGCGAATTCACGTTCGAACCGGGTATCTCGGTCATTTTTGTTAATTTTAACGGTAAATACGCGACGCTGCCGGGATACAACGGGCAAGTGACGCAGTGGACGATTCGGGATGTGTCCACGTTCCGGACCAATAACGCGTCTGTCAGTCTGCAATACAACGGTACCGAGTGGGAGCAGTCGGGATTCTCCTCGCCGATTTATCTGACGACCGTGCAGCCCCACAATGCCGCCCAGCTCGCACATGGGCAGGTTCATTTTGGCTGGAACAGTTCCGCATCGCAATTTGACCTTTGCCAGAGCAACGGTCCGGGTGGCCTGATCGTGGACGGAGTCATGTACCAGGCGCCGAACGACGACTGTCTCGCCCTGGCGCAATCTGCGACGACCAGCAGCGCGCTGAACTATTTCTATGCCGTCCACACTGCCGGCGACGTCTTGTCCGTGAGCAACGCGGTGCTCGACCCTTCCGGTAAAATCCTTCTGACCTTCTCAGGCGTCGTGCTTGGCAATATCAACGATGAAGTCGGGATTAGTTGTTTTTCGATTGGCGGCGCGGCCCAGGCGAATGTCAGCGATGCCGGAACAATCGTGGATGCTAACGCGATCGAACTCGCAACACCTCCGACGGCGGGGCTTGGCACCTACACTTCCGGCGGCATTTGCGATATTTTGCGGCTCGCGGCAAGCCAGACAGGCCACATAACGGGGGCCAACGGCGTCCAGCAGGAAAGCGGCGATGAGCACTACACGCTTGTCGGGATGTGCTACATCGGGCCGTCAAATTCCGTCAACGATACAAATACCCAGCGCGATTGCGCGAGCTGGTACAACCGCGGGCTCAAGACGTGCATCAACGAACTCCCGGGGAATCAGACAACGACCTCGACCAGCTACACCGAAATCAGCACCGGTATCGAGTGCCAGTTCGTGACCTGGGGCACGGGCGATCCGACGAGCCCAAGCGATCTGTCGTGGTCGATCTCCGGAATGATGGGCAATAGCACGGCCATGGACGGCGTAGCGGCGACCGCCGGCTTCGATGCTTCGGTAGGGACGCCCCCATACGAAGAAACCGGAGGGCTCAACCCGGCCGCGCCAGTCGGCGGATTTCCCTTTTCGGCCGCAGGATCGGAGACAGGCATTTCGGAAGGCGAGCATACCATCACCCTGTCGGGGAAGGCGATCAATGGCGGAACGGCCACATATTACGGCGCGTCACCGGTCGCCACCTCCCTCGAAATCCGGATTCCGCAGTAGCGTCCGGCTGATCGTGACATACTCGTCGCGCTGCTGCGACGAAACGATCATGATCGAAATCCTTGTTTTCATGCGCGCATGAACACACGCGAAGAAACGTCGATTCGTTTCGCGGACGCTCGCCGACTGGTTGGCCGGCTCAAGGCCGGCCATGGTGAAAAAGAGGGTTGCAGGGTTCGACCCGGCGCTTCTGCGCGAGCGACGGCGCCTTTTCGGGGTTCCCTTTGAACCGGGCACGCGTTAGACGGGCGGCGCCGTGACCGACCTCGCCCATATCCGCAACTTCTCCATCATCGCGCATATCGATCATGGGAAATCCACGCTCGCCGACCGGCTGATCCAGACCTGCGGCGGGCTGACCGCGCGCGAGATGAAGGAGCAGGTACTCGATTCCATGGACATCGAGCGCGAGCGCGGCATCACCATCAAGGCGCAGACGGTGCGGCTCGAATATGTGGCGAAGAACGGCGAGGCTTACGTCCTCAATCTGATGGACACGCCGGGGCATGTGGACTTCGCCTATGAAGTCTCGCGCTGCCTCGCCGCCTGCGAAGGCGCGCTGCTCGTGGTCGATGCCAGCCAGGGCGTGGAGGCGCAGACGCTCGCCAATGTCTATCAGGCGATCGAGGCCGACCTCGAAATAGTGCCGGTGCTCAACAAGATCGACCTGCCCGCCGCCGAGCCCGACCGCGTGCGCCAGCAGATCGAGGACGTGATCGGGCTCGACGCCTCCGACGCCATACCCATCTCCGCCAAGACCGGCCTCAATATCGATGCGGTGCTGGAAGCCATCGTGCATCGTCTGCCCGCCCCCAAGGGCGACCGCGAAGCGCCGCTCAAGGCGCTGCTGGTGGACAGCTGGTACGATGCCTATCTCGGCGTGGTGGTGCTGGTCCGCGTGGTCGACGGCGAGATGAGGAAGGGCCAGCGCGTCCGCATGATGGCGGCCGATGCGGCCTATCAGGTCGAGCGCGTGGGCGTGTTCACCCCCAAGCAGGTGGCGGTGGAATCGCTTGGGCCCGGCGAAGTCGGCTTCATCACCGCCGCGATCAAGGAAGTCGCCGATACCCAGGTGGGCGATACGCTGACCGACGAGCGCAAGGGCACCGACACGCCGCTACCCGGATTCAAGCCGGCGCAGCAGGTGGTGTTCTGCGGGTTGTTTCCCGTCGATGCGGCGCAGTTCGAGGATCTGCGCGACGCGCTCGGCAAGCTCCATCTCAACGATGCGAGCTTCACCTATGAAATGGAAACCTCGGCGGCGCTCGGCTTCGGATTCCGTTGCGGCTTTCTCGGGTTGTTACATCTGGAAATCGTGCGCGAACGTCTGACGCGCGAATTCAATCTCGAACTGATCGCGACCGCGCCTTCGGTCATCTATCGCATCCATCTGAACGACGGCAGCATGAAGGAACTGCACAATCCCGCCGACATGCCGGACCCCGTCTATATCGCGCGCATCGAGGAGCCATGGATCAAGGCGACGATTCTCGTGCCCGACGAACATCTCGGTTCGGTGCTGAAGCTTTGCGAGGACCGGCGCGGACGGCAGATCGAACTCACCTATGCCGGCAGCCGCGCCCTGGTCGTCTATCGCCTGCCGCTTAACGAAGTGGTGTTCGATTTCTACGACCGGCTGAAATCGGTGAGCCGCGGCTATGCGAGCTTCGATTATCACATCGAAGGTTATGAGGAGGGCGATCTGGTGAAGATGTCGATCCTCGTCAATGGCGAGCCGGTCGATGCGCTGTCGATGATCGTCAACCGCAGCCGTTCCGAAGCGCGCGGCCGGGCCATGTGCGAGAAGCTGCGCGATCTCATCCCGCGCCATCTCTTCCAGATCCCGGTGCAGGCGGCGATCGGCGGGCGCATCATCGCACGCGAGACCATCAAGGCGCTCCGGAAAGACGTGACGGCGAAATGCTACGGCGGCGACATCACCCGCAAGCGCAAGCTCCTCGACAAGCAGAAAGAGGGCAAGAAGAAGATGCGCCAGTTCGGCAAGGTCGACATCCCCCAGGAAGCCTTCATCGCCGCGCTGAAGATGGACGCGGATTGAAGAAATAACTGTCATTACCGCGCAAGCGGGAACCCGGTTGGCGCGCATCCGCCCGCGCAGTGAGTCATTCGCTCGCCGCCGCTCGCGTGCTGGGTTCCCGCTTTCGCGGGGATGACATGTTATTTTAGCTGGTTACGGCGTCAGCATTTATGCGGGTGGTACCAGCACCAGCCGTGGCCTCCGCCATAGACGCAGCCGGATATTCCGCCGGCAAGTCCGAGAAGTAGCAAAGGTACAATCAGTCGACGCATAGGCGATCCCCGTGAGTTAGGAATCGCCCCTCCGCTGATCAGTTTCGCAGGCGGGAACGGGCGATTCAAGTTGGACCAGGAACAATCCGCCACTGTTCTTAACAATCCGGGAATGGCTTTTCTGTGGTTCAACGGCGGCGGCGCAGGGACGGCCGTACAGGGTCGATTACCGGCCGCCGCCCAACCGCTGGATCACATCGTCGAGCTGCTCCAGCGTGCGATAGGCGATCCGCAATTCACCGCCTGTGGATCCTTTGTGGGCGATCTCGACTTTCAATCCCAAGCCGTTGGAAAGGCTCGACTCCAGAGCCCGGATGTCGGCATTGCTTTGCGATCCCGATTCGCGCGGTTCTTTCTTTGGCGAACGCTGTTCGGCTTGCCGAACATTGAGTGACTGATTGATGATTTGCTTGGCGCGGGCTTCCGGATTGGGGTCGCCGATCAGCGTTCGAGCATGGCCGGCACTGAGCTTTCCTTCACGGATGAAGATTTGAACGGAGGCAGGAAGCTTCAGAAGCCGAACAGTGTTCGCGACATGGCTGCGGCTCTTGCCGACCTCCTTGGCCAACCTCTCCTGCGTGTATTCAAACTTATCCATCAACTCATGGTATGCACCAGCCTCTTCCATCGCGTTGAGGTCCGCCCGCTGGACATTTTCGACGATCGCAAGCTCCAGGGATTCTGCGTCCGAAAGCTCGCGCACGACGACTGGCACGTCATGCAGTTTCGCGAGCTGGGCGGCCCGCCAGCGCCGTTCGCCGGCAACGATCTCGAACGTTTCAGGCCCGCGCGCGGTCGGCCGTACCAGGATCGGCTGCAGCACGCCCTTTTCCCGGATCGATCTCGCAAGGTCCTCAAGTTCTTCCGCGCCGAAATTCTTGCGCGGCTGAAAGGGATTGGGATGCAACCAGCCGACGGGAAGCGACCGCTGTCCGCGCGGCCCGGGTTCACCCTGCGCTGAGACGAGCTGGGCTTCTTCGCCGATCAGGGCGGAAAGGCCCCGGCCGAGCCCGCGGTGGCGGCCCCCTTCCACTTTCGTGGTTGCGCCCGGGCTCACGCCGCGGAGCCTAATCGCTCGCGCTGGATCAGTTCGCCCGCGAGCTTGATATAGGCCTGGCTGCCCGGGCAGCGCAGGTCATAGACCAGTGCCGGCAAGCCGTGGCTCGGAGCTTCCGAGATGCGCACATTGCGCGGAATTACGGTCTTGAACACCTTGTCCCCCATGTGTTTGCGGACATCCGCGGCGACCTGGTCGGAGAGTCGGTTCCGCTTGTCGAACATCGTCAGCACGATCCCCTGAATCTCAAGCCCCGGATTGAGGCTGGCGCGCACCCGCTCCACCGTCTTGAGGAGCTGGCTCAAGCCTTCCAGCGCAAAGAATTCGCATTGCAGCGGCACCACCACCGCATCCGCCGCCGCCATGGCATTGACCGTGAGGAGCGACAGCGACGGCGGGCAGTCGATGAGCACATAGGAGAACCGCCCGGGCGCCCGCGCGGCGAAAGCGGCAAACGCCGCCTTGAGCCGGAAGTTGCGCTCGGCGAGCCCGATCAGCTCCAGCTCGGCCCCGGAAAGATCGACCGTCGAGGGCACAAGCGACAGATTCGGGATCCGGGTCGGCATGATGGCCTGGGCAAGCGGCGCATCCCCCATCAGCACGTCGTAAGAGGTGACCTTGCGCTCGGACCGCTCGACGCCCAGGCCGGTCGAGGCGTTGCCCTGCGGGTCGAGATCGACGACCAGCGTCGCCTGGCCCACGGCCGCAAGCGCCGTGCCGAGATTGATGGCCGTGGTGGTCTTGCCGACGCCGCCTTTCTGGTTCGCGACGACCAGCACGCGGGGCGGTCCATCATTCATGTTCGCCTCATGCGGCGGGCGCGAAGGCCCTTGATCGCGAGGATGACGCCGGAAGGATCGCTGCGGCTGGCAATCTCCTGCACCTGCATGTTCCAAGATTTATGGGCATCCGTCAATTCAGCCCCTACGGATTGGCCCTTGAGGAAGAGATTTAGCGTGCCCGGCGCCTGAAATGCCTGTGCATAGAGCAGTAGGCGCGGCAGCGGCGCACAGGCTCGCGCCGTGACGACGTCGAACGGCTCGGGCGCGGCGTCCTCGATCCGGCTGTTGCGGATTTCGACACGCAGGCCGAGCTCAAGGCCGAGCTCACCACCGGCAAAGGAGAGAAAGTCGCACTTCTTTCGCGTCGCTTCGAAAAGGACAGTGCGAAAAGCCGGCCGGCTTCGCAGGAGAAGCGCCAGAATCACGCCCGGAAAGCCGGCACCGCTGCCGAGATCGACCAGGCTTGTGGCCTCCTCCCGGATGAGTTCCACGAGCTGGGCACAATCCCAGAGATGCCGGCGCCAAACGTCGGCGAGCGAGCCGGCAGAGACGAGATTGTGGTGGACGTTCCGCTCGCTGAGCAGCGCCACAAACCGCTCGAGCCGCTCCATTGTTTCACGTGAAACATTGCTCGCCCGCTGAAACTCCGCCGGCCCGAAAGGCGGGGCCGTCACCCGGCCGTCGCCGGCTTTCCTCCCCCGCCGAAGGCGGGGGAGGAACGGGAACGGCGGGTGTTTCGACGGGCATGCGCGAGCACGAGGGTCAGAGCCGCCGGAGTGACGCCATCGATGCGGCTGGCCTGGCCGAGAGTGACCGGCCGGGTCGCGTTAAGCTTCTGGGCAGCCTCGGTCGAGAGACCGCTCACCACGAAATAGTCGAGATCACCGGGCAGGCCGAGCGCTTCGTCGCGGTGGAAAGCCTCGATGTCGGCCTCCTGCCGGTCGAGATAGACGGCATATTGGGCATCATTCTCGAGCTGCTCCGCGACTTCGGCACCGATCGCCGATAGTTCAGGCCAGCGGCGCACGAGATCCCCGAAGGTCACATCGGGCAGGCTGAGCAGCTGATGGCCATTCCGCCGGCCGCCGTCCAGCCTGACCGCAATGCCGGCCGCCCGCGCCTCGGTCGGACTCAGCGTGAGCGCAGCGAGCTGCCGCTGCGCCGCTTCCAGCGTCGCCAGCTTGGCCGCAAACCGTTGCCGCCGCTCGGCGCCAGAAAGGCCCTCGCGTTCGCCGAGCAGTGTCAACCGGCGGTCTGCATTGTCCGCCCGTAAACTCAGCCGGTACTCGGCGCGGGAGGTGAACATGCGGTAGGGTTCGGTGACACCCTTGGTCACCAGATCGTCGATGAGCACTCCGACGTAGGCCGCAGCCCGGTCCAGAATGACAGGGCTCATCGCCGATGCCGCCCGCGCTGCGTTCCAGCCGGCCATCAGGCCCTGCGCGGCGGCCTCCTCATAGCCCGTCGTGCCGTTGATCTGACCGGCCAGATAGAGGCCGGAAATCCGTTTGGCCTCCAAGGAGGGCCGCAGCTCGCGTGGATCGACGTAATCATATTCGATGGCATAGCCGGGCCGCAGCACGCATGCACGTTCTAGTCCCGGAATTGTCGCGAGAAATTCCCGCTGTACCTCCTCCGGGAGCGAAGTCGAAATCCCGTTCGGATAGACGGTGTCGTCGTCGAGACCTTCCGGCTCGAGAAAGATCTGATGGGTGTCCCGCGTGACGAAGCGCACCACCTTGTCCTCGATGGACGGGCAATAGCGCGGGCCAGTGCTCTCGATCTGCCCGGAATACATCGGCGCCCGGTCAAGGTTTCGGCGGATGATGTCGTGCGTCTGCCGTGTCGTGCGCGTGATATGGCAGGCGATCTGCGGCGTTTCGATCCGTTCCGTAAGATAGGAAAAGGGCACGGGCGGATCGTCGCCGGGCTGAACTTCAAGCCGCGTCCAGTCGATCGTGGTTCCGTCCAGCCTGGGCGGCGTGCCGGTCTTCAGCCGGCCCATCCTGAACCCGAGACCGTAGAGCATCTCGGCCAGTCTGATCGCTGGCGCCTCCCCTACCCGCCCCGCCGGAATCTTGTGCTCGCCGATATGGATCAGCCCACGCAGGAAGGTGCCGGTGGTCAGAATAGCGGCACCGCAGTCGAAGGTCCTTCCGTCCGCTGTCGTCACGCCACATACCCGCGAGTCTTCGATTGCCAGATTTTCGACCGGGCGCTCGATGATCTCGAGGTCGGGCGTCGCGGCAAGCGCCGCCTGCATGGCGAAGCGGTAAAGCTTGCGGTCGGCCTGTGCCCGCGGCCCCCGCACCGCGGGACCCTTGCGGCGGTTGAGCAGCCGGAACTGGATGCCGGCCGCATCCGCGACGCGTCCCATGAGCCCGTCGAGCGCGTCGATCTCGCGCACCAGATGGCCCTTGCCCAGCCCCCCGATCGCCGGGTTGCAGGACATTTCGCCGATCGTCGCGCACTTGTGCGTCAGCAACAGCGTTCGAGCACCAAATCGCGCCGCAGCCGCTGCGGCCTCGCAGCCGGCATGTCCACCCCCGATCACGATGACGTCGTAGGCACTCATGCCGTTTGCCTTACGGACGATCCGCCTCGCGCGCAACTTGTTTCACGTGAAACATTTCCTTGGCGCTCATCGGCGCAGCACCGCATCGATCGCGCTGGTATTTTCGGCACTGAAGGGATTGAGCAGGCGCAGGTTCCAGACCGATCCGCCGCCCTGCAAATCTTCGGTCAGCAAAATTTCCGCGCCCTGCCGAATGGCGGCCGCGCACACGACGCAGTCCCACAATTGCAGGCGATGTCGAAGTGCCAGCTTCGCAGCCTCCGTCATGACGGCATCGGTCGTTGCAGGTGTAAGAAACGTTTCGCGGTAAAGGGCGGCCTGACGAACGGCTTCCTCGAACGCGCTCGGCACCCGGCGCTGTACGACACGCAGAAACTCCCCGAGTACCTGCACCGGGATCACCCCATCGAAGGCCGCCCATGCGATGACCTGCGCCGCCCGCTTCCCTTTCGCGCTTTCGGGCTCGAGTTCCGCATAAACGAGGATGTTGCTGTCCAGCGCGACGCAGGTCACCGGCCACACCCATATTTGTCGTCCTCCGTGATCCTGCAGACGCGATACCCCCGTGTCGGCTTGCCGCGCAGGCTCTTCACCAGCGCGCGATGCGCCGCCCGCCATTCCGGATCCGCAGACCGGTCGCGCGGCTGCGGCGCGATTCTGGCGACCGCCACGCCGTTCTTGGTAATGACGATGGTCTCGCCCTGCTCCGCCGCGGCGATCACCTGGGAAAAGTTCTGATTGGCTTCTCGCACCGACATCTGGCGCATTGCCACCTCCTGTTCTACGTTGCAACGTAGCGCCGCGGCCGCCACGCCGGCAAGGGCCTTCTCACAACTTCGCCACGGCGCTGGCCGCCGCATTGCGGTCGCGGGCAAATCGGATAACGATCGTCATGGATCAACGTCCCAACCCATTTGCCCCAAGGAGAAACGCCATGCTGAGAACCGCGCTTCTTACCGCCGCCGTTTTCGCTGCAGCGGTGTCCGCTTGCGCCGCCGCACCGCCCGGAATCGAGCTGAGCAGGGATCATCACAAGACCTTCGTGCTCACTCCGCCCTCGTCGATCGTCCGCCCGCCGCGCAACAACGCCGGTCTTGTCACCATCTTCGACAACATCGGCAAGAAATATCCCGACGGCACCTATTGGTGCTGCACGGGCAACACCATGCTGGGACCGAACGGCCTGCCCGGCAATTCGGAGTGGTGGCTCGGCGCGGCCTTTACGCCCAGCGCGAACCACACGGTGACGCGCATCGAGGTTGCAGCCAGCATCGTGCAGGGAACGAACAGCATGACGCTCAGCATCGCCAATGATTCCGGCGGCGTCCCGGGAGAGGTCATCAAGAGCTGGGTGATCAAGAATCTGCCGCCGCTGGGCAGCTGTTGCGTAGTCATGGTGCAGGACGACAAGGCGGGCGTTCCCGTCACCGCCGGCACGCAATACTGGATCACGCTCACCACGGACACGAAAGAGGCCGATACCTGGTCCACCTGGGAATACAACGACACAGACCAGACCGCTGCGGGACCTACCGCCTATTATTAATCCGTCCATAAGTAATTGCATAGTCAGGCGGCGTATTTGAGGGAGGGTTTTTGATAGAAGGAACGGATTTTTGCCGGGTCGTTTTGCAGTTGACGCATCGATGAACGGACTTTGCTGGTGAAATCGGCCCGGC
>DATAWY010000071.1:0-22019 GCA_036266955.1 Rhizomicrobium sp.
CGAGCGCCAGGAACGCCTTGCGCTCGAAGTTCGGCATGGAGAAGGGATTGTGCGAGAAATCGATGCGCTTCTCGTCCTCGTTCCATTCGTACATCGGAAAATCGACGATCCAGCAGAATTCGAAACGGCCTTCCGGAATCAGGCCGAACTCGCGGCCGATGCGGGTGCGCACCGCGCCCGCAAGCGAAGCGGCGCGGTCCTTCTTGTCGGCGGCAAAGAACAGTGCATCGCCCGCTTTGACGCCGGCTCTGTCCGCGAGCATCGCCAGCACGTCGGCGGAGAGGAATTTGGCGATCGGCCCCTTGCCGGCGATCTTTCCGCCATCGTCTTCGAACACGATATAGCCGAGACCGGCGGCGCCCATTTCACCGCGCGCCCAGTCGACCATCTTGTCGAAAAAGGAACGCGGCTGGAATGCGGCACGTGGGCCCGGAATGGCGCGCACCACCTTCCCCTTGAAGGCCTTGAACTCGACATCGGTGCGATCGAACACGTCGCTGACATCGGTGATGAGAAGCGGATTGCGCAGGTCCGGCTTGTCGGAGCCGTATTTGAGCATCGCTTCGTCATAGGCGATGCGGCGGAACGGCTGGCTTGAAACCAAGCGGCCGTTCGCGAATTCCTCGAACACGCCGGCCAGTACGGGCTCGACCGCGGCAAACACATCGTCCTGCGTGACGAAGCTCATTTCCAGATCGAGCTGATAGAATTCGCCGGGGCTTCTGTCGGCGCGGGCGTCTTCATCGCGGAAACACGGTGCGATCTGGAAGTAGCGGTCGAAGCCCGCCACCATGATCAGCTGCTTGAACTGCTGCGGCGCCTGCGGCAGCGCGTAGAACCTGCCCGGGTGCAGCCGCGACGGGACCAGAAAGTCCCGCGCTCCCTCGGGCGAGGAAGCGGTAAGGATCGGGGTCTGAAACTCGGTGAAACCCTGCGCGATCATCCGCCTGCGAATGGACTGGATGACCTTCGAGCGCAGCGTGATGTTCCTGTGCAGGCGTTCGCGGCGCAGATCGAGGAAGCGGTATTTGAGCCGCGTCTCCTCGGGGTAGTCCACATCACCGAAGATAGGCAGCGGCAGGTCCTGCGCGGCCGACTGGATGCAAATCTCCTCGATACGGACCTCGATCTCGCCCGTCGGCATGTCGCGGTTGATGGTCTCGGACGAGCGCGCGACCACCGACCCCGTGAGCGTCACGACCCATTCGGCACGCGCGCGGTCAGCCTCCGCAAAGCTCGGTGAATCGGGTTCAATCACGAATTGAGTGATGCCGTAATGGTCGCGCAGGTCGAGGAAGAGAAGTCCGCCATGATCGCGGCGCCGGTTTACCCATCCCGAGAGCCGCACACGGCGGCCAACATCTTCGAGGCGTAGCGATCCGCAAGTGTGCGTACGATAGGCGTGCATGGGGAACCCTGCCGGAAAAGCGTCGGTATGTGGCGGGACAACCTGTCAGGGTCAAGCTCAGACGGCACGGTCGCGACACTGGCAAGCGCGCGGACCCGATTGCCCGTCGCGGCAAGGCGCCGCACCGAGCGTCCAGTGCTTGCACCAATCCGGACGCGGGGAGGGCGAATCCGCTATGACCGGCTTATGGGCATCGTCGATACAACCGGAGCGCTTGCGGCTCTGGTCGCCGAACTGGAGCGCGCACCTTATGTCGCGCTCGATACGGAGTTCATACGCGACCAGACCTACTGGCCCAAACTCTGTCTGATGCAGGTCGCCGCGCCGGGAATTGAAGCCATCATCGATCCCTTGGCGGAAGGAATTGATCTTGCCTCCTTCTACGGCCTGCTGCGCGCCCCGGTCATCAAGGTGCTGCACGCAGCCCGGCAGGATATCGAAATATTTTTCATTCAGGGCAATGTCATTCCCAACCCTTTGTTCGACACGCAGATTGCGGCGATGGTCTGCGGGTTCGGCGAGTCGGCATCCTACGAGACACTGGCGCGCCGGCTCGCCCATGCCGAGATCGACAAATCTGCGCGCTTTACCGATTGGAGCCGACGGCCACTCACCAAACGCCAGCTGGAATATGCTCTTGCGGACGTGACGCATCTGCGCGTGGTCTATGAGGCGCTCGTCAGACAGCTAGAGCGTAGCGGCCGGGCGGCGTGGGTACAGGAAGAAATTGCCGCCCTCCAGCAGCCTTCGCTCTATCGGCTGGACCCTGCGCTGGCCTGGAAACGCCTGAGACCCCGCACGACAAACAGGCGGTTCCTCGCCATGCTTTCAGTGGTCTCAGCCTGGCGCGAGCGGGAAGCGCAATCCCGCGACGTTCCCCGCAACCGCATCCTGAAGGACGAGGTTCTCCTTGAAATCGCCGCCCATCCGCCTGAATCGCCCGAAGCCCTCGAGCATATCCGGTCCATCCCCAAAGGCTTTGCGGCTTCGCGCATGGGAAAGGCGCTGCTTGAGGAAATCGCGAAAGGCGGGGGCACAGACCTGCCTGCGGGATCTGAACCCGAGCGCCCGCGGCGCAAACGCGAACCCTCTCCTTCCGCCGTCGATCTCCTGAAGACCCTGCTTCGCCAGCGTGCGGAAACGGCGGGCGTGGCGCCCCGGCTGATCGCGGATGCCGAAGACATAGAAAGGCTCGCCGCGCATGAAGACGATGGAGTTGCCGCCCTTCAGGGTTGGCGCGCCGAGGTCTTTGGCGATGACGCCGTGGCGCTTCGCGACGGCAAGCTTGCGCTCGCGCTGAAGAATGGCGAAGCCGTGCTGGTCAAGCTGTCGCGATGAATGTTCTGGTTTGCAGCATTCTGCGGATCAGGCCATTGGATCAGGTCCGCCGGTGGCAGGGGCGGCTTCCGCCGCATCGAAAGGTTCCTCATCGGGTGCCAGTTCGTCGGACGGGGCGGGTATGTCGAGACCAGCCGGCGGCACAGCCTCAAGAAAGCCGGCAGCCTTCAATTCATCCATCCCCGGCAGATGACTCACGCTCTCAAGACCGAAATGCACGAGGAACGCTTCGGTCGTGCCATAGGTAACGGGACGTCCGGGCGTCCGCTTGCGACCGCGGATCTTGATCCAGCCAATCTCCATGAGCGCATCCACGGTACCTTTTGACAGGGCGACCCCGCGGATATCCTCGATCTCGGCGCGCGTCACCGGCTGGTGATAGGCGATGATGGCGAGCGTCTCGATGGCGGCCCGGGAAAGCCGCTTTTGCTCGGGCTGCTCCCTGCGCAACAGAAAGCCGAGGTCCGGCGCGGTCCGGAACTGCCACTTTTCTGCTACGCGCACCAGATTTACGCCATGATTCTCATATGCCTTCCGAAGAAGGGAAAGGAGTGCCGGAACGTCTGCGCCCTGCGGCAGAGATGCCAAAAGCGTCTTCTCCTCGACGGGCGCGGCGGACGCGAACAAAATCGCCTCCACCATGCGAAGATGCTCAGGATCGATCTGTGGCGCCCGGTCTTGGGCGCACCCCGGTACCGCGTCGATTTCGGTTTCCACCATGATTTCCGCCGGTCGAAGTATCCTGTTCATAATGCTGCCCTCCCCGACTGCGGCGCCCCGCGATCCCGAACGTACACTTCGTCGAACGGCTTCAGCTGCCGCATTTCGATCTTCCCGTCCCGCACCAGCTCGAGACAGGCCAGCAGCGTGCTCGCAAGTCCCGATCTTCGGCGCGCACCGACGCACCAGTCGGGCGGCAGAATCCGCGACAAAGCACTCCAGCTGCCGATCCGGCCCAACATGCGCTCCAGGCGCTCGCGCGCCGCTTCGATCAGGAGCACGGGCGCATGCACGGGCCTATAGGTGCCGACCCTGGCGCGTCTCGCGCGTTGCCCCGCATAGGCGCTCAGCAAATCATACAGCGAGTCGACACGGTCGGGGAGCCGGACAACATTGACCGCTTCGGGCATGCCGCGGGCAAATACCTCCCGCCCCAGCCGGTTGCGCGCCATCAGACGCGCAGCCGCTTCGCGCACGGCCTGCAGCCGCTGCAGCCGCAGGCGCAGGCGCGAGGCCATCTCATCGGCCGAAGTCTCACCTTCTCCGGTTGGAGGCTGCGGCAACAGAAGGCGTGATTTGAGATAGGCGAGCCAGGCGGCCATCACGAGATAATCGGCCGCAAGTTCGAGATTGCAGCCGCGCGCGGTTTCGATGAACGCCAAGTATTGCTCGGCCAGATCCAGCACCGAGATCCTGGTGAGATCAACCTTCTGGTTGCGCGCAAGTGCAAGCAGCAGATCGAGCGGACCCTCGAACCCGTCAACCGCCACCACGAGAGACTGCTCCGAGTCCGCAGGCGGAATGAAATTCTCGAATGAGTCGTCCAGATCCTTCAAACCGTGTCTCCGAGGAGTTGCGCCAACCTCGCCTCAGCGGCCCCGATGTCGAGCGGTTCGGGTGGAGCAAGATGGGAAAGTGCCGTTTGGCAGCGTTTGAGCCATTGATCGCGCAAAGGTTTTGCCTCCTCGGCCACCTGCTGCATCTCGTCCGTCTCTCCGTTGCAATGCAAAACGATATCGCAACCCGCGAACAGGGCAGCCTTGGTCCGGAGAGAGAGAGGCCCTTTCAGTGCATCCATCGAGAGATCGTCACTGATGAGCACGCCTTCGAATCCGATCTCGCCCCGAATTACGTCGCGGATGATTTTGGGGCTCGTGGTAGCAGGACGCTGCGCGTCGATGGAATCGAACACGACATGCGCCGTCATCGCCATCGGACAGTAGTTGAGACTGCGGAACGTCACAAAGTCGGTCGCGCTCAGATCTTCGATTGCCGTCGTGACGTGAGGCAGTGCCTTGTGGGTATCGGCAGTCGCGCGCCCATGGCCTGGAACGTGCTTCATGACCGGCAGGACGCCGCCATCGAGCATCCCCTGAATGACCGCACGGCCGAGATCGATGACGATCGCGGGATCCTTCGCGAAGGCGCGGTCGCCGATCACCGCATCCGCGCCTGCGACCGGGACGTCCAGAACCGGCGCGCAATCCACGCTCAAACCCAGTTCGGCCAGGTCGTATGCCATGAGCCGCGCATTCAGATAGGCGGCTTCACGGGCTCTTTCGGGGGAACCCGCATACAGCTCCCCAAAGCGCGCTGCACTCGGCCGCGCCTTCCAAAGCGGCGGCCTGAGCCTCGCCACATGTCCACCTTCCTGATCGATGAGCATGGGAGCGTGCGCATCCCGGACGCATTCGCGCAAGGACGCGATCAGCAGCCGGACCTGGTTCTTGTCGAGAATATTGCGCCTGAACAGAATGAATCCCCACGGTCGCGCCTCGGCGAAAAACTGCCGCTCAGCCGGCGACAGCTCCGTGCCGGAACATCCAAAGATGACTCGCGTGCGCATCCCGGGATCGTCAGGTCCTGTCACTTCGCAACGAGACAGTTTGCTCCGCCGGCCCTGAGCTTTTCACAAAACGATGCGGCGGACTGCTTGTCCGCGAAGGGACCGAGTCGCAAGCGATACCACTTGCCCTTCGCGCCGAGATCGGCGGCCTTTACGTCGGGACGATACCCTGCCGCGATCGCGTGCCTCGTTCTAAAACCGATCCAGGACTCCCGGGCCTCTGCATCCGATTTGTAGGACCCGATCTGCAGGAATATCTCGCCCCGCACCGTGGGCGATGCGACCGCGGCAACGGGCGTGCCAGGCACCGATGCCACTGATGCAGCAGGACTCGTTCCGGGTGCCACCGGCGGCCGGAGCGCCGGAGAGGAAGCTACGGTGGATAACCTGGAGGCACTGGACGGAGCCGCGGGCACCGCTGGCGCGGGAGCGGGTTTTTCCGTGTTCGCGCTGGCGGGGCGAAGCGCCGGGGGAGCGCTGGACGCGGCAGAGGCAGCCACAGGCGGCAAAGGCGTAGGCGCAGCCTTGTCCGTATTGGTCGAATTCCCCGTTGCCGGCATGGGTTGCTGGTAGATATTCAAGCCCGTGTACGGAGGGGACGGCACCTTGGGCGCAGGGCTAGGTGCCTGGGCTGCCGCGGCCACCCGGGGAGCATCTTCACGACCGCGTTCCACCCCCTGCGTGTAGGCAAGCCAGACGACACCCGCGAAAGAAGCGAGTACGACGAGCGCAATGACGATGAGCAATGGCAGCCGGGAGGGCTCTTCCGTGCCGTTTTCGTCGTCATCGAACCCATGAATGTCATCGGCCTCGTAGGCGTGCCGCTCCAGATTTGCCATGGCGTCAGTCCGAATCTAAACCGGCCCCAATCTAGCATTCCCAGCAAACCGAATCACGGTTCGGGCGGAATCAGATCGTGACTTGAGTGTGGAAAATGCGACGGTGCTCGAGAAGGGCAAAACGGTCTGTCATCCCCGCTATGTAGTCGCGCACCACGCCCGCCGTTCGGGCATGATCCCTGCCCCGGCAGGACTCGCGCCAGTCCTGCGGCAGGAGCGCCGGGTCTGCCGTGTACGCCGTGAACAGGTCCCGGACGATGTTCTTGGCCGCCGACATGGAGCTTACGACGCGCGGATGGCGATACATTCGCGCGAACAGAAAGTCCTTTAATTGCGAGAGGTCTCCGGCCATTGGCGGCGAGAATGCCACCACCGGCTTGCCCAGGGCGCGCACCGCTGCGGGCGAGTCCGGGCTGGCGGCGGCCAGGCGCCCGCACGTCTCCGTGATCATATCATCGATCAGATTTCCGATAAGGTGGTGGACCACTTCTCCAATGAACCGCCCCAGCTCCAGCCGGCCGTACCGGTCCAGAACCCTTCGCGCGACAGGGCCGGCCAGCGGCGCCGAGGCAAGATCGTCCACAGAAAAAAGGCCGGCTCGCAGTGCGTCATCGAGGTCGTGATTGACGTAGGCGATGTCATCGGCGAGCGCGGACAGCTGGGCCTCTACTCCGGGCCAGCTGGAAAGGTCGAGCGCCCAGCGCGCGTCGAAAGTGGCGACGGGAGCCGGAACACGTGCAGGCGCGGGCCGGTCCACGAGCGGCCCATTGTGCTTGACGAGGCCCTCCAGCGTTTCCCAGGTCAGGTTGAGCCCGTCGAAACTGGCGTAGCGGTGTTCCAGGCGGGTCACCAGCCGAAGGGCATGTGCATTGTGATCGAAACCGCCGATGTCGCGCGTCGCGTGATTGAGAGCTTCCTCGCCTGCATGGCCGAACGGGGTATGTCCCAGATCGTGGGAAAGACTGAGGGCCTCCGCGAGGTCTTCGTCAACGGCCAGCAACCGCGCAATTGAACGCGCGATCTGCGCCACCTCCAGCGAATGGGTGAGACGTGTCCTGAAGTAGTCCCCCTCGTCCTGGACGAAGACCTGGGTCTTGTGTTTCAGGCGTCGAAAAGCGGTGGAGTGAATGATGCGATCCCGGTCCCGCTGATAGCAGGTCCGCGTGGCGCTTTCCGGCTCGGCGAACAGGCGGCCGCGGCTGGTGACCGGCCGGCACGCGAAGGGGGCGCGGGCCGCCGGCGGCTCGAAGAGAGGTGGCAGAAGACGACCGACCGGTCCTGCGACGGCGTTCAAGGGCTTTGTTCCTGCATCGCGGCGGATTACATAAGACGGGAGACAATGACGCGGAAATGCGGATGACGACAGAGACGGCCCTTCCCGTGACGGTTTCGGCGCGGGCAGCAAGGCGGATCGCCGAAATTCTGCAGGCCGAGCCGGCGCCGTCGATGCTGCGCGTGGCCGTCACCGGCGGCGGTTGCTCGGGATTCCAGTACAATTTTGCGCTCGACGACACCGCGCTCGCCGACGACCTCGTGATCGAGAAGGACGGCGCGGTGGTGCTGGTCGATCCGCTCTCGCTGGATTTTCTGAAGGGCGCGGAGATCGATTTCGTGGACGATCTGATCGGCGCGGCCTTCAGGGTAAACAATCCCAACGCCACCTCGTCCTGCGGCTGCGGCACCAGCTTCTCCGTCTAGCCGCGATCCATGAACATCGGCCCGGAACACCACATCGAGCCGCCCAAACTCGGCCATCGCTGGTTCGATATCGCGATTACCGTCTGCATCCTGCTCGTTTCGGTGTCCTCCCTGATCATCGCGATCGTTCACAGCAGCACGCTTGAGCGCATGGCGGATGCGAACGCGCGGCTGGTGGAAACCAATTCGTGGCCCTTTCTTGGCTATGGTACGGGAAATGCGGTCGGCAAGAGCGGCTCATCGATCGAGATGCGAATAACCAACAACGGCGTCGGCCCGGCAAAGATCGAAGCGGCGGAGTTGAAGTGGAACGGCGCTGCGCAGCGCAATGCCACGGGATTTCTGCGCGCCTGCTGCGGATACAGGCCCAACGGCACAAATGGTCTGTGGACGGACGTTATTGCCGGACGGGTTCTGCGGGCGGGAGAAACAATCACCTTTCTGACCCTGCCGCAGACCCCGGCGGACCTGGGAG
This sequence comes from Rhizomicrobium sp., assembly GCA_036266955.1. GTDB lineage: Bacteria > Pseudomonadota > Alphaproteobacteria > Micropepsales > Micropepsaceae > Rhizomicrobium. The sequence goes on from DATAWY010000071.1 coordinate 8,325, forward strand.
CCTGGAAACAGTTGAACCAGGCCCGCCTCGATCGCCGTCTCTCGCTGACCGTCTGCTATTGTTCGGTCTTCGACGAGTGCTGGACCGAAGATGTCGTGCGGCTTTCGCTCGATCCAAAGCGGGTTGACCGCTGCGACGCTTCGGCCGTCCCGTACGGCAAGCCGTTCTGACATGAAGCTCGCGACCTGGAACGTCAATTCGATCAAGGCGCGGCTCGACGCCGCCCGGGACTGGCTCAGGGAAGCCGCGCCGGACATCGTGTGCCTCCAGGAAATCAAGACGACCGATGAAGCCTTTCCGCGCGAAGCGTTCGAGGCGCTCGGCTACAATTGCGCCGTACACGGACAGAAGACCTACAACGGCGTGGCGATCCTTTCGAAACGGCCGATGGAGGATGTGACGCCCCGCCTGCCCGGCGGAGACGGCGACGATCACGCGCGCTACATCGAGGCGGTCGTCCCCGGCACACAAGGTGTCGTGCGGGTGGCGTCCATCTATGCGCCCAATGGCAATCCCGTCGGCACCGAAAAGTTCAAATACAAGCTCGCATGGCTGGAGCGGCTTGCGCTGCATGCGCGGGAATTGCTCGCGCTCGAGGAACCGCTCGCGCTGATGGGCGACATCAATGTCATTCCCACACCGGACGATTGCCACGACCCCAGGTCCTGGGAGACGGACGCGCTGTTCCAGCCCGAGTCCCGCTCGGCCCTGCGCCGCATCGAATTTCTGGGCTTCGTGGACGCCTTTCGCGCCTGTCACGCAGAAACCCATCAGTACACCTTCTGGGATTATCAGGCCGGCTGCTGGCAGAAGGATCACGGAATCCGCATCGATCATATCCTGCTTTCGCCCCAGGGAGCCGATTGCCTGAAGGGCTGCGGAATCGACAAGCACATTCGCGGCCGCGAAAGACCCTCCGATCATGTCCCGGTGTGGTGCGAACTGGACATATGAGGGTAGCGCCTTCGGACTTGCACCAGCGCCGTGCGTCCTTCGATCCGCCTTCGCCAAGGCTCCGGCGGACAAGAACAGATACTGACCCGCCGAAGCCTTCGGCGTCGGCGGGCAGGCTCAGGACGAGGAGATTTGTACTGGCATGGGCGCCTATGGTAGTAGGATTTTCCTCATGCTGAGCCCGTCGAGGCACGCACAACAGCGTCCCAGGTACTGCTCGACCAGATCCAGTCGGAATCGGTTCTAAATCGCGCCGACAGCTTCAAGTTCCGCGATCTCCGATTCTGAAAACCCGCAGTCGGCCAGAACCGCAGCACTGTCGGGCGCTCTGGGTGGCCCCTGGACCTGCGCTGCAGTTACGCTGAAGCGTGGCGCTGGCGCGGGCTGCACCACGCCGTCAATCTCGATGAATGTGCGCCGCGCGGCATTATGCGGATGAGTGGGCGCTTCTGCGAGTGAGAGTACTGGCGCGTAGCACGCGTCCGTGCCGAGAAGAATGGCGTCCCACTCGTCCCGGGTTTTTTCCTTGAATGCTGCCGCCAACTTGCCCCTGAGATCGGGCCAGTTGTCGCGGTCCCTTCCGGCATCGGCTTCCGCCACGCCTAGCTTCCCAAGCAGTTCCTCATAGAATCGCGGTTCGAGCGAGCCGAGCGCGATCCACTTCCCGTCCTTCGTTGCGTAAGTGTCATAGAACGGCGCGCCGGAATCCAGGAGGTTCACGCCGCGCGCGTCCTGCCAAATCCCCGCGGCAAAGAGGCCGTAAAAAGCGGACATGAGCGACGCCGCGCCGTCGGTCATGGCGGCGTCCACGACCTGTCCTTTTGCCGAACGCTTCGCTTCAAGAAGCGCACATACGATGCCGAAAGCGAGATAGAGGGCGCCACCGCCAAAATCGCCGGCCAGATTGAGCGGCGGCACGGGCCTTCCTCCGGCCGAGCCGATCGCATGCAGCGCGCCGGACAGCGCAATGTAGTTGATGTCATGTCCGGCTGCCTGTGCGAGCGGCCCGGTCTGGCCCCAGCCTGTCATCCGGCCATACACGAGTTTCGGGTTGCGCTGCAGACAGATTTCCGGACCGACGCCGAGACGTTCCATCACGCCGGGACGGAACCCCTCGATCAACGCATCCGTCCGTTCGATCAGCTTCAGCGCCGCGCCGACAGCTTCGAGTTTCTTCATGTCGAGCGCGATCGCGCGGCGGCCGCGACAGGTAACTTCGTCCTTGCGGGGGACGCGTCCACCTTTCCGGTCGATGCGGATGACCTCCGCGCCCATGTCGGACAGCAGCATCGCGGCGAAAGGCCCCGGCCCGATGCCGGCAAACTCCACCACCCGGACTCCCGCCAGCGGTCCCATTTTTATGCCGCGCAATCAGTCCGGCGCATACCCGAGGCGCGAGAGCGTCGGACGCAGGATTGCCACCGCCTGGTCCAGATATTTGCGGTAGTGCCGGTAGCGGAAGATGGATTTGTCATAGAGCTTTTCCGTGACCTGGGCATAGCTGGCGGTTCGGGCGTAGCGCTGGTTCTGGTGAAACGCCAGGCAGCGCGGATCGAAATCGATTCCGATGAATTCGAGCATCCGGCGTACGTATTTCTCCTGGTCGGATACAAGGTCCTCGTAGCGGATCTCGAGATAGTTGAGATCGAGCTGCTCCCTGTAATGCTCCACGAGTCCGTCCACCAGCGCGTAATGCTGCGCGATCGTCTTCACATCGAACGACTGGTTGAAGCCATGGGTCAGAAAATTCGAGAAATTGGAAATCAGTATGTCGAGCGGGTGCCGGCGGACGTGAATGATGGGTGCACGCGGGAACAGAATGTGAATGAGACCGAGATGCATCTCGTTGAGCGGCATCTTGTCGGTGAAGAACGCGGCGCCTTCCTCGAAAATGCCGAGTTCCTGCGAACGCCTGAGGTAATAATCACGGAACTGGTTCGGGGCCAGGCGGTTGTCGCCCATCCACAGATCGGTCAGGCACCCCGGAAACGGATTTGGACTGGCCAGCCAGCGCGGAATGATGCGTGTGAGATCCTGGATGAAGGTCAACTCGTCGCCCGCCGAAATGAGCGGGTGCGCGGTAAGCGTCTGCTCCACCATCGTCGTGCCGGAGCGCGGATAGCCGACGATGAAGATCGGCTGCGGCATCGAGGGATCCGGGTCGGAACGCGGAATAAGCTTCATCCGCGTGCGCCGGAAGAAACGCTGACACTCCGATGCCATTTCCTTTGCCTGGGACTCCCCATAGCGGCGGCGCTGGACGTCCCGCACCAGGCGATTGGCTTCCAAGAGGTCGGCCCACGCCTCTTCGAAACGATCCATCTTGTCGTAGAGCCGTCCCCGTTCGTACAGGGCATTGGCGTGCAACCTTTGCCCGCTCTCGCGGCTCCTCGTCAGTTCCGCGATTGCCTCGCCTGTCTTGCCCTCGCGTCCCAGCAAAATCGCGCGCTCGAGCGCCAGCTCGCCCCGCCCGCCCGCCCGCTTCTCCGCTTCACGAAGCAATTCCCAGGCGAGCGGAATATTGCGGCGGGCCTCTTCGAGATGGCTCCATCCCACCCAGACTCCCGGATCGTCCGGAGCAAGCTCGACGGCCCTGCGGTACCAGAATTCGCTTTCCTCCACCTTCCCCTGCAGCTTGAGGCAGAAGGCAAGGTTGTTCGCGACCGTCGGCTTTTCGCCCTCCAGCTCTACGACTCGCCGAAAGTGGAACTCGCCCGCGGCGGGACGCCCGCGCTGCGACAGAAGCAGGCCCATCACGCTCTGCAGTGTGGGATTGAGCGGCATCAGGCGCAGACAGCTGCGCGCGAGCTGTTCGCATTCTTCCGTTTCGCCGCGATTGAAGAGCAGCGTGCAGAGCTCCGCTGAGGCCGTGAGGTCGTTCGGATCCTGATTCAGGATCCGGCGCAGCACGTCTTCGTGCTGCGGTCCGCCCGGCTCTGCGGATCGCAGGGCATGCAGCAGGAGAAGAAGCGCCGGCATGTACTCGGGCGTCTGCTGAAGAGCCTGCTTCGCCCGCAATTGCGCGAGAACCGCGTTTCCGCTGCCGAGAGCCGCCTGCCCCTGACTGACGAGAGATTCAGCAGCCTTCAGGCTTTGAGGATTGCGGCCAGCGGCGCCGGGCCTTCCCGAAACGTGCGACTTGCTGGCATTCGGCGAGGTCTGATTGGCAAAAACGGCAAAGGGCGTAGCACCGCTTTCACGTTTCGTCGGCTGGTCTGCGGACATTCCGGCCCGTCGCTTCTTGCACAGGCGAAGCTAGCTGCTTCCCCCGCCTCCAGCAAATGCGAAACGACTGGGCCGCTCTAGGCGGCGTCCGCCACGACGCGATTGCGTCCGTCGCGCTTGGCCCGATAGAGGGCCTGGTCGGCGCGGCGCAGGAGTGCCTCCGCCGTATCGTACGAGCCCTCCGAACCGGCGATGCCGACACTGATGGTGATGCTCAACTTGCCGGGCGCACAACTGATCCGGAACGGCGCGGTCTCGACGTTCAGGCGCAGACGCTCGGCGACGCTCCAGGCAACCGAGGTGTCGGTTTCGGGCATGATGACGACGAATTCCTCACCGCCATAGCGGCACGCCAGATCGATCGCGCGAACATCGGCCGCAATGCGGTTTGCGAACTCGCGCAGGACCTCGTCTCCGATATCGTGGCCATGGCAATCATTGACGGCCTTGAAGTGATCGACATCCATGATCAGGAAAGCCAGATGCTTTCCCGTGCTTGCCGCACTGGTCATCAGCGTCTGCAGGTGACGCGCCATGTAGCGCCGGTTGTGCAACCCGGTGAGCTGGTCGGTGAACGCCATTTCGACAGAAAGGTGGACGTTCTGCCGCAGCCTGTCCGCATACCGCTTCTTTCTGAGCTGCGTGCGAACGCGCGCGACGAGTTCGTTCCGGTCGACCGGTCTGGTGAGATAATCATTGACACCCATCTCGAGTGCCTGATGCAGCTTCCGCCTGTCCCCTTCGCTGACGACTACCAGAATGGGAATGTTGCGTCCCTCCGGCAGCGACCGAAGCTGGGAGCACAGCCGCAGTCCATCGAATCCCCTGAGACCCAGGCTCACGACGAGTAGATCGAAATTGCCGTCGCGCACGCAGGTCAGAGCGTCTTCGAACGCATCGAGTACCACGAGGCTGTTGTCCCTGCCGAGGGCGGAGATGAACCAGCTGACGGATTCGGGCCGATCCTCGATGAGAAGGATGCGGCCGGTCGGAGACGCTTCGGAGAGCGTTTCGGCCGGATCGAGCAGGCCCATGCTGCTGCCCGTGGCTTCTCGCAGGCGCAGTTCGTCGGTCATCATTTTGAGCCGGACCAGGCTGCGGACGCGCGCGAACAGGGCTGCGTCGTCCACGGGCTTGGTGAGGAAGTCATCGGCACCGGCGTCAAGCCCGGCAACGCGGTCGCTTCCCTGGTCGAGAGCCGTAACCATGATCACCGGCACATGCGCACTCGCGGGGTTCTTCTTAATGCGGCGGCAGACCTCGAAGCCGTCCATGTCCGGCATCATGACGTCGAGCAGCACGATGTCCGGCTGGTGTTCGCCGATCCGCGCCAGGGCATCGACGCCGTTGGACGCGGTCACGACTTCAAAATACTCGGCCGTCAGCTTGGCTTCGAGAAGCTTGACGTTCGAGGGAACGTCATCGACGACGAGAACCCTGGCGGTCATCGTAATCTAGCCGATGAACCGGCGCACGGTGTCCAGGAAGCCGGTGACGGAAATGGGCTTTGAAATATACGCTTCACAGCCGCCCTGCCGGATCACCTCTTCATCGCCCTTCATCGCGAAGGCGGTTACGGCGACAACCGGGATGCTCTTCAGGGCATCGTCCTCCTTCAGCCATTTTGTCACTTCCAGGCCCGAGACTTCCGGGAGCTGAATGTCCATGAGGATGAGGTCGGGGTGGTGTTCGCGCGCGATGTCGAGCGCTTCCATGCCGTCCTTGGTCTGCAGGATGTTGTAGCCATAGGCGTCGAGAAGATCGTGGAAGAGCTTCATGTTCAGCTCGTTGTCCTCGACGATCAGCACCGTCTTCGCCTTTGCGTCCATTGCTGGCTCTCCCGGACCGCGCGTCCCGCCTGGCCGCCCTTCCCAAACGGGACTGCCGATGGCAAACAATAGGTCGCATGTCTTAACGCTCCCTTGACGATGGCTGTACGCACCAGCACGCCGGATGCTGAAACCCTGGCTCTGAAGGCCTTGACGTTTCTCGCCAATTCGCCAGACGACCTCGCCCGGTTCCTGAATCTGTCGGGAATTGCTCCGGCGGACCTGCGGGCGCGCGCCGGCGATCGCGACGTTCTCGTGGGCACGCTGGATTTCCTTCTGACCCATGAGCCGCTTCTTTCGCGGTTTTGCGTGTCGGAGACGATTGATGCGAAGGCCGTCCATCTCGCGCGGGTCGGGCTTTCATCTCCTGCGGTGCGGGCGAATTAGTCGATGCGCCTGGGTGTCGATCTCGGCGGAACAAAGATCGAGATCATTGCGATCGATGAAGAGAACCGTGAAGTGCTTCGGGAACGGATCCCCACACCGGTTTCCGGGTATCGCGATACGATCCGTGCAATTTGCGGCCTTGTGCGCGCCGCCGAAACCAGGCTTGCCCGTTTCGGCACTCTGGGTGTCGCCATACCGGGCGCACTGAGCGCCCGCACGGGTCTCGTCAAGAACGCGAATTCCACATCGCTGATCGGACATCCCGTGGACCGGGACCTCGCGGAAATTCTGCGGCGGCCGGTGCGCGTGGCCAATGACGCCAACTGCTTCGCCCTCTCGGAAGCGACAGATGGCGCCGCGATGAATTGCCATGTCGTGTTCGGCATTATCGCGGGCACCGGCATCGGCGGCGGCGTTTGCGTGGATGGACGGCTGATCGCGGGGGCGCATCTGATTGCGGGGGAGTGGGGGCATAATCCTCTGCCGTCTCCGCGGCCCGACGAAATTCCCGGACCCCCGTGCTATTGCGGGCGAACCGGCTGTATCGAAAGCTGGATCAGCGGTCCCGCCCTCGCCCGCCAATTCGCACAGCGCTCCGGCCGCAAGCTGTCGGCGGCGGAGATCGCGCAGGCGGCAGCGGACGGCGACGCGACCGCGGAGGCCGTCATGGCCAAATTCTTGGACCGCTTTGCGCGATCCGTCGCGGCGATCATCAATCTCCTGGATCCCGACGCCATCGTGCTTGGCGGAGGCCTGTCCAACATCTCCAGGCTGGCGCGTGAACTCCCGTCGCGCGCGGAAGCCTATGCCTTTTCGCCGGAAGGCTCCAGCAACATCGTCAGGAACCTGCACGGGGATTCGAGCGGCGTGCGCGGAGCGGCCTGGCTATGGCGGAAAGAGGAAATTTCCGCCGGCTTACCGGCGTGATATCGGCTCACTGGCCGTGCGTTTGCAAAGTCCCATACAAATCAGGCCGGCGGTCCCGGAACACGCCCCATGAAGCCCGCGCGCGCGCCGCCTCATCCAGATCGAAGGCCGCGAGGACGATCCCTTCCTGATCGCGCGCCAGCTCCGCCACGATTGCACCTGTTGCATCGGCGATGAAGGAAGAGCCGTAGAAAGTGATTTCGCCGGCCTCGCCGCGCTCCGCTCCGATGCGGTTGGAAGCAACCAGGGGCATGCAATTCGCTGCGGCATGGCCCTGCATCACACGCCGCCAATGGTCGCGGCTGTCGACGGGCGGCGCGGGAGGCGGCTCGGAGCCGATTGCTGTCGGATAGAACAACACCTCTGCTCCTTGCAGTGCCATGGCGCGCGCAGCCTCGGGAAACCATTGATCCCAGCAGATGCCGCAACCGAGCATCCCGAAACGCGTGCGCCAGACACGAAAGCCGGTATCTCCCGGCGTGAAGTAATATTTTTCCTGGTAGCCGGGCCCCGCAGGAATATGGGATTTGCGATAAACGCCCATCACCCGTCCGTCGGCGTCGACCATGGCGAGCGAATTGAAATACGCATGGCCGGCCTTCTCGAAAAAGCTCACCGGCAGCACGACGCCCAGACGCCGGGCGAACTCCGCCATTTCCGCAATCACCGGATGCCCTTCGAATGGCAAAGCCAGGGCGAAATGTTCGGCGCATTGGTCCTGACAGAAGTAGGGCGTCTCGAAGAGTTCCTGGAGAAGCACGACATTGGCGCCCTGCGCGGCGGCGGCGCGCACCAGATCCTTCGCCCTGGCCATATTGGCCGCACGATCCCAGGAGCAGGCAAATTGCGTCGCCGCGAAAACCACTTTCCTCATGCGGGTTCCTGTTGGGTGATGCAGTGAATGCCGCCGCCGCCCTGCACGATCGCAAGCGCATCGACCTGCGCGATTTCGCGCTCGGGGAAACAGTCCGCGAGCACGGACCGCGCGGCCAGGTCCGCCGGGTCGTCGAACGCCGGCATCACAAGACCGCCATTGGCGAGATAGAAATTGACATAGCTCGCGGCAAGGGGGCGCCCGCGCCAGTCCGGCCGCGCGTTTTGCGGCTGGGGGAGATCGATGATTTCGAACGGCTCGCCTCGTGCATCGCGCGCTTCCGCCAGTTGCCGCCGTGCCGCCTGCACCGCGCCCCAATCGGGATGCGATCTTGACGCGGGTATCCCTAAAATGATCCGGCCCGGGCCGGCAAGACAGGCGATGTTGTCGATATGGCCGTCGGTCTCTTCGTCCGAAAACGTGCCATGCAGCCAGATGACGCGTATCGCACCCGTGCAGCACGCAAGCGTCGTCTCGACCTGTTCGCGCTCGATCCCCGGATTGCGATTTGGATTGAGAAGACATTGTTCGGTGGTGATCAGCGTCCCTTGACCGTCGACATGGATGGCGCCCCCTTCGCAGACGAGAGGTGCGCGATAGAGGCGCGCGTTTTCGCGCTCGAGCACCAGCGCTGCAAAGGCCCGGTCGTTGTCATACGGTCGATATTTCTCTCCCCAGGCATTGAACTGCCAGGCGACGCCGGCGCGCTGGGGACCCGCGAGAAAACTCGGTCCGATATCGCGCGCCCAGGAATCATCGAGCGGGGTTTTGAACATTTCCACCGCTTCGCTGCAAAACTGCATCGCTTCGGCTGCGTCTTCCGGCCGTGCCGCCATGACCACCGGCTCAAACTGCGCGATGGCGCGCGCCACCCGCGCGGTCGCTTCCTTGGCGCGCAGCAGTCCTTCGCGATCTCCCCACGCCGACAGGCGGCAGGGCCAGCACATCCAGCAGCGCCGATGCAAAGCCCACTCCGCCGGCATCCGGAACCCGTCCTGCGCCGGATAGACTTGCGATGAAATCAATGGCTCGGCCATGAGCGTTGTATAGCCGGTAGCCGGGTTCGGAGCGAGGCTTGGCGGCACCCGCGCGCCTCCGCCCATCACCGCCGGCCAGGAACGAATTGAGGGGTGACGGGCAGCTCGTCGAGAGCGCCCCTATCCGTCATCGCCGGCCTTGTGCCGGCGATCCGTGCATGCAGGCCGCGCCGGTGTGCATGGATGGCCGGGACGAACGCCCGGCCATGACGGATTGAGGGGGATGGCGTGAGCTCGGGGTTTGTTTATCCCGCCGCTGCCTGGATGACACAGCAAATGCTGCGATGCATTGGCTGAAAAACGCATGCTAGAGTGACGCGGATACTTGCGCACACTTGAAAGGAGATGATTCATGACCGGACGGATTGAGGGCCGACTGAAGGAACTCGGCTTGCGCCTGCCGACCCCGCCATCGCCCGTCGCCAGCTATGTCCCATTCGTAACCGCGGGCAATCTGGTCTTCATTTCCGGTCAGGTTACGATGGCGCCGGAGGGGCTCAAATATCTGGGCGCCGTGGGCAAGGACCTGTCGCTCGAAGACGGCCGGTCTGCCGCGCGGCTTTGCGCCATCAATGTGGTGGCGCAGCTCAAGGCGGCCCTGGACGGCGATCTCGACCGGGTGAAGCGGTGCATAAAGCTGACGATCTTCGTCAACGCTGCCGAGGGCTTTGCCCAGCATCCCGAAGTCGCAAACGGCGCTTCCGATCTTATCGTGGAAATTTTCGGCGAAGCGGGACGGCACACCAGGGCGGCCGTTGGCGCCGCTTCGCTACCGCGCAATGTGGCAACGGAAGTGGAGGCGGTGTTCGAGATCGCGTGAAGACGGTCACCGCCATTGTGCGCCATGCAGAGTCGGCGGCGGCAATCGGCGCCGAGACATGGAACACCTGCGCCAATCCGCTGAATTCGCGCGCGCCCCATCCCTTCACCCGCCATGAATTCTTTGCGGCGCTGGAACAGTCGGGTTCGGCCACACCAAAGACGGGCTGGCGTCCCTGCCATCTGATGATCGAACGCGAGGGGGTCATCGAAGGTCTGCTCCCGCTCTATCTGAAGAACCACAGCCTGGGCGAATATGTCTTCGACCACGGCTGGGCCGACGCGTTTAAGCGCGCGGGCGGGCATTACTATCCCAAGCTGCAGGCTTGCGTTCCCTTCACGCCGGTCACGGGACCGCGGATGCTTGTCGCCCCCCAGGCGGACGCGCCAAGAACCCGGCGGGCGCTCCTCGATGCGGGCGCGGAGGTAACTCGCCGGTTGAAGGCGTCTTCGCTGCACGTCACCTTCATGTCCGAGCCGGAATGGGCCGTTGCCGCTGCGTGCGGCTATCTGCAGCGCCTCGACCAGCAGTTTCACTGGCAAAACAACGGCTATTCCACGTTTGAGGATTTCCTTGGCGAGTTCTCCTCGGCCAGGCGAAAGAATTTGCGCAAGGAGCGCGCCGCCATCCGCGCGGCGGGAATCCGGTTCGACTGGCTTTCCGGGGACGAGATCACGGAAGCGCATTGGGATGCTTTCTTCGCGTTTTACCTGGAAACAGGAAGCCAGAAATGGGGACGTCCCTATCTCACGCGCGAGTTCTTCAGCCGGGTCGGCGAGAGCATGGGAGAGGCGGTGTTGCTCATTGTGGCGCGGCGCGGGGAGCGGCCGATCGCAGGTGCGCTCAATTTTTTCGGCGAAGACGTTCTTTACGGGCGTAACTGGGGCGCCGGCGAATTTGTCCCCTTCCTTCACTTCGAGACCTGCTATTATCAGGCGATCGATTTTGCGATCGCCAGGGGAATGCGAAAGGTAGAAGCCGGAGCGCAGGGCGAACACAAGCTCCTGCGCGGCTATGAGCCGGTGGCGACCCGCAGCGCGCATTTCATCGCGCACGCCGGATTGCGCCAGGCGGTTGCGAGCTATCTGGCGCGGGAACGCGCTATCGTGGCCGGCGAGATGACGGAGCTGGCCGCACACATGCCGTTTCGCCGGAAAGGTGAAGTCTGATGCCCTACGATTCGAACAATGTCTTCGCACGCATCCTGCGCGGCGAGCTGCCCAGCGTGAATGTCTATGAAGACGCGCGCACCCTGGCCTTCATGGATATCATGCCGTCCGCAGAGGGTCACACCCTGGTGATCCCAAAAGAGCCTGCAGAAAACATCTTCGAGCTTTCCGGCGGGGGCGCGGCTGCCCTCATGGCGACGACCTGCAGGGTTGCACGCGCCGTGCAGGAGGCGCTCGACTGCCCCGGCGTCATGCTCGTGCAGCTCAACGGCGCGGCCGCCGGCCAGAGTATCGCCCATGTGCATTTCCACATTCTGCCCCGCGAAGCCGGGCTTGATCTGCGGTTGCACGGCCGCGCGCAAGCCGATGCGGCGCAGCTCGAAACCATCGCGGCGAAGATACGTGCGATGCTCCAGCCGCGCGTTCTGGAATGAACACGTGGGCGCCTTGACCCCGCGTCGGCTGCATGCATAGATTGCAACTGCGACGCATGATCGGGGTCGCAGAATGGGAGTCCGCCATGAGCCAGCAGCACACAAAAGAGACCCTGAATTTCAACGGTTTCAGCGGATATTATGCGAGCATGTCCCAGGGATACGGCGGTCTCGATTACAGCGACGTCGATTGCATGAATGCGTCCTATTGGAAGAATGTGCAGACAAACTGGTGCGACACGGGCTATCAGAACGTGATCCACGGCGCCGGCGAGGCGTTTACCTGGGGCCTGAACGGCGGGCAGAGCTATGGCCTGCTCCAGACGTCGGATCTCAAGGAAACCTTCAGCCTGGACAGCATGATCGCCGCTTCGGCATGGGAAACGAACCAGCCCTTTACTTTCATCAGCTATACATACAAGAGCCATGTGGGTTTCGTGGAGAAGGCGTCCGATACCATCTACCTGAGCCAGACCGCCCAGAAGATCGATTTCGCCAAGCTTTCCACCGGCAAGCCGACGGATTTCAAGAACATTGCCGCGGTTCTCATCGTTTCCGCATCCGGCAGCTACGGCAACACGTGCAGCTATGGCGGCAACACTTATACGACCGGCAACCAGATGGCCTTCGACAATCTCAAGGTGACGTGGAACGGCAAAATTCCGCACGGCCATGGCGGCAAGCCCGTGATGACAGGACTGCTGGCGCAACTCCATCAGCACGGCGCCCATGTCGCGGCGGCGCATCTCGTCACGGACATCCAGCACCAGGGCGCCGCGGTTCATCTGCCGGGTACTGCGCCGCAACACGCCGAGGGCAGCAACGGGTATCACACCGAGTTGCAGGGGCTTGGCGCCGGGCAACCGGGCGACCTGACCGCCCAGTTCCAACTCCCCCAGGTGGAGCATTTCGGCTCCTAGCCCGTCTTATTCACGCAGAATGCCTTGAATTTCGGCTGCGCGCGCTATTTTGCGCGCGGACCACAGGACGGCATTGCGTCTGTTGCGCCGCGCGTTCGGTTTGATTTTATTTGGTTGGAGGTTTCTGGGAGGAGGCCGGTGCGGCGACGGCGCCGCGTCGTCTACGGTCCGGCGGCGGCGAAGCGGCCGGCCAGATGACGGAAGAGTGCCGCGTCCGGACCCGCCGAGCGAATCGCGTGCGTCGTGCGACAAATCCAGTGCTCTGACGGATGCGCTCGACACCGCGCTCACCTATGGAAACGGGCGCGTCACGACGGATGGCATTCCGATAGTCGTCAACGAGAGCCTGGTAATTCCATACGGCGCGGCGCTCGGCTGCGGCGGCGTGCCGAACGCCCATCTGAACCAGAATCAATCCGGGTCTATCTATTACTGGACGCTTCCAAACACGCTCGTGCTCAATCCTTCCGAGACAATTACGGTCGGCGGTTCCGGAACGCCTGCTTCGCTCGACAACTGCGCCATCATCCCGAGATGGTATGCGCCAGGCAACGTCAACACCAACGGCGTGAGTTCTCGCTCCCGGCGCAGGAACCATCGGACGTTCTGGGGCTGACCAGCGTCTTTTCGGGAACGGCCCTGATGTGCGGCGATACGGAACCGGCGCAGCTTCGTAGGCTGGCAAGCCCGGCATGAACGGAATCCTGCTGCTATTTGCCCGTGCGCAGGCAAGAATCTCCTCATGCTGAGCCTGTCGAAGGACGCGCAGTGCCGATGCAGCGCCAATCGGCACGTGAAAGTGATTACAACGTTGGCTGGGGGCCGGGCACCGCCACAGAGGCCATGTTGATTTTGCCGGACGGGTCGGCGCGAGGGTGCCGGCATCTCCAGCTCCGCACCGGCCCGGACGACCGGCGTGCGTGCTTCGACAAGCTTTGCATGAGGAGGTTCTTGCTGCCTGCCGCCTGTGTATCCATGCCGTGTCGATAGCACTCGGAGTTGACCGGTTTTTGTAGCACATCAGTTGTCCGCTTCCGTTTGCACTGGCACCTGTGGATTTGTGGGCAGCCGCGCCCCTTTTGGGCGCAGGCGGCTGTCCACACATCCACAGGCTCCAGC
>DATAWY010000072.1:0-48315 GCA_036266955.1 Rhizomicrobium sp.
CGCGGCTCGCGGCAGCGCAGAATGCCGGGGGTGCGATGACGGAGGTGCCGATCTCAGGGAATTCGGAAGCCCCCGCCACGCCGCAGCCTGAACGCACCATCCGTGTCGGCGGTCGTTTGCTGGAGAGGTGAACGATCGGCCTGGACTGCCGCCTCGCGTGCTTCGATCCGCCTTCGCCAAGGCTTCGGCGGACAAGAGCAGGCAATCGACCCGCCATAGCTTCAGCGAAGGCGGGCTGGCTCAGCATGAGGGAAGTTTTGGTGCCATGGACAGTCATGCAACGCACCGTCGCCCTCATCCTGAGCCTGTCGAAGGACGCACCCAGCCGGTGCAAGCCTTATCGCCCGGGTGCCAATTCGGCAGCCTGGGGCGACCGCCCGCGCGATTACACGGATTCCCACAATGAGGCAGTGAGACGATGAGGCGGCTTGCGCGCGTCGTTCTTTCTCATCGTCTCACCGCCTCATTGTGAATCCTGCGGTGCGTCCCGCGGCACCATTCCCATGAGTTGGAGAACGTTGCCGTCGGGGTCGCGGAAGGCGCGCAGCTTGAGATCGTGGGTTTCGGTGCGCTGGACGGTCTGCAGGGGCCCGAGGAATTCGACGCCTCTGGCTTCGAGCGCGGGGGCAAGCCGGTCGATGTCGGGCGCATCGAAATAAAGGATCGAGCCGCCGGGCTCGCCGGCCGTATTCTCGATGCCGATCATCAGGCGCGTGCCGGCAAGCTCGAAGAACATCATGCCGACCGCCTCGAACAGGAGGGGGAGGCCCAGGAGATCTCGGTAGAACGCCCTGCTGCGCTGCATATCGCGCGCGGTGAGCGCGACCTGCACCAGCTTCCTGTCCCGCAGGCTGGTGTTTGAGTCTGTATCCGACATGCGTGTTCTCCTGCCTGAACAGGTTGCCGGCCCCCAAAAACATGAATCCGCCGGACCGGGAAAGAGGGCGCGCGCTGCAATTTCGGTTGACATGTATACCGGTGCAGTAGCACAGGGCCATGTCCGGCTTTGACCAGAAATCTAAAGAGTCCCCCTCTCCCCCCTAGGGGGGAGAGGGGGACTGAATTACACGCCGAAAGGTTGCGCCGCCGCTGGAATTGAACTAAACCAAGTAGACTTAGTCTAGGCGAGTCACGTCATGCGGATCATAAACATCCACGAAGCCAAGACCCATCTCTCGCGCTTGATAGACCGCGCCGCGCAGGGCGAATCCTTCGTGATCGCCAAGGCCGGCAAGCAGATGGTGAAAGTCATTCCGCTCGACGCGCCGGCGCACGGCCAGGCGCGGCGCGTGGGATTCCTTTCGGAACAGATCGCCGTTCCGGACGATTTCAACCGGATGGGATCGCGGGAGATCGAGCAACTCTTCGGTCTCGGCGATGAAGCTCCTGCTTGATACGCAGCTTCTGCTCTGGGCAGCGGGCAGGCAAAGCCAGTTGTCCACGGCCGCCCTCGCTTTGATCGAGGACCCCGAAAACGAGCCGATCTTCAGCTCGGCCAGCCTGTGGGAGGTCGCCATCAAGCGCGGTCTCGGCCGTGACGATTTTCAGGCTGACCCGAGGCTGCTGCGAAGAGGGCTTCTCGACAATGGCTATGGCGAGCTCGCAGTCGCGAGCGAACATGCTGTGGCCGTCGCGGAGCTGCCGCCGATCCACAAGGATCCCTTCGACCGCATTCTCGTCGCGCAGTCGATCGTCGAGGGAATTGTCCTGCTTACGGCCGATCCGATCCTGGCGCAGTACGGCAGTCTGGTGCGAAAGCTGTGAGGACTCGCGGAGATTCGCGCGAGAACGGCTCTGGTGGCGTGCTGCCAGCCGCCTGGTTTTCCAGGAAGCCCGCGCAACTTTCGCGGCGCAACTCCGTCCTTGGTGTATCATCCCCCCAACATGGAGTGAATTTCGATGAACATGACGACCAAACTGAGCCTCGCCGCGGCCTTCAGCCTGTTTTTCGCGCAAGCGGCAGGCGCGCAGTCCGCGGACACGCAAGCGGCGCCGTCCGCCGGCATGGGCCATATGGGCCATATGGGCCACATGGGCCACATGGGCGGCATGGGCGGCATGCACAACGGGGCATCGTTCATGATGCTGCTCAAATCCGCCGATCTGACGGCGGCGCAGCATTCGCAGCTCCACGAGATTCTGCAGTCGGAAAGGGCGCAGATGAAGGGCGTCTATCAGAAACTCCACGCTCTCCATGAACAGATCGCCGACAAGCTTCTGTCGCCCGGTTCCGTCAGCGTGTCCGACCTCGCCCCGCTCGAGCTGAAGATGTCCCACTACCAGGAGCAGATCGACCAGAGCATGGTCAATACGGCTCTGGCGGTCCGGAACATCCTTACCACGGACCAGCTGAATCGCCTGTCGAAAGTCCATCAGCAGCTGCAGAACCTGCATTCGCAAATCCAGAATCTGATGGGATCCGACCAGGGCGAACCGGGAGACGCATCGAACTGACGGACGCGAACCGGGCGATGGATCGCTCCCCATGCGCCCGAAGCGGCCGGGAACCGCTGCTCCCCGAGGATTTGATCCTTCGGGGGGCCGGCGGCGACCGGCAGGCGCTCGCGGAGCTGATCGCGCGTTATCAGACACGTGTGGCAAGCTTCGTGATCGCCCAGACCGGAGACCGAAACAACTATGAAGACCTGTGCCAGTCGATCTTCGTGAAGATGGTGCTGGCGTTGCCGCGCCTGCGCGCGACCAACCGGTTCGAATCCTGGCTGTTCCAGATCGCGCGCAATGCCTGCCGCGATCACCTTCGGGCGCGGCAGGGCTGGCGCAGGTTGTTTGTTCCTCTCGAGCCTTTGCATGAGCATGCGCCCGCGAACGATTCGCCTGCCGGCAGTGAACACGAAGCCGGGTTGGAGCAAAGCCTGGCCCGGCTACCGGCGGATCAGCGGGACCTGCTGCAGCAAAGTCTTCAGGAGAAGCGAAGCTACGAGGAGTTGGCGCGCCTGTCGAAATCGAGCGTATCGGCGGTGAAGTCGCGCCTTTACCGCGCCCGCGAAAATCTGCGGGGCCTGCTGCTGGCCGGAGGCCGCGATGTCGAACCCAAGTGAAATGACAGAACCTCGGTTGAGCGCCGATTTCGCCTCGCGCGTTCTGCGGCGGGCCGACCTCCTGAAGGCACGGCGGCGCCGGACCTGGCGCATCGCGACGGTTGGTGCCGTTGTTTCCTTTGCTGCCGTTGTCGCGGCCTACGAGGTCGTTCCGTCGAATGCGCCAGTCGCAACCGCGGCGCGGCCCGGGCCATTGCATGTGGCCGCGTCGGCGCCTGCAAATCAGAGCGGCGAAACCGACGTTCTCGACTTTCTGTTTCCGGATGCTGCGCCGGTGGCGCGCTTTGCCGCGCAATATTCCGAAGACGAGGACACAGATTCGGCCCCCGGCCTGTTCGACGACGACGACGCTGATACGTCTTGAACTCTGCACGGTTCCGGAGCACGATCCCGTTGCAGTGAAGCGTTCAAGAGGGCTCCCCCATCCCCGGCCTTCGGCCGGACCTCCAAAATGGCGCGGCGCAAATCGGAACAGCAAGCATATAGCGAACAAATCTCTTGCGCGCTCCGTCGCTGCGGAGTCGCGGGATCGCTGTTCATCGCCGATAAATTCGCCGTTGTCCCGACGGGCACGTTTTGCTCCGGCCGCGGTCAGTGCCCTTTGGCGAAATAGAGCACGGCGAGGACGATCAGGATGGCGATGGCCTGCGCGAGGACGCGATAGCGCATCAGCCTGTTCGACCAGCGGCGCTGCACGTCTCCGCCGATCCAGAGCGTGGAGAGCCCGGCCGCGAGAATCAGGACCACGGCCGCGAGCGCGATGCCGACGACGATGAAACCACTCATGGCGAACCCGTGCCTTCAGGACGCGCGCTCACCATGCACCTACATTCGGCAATGTGGCCCAGGGCTCCGCCGGCGCCTTCGGCGCGCCGTCCTGAAGGAGTTCGATCGAGATGCCGTCGGGCGATCGCACGAATGCCATATGGCCGTCGCGCGGCGGCCGGTTGATTGTCACGCCGCCTTTCATCAGTCGCCCGCAGGTCGCGTAGATGTCGCCCACGCGATAGGCGAGATGGCCGAAGTTCCGGCCGCCCGCATAATCCTCCAAATCCCAGTTCCAGGTCAGCTCGAGCAGGGGAGCGTGTTCCGCCGCTGCGCGCTCCGCATCGGCGGGCGCGGCGAGAAACACCAGCGTGAAGCGCCCTTTCTCGTTGTCGATCCGGCGCATTTCCCGGAGCCCAAGCAACCCGCAATAGAAGTGCAGGGAGCGGTCGAGATCCTTCACCCGGACCATGGTGTGCAGATAGCGCATGTCGCGAACCTCTCCTTCGCCGCCGGACCAGGCGCGACAGCGGCCGTCGGCGCGTCGCCAGTCCAACGCGGGCGTGGCACGGACCGCCCGTCGTGCAAGGGAGTGGAGCGGTGCGGCAGAAAACACAAGTCCCCGCCATGGGCGGGGACCTGGCCTGCACGCATTGTCGTCCGGCTTACTGGCGATTCATCGGCGGGTTGTTCCCGGGCTGATCGTCCGGACTGTGCGACCTGGCGCCGCTGCGTTGCGGCCCGCCTTGCGGCATCCTCGCGTCATCCGCGGGGTCGCGATCCTGCCGGTACCCCGCCTGTTGCCTGGCGTGATATCCGTTCATACGGTCCTGCCCGCCCGGGTTCCGGTCATTATCGTAGCCGGATTGCTGATAGCCACCCCTGTCCTGATCTTCCGGCGGGGGACTACGGTCCTCGTCCCTGTACTGGTCGCGCTGATCGTACTGATCGCGGTCATTGTACCCGTCGCCATGATCCCGGCCCTGATCGCCGCGATAGTTCCGATCGTTGTTGTACCAGTTCTGGTCGTCGCGGTAACGGTCCTCATCTTCGGCGCCGTAACGATCCTGATTATAGCCGGCATGGTACCAGTGACCGTTGCCGTTCCAGCGTTGCCAATCCCGGTCGCTGACCCGGAAGCCGTGTTCGCGATAATAGGCAAGACCCAGCGGCGGCCCGTAGTGATAGACGCGCGCCCAACCGGGCCGCGGGCCTTCCCACTGGTCGCGGTGCCAGGCGCCGTTAATCCAGTACCAATGAACGCCGTCCTTCACCCGGTAGTACTCCGGTCCCCGGTACCATTGGCCGTCGTAATAGACCGGCCCGTAATAGACCGGCAGGTTCCAGTAGTCCCCGGGGCAGCCCCAACGGTCGCAATAGCCGCCGGAATGCACGTCGAAGCCGATGCCCGGTCCCGCGCCGATACCAACGGACCAGTCTGCCGCACGCGCGGGGCCGCCAAGGACCACGGCCGATCCCAGCAAGGCGGCCGCCGCCGTCGTAACCTTCAGGATGTCCTTCATATGTCTTGTCTCCGTGACGTTGAGCCCCCCACGGTCCCGCCGGATTCCTCCCAGGGTCCGCACCGCCCCGCCGCGTTCGGCAACTTCCTTAACGGAGTGGCTCCGGAATCGCTCCGCGCGCCAAAAGACAAGGAAAGATGGTTGCTGCGGCCGGGCCGGCGGGCGGCGGGACTATTTCGCCAGAAGCTTCAATTCGTAGATCAGCTCGAGCGCGGCTTTGGGCGTCAGTACGTCGGGGTGCACCGCGCCAAGCTTCTGTTCGACCAGGCTCTCGCGCGGTGCCGGCATCCTCGGTTGCAGCGCTGCGAACAGCGGAAGCTCGTCGATCCGCGCCAGCGGCTGGTGACCCTCGCGACCGTCTTCCAAGGCGCGCAGGACTTCTTCGGCGCGGGCGATGACGGCGCGCGGCAGTCCGGCGAGCTTGGCCACATGGATGCCGTAGGAGCGGTCTGCCGCCCCGCGCGCGACTTCATGCAGGAAGACGATCGAGTCTTTCCATTCGGTGACGCGCATCGTGACACAGGCAACGGAATCGAGCCGTTCCGCGAGCGCCGTCATTTCATGATAATGCGTGGCGAAAAGCGCCCGCGAGCGGTTGACGGCGTGCAGATGTTCGACGGCCGCCCAGGCGATCGCGAGCCCATCGAAGGTCGCGGTGCCGCGCCCGATTTCGTCCAGGATGACAAGGCTGCTTTCGCCGGCGCGGTTGAGAATGGCTGCGGTCTCGACCATTTCGACCATGAAGGTCGAACGCCCGCGCGCGAGATCGTCGGCTGCGCCGACGCGGCTGAACAGACGATCGACCACGCCGATATGCGCCGATTCCGCCGGCACGAACGCACCCATCTGCGCGAGGATCGCGATCAGCGCGTTCTGGCGCAGAAAGGTCGATTTGCCCGCCATGTTGGGACCGGTCACGAGCCAGATGCGGCCCCCGCCCTCGGCGGCCAGAACGCAGTCGTTGGGCACAAACGTTCCCGACCGGGATTGGGCGAGAGAGGTTTCGACGACGGGATGGCGCCCGTGGCGGATCTCGAAGGCGAGGCTCGCATCCACCTTCGGCCGGACATGGCGCTCCGCCACCGCGAGTTCGGCGAGCGCCGCGACCACGTCGATGGTCGCAACGGCGCCGGCCAGCGCGAGCAGCGCGGCGCTGTTTCGGGCGGCGTCCGCGGCCAGCGAGTCGAAGAGTTCGCGCTCGATCGCAAGCGCCTGTCCGGCGGCTTCGGAAATGCGGCTTGCAAGCGTCGCGAGTTCGTCGGTGGAGAAGCGTACCGCGTTTCCGATGGTCTGACGGTGCCGGAACATTCCGCGCGCCGGACCTGCCGCCAGCCTGTCCGCGTTGACCGGCGTCAGTTCGATGAAATAACCAAGCACGCCATTGTGCCGGATGCGCAGCGCCGCGATGCCGCTCTCCTGCCGATAGCGGGCTTCGAGCCCAGCGACGATTCTGCGGCTTTCGTCGCGCAGCGCGCGCGTTTCGTCGAGCGCCGCATGAGCACCGGCTACGATAAAGCCGCCGTCGCGGCCATTCACCGGGGGCTCTGCGACCAGCAGCTGCTCGAGCCGCTCCTGGAGCGCGCTTGCTTCCGCCACGCCGCAGGCGAGCGCTCCGCGTGCGCGCAGCACTTCGCCGCCGGCCGGCTCAAGCGGATCGTCGGCACCCGCGAGCAAGTCGCGCAGCGTGCGTGCCGTTCTGATTCCATCCCGCAGCGCGCCCAGATCGCGCGGACTGCCCCGTTGCAGCGACAGGCGCGAAAGCGCCCGCGCGATGTCGGGCGCGTGGCGCAGCTGCGTGCGCAGCGCGGCGCGCAATTCCCGCTCCGCGGCGAGCAGCGCGACGGAATCCTGACGCGCGGCGATTTCCGCGATGTCGGTCAGAGGCGAAGCGAGCCGGTTTGCGAGTTCGCGGGCGCCTGCCGGCGTCATGGTGCGGTCGATATTGCCGAGCAAGCTGCCGGCACGCTCGCCTGCGAGCGTTTCCACAAGCTCCAGATTGCGCCGCGTGGCGGCATCGATGCTCATGCGCGCGTCCTGCGAAACTTGCGACAGCGGCTTGAGCGACGGCAGTTTTCCTTTCTGCGTCAGCTCGAGATAGCCGACGAGCGCGCCGGCGGCAGACAGCTCGGCGCGGGTGAGCGCACCGAAACCTTCGAGCGCCGCCACGCCATAAACTGCCTTCAGGCTTCGCTCGCCCTGCGCGGAATCGAAATTGCGCAGCGGCAGGGCGGTGAGCGCGGGCCCGAGTGACCGGAACAGTTCGACGAATTCGCCATCGGAGACGAGCAGATCCGGAACGAGCGTTTCGCGCGGAGACAGCCGTGCCAGTTCTGCGGTGAGATCGGCCGGCGCGACGGTGGAGACCTGGAATTCGCCGGTCGACATGTCGGCGGTGGCGAGCGCGTATTCGCGGCCCGCGCGGCCGAGTGCAGCGAGAACGTTGGCCGCCCGCGCTTCGAGCAGGGACTCCTCGGTGAGAGTGCCCGGCGTGACCAGCCGGACCACTTCGCGTCCGACGACCGCTTTGGCCCCTCGCCGTCTTGCTTCCGCCGGATCTTCGATCTGCTCGCAGATGGCGACCCGGAAGCCCTTGCGGATCAGCTTTTCCAGATATTGCTCGGCAGCATGAACGGGCACGCCGCACATCGGGATGTCGCTGCCCTGATGGCGGCCGCGTTTCGTCAGCGCGATATCGAGCGCGGCGGATGCTTTTACCGCGTCGTCGAAGAACAGCTCGTAAAAGTCCCCCATCCGGTAGAAGAGAAGATAGCCGTCGTGGGCGGCCCTGATTTCGAGATATTGCGCCATCATGGGCGTGGCGCCTTCGATTTCCGCCGCCGGGTTTTTCATGTCCATGCGCAAATCCGCGCGTACGGCCCATTGAAACACCAGAGCCGTGGGCGCGATATTCTGTGGATCGGCAAAGACGGATAGACCATGACCCGCCCCTCTTTCACCCCGGAAGAAGTGCTCGCCTTTCACGCGGGCGGCAAGCCTGGAAAAATCGAGATCTGTCCGACGAAGCCGATGGCGACGCAGCGCGATCTGAGCCTGGCCTATTCGCCCGGCGTGGCAGTTCCCGTGCGCGCCATCGCCGAGCGGCCCGACGCCGTGTTCGATTACACTGCGAAAGGCAATCTCGTGGCGGTGATCTCCAACGGCACCGCAATTCTGGGCCTTGGCGATCTGGGTGCGCTCGCTTCCAAGCCGGTGATGGAAGGCAAGGCCGTTCTCTTCAAGCGCTTTGCCGATGTGGACGCAATCGATCTCGAAATCGACACGAAGGACGTCGAAGCCTTCGTGAACAGCGTCCGCTATCTCGGGCCGAGCTTCGGTGGCATCAACCTCGAGGACATCAAGGCGCCGGATTGCTTCGTGATCGAGGATCGCCTGCGCGAATTGATGGATATTCCCGTGTTTCATGACGACCAGCATGGCACCGCGATCATTTCCGCGGCCGGCGTCATCAACGCGCTCCATCTCACAAACAGAAAACTGTCCGACGTCAAAGTGGTTGTAAACGGGGCCGGCGCGGCTGGTATTGCGTGTCTTGAACTGTTGAAGGCGATGGGCCTGCCGGGCGCCAACGCGCTGCTCTGCGACACCAAGGGCGTGGTGTATCGCGGACGCACCGAGGGCATGAACCAATGGAAATCCGCCCATGCGGTCGAAACAAACGCGCGCACGCTCGCCGACGCCCTGAAGGGCAGCGACGTGTTCCTCGGCCTGTCCGTGAAGGATGCGGTGACGCAGGACATGGTGAAGACGATGGCCGGTGCGCCGATCATCTTCGCGATGGCCAATCCCGACCCGGAAATCACGCCCGAGGCGGTGAAGGCGGTGCGGCCCGACGCGATCGTCGCAACCGGCCGGTCCGACTACCCCAACCAGGTCAACAATGTCCTGGGATTTCCTTACATCTTCCGCGGTGCGCTCGATGTGCGTGCCAGAACCATCAACGAGGAGATGAAGATCGCGGCGGCCGAAGCCCTGGCAGCGCTGGCGCGGGAAGATGTGCCCGACGAGGTGGCGCTCGCCTATGGGGACGCCCGACCGGTGTACGGACCCGATTACCTCATTCCGGTCCCGTTCGATCCGAGGCTCATCACCCGCGTCTCCTCGGCGGTCGCCGAAGCGGCGGTGAGGACCGGCGTGGCCCGGCGCGACCTGAATCCGGAATCCTACCGCCTGGAGCTGTCTGCCCGGCTCGACCCCTCGGCGAACCTGTTCCAGAACGTCGCAGCGCGGGTGCGCGCAAACCCCAAACGCGTCGTATTCGCAGAAGGCGAGGAGGAGGCCGTCATCCGCGCTGCTGCCGCGTTTCAGGGCTCCGGCCTTGGCCACGCCATTCTTGTCGGACGCGAAGAGATCGTGCGCACCGGGCTGCAGAACGCCGGCATCGAGGACTGCGGACTGGAAGTCCGCACGCCGCAGACGGCCACACAGACGTCGCTTTATGCGGACGCACTCTACAAACGCCTGCAGCGCGGCGGCTCGCTCTATCGCGATTGCGTGCGCCTGGTGCGAAACGACCGCAACGTCCACGCCGCCTGCATGCTGGCGCTCGGCGACGCCGATGCCATGGTCACGGGCGTGACGCGCAGCTATTCGCGGGCGCTGGCGGATGTCCGGCTGGTGCTCGATGTACCCAAAGGCCAGCGCCCGATCGGCATCATCGTCATTTTCGCCCGGGGCCGAGTCGTTTTCGTCGCGGACACCAGCGTGCATGAGATACCGACAAGCGCCGAACTGGCGGAGATCGCCATCCAGGCCGCGCGCGTGGTGAAGAACTTCGGCTTCGTACCGCGTGTCGCGCTGCTCGCGTCTTCGACCTTCGGCTTTCCGCGCAGCGAGCGCAGCGAACGCATCATCGAGGCCGTCCACATTCTCGACCAACGCGGCGTCGACTTCGAATATGACGGCGAAATGGGCGCGGACACGGCGCTCGACCCGGAAATGCTGGCGCTCTATCCGTTCTGCCGCTTAAGTGAAACCGCGAATGTGCTCATCATGCCGGCGATCCACTCCGCCGCGATTTCGACCAAGCTGCTCAAGCAGCTGGGCGGCGTCACCGTCATGGGGCCCCTGCTCGTGGGGCTCGAGCGCCCCGTCCAAATCGCGCCGCTCGGCGCCAAGATGAGCGAGATCTTCAACGCCGCGGTGATCGCTGCGCTGTAAGGGTTCGTCGCTCCGACGGTGCTCATTCAGTCCGGTGCAATCAGGCAAAGTCTTGGAAAGTAGCTGCGATACCTCGCGACGTCCCGCGTCAACAGGTCGTAACCTTTCACTGCTGCGTGTGCACCGATCAGAAAATCAGGAAGCAGCGATAGCCTTGGGCCGCCGCGTCGGCGGTAGGTCGAGAACACTTTGCCTGCCAGGAAGGCCGCGTCGAATGGGATGGCCTCTCTTTCGTAGAGTTGGGTCAATGCCTCATCCGCTTCTTCAATGCGGTCAAAATTGACGGAGACTTCTGCAAACACGATTGCGTTGATAACGAGACGATTGTTGTTAGCGGCGATCCGGAGTGCTTCCTGGGACCATCTTCCCCAAACTTTATCCTCGGTGAAGACATCGAGAAGGATGTTGCTATCAACGAGAACGGATGGCAACTATTCGCCCCGAGTCAGGGCCATAATTTCGTCTGTCGTCATCCTCTGGTTGCCTTTCCCGCGCATGTGCTCGACGAGCAACTCGCCCCTGGACTTTCGAGCTGACTTCTTTGTCGCCTTTACGAGACGCACCTCACCCTGCCCGCAAGAAATGAATTCTACGTCGGTATCGGGCAAAAGGCCCATTTCCTCGCGGATTCGGGCCGGAATGGTAACTTGGCCTTTGGACGTGATGCGCATGGGACGCTGCTCCAGTTTCTTACGGCATAGTGTAAGAAAATGGGACCACTTTGCAAGCCGGTACCAGTGGTAGAACCTTGAGTCATTCGCCGCGTGGACGTGGGGCGTCCGGCGTCCCAACTCTTGCGCTAAAGCGCCCAGCCGGGATGACAATTCGGATCGTCGGCAAAGACGGAAAAGCTCGCAAAGGCGGGCATCCCGCGCCTTGCGGGGCCAAAACCCCGCCCCTATATACCCCCCGACGCGGTAAGGGTTTGCCCGACGCCGCTGCAATTTCATGGGGACGGACCGGAGGGCGCTCCTTGGAGAGGCCAGGATCCCGTTGCCTGAACGGAAGGGTAATGAAAAATGGCAAAAGTCATCGGCATCGATCTCGGCACAACGAATTCCTGTGTCGCGGTCATGGAGGGGGCTACTCCGAAAGTCATCGAGAACGCCGAGGGCGCGCGCACGACCCCCTCGATCGTTGCTTTCACCGCTGATGGGGAGCGCCTGGTCGGCCAAGCCGCCAAGCGCCAGGCAGTCACCAACCCCGAATTCACCTATTTCGCCATCAAGCGGCTGATCGGCCGCCGCTTCGATGATCCCATGACCCAGAAAGACGTGGGCATGGTCCCCTACAAGATCATCAAGGCGGACAATGGCGACGCATGGGTGCAGGGCCGCGACGGCAAGCGGTTCGCCCCATCGGAGATTTCCGCCTTCATCCTGCAGAAGATGAAGGAAACGGCGGAAGCCCATCTGGGCGAGAAGGTGAGCCAGGCAGTCATCACCGTACCGGCCTATTTCAACGACGCCCAGCGCCAGGCGACCAAGGACGCGGGCAAGATTGCGGGCCTGGAAGTCCTGCGCATCATCAACGAGCCGACCGCGGCCGCGCTCTCTTACGGCATGGACAAGAAGCAGGGCGGCACCATCGCGGTCTACGACCTCGGCGGCGGCACCTTCGATATTTCCGTGCTCGAGATCGGCGACGGTGTGTTCGAGGTGAAATCCACCAATGGCGACACGTTCCTGGGCGGCGAGGATTTCGACCAGCGGCTGGTGAATTACCTGGCCGACGAGTTCAAGAAGGAATCCGGTATCGATCTGAGGACAGACCGGCTCGCGCTGCAGCGCCTCAAGGAGGCTGCCGAGAAGGCGAAGATCGAGCTTTCCTCCGCGATGCAGACGGAGGTCAACCTTCCCTTCATCACCGCGGATGCGTCGGGTCCGAAGCATCTGACCATGAAGATAACCCGCGCCAAGCTCGAAGCTTTGGTGGACGAGCTGATCCAGCGGACCATCGCGCCGGTCAAGCAGGCGCTGAAGGACGCCGGCGTTTCGGCCAACCAGATCGACGAGGTGATTCTCGTCGGCGGCATGACGCGCATGCCCAAGGTTCAGGAAGTCGTCAAGCAGCTCTTCGGCAAGGAGCCCCACAAGGGCGTCAACCCCGACGAAGTCGTGGCCATCGGCGCCGCCATCCAGGCGGGCGTGCTCAAGGGCGAGGTCAAGGACGTCCTGCTCCTGGACGTGACTCCGCTTTCGCTGGGCATCGAGACGCTGGGCGGCGTGTTCACGCGCCTCATCGAGCGCAACACCACGATCCCGACGAAGAAGAGCCAGACCTTCTCGACCGCCGAGGACAGTCAGACGGCGGTGACGATCCGCGTCTTCCAGGGCGAGCGCGAAATGGCGGCGGACAACAAGCTGCTCGGCCAGTTCGATCTCGTGGGCATTCCGCCGGCGCCGCGCGGCGTGCCGCAGGTTGAGGTGACTTTCGACATCGACGCCAACGGCATCGTGTCGGTGACCGCGAAAGACAAGGCGACAAGCAAGGAGCAGCAGATTCGCATCCAGGCGTCCGGCGGTCTTTCCGAGGCCGATATCGAGAAGATGGTCAAGGAAGCGGAGAGTCACGCCGCCGACGACAAGAAGCGGCGCGCGCTTGCCGAAGCCAAGAACCAGGGCGATGCGCTCATCCATTCGACGGACAAGGCACTGTCGGAGCACGGCGACAAGATCGACAGTGGCGAACGGACGTCGATCGAGAACGCCATGGCGGCGCTCAAGGAAGCCGTCAAGACCGACGACGTTGATGCGATCCAGGCAAAGACGCAGGCGCTTGCGCAGGCGTCGATGAAGCTTGGCGAGGCGATGTACAAGGCGCAGCAGAACGCCGGCGCCGCGGGAGCTGCCGACGGTGCAGGCGCCGCCAAACCGGACGAGAACGTCGTCGACGCGGAGTTCACCGAAGTGGACGAGAACAAGAAAGGCGCAGCGTAAGCGGCGTAATCGGAACCCAGAAATCAGAAACCGGAAATCGGGCGCGGGGCGGTAAGCGATGGTTCACCAACGTTCTGCTTTCCTATTTCCGGTTTCAGAATTCCGACAATGAGCAAGCGCGATTTCTACGACGTCCTGGGTTGCCGGAAGGGTGCTTCGATCGAAGAGATCAAGGGCGCCTACCGCAAGCTCGCCAAGGAGTTGCATCCCGACCGAAATCCGGGCGACGATTCCTGCGAACACCGCTTCAAGGAAATCAACGAGGCCTACGACGTCCTCAAGGACAGCGACAGGCGCGCGGCCTATGACCGCTACGGCCATGCCGCGTTCGAGAATGGCGGCGGAGGTCGCGCGAACGGCTTCGACTTCGCCTCCTCCTTCACCGACGTGTTCGACGATCTGTTTGGCGAGATCATGGGCGGACGCCGCGGGCGGCGGCAGAACCGTGGCGGCGATCTTCGCTACAACATGGAGATCACGCTCGAAGAAGCCTTTGGCGGAAAGGACGCGGAAATCCGCGTCAACACCGCTGTGGCCTGCGAGTCCTGCAGCGGCAGCGGCGCCGAGGCCGGTTCGCGGCCCGAGGCTTGCCCGACATGTTCGGGGGCAGGGAAGGTTCGCGCCCAGCAGGGCTTCTTCACGATCGAGCGTACCTGCCCGCATTGTCACGGCTCGGGGCGTTTCGTGCGCAATCCCTGCAAGACGTGCCGCGGCAGCGGACAGATGCAGAAGGAGCGCACGCTCGCCGTCAATATTCCGTCCGGAGTCGAGGAGGGGTCCCGCATCCGGCTGACCGGGGAGGGCCAGGCCGGGCTGAACGGAGGCCCGCCCGGAGACCTTTACATTTTCATCTCGATCGCGCCGCATCCGATCTTCCAGCGCGACGGGCACGATCTCCATTGCCGCGCGCCGGTCTCTTTCGTCACGGCAACGCTGGGCGGCGGCATCGAAATCCCGACCCTCGATGGTGGCCGCTCCAAACTCTCGATTCCCGAAGGTACGCAGAGCGGACGGCAGATCCGGCTGCGGGGCAAAGGCATGCCCCTGCTGCGCGGCGGCGGCATGGCAGGCGACCTCTATGTCGAGATCGCCGTCGAGACGCCCGTCAAACTCTCCCGCAAGCAGAAGGACCTGCTCCGCGCGTTCGAAAAGGAGGGCGAGGAAGGGATGCACCCAGAGTCCGAAGGCTTTTTCGCCAGGGTGAAGGAGTTCCTGGGCGGCGATTCGGAAGTCTGAGCGGATTGAACGATCGGCCGGCTTCCCGAATTGGAATCACGACGTTTCGTCTTTCAATTTCCGCTCTGCGGCGATTGAATTTCGTTTTGGCACCATGAGAGGAGACAACGATACATGTCCAACGCCGCGGTGAGGAGTGCCGGCGACGGACTTCTGTTCCTCAGCCGACTGATCCTCAGTCCTCGCCGCATCGGAGCCATTGCGCCGTCGAGCTCCGCGCTCGCATGCAGGATCGCCGCCCAGATCGACCCGAAACTTCAGGGCATGGTGCTCGAGCTGGGGCCAGGCACCGGCGTCGTCACCGAAGCCTTGGTCGCGCGTGGAATTTCCATCGACCGGTTGATTGCGGTTGAAGCCGATCCCGACCTCGCACGTCTCATGCACGAACGGTTTCCCCGGCTGCGCGTGATCCAAGGCGACGCGCTTTGTCTGGAGCTCACGCTGCCCCAGGAAGAAACCGGGCCTCTAGCGGGTGTCGTATCCGGCCTGCCGTTGCTGAATTTTCCCCCGGTCCAACGCCGTGCGCTCGTTGCTTCAACGCTTGCGCGCATGCCGTCTGGCTGCCCGTTTGTGCAGTTCTCCTATGGCTTCACCGCGCCCGTTCCCGCCGACAAGGAAATAACTGTCGAACGTGCTGGACTGGTACTCGCCAATTTACCACCCGCTAGAGTATGGGTGTATCGGCGGGCATAACTTCGCCGCACGAACGGCTGGGGTAAATTCGCGGTTTTGTGCCGGTTATCTTAGGCCAGCACGATCTCGATGATGGCTCATAAACTTCTTCTGTTTCTCGTCCAACGAAACACGCAATTTAGCGTCGGGAGGCAAATTTAGTCTTTTCCGCTCATCTTCCTCGATCTGATCGGAAACCAACATCGCCCCTTCGTCAGAGAATGAAATCAGACAACGGTCGAACAGGGCATCTATATTTGCGCAAAGTAACAAGCCATTCGCGGCGTCCAACCTTTCTTTGTTGTTACTTATACTCCATGGTTTAATGTGGGATGCACGCAACGCTGCGCCAGTGGCGATTCCGGTGACAGCGCATACACCTTTCCATTTGACTTCCAATCCCCTTCGGAATTGCCCTGGCCAACGCGAGCTTCAATAAGCTGCCTGCGAGAAGTCGAAAGGTGTTTGTCCAATATATCATCAATGTCACCCGTTAAGTTTTCAACGACACATGTTTCAGCTTTGCATTTTGAGAACGAGCCGGAGTTGCCTGATTTCCACTCCATTTCACGCGGGTTCATACGGTCGATATCTGTAAAGCGAATTCGCATAGTACCCAAAAGCATTTTCCGTGGATTGTTGTAGCCCTTGTAATCGTCCCCGTAGATGAGATCAGCTCTTCTTCCTTCGCATATGACATCGCACTTCGCGTCCGAGCGCGTCCGCGGCGGTAAGAATACATCGTGAATTACGCCCTGAATCGAACCTTCGTTCTCAATCCATTCTATCGGAACGCGATCTATTTCGCCCTTGCAAGGGTCTGAAAGCCACCGAACTTTAAGTGATCGGGACATGTGAAATTCCTTTCACTAGGGCGGATTCCGTTCACATTGAATCGTTGGAGATGGCTGCCCCCTCCCCGGCCTTCGGCCGGACCTCCCCCACGGTGGGGGAGGATAGCAATGGTGCGCGCCCTTTCTTTCCTCCCCCATCGTGGGGGAGGTGCCGAGCGCAGCGAGGCGGAGGGGGAAGCCTTGCATCAAGATGGGCGGAATCCGCTCTAAAGAACAATGTAAGGTGATCCATTGCGAATCAGGTTACCGGCTATTCCGCCGCCTCCGCGAGTTGCGGTGCAGCCTGGAGTACGTCCATGCCGACATGCGCTTCGAATTTCCGGAAGTTCTCGCGGAACATCGCTACCAGTTTGCGCGCCTGTACGTCATAGGCGCTGGCATCGCTCCAGGTGTGGCGCGGATCGAGGATGTGCGAATCCACGCCGGGGACCGACACCGGAACGCGGAAGCGGAAATGGGGATCGATCCGCATTTCCGCATTTGCGAGCGTTCCGTCGAGGGCTGCCGCGAGCAGCGCGCGCGTCGCCTTGATCGGCATGCGCCGGCCAATGCCGAAAGCGCCGCCGCTCCAGCCGGTATTGACGAGCCAGCAATCGGCGTGGTGCTGCCCAATGAGGTCGCGCAGCAGATTGCCGTATTCGGACGGATGCCGCGGCATGAAGGGCGCGCCGAAGCAGGTTGAAAAGGTGGGCTGCGGCTCATTGCCGAGGCCTTTTTCCGTTCCCGCGATCTTGGCCGTGAAGCCCGAAAGGAAATGATACATGGCTTGCGATGGCGTCAGTTTCGCGATCGGTGGCAACACGCCGAAAGCGTCCGCCGTCAGCATGATGACGTTCTTCGGGTGGGGAGCCGTGCCGGTTCGCGACGCATTCGGAATGAAATCGATCGGATAGGCGGCGCGGGTGTTTTCCGTGTATCGCGCGTCATCGAGATCCAATTCGCGGGTGACGGGATCCATCACCACATTTTCCAGCACGGTGCCGAAGCGCCGCGTGGTGGCGTAAATCTCGGGCTCCGCTTCCGGCGAAAGCTTGATCACCTTGGCGTAGCAGCCGCCTTCGAAATTGAACACGCCGTTTTCCGACCAGCCGTGTTCGTCGTCGCCGATCAGGGTGCGGCTCGCGTCGGCGGAGAGCGTCGTCTTGCCGGTGCCCGAAAGTCCGAAGAAGATCGCGCAGTCTCCGCTTTTGCCGACATTCGCCGAGCAATGCATGGGCATGACGCGGCGCGGCGGCAGCAGATAGTTGAGGATGGTGAAGACCGACTTCTTCATCTCGCCGGCATAGGAGGTGCCGCCGATGAGGATGAGCTTTCTCGTGAAATTGACCGCGATCACCGTGCCGGTCTGGCAGCCGTGAATGGCCGGATCCGCAAGGAAGCCGGGAAGATCGACGATGGTGAATTCCGGCGCGAAACCGTCGCATTTGCCGGCAGTGGGTTCGATCAGAAGATGCCGGATGAAGAGCGAATGCCAGGCGAGCTCCGTCACCACGCGAACCGCCAGGCGACGCGCCGGATCGGCTCCCCCGAACAGATCCTGCACGAACAGTTCGCGCCCCTGCGCGTAGGCAACCATGGCGTCCCACAGGGCATCGAAAGCGGCGGGCGCCATCGCCTTGTTGTTGTCCCACCACACCTGCGGATCGCTCGCCGCGTCGCGGACGATGAATTTGTCGTTCGCCGAGCGGCCGGTGTGCTGACCCGTCAGCGCGACCAGCGGGCCGCCTTTCGCGATATGGCCCTCGCTGCGCTGGATCGCCCGTTCGTAAAGCTCCGCCGCGGGCAGGTTCCAATGCACGCTTCCCAGGTTCCGGAAGCCCTGTTGCTCGAGCCCATGGGCGCTCGGATGACGACCGTCGTGCGACATTTCCTCTCCACTCCCCGATGTTTTTCAGCCGCAGGGGCTGCTGCGCGCGGGCCGCCTCCCGGCCAGGCCGCAAGCGGCAAGATAAGCTTGCGCACCCATCCGTCGCAAGGAATCCGCGCGTGGCCCTACTCTCAAGTAGTCGGCTTGCACGGCGCCGGGGAGCTTCAATCCTGTCCACGGCTGCGCTAAGCCATCGCCATGGTATTGCGCGATGAGCAGCTCGAGCGGTATGCGCGTCATATCGTGCTGCGCGAGATCGGCGGTGCCGGGCAGGCGAAGCTGCTCGCTTCGCGGGTGCTCGTCGTGGGGGCGGGCGGTCTTGGCAGCCCGCTGATCCTCTACCTGGCCGCGGCCGGAGTGGGCATGATCGGTATCGTGGATTTCGATACGGTCGCGCTGTCCAATCTGCAGCGCCAGATCGCCCATCGCAGCGAAGATGTCGGAAGGCCAAAGACCGTCTCCGCGGCGCGCGCCGCGCATGCGCTCAATCCCGGCGTCGAGCTTGAGCTTCACGACTGCAGACTCGACGCCGGCAATGCTGTCGACCTGATCGGCCGCTACGATATTGTCGCTGACGGCTCCGACAATTTTCCCACGCGCCTTCTCGTCAACGACGCGTGTTACTTCGCGGGGCGCCCGCTGGTTTCCGCGGCCGTGAGCGAATTCCACGGTCAGCTTGCGACCTTCAAGCCCTATCGCAAAGGCGGACTCTACCCGTGTTACCGGTGTATTTTTCCCGAGGCGCCACCGCCAGGTTCCGCACCCTCCTGTTCGGAAAGCGGCGTTCTCGGCGCGGCGGCGGGGGTGATGGGAAGCTTGCAGGCTCTCGAGATCCTGAAGGAGATCCTCGGTATCGGGCAAAGCCTCGCGGGGCGATTGCTGATCTATGACGCACTCGCGTCGCGGTTTCGCACCGTCACCGTCCGCCCGGATCCGGCCTGTCCGCTTTGCGGTCCCGACCCGGCAATTCTCTCGATTGGCCCCGACGCATGAGCGATCAATGTGCCTCGTCCCAATTGGCTGCCGCGCGCGCTTCCACCACGAGCGGCACCGAGAGGGACACCGCGGGCAGGGCAGCACGCTCCATGACGCGCCCGGCAATGTCGCAGGTGCGCGCAGCTTCGGCTTCCGGCGCCTCGAAGACCAGTTCGTCATGCACCTGCAGCAACATTTTCGCGGGAAGATGTTCCTCCAGAAGGATCGGCGGCAGGCGGATCATGGCGCGGCGAATGATATCGGCGGCGGTGCCCTGGATCGGAGCATTGATCGCCGCGCGTTCGGCACCACCGCGCAAGCCCGGGATCTTCGAGCGGATTTCGCGAATGTGGATCCGGCGGCCGAACAGCGTTTCCACATAGCCCTTGTCGCGCGCGAAAGCTTTCGTCGCGTCCATATAATTACGAATTCCGGGAAACCGTTCGAAGTACTTCCGGATGTAATCCTCGGCCTCGCTTCGCGCGATTCCGAGCTGGTTGGCCAGTCCGAATCCGGAGATGCCATAGACGATGCCGAAATTGATCGCCTTGGCGCGCCGGCGCACGTCCGGGGGCATGTCCTTGATCGGAACCCCGAACATTTCCGACGCCGTCATGGCGTGAATGTCGAGGCCTTCCGCGAATGCCGATTTCAGCGCGGCGATATCGGCGATATGCGCGAGCAGCCGCAATTCGATCTGGCTGTAGTCGGCGCTGATCAGCTTCATGCCGGGCGGCGCGATGAAGGCGGCGCGGATGCGGCGCCCCTCGGGGCTGCGAATGGGAATGTTCTGGAGATTGGGATCGCTTGAGGCGAGACGCCCCGTGGTGGTGGACGCCATCGCATAAGAGGTGTGCACGCGTCCCGTCTTCGCGTTGACATATCCCGGCAGCGCATCGGTGTAGGTGCCGCGCAGCTTCTGCAATTGCCGCCAGTCGAGAACGAGCCTGGCGATCTCATGTCCCTGTGCCGCCAGATCTTCCAGAATGTCGGAATCGGTCGACCAGGCGCCGGTTTTGGTCTTGCGGCCGCCCTCGAGCTTGAACCTGTCGAACAGGATCTCGCCCAGCTGCTTGGGAGAGCCGATGTTGAATTCGCCGCCCGCGAGCCTGTGAACCTGTTCCTCGAGCTTTGCCATCCCGCGGCCGAAATCGTTCGAAAGCCGCCGCAGACGATCCGGATCGATCGCGACGCCGGCCCGCTCCATATCCGCGAGCACCGGCACCAGCGGCCGCTCGAGCGTCTCATAGACGCTGAGCTTGCCCTCCTCGATCAGGCGCGGCTTCAGAAGCGCGTGCAGCCGGAACGTGACGTCCGCGTCTTCAGCGGAATAGCGCGTCGCCTCCTTCACCGGCACGCAGTCGAAGGTGATGCGGTCCTTGCCGGTGCCGGAAACCTCGTTGAAGGTGATCGGCTTGTGCTGCAGGTGCAACTCGGAGAGTTCATCCATCCCGTGCCCGTGCAGGGCAGCGCCCAGCACATAAGAGATGAGCATTGTGTCGTCGAAGGGCGCGATTCGGATGCCGCGCTGAAGAAAAATGAGGTAGTCGTATTTGAGATTTTGCGCGATCTTGAGGACGCCCGGATCCTCGAGGAGCGGCTTCAGGCGGTCCAGAATATCGGCTTCGCCGAGCTGGACGATCGCCGCATCGCCTCGCAGATCGAGGCCATTTCCGGCGCGGTGTCCGCAAGGGATGTAGCAGGCTTCGCCCGGTGCGACCGCAAGCGACACGCCGCACAGTTGCGCCTGCATCGGATCAAGGGATGTCGTCTCCGTGTCCACCGCCAACACGCCGATCTCGCGGGCGCGTGCAATCCAATGATGCAGGCGCTCGAGCGTGATGACCGTCTCGTAGGCGTCGTGGTCGATGGGCTTGAGCAGAGCAGCACGGTCCATGACGGCGCCCGGCGCGCCGCCCGGCGAACCCGCCCCCGGCGGGGCAATCGCCTCGTCGGCAGGAACGGGCGCCGCCGCGCGGGGTGGCAGCGGTGGTGTCGCGCCCGGTGCGGCAAGAGACGGCTGGGCCGGATCCGGCGCGGGAGGAATGGCGTCCACATCGGCGATTCCGAAATGCGACGCCGCGCGCCTGCAAAGCGTCGAGAATTCCATCGCCTTGAGGAATCCGACCAGGATGGCCGGTTCCGGATCCTGAACCGCGAATTCGTCCAGAGCCGATTTGAGTGGGACATGGTCGTCGAGCCGGACAAGCTTCAAGGAGATGCGCGCATTCTCCGCGTTCTCGATCAGGGCTTCGCGCCGCTTGGGCTGTTTGATTTCGCCCGCGCGGTTCAGAAGCGGTTCGAGGGCCCCGAACGCATTGATCAGTTCGGCCGCCGTCTTGATGCCGATGCCGCGCACACCGGGCACATTGTCGGTGGAATCGCCGGCGAGCGCCTGCACATCCACCACCTTCGAGGGGACGACGCCGAACTTCTCCATCACTTCGGCCGAAGCGATGCGCTTGTTCTTCATCGTATCCAGCAGTTCGATTTCGCCGTCGACCACGAGCTGCATCAGATCCTTGTCGGAGGAGACGATCGTCGTCCGCGCGCCCGCCTCGCGCGCGAGCCGTGCATAGGTCGCGATCAGGTCGTCGGCTTCGAATCCGGGCTCTTCAATGCAGGCGACGCCAAACGCGCGGGTCGCCGCGCGCACCAGCGGAAACTGCGGGATCAAATCCTCCGGCGGATCGGGGCGATTGGCCTTGTACGCAGGATAGATTTCGTTGCGGAAGGTTGTCTTGCCCGCATCGAAAATGACCGCCAGATGCGTGGGCCGGTCGCCGGCTCGCATGTCTTCGAGCAGCTTCCACAGCATGTTGGAAAAGCCGGAAACGGCGCCTGTCGGAAGGCCGTCCGATTTGCGCGACAGCGGCGGTAGCGCATGATAGGCGCGGAAAAGGTAGCCCGAACCATCAATCAGATAGAGATGATCACCCTTGGCGACGGACCGCGGGACTCCTGACGGGCCTTCGTTCAATGGGGATGCGCTCCCGCACGCAGCACGAATCGCCGGTCGCAATACGGGCACTCGACCCAGGTTTCGTCCCCCATTTCCAGGAACACGCGGGGGTGGCCAAGCGTGCCGTCGCCGCCATCGCACGCGACACGCGTATCGTCCACTTCGATGATTTCGGGGGCTTCGACCGCCATATACAACACCCAGCCTTATCGACTGCGATCATAACGTCAGCACGGCCCGCCGCAAACGCCTGCACTTGGCTTCGGATGCGGGACGGGGGTAGCTTTCGCCATGGTTATTCTCAATCGCATCTATACCAAGACGGGGGACAAGGGCGAGACGGCGCTTGGCGACGGTACGCGACTGCCGAAACATGCGCTGCGCATCGCGAGCTACGGTACGGTAGACGAAGCCAATTCCGCGATCGCGCTCGCGCGGCTCCACGCCGCCCGCGACGTCGATGCGATGCTTGGGCGCATTCAGAACGATCTGTTCGATCTCGGTGCCGATCTCTGCATTCCGGAATCGAGCCGCAGGAGCGAAGGCGCCTTGCGCATCAGCGATGCGCAGGTGGAGCGACTCGAACGCGAAATCGACGCGATGAATGCGGAACTCGCGCCGCTCGCCTCTTTCGTGCTACCCGGCGGCACGCCGGCGGCCGCGCATCTGCATCTGGCCCGCACCATCGTGCGGCGCGCCGAGCGGCTGATTGTCGAACTTGCGGCGCACGAATCAGTCGGCGCAGCCACGCTCAGATATGTGAACCGGTTATCGGATCATCTCTTTGTGGCGAGCCGCTACGTCAACGACAAGGGGCTCAGGGACGTGCTCTGGGTACCGGGCGCGAATCGTTGACCCAATGCGCTCGCGGGCCGACGCGGGGGGTCACCCACGTTCGGGCGTGTGCCGCCCGAAGAGGAAGGCAAGGACAACGCCCAAAACACCGCTCAGTGCCCAGGCGGGCAATGTAAGCACCGCGCCGATCCATCCAGGCAGCGGCGAAGGGAGGCTGTGGGCAAGCCAGCCCTTGAACCCGTAGGCGCCGGCCGGTCCCAGAACCGCCCACACCTGTTCGATGGACCGGACGGTGATCTGACCACCTTTTTCGAGCGACGTCAGTGCGTCGGCTCCCAGCAGCGTCAGCGCCACCAAAAGCAGAATGAGGCTGACGAAGCGCAGAACGACGGTCATCAAGACATCACAAGGCTAAGCGGACAAAGGCTACCGGTCGAGGATGTGGGACACAAGAACGCGGCACCCGCGCGCTCGCGTTACGTGCGCGGCGGATAGGGCGTGCCATCCCTATGGGTGTAGTGGCCGATACGGCTGTCGATGCGCATGTCGATGTCGGGATATTCGCATACGTCGTCCGGCGACCGTGTGCCGACCTCAAGGAGCACGGCCGTCGCGGCGCTCCGGTTGATCAGATGATGGCCGTTCGGCTGATTCTTCGGAAAGGCTGCGCAATCGCCTTCGCGCAGCGTCTGTTCGCCCTCATCCGTCACGAGTGCGACCTCTCCGGACAGGATCCAGATGAACTCGTCCTCGGCGCTGTGCCAATGGCGCTGGCTCGACCATGCGCCAGGCGGCAGATGCAGCAGATTGACCCCAAAATCACCAAGTCCGCCCGCGTCGCCCAGCCTCCGCCGCACGCGCTCGCCAGCCTTCAGATGAAACGGTGCGGGATAGCCGGAGCCTTTGCGCTGCGGAACGGAATCAATTTCGATCTTCGGCATCACGTTGTCCTTCACACGCAGAGGATATTTGCACCGTATCCCTTGAGGCGCGAATCGCGCGTCAGGAGCATGAGGCCTTCGGCGACTGCCTGCGCAACGAGCATATGATCGAACGGATCCCCATGCAGTTTATCGAGCGTTGCGGCAACTTCCGCATGCTGCAGAGTCACCGCGACGGGGGCAACGCCACGTTTTGCAATGGCATCTCAGGCAATGGGTCATCAAAGTCCGGTCCGATCAGGATTTTGTCCTTCAAGAACCCCGGGCGACGATCCAGACGCTTGTTCTTGCTCGCCCTGACAGGAACAAGCTTGGCAACCGGTTTGCCCGCGCGAGCGATCACGATCTCTTCCCCGCCCTCCGCTTTCGCGACGAGGCTCGAAAGATTCGTTTTCGCTTCGTGAATGTTGAAAATCCTGTCCACTGCAGCCGGCCCTTAGCCAAGTTGGCTAAGGATACCCGGATGCATCGGATTTGTCCAGTCGAAGCCTGTCAGCCGGCCTGTTGCTGGGTCTCCCCGGACGGCGTCTCCTTGTTGCTGATGTCTTCGCCGGTCGCCTGATCCACCTGCTTCATGGAAAGCCGTACCTTGCCGCGATCATCAAAACCCAGGAGCTTCACTTTCACAGAGTCTCCTTCCTTGACCACATCGGTCACCTTGCCGACGCGCCGTGGCGCCAGTTCGGAAATGTGCACAAGACCGTCCTTGGGACCGAAGAAATTCACGAAGGCGCCGAAATCCATGACCTTCACGACCTTGCCATCGTAGATTTCGCCTATTTCCGGCTCCGCAACGATCGATTTGATCCATTTGAGCGCTGCCCGGATGGATTCGCCGTCGGCCGAGGCCACCTTCACCGTGCCATCGTCCTGGATGTCGATCTTCGCACCGGTCTTCTCGACGATTTCGCGAATGACCTTTCCTCCCGAACCGATGACCTCGCGGATCTTGTCGGTCGGAATATGGAGAACTTCGATGCGCGGCGCGTGCTCGCCCAGCTGGTCGCGGGCGTGCGTAATCGCCTTGCCCATCTCGCCCAGGATATGCAGCCGCCCTTCGCAGGCCTGATCCAGCGCCACGCGCATGATCTCCTCGGTGATGCCGGATATCTTGATGTCCATCTGGAGCGACGTGACGCCCTGCTCCGTGCCGGCCACCTTGAAATCCATGTCGCCCAGATGATCCTCGTCACCCAGGATGTCGGAGAGCACCGCAAAGCGCGGGCCTTCGAGAATGAGCCCCATGGCGATGCCCGCCACGGGCCGCCGCATGGGTACGCCGGCATCCATCAGCGCCAGCGAACTTCCGCAGACCGTGGCCATGGAAGACGAACCGTTCGACTCCGTGATCTCGGATACGACACGAATGGTGTAGGGGAACTGGTCGCGTTCCGGCAGCATGGGATGGATCGCGCGCCAGGCAAGTTTCCCGTGACCGATTTCGCGCCGGCCCGGCGCACCCATCCGGCCCGTTTCTCCGACGGAATATGGGGGAAAATTGTAATGCAGCATGAAGTGCTGCTTGTAGGTCCCCTCGAGCGAATCGACATATTGCTCGTCTTCGCCGGTGCCCAGCGTGGTCACCACCAGAGCCTGGGTTTCGCCGCGCGTGAATAGAGCGGAGCCGTGCGTGCGCGGAAGCACGCCAACTTCCGCCCGGATCGGCCGCACGGTCCTGAGATCGCGTCCGTCTATGCGGTGCCCCGTGTCGAGCACGGCCGAGCGCATGACGTTGGCTTCGAGGTCCTTGAAGAGCGACTTGACGGCCTTCTCGTCGTTTTCCGCACAGAATTGCGCCTTGGCGCGATCCTTGATTTCCGAGATCCTGTCGTGCCGTGCCGCCTTCTCCGGAATTTTGTACGCTTCGCGCAGATCGTCTTCGGCAAAGCGTTTCAATTCTTCGCCGAGAGCGGCGTATTCCTTCGCCGGTATGGCGCGCGGTTCCTTTGCAGCACGCTCGGCCAGACGGATGATACCGTCGATGACGGGCTGCATGGAGCGGTGTCCGAACATCACCGCGCCCAGCATGATCTGTTCGGAGAGCTCCTTGGCCTCCGATTCCACCATCAACACCGCGTCGGCAGTCCCGGCGACGACGAGGTCGAGTGCCGATTCCGGCATCTCGTCGACCTGCGGATTGAGCTTGTATTCTCCGCCGATGTAGCCGACGCGCGCACCGCCTATCGGTCCCATGAAAGGCACGCCCGAAATGGTGAGCGCCGCGGAGGCCGCCACGATCGCCACGACGTCTGGATCATTCTCCATGTCGTGGCTGAGCACGGTGACGATCACCTGCGTCTCATTGCGATAGCCCTCCGCAAAGAGCGGCCTGATGGGGCGATCGATGAGCCGCGACGTCAAAGTCTCGCGCTCGGTCGGCCGGCCCTCGCGCTTGAAATAGCCGCCCGGAATCTTTCCGGCGGCGAAATATTTCTCCTGATAGTTGACGGTCAGCGGGAAAAAATCGAGGTCGGGGCGCGGGTCGCGCTCGCCGACCACGGTGGCGAGAACCACGGTCTCGCCGTAGGTCGCGACAACCGCTCCGTCCGCCTGGCGCGCGACGCGTCCGGTTTCCAGCGACAGCTTCCGGCCGCCCCATTCGATTTCCTCAGTAATTGTATGAAACATGCGAATCTTCCTTCCTTCCTGCCGCCGGATTGCGGCAGGTTTCTGATTGGGCGCCGCCTTTGGGCGTGCGCCGATCTCTTTGAGACATCCCAAAGAAACTGAACATGCAGGCGCGCGAGCGCGCTCCGCGAACGTAGGTGGCCCTTATGCGGACGGGCGCGGGAAGCAGGGTCGGGCCCGCTTGCGCCATCGTAGGTCTCAGCGCCGCAGGCCCAGCCGCGAAATCAGCGCCTCGTAGCGCTTTGCGTCGACCGCCTTGACGTAATCGAGAAGACGGCGCCGCTGGGATACGAGCCTGATAAGCCCGCGCCGCGAATGATTGTCCTTGACGTGAGTCCTGAAATGCTCCGTCAGGTTGTTGATGCGCTCGGAGAGTACGGCCACCTGGACTTCGGGCGATCCGGTATCGCCGGTGCCGGTGGCGTATTCTGAAATGAGCGTCTGTTTGCGTTCAGGTGCTATGGTCATACGGTCATCCGGTTCCAAAGTTGAAGACACGAAACGGCCTGAGCTCCCCACCCGAGAGTTCCGCCAGCGCGATCGGTTCGCCGGCAGAGGAGGAGAGATAGACCGTAAGCCCCTGAAGATCGTCGTCTGCCCGGGTTTCTTCCCTGAGATGCGCGAACAGACCTGCTCGCATCAGGACGGAATGGCCACAACGCAGACGAAGCGCGTCCGAACCCGTCACGGCCAGTGCCGGGATGCCGTCCAGCGCGGTCGAGAGGGGCCTCAGGTGCTCGAGAGCGATCGGACTATGCACAAAAGTTTTGAGCTTTTCCAGCGGAATTGCATCTGCCAGCGAGAAACTGCCGATGCGAGTGCGGCGCAGCCTCGACACATACCCCAGGGTTCCGAGGGCCGTGGCAAGATCGCGCACCCAGGCGCGCACATAGGCGCCCTTGCCGCACCTCATCTCGAATTCGGCGTGGTCGAAGTCCGGCTGGCCGATGAGCTTGACCTCATGCACGAGGACCCGCCGCGGCTCCAGCTGAAGTTCTTCGCCCTGCCGCGCCAGGTCGTAAGCGCGCTCACCCCCCACCTTGATCGCCGAAAACCGGGGAGGAACCTGCAGGATTTCGCCAACGAACCGCGGCAGAAGAGCCTCGATTTCGGCCTTGGAGGGGCGACAGTCAGATGCGCCGGTTACCCGCCCCTCGGCATCGTCGCTGTCGCGGCTTTCGCCCCAGCGTGCGGTGAAGGAATAGGATTTTTCTGCTTCCATGGCGAACGGAACGGTCTTGGTCGCTTCCCCGAGCGCCACCGCGAGCACGCCGGATGCCATCGGGTCGAGGGTTCCGGCATGCCCGGCCTTTTGCGCGTCGAACACGCGCCGGACAATGGCGACCGCTTCCGTGGAGGTGACCCCGACCGGCTTGTCGGCGACGACCCAGCCATGGACCGGCATGCCCTTCCGCTTACGTGCCATCGCCGGAATCGCCTCCCCGCCCAGGAATCAGATCGCGCCGGACGCGCGGGGACTTGAGGAGGGTTTCAATTTTCTGCGCTTCTGCAAACGACACATCTTCTACGAAGCGCAGTTCGGGGGTGAATTTCAGCCTGATTGCATGTCCGAGAAGACCGCGCACAAAGCCCCGATGGCGATTGAGCGCGACAATCACGCGATCTGCGTTTCGTCCGCCCAGTGGCTCGCAATAGATCACGGCGTGGCGCAGGTCCGCCGACGGCTTCACCTGGGTCACCGTCACCGCAATCCCGTCGAGGTCGGGATCGCGAATCTCGCCGCGCGAGAGAATGTCAGCAATCGCGTGGCGCAACACCTCGCCGACCCGCAATTGTCTCTGCGACGGTCCGGCCAGGTGTTCGGAACTGCGATGGCGAGGCATGATTTGCTATTCCCGTAAGCCGTCCGTCCACCCAAAGCGCGGCGGATATCGCCCGCCGCAGGATCGAGCCGTTTCAAAGCGCCCGCTGGACGGTCTCGACCTCGTAGCACTCGATGACATCGCCCTTCTGGATTTCCTGATAGTTGGCGAAGGACATTCCGCACTCTTGCCCTGCCACAACTTCTCTCACCTCGTCCTTGAAGCGCTTGAGGGTCGAGAGCTCGCCTTCATGCACCACGACATTGTCGCGGATCAGACGGACCTTCGCGCCACGGCGCACCGCGCCCTCGGTTACGCGGCAGCCTGCCACCTTCCCAACCTTCGAAATGGAGAAGACCTCCAGAATTTCCGCATTACCCAGGAATTTTTCGCGGGTTTCGGGGGCAAGGAGACCCGAAAGCGTCGCCTTCACGTCATCGACGATGTTGTAGATGATGTTGTAGTAACGGATTTCCACGCCATCCCTGCGGGCGCGATCGCGCGCCTGATTGTTGGCGCGCACGTTGAAGCCGAGTATCGCCGCCCCGCTGGCATGGGCAAGAATGACATCGGACTCGGTGATGCCGCCGACGCCGCCACTCAACACCTGAGCGCCCACTTCATCGTTGCCGAGCCTGGCAAGCGCGCCCTGAATGGCCTCGACGGATCCCTGCACATCGGCTTTCACGATGAGGGGCAGCAGACGCTTTTCGCCGTCCTTGCGACTCTTGAGCAGCTGGTCCAGCGTCTGCCGGGAAACAGTCGCCTGCCGCGATTCGCGCCGCTTGCGCGCCCGGTACTCCGTGACCTCGCGCGCCCGCGCCTCCGAATCCACGACGACGAACTCGTCGCCGGCTTCCGGCGGCCCGGAGAGACCCAAAACCTCCACCGGCATCGATGGGCCCGCCTGCTCGACGCCTTCGCCATGGTCGTTGACAAGAAGCCGCACGCGTCCCCACTCGGACCCGGCAACCAGGATATCGCCCACCTTGAGCGTGCCACGCTGCACGAGGACCGTCGCTACGGGACCACGTCCCTTGTCCAGCTTTGCTTCGATCACAGCGCCTTCCGCACTGCGATGCGAATTTGCCCGCAGATCGAGCACCTCGGCCTGGAGCAGAATGGCCTCTTCAAGCTTGTCGAGATTGGTACCTTTGGTAGCGGAAACCTCGACGGCCAGCGTTTCGCCGCCCAGATCTTCCACCTGGATCTCGTGCTGCAGCAGCTCGGTCTTCACGCGAACTGGGTTGGCGTCGGATTTATCGATCTTGTTGACAGCGACGATGATGGGCACGCCCGCGGCCTTTGCGTGCGAGATCGCTTCCACGGTTTGCGGCATCACGCCGTCGTCGGCGGCGACGACGAGCACCACAACGTCTGTCACCTTGGCGCCGCGCGCGCGCATGGCGGTAAACGCGGCATGGCCGGGCGTGTCCAGAAACGTGATCTTCTGGCCCGATTTCAACTGCACCTGATAGGCGCCGATATGCTGGGTGATGCCGCCGGCTTCGCCGCTGACGACGTCGGTCTTGCGCAAGGCGTCGAGCAGAGACGTCTTTCCGTGATCGACATGGCCCATGATCGTGACGACGGGGGCCCGCGCCTCCAGCGTCTCCAACGCATCGGCCGCGCCCTTGAGGCCCTCGAGAACGTCGGACTCTGCCACGCGCCGGACGGTGTGGCCGTACTCCGCGGCAACCAGTTCGGCCGTATCGGCGTCGATCACGTCGTTGATCTGGGACATGATGCCGCTTTTCATCAGTACCTTGATAACGTCCACGGCACGGCGGGCCATGCGGTTGGCCAGTTCGGAAACCGTGATGGATTCCGGAATGACGACCTCGCGCGGACCGGCCGGTGCTGCCGCTGCCTGCTGTCCTGCCCGATTGAGGCGCTGAAGATGGCGCCGGTACGATGCCACGGAGCGCATGCGCTCATCGTCGGCCTGCAGCGCCTTGGTAACCGTGAGTTTGCCTCGCCGCCTCGTATCGGGGCCCTTGCGCGCTGCGGGGGCTTTGGGTGCGGCTTTGCCGGGCTTCTTCGCGCTGGCCTGCTCGTCCTCCTCCTCAGCTACCGGGCGCGCACGTTTGGGTGCGACTGCCGCAGTGCCGGTTTTGGCTTCCCCTTCGTCCTTCTTTTCCAGGCGTCGCGAAGCCTC
The DNA here is from genome assembly GCA_036266955.1 of Rhizomicrobium sp. Taxonomy (GTDB): domain Bacteria; phylum Pseudomonadota; class Alphaproteobacteria; order Micropepsales; family Micropepsaceae; genus Rhizomicrobium. The sequence goes on from DATAWY010000072.1 coordinate 30,376, forward strand.
ATCTTCGGCGTGGCGGCGCGCAATCTCCTCCGCCGCCTTGCGGGCATCCTCTTCGGCCTTGCGTTTCTCGGCGGCGGCGCGCTCGCCGGCCAGCCGTGCTTCCTCGACGGCGCGGTGGCGCGCGTCTTCGTCGGCGCGCTTGCGTGCTTCCGCCTCCATGACGCGTGCGTCTGCGAGCGCACGCGAACGCGCCTCCTTCTCCTCGTCGGTCAGTTGCCTCAGAACAACGCCCGCCCTGGGAGGAGCTTCCCGCCGGTGGGAAGGCGCCTCGGCAGTCGGCTTCAGCACAGTGGTTTTCGGCGCGGCAGTTTTGGCCCGCTCGACGGTCTCCATGACCTTCGTGTCAGGGGCGATGCGGGCGCGCTTCTTTTCGACCACCACTGCCTTGGTGCGGCCGTGACTGAAGCTCTGCTTTACTGTCGATGTCTCCGTCTTCTTGAGAGACAGTGTCTTGGCAGTCTGCCCAGGCCGCGCCGTATCGTTCGTCTCGCTCATTCCTATCCTTTGTTTCCGGCGGGATCAGGGCCTGCCGCTGCGGGCTCGGGCGCCATGACGCACCGGGGCGCAGGCCGAAAACCACGGAGCCGGCTTGCGTCGGCGATCAGCCGCTCCGAAAGCCGCCCAAGTTTGAGAGCAGCGTGTACCACATTCTCCCGCCCCAGAGCCAAGCTCAATTCGGCAACAGTCAGACAATCGATCACTGCGGGGGGCCGTGTTCTGATCATGCCCAGCAGCTTGCGCCTGCCGTTCAACGCGCCGTCTGACGCTTCGAGAAGGACGGACAGAGGCTTTTCCCCCGCAAGCGCTCGCGCCACGGTGTCGAAACCCACCACGAGGTGTCCGGAGCGCCGCGCCAGGCCGATATCACCGGACATACGGCCAACGAGCAATGCCTCTATGCGGTCGGACAGGTCGAGTGGCACCGAAACGGGAATTTTCGCGGCCCGCGAGAAATGGCCCTTCGCGACAGCGCGGTCAACGGCATCCCGGCGCGCTGAAATCCACATACCGCGTCCCGGCAGCTTTGCGGCGACGTCGGGCACAATGGTTCCCTCGGGGTCCACCGCGAAGCGGACGAGCTGGCTTTCATTCAGCACTGCGTTCGTGACAATGCATCGCCGCGCCCGCATTTCCGGAAACGTCTCCACGGGGGCGAAAGCGGGGGCAAATGTCATACGTCCGTCTGCTCCGGTGCAGATTGCTCCTCCTCGTCTTCCGCCGGCGCCACGGGCGCTTCGATCCAGCCAGCCTTCACACGGGCATCCATGATGATGCCGTTGACGTCGTCGGATGTCAGATTGAATTTGTCCAGGGTACCTGGCACGCGCACACGCTCCTTGTCCTTGTTCAACTCATAATATCCCTGAAGATCGTCGGTGGCACAGCCTGCAAGATCTTCGAGCGATTTGATGCCGGCCTCTCCCAGTGCGACCAGCATCGGGGCGGTCACGCCCGCCACATCGCCAACGCTGTCCTCCACACCCAGTTCGCGCCGCCTTTCATCGAGCTCGTGGTTGCGCGCCTCGATGAACTCGATCGCCCGGTTCTGCAGTTCTCGTGCAGTCTCTTCGTCAAAACCCTCGACCGCCGCCAGGTCGTTCAGCGGGACATAGGCCACGTCTTCCATGCTAGCGAATCCTTCGGACGCCAGAAGTTGGGCAACAGTCTCGTCCACGTCGAGCGACTCCATGAACAGCTGCGTGCGTTCGGCAAATTCCTTTTGCCGACGCTCCGATTCCTCCTGCTCCGTCAGTATGTCGATCTGCCAGCCGGTCAGCTGGGAGGCGAGACGCACATTCTGTCCGCGCCGGCCGATGGCAAGCGAAAGCTGCTCGTCCGGCACCACCACTTCGACCCTGTGCGTGTCTTCGTCGAGCACCACTTTGGACACTTCCGCGGGCGCGAGCGCATTGACGATGAACGTCGCCGATTCAGGCGACCAGGGGATGATGTCGATGCGCTCGCCCTGGAGTTCCTGCACGACCGCCTGCACGCGCACGCCGCGCATCCCGACGCAGGCACCCACCGGGTCTATCGAAGAGTCCTTTGAAATGACCGCAATCTTGGCGCGCGACCCCGGATCGCGGGCAACGGCGCGAATCTCGATGATACCGTCATAGATTTCCGGCACCTCCTGCGCGAACAGGCGCACCATGAATTGCGGGTGACTGCGCGAAAGGAATATCTGCGGCCCGCGCGTCTCGCGGCGCACGTCGTAAATATAGGCGCGGATACGGTCGCCGGTACGGAAGCTCTCCCTCGGGATCATCTCGTCGCGGCGGATCACGCCTTCGGCGCGGCCCAGATCGACCACGACGGAGCCGAACTCCACGCGTTTGACGATACCGTGAATGATCTCGCCGATCCGGTCCTTGTACTCTTCGTATTGGCGTTCGCGTTCTGCGTCCCGCACCTTCTGCACGATGACCTGTTTTGCGGCCTGCGCCGCGATTCGCGAAAAGTCTACCGGGGGCAGTGTTTCGGCTATGATATCGCCGACCTGCGCTGCCGGATTGCGCGCGCGCGCGTCTTCGATCGCAATTTCGGTCTTGTCGTTTTCGACCAGTTCCACGACGTGCAGATAACGGGAGACATGGGTTTCCCCCGTTTTCGAATCGATGTCCACGCGGATCTCGTTCTCGCTTCCGTAGCGCGCCTTGGCCGCGCGCTGCATGGCTTCCTCCATCGCGTGGAGTACGACCGATTTGTCGATCGACTTGTCTCGCGCGACGGCGTCGGCGATCTGCAGCAACTCAGCCCTGTTGGCGGCAATGGCAGCCATTCAATGTCTCCTGTTCACGCGCTCGATTTGCGCGACTTCAAATCTTCCTGGATCAACCTGTCGGTGAGGACAAGCTTGGCTTCGGCGATGCTTCCATAGGGAAAGGCGAGGCGCTCTCCGTCGATCTCAATGACCATGTCATTGCCGTCGAGGCCCAGGAGCAGCCCCTTGAAGCGCTTGCGTCCCCCAGCGTCGGGAGTCCTGAGCTCGATTTTTGCCTCATGGCCTGCCCACCGTGCAAAGTCCACAAGGCGCGTCAGGGGTCTGTCGATTCCCGGCGACGAGACTTCCAGCACATAGTCGCCCTCGACCGGAGCGTCGCGCTCGAGAAAATCTGAAAGTGCGCGCGAGAGCCGCGCGCAATCCTCGATATTCATCTGTCCGTCGGCGCGTTCGGCCATAACTTGCAACGTCTTGCGCTTGCCGCCCATGAGGCGGAGCCGCACGAGCCTGTAGCCCGCAGCCTCGACAGCGGGGGCGATAACAGGCTCCAATTGCGACAATGCGCTTGAGATGAGTGCTCTCCTGGTAATCTTCCTGGGGGATCAAAGCGGCAAAGCCCTCCCCCCGGGCGTTCTCGCGAGCGCCACACAACAGCATTCTGTTGTCCGGGATTAGCCGCCTATCTACGCCTGCTCACCGGGATTTGCAAGTGCCGCCTCCGAAAGCCAAGAAAGACGGGGGCGCCGCGCAAGGCTTTTTCCTCATAGCGTGTCGGCGGCCAATCGGCGGCGCGCGTGCGCCAATCCCGCGCGCGTTGGGCGTCCCATTCGAACGCACGATGCGCGAGAAATTGCTCGAGAGCCCATTCGACATAACCGGGATCGTCGCTCGCAAATCGCAGTTCCGCGCCGGGTTTCAGCACGCGCGCGAACTCATCGAGCATGCCGGTCTGAATGAAACGCCGTTTGTGATGCCGTTTTTTCGGCCAGGGATCGGGGAAAAGTATGAACAAGCGGCCAAGCGAGCAATCCGCGAGAGCCTCGATCACATCGCGCGCATCGCCCTGATAGACACGAATGTTGAAATGTTTCCCTCTCCCCCGGTCCTGGGAGAGAGAACCAGTGTCAGCGTCTTCCTCGCCCCAGCACTCTCCCGTGGACGAGGAGAGGGAGAAAAGCTTCGACAACAGCTTCGCTACGCCGGCTTCGTAGGGTTCGGCGCCGATGATGCCGACGTCGGGATGGTGCTGTGCCTGCCAGAGCAGATGTTCGCCGGCGCCGAAGCCGATCTCGAGCCAGAGGTCGGTGACGCAGGAATCAAACCAGATTCTTGGATCGGCGTCCCGCCGGGGATCCAGTTTCAGCCGCGGCAGCAATGTTTCGAATAATGCCGCCCGATGCGCGGAGAGCTTGGGGCCCTTTCGCCGACCGTACAGCAACCCGCGCCGGCGGCCACCCCGTTCCCTTTCGGCGGCTTCAGAAGGCGCGGGCAAGCTCCGGTGCCAATTCGTTGGTTTGCTCCCACGAAAAACCGCCCTCTCGGTCTGGCTCCCGCCCGAAATGGCCGTATGCGGCAGTGCGTGCATAGATCGGACGGTTGAGGCCGAGCCGTTCGCGGATGGCGCGAGGCTTGAGGCTCACCAGTTCCGGCAGCATCGCCTGCAGCCTGGCCTCGTCCACCCGCCCCGTACCATGCAGGTCGACATAGAGCGAGAGCGGATCCGAGACGCCGATCGCGTAGGAAATCTGTATCGTGCAACGATCGGCAAGGCCCGCCGCAACCACATTCTTCGCGAGATAGCGCGCCGCATAGGCGGCCGACCGATCGACCTTGGTGGGATCTTTGCCGGAGAAAGCGCCGCCTCCATGCGGCGCCGCACCGCCGTAAGTGTCCACGATGATCTTGCGGCCGGTAAGGCCGCAATCTCCGTCGGGGCCACCGATGACAAAGGCGCCGGTCGGGTTCACGTGCCAGACCGTGCCGGGCGTCAACCATTCCGCGGGCAGTGCGCGCCGGACATACGGCTCCACGATCTCACGCACGTCGTGCGAGGTCATGGTCTCATCCAGGTGCTGGGTCGAAACCACAATCTGCATGGCTTCCACCGGTATGCCGTTCGCGTAGCGCAAGGTGACCTGGCTTTTCGCATCGGGTCCGAGTTTCGGTTCCCGTCCCGATTTTCGAGCCTCGGCCATCAGCCGCAGGATCTTGTGGCTGTAAAGGATGGGCGCAGGCATCAGCTCGGGCGTTTCACGACAGGCATATCCGAACATGATACCCTGATCGCCGGCGCCCTCGTCCTTGTTGCCCGCTGCGTCGACGCCCTGCGCAATGTGCGGCGACTGTGCGTGCAGCAGCACCTCCACGTCACACTTCGCCCAATGGAAGCCATCCTGCTCGTAGCCGATGTCGCGGGCTGCCTTTCGCGCCGCATCCGAGATCATGCCGTGGTCGATAGTTTCCGGTCCGCGCGTTTCGCCTGCGATGATGACGCGGTTGGTGGTCGCCATGGTTTCGCAAGCGACTCTGAGGTCCCTGGCGGCGAAGCCCCGCAGAGGTCCTTCACGAAAAAACAGGTCAACTATCTCATCGGAAATGCGGTCACACACCTTGTCGGGGTGGCCTTCGGACACGCTTTCGCTGGTAAACAGATAGTCCGCTGCCGGCATGTGTCAGCCCTCGAAAATGGAATCTTCCCGGAAGGAACCTGTCCCGCGTCACACGCGGTGTCTAGAGAATAAATCGCGAGAGGTCCTGATCGTGCGCCAGTTCCTCCACGCGGGATCGCACATAGGCTCCGTCGACAAGAATTTTCTCGCCCGCCCGGTCGGTCGCCGAAAAGCTGATCTCGTCCAGCACGCGCTCCATCACGGTCTGAAGCCGGCGTGCGCCGATGTTCTCCACGCTCGCATTGACGTGCGCGGCAATGTCGGCAATCCCGTCGATCCCGTCATCGCTGAACTCGAGCGCGACACCTTCCGTATCGAGGAGCGCGCGATACTGCTTGATGAGACTGGCTTCCGGTTCGGTAAGGATGCGCCGGAAATCGTTGCGGTCGAGCGCCTTCAGCTCCACCCGGATGGGAAGGCGCCCCTGCAGTTCGGGAAGTAGGTCCGACGGCTTGGCCTGGTGAAACGCGCCCGAAGCGATGAAGAGAATGTGATCCGTGCGCACCCCGCCATGCTTGGTGGCGACGGTCGTGCCCTCGATCAGCGGCAGGAGATCGCGCTGCACGCCCTCCCGGCTGACATCCCCTCCTCCGCGATACTCGCTTCGCGCGCAAATCTTGTCGATTTCGTCGAGGAAAACGATGCCGTTCTGCTCCACGGCTTCGACCGCATCGCGCTGGATGGCGTCATTGTCCAGAAGCTTGTCCGCTTCCTCGGCGGTCAGCGGCTCATGCGCATCGGCCACGCTCATCCGCCGCGTGCGGGCGCGTCCGCCGAAGGCCTTGCCGAGCATGTCTCCGAGATTGATCATGCCGATCTGGGCGCCGGGCATACCGGGGATCTCGATCATCGGCGCGCCGCCTGCATCGCGCATCTCGATCTCGATGTCCTTTTCGTCGAGTTCGCCTGCGCGCAGGCGCTTGCGCATCGTCTCGCGCGTACCCTGGCTGGCGTTGGCGCCTGCCAGCACGTCGATGATGCGTTCCTCCGCGCGCGCTTCGGCCTGTGTCTCCACGTCTCGCCGGCGTCTGTCCCGCACCTGCGCCAGGCTGATCTCCACGAGATCGCGCACGATCTGCTCCACGTCGCGGCCGACATAGCCGACTTCGGTGAATTTCGTGGCTTCGACCTTGAGAAACGGGGCCTGCGCGAGCCTGGCGAGCCGCCGGGAAATTTCCGTCTTGCCGACGCCGGTTGGGCCGATCATCAGGATGTTTTTTGGCAGCACTTCCTCACGCAGTTCCGGGGGAAGCTGTTGACGGCGCCAGCGGTTCCGCAGCGCAATGGCGACGGCCCGCTTGGCGTCGGCCTGGCCGATGATGAATCGGTCGAGTTCAGAGACGATTTCGCGTGGGGTGAAGAAATTCATGCGGCCTGGATGCTTTCGACGACGATCTGATTGTTCGTGTAGACGCAAATCTGCGCTGCTATGGCGAGGGCGCGCCGTGCGATCTCTTCCGCCGAGAGGTCGAAATCCACGAGCGCCCGGGCGGCGGCCAGCGCATAATTGCCGCCCGAGCCGATCCCGAGAATGCCGTCTTCGGGCTCCACGACATCCCCGGTCCCCGAAAGCAGCAGCGTTGCTTTCGCATCGGCCACCGCCATCATGGCCTGAAGCTGGCGCAGATATTTGTCGGTGCGCCAGTCCTTGCCCAGTTCGACGCAGGCGCGGGTGAGATTGCCGGGATGCTGGTCCATCTTGGCTTCGAGCCTTTCGAAGAGCGCGAAGGCGTCCGCGGTCGCGCCGGCGAAGCCCGCAATGACGTCGTTCTTGCCCAGTCGGCGCACCTTGCGGGCATTGGATTTCACGATGGTCTGGCCGAGCGTCACCTGCCCGTCGCCCGCAATGACGACGGTGCCGTTCTTGCGAACGGAGAGGATGGTCGTAGACCGCCAGCGGTCGTTTTCGTCAGCCATGCGGTGAAGCCTTTGGGGCGGGTGGCCTCAAATAGGTCGCCCGTGGCCGCGCCGCAACCACGGGGGCTGGGGGCGGAACGCAAACCGCCGACAGCCAGCAGGGCTGACACAACTTGCCGGAGGCAGGACAGAAATGTGACGCATGCGTCATTTTTGTTGACTTCGGCTGGAAACCGCGCAAAGGATGGAGGAGCTGGTCATGCCGGGACGCCTCGATGGTCCAGATCACCAAGGACAACGCCTATGACGCGGTCGCGCCGGACGATTTTCCGGCGATGCTGGAGCCGGCGCGGTATGGACGCCGGTGCAGCGCCTTCGACCGCATCATCTCCGCAAGCCACGACCATTTCTGGGATCCGCTGAATCCCAAGTACATCGATTTCGGCGAGCCGTTCGATCTGGACCGGCAGCAGATTCTGCCGGACGAGATGTTTCCCTTCTTCCAGACCCGCCTTGGCGAACAGCTGAAGGGCGAGGAGCATATCCGTTTCGCGAACCAGTCCACGCGCTGGTCGCTTTCGTCGATCCTTCACGGCGAGCAGGGCGCGCTCGCGCTCTCGGCGTCGCTCTGCCACATCCTGAGCGACCCCGGCGCCCAGGAATACGCCGCGAACCAGACGCGCGAAGAAGCCCGTCACGTGACGGCGTTCAGCGCCTACATCAAGGCGCGCTGGGGTTCGCCGATTTCCTGCGGACCGACGCTTGCGAACCTGCTTACCGAGCTGGTTCTCGCGCCCGAGGTGTACAAGAAGATCGTCGGCATGCAGATGCTGGTGGAAGGGCTTGCGATGGGGGCTTTCGCGACTCTCTATCAGAGGGCCAGCGACCCGCTGCTCGTGAAACTGTGCCAGCTCGTCATGACCGACGAAGCCTTCCACCACAAATTCGGAAAAATCTGGGCCGACCGCACGATCCCGATGCTCACTCCGGAGGAACACAATCTCGTCGAGGACTGGGCGGCGCAATGCTTCCAGACCCTGCTGTTCAACCTCATCAATCCCGAACAGATGAAATCCGTCTATGCCGCGGCAGGGATCGAGTGGCAGGAGGCGATGGCGGCGATCCAGGAGGCCTTCGGCGACGATCAACGCCGCGAACAGATGAAACAATCGGCCAACATTTTCCGCGTATTGATAAAGACCCTGCTAAACGCCGGCATCGTCACCGACCGCACCCGCGCGTTCTATGCCGTCTATGTCGACGTGGACGAGCTGAAGCGCGAGGGCGATCGCATGGTTGGGGACGACATCGCCGAAGAGGGCATCAAGTTCCTGAAGACGGTCAATTTCCGCCCCGACCAGCGGGTTTCGCTGCTCGCCGCCGAGTAAGGCGCTCGGGCGCCCGCGCGCCGGGAATTGAGTTGCGTTCCTGCTTTGTGCTTAAGATGGCGCCATGACCACGGCGGCCGAAGTCGCACGCGGCGTGAGCCGCCTTATGATGCAGGAGGGATTCAGCCCCATCCTCGAGTTCTCGCTTGCCAACGGCAGACGGCTCGACGTGGCGGCGCTCGGCAGCGATGGAACGGTCGCCGGAGTCGAGATCAAGGTCGCCATTCCCGACCTGAAAGGCGACATGAAATGGCCCGATTATCTCGATTTCTGCGAGCTGTTCTATTTCGCGATCCCCCCTGATTTTCCTGACGAATTTGTCCCGCCGGATACGGGCCTGATCATCGCCGACCGCTACGGCGGCGCCATCGTGCGGCCCGCGCGCCCTTCCGTCCTGCATGCCAGCCGGCGCAAAGCGGTGACACTGCGCTTCGCCAAGGTGGCCGCGGAGCGCCTCGCGCTTGCACTCGAGCTTGCCGCGGCGCCGCGAAGAATTCCTGGAGCCGTGTCGGAATGAAAGCGAAGACGAAGAAGCCTGCACGCCGCGCCGGCATCACCAGGGCACAGCTGCGCGAAATCGCGCTGTCGTTTCCGGCGGCGAGCGAAGGCTCGTCCTACGGAAAGCCGTCATTCCTCGTTGCCGGCAAGTTTTTCACGCGCCTGCGCAGCGAGGACGATTCGGTCGTCCTGGTCGTAGGCTCGATCGACGAACGCGACATGCTGCTCGAAAGCGACCCAAAGCTGTTTCATATCACCGACCACTATCGCAACTATCCCGCCGTGCTCGCGCGCATGTCTCTGCTCGACACGGCCACGATGCACGGCATGCTCGATCGCCGCTGGCGCGCCATGGCGCCGAAGAAACTCATCAAAGAGCTCGATGGCGCGGCGCGAAAAGTGGTTCACGCGGAGCCGCGGAGCCGCAGAGAACAAGGATCAACCACCGAGACACGGAGAACACGGAGGAAGAAGTAGCGCGCTTCGCGCGCAACACATTTTTCTCTGTGTTCTCCGTGTCTCCGTGGTGAACTATCGCTACGACTCCGCGAGCAAATTTCAACTATCGCGGGCTGCGCTTGGCGAGAATGCGCTGGAGCGTTCGCCGGTGCATGTTGAGGCGGCGCGCCGTCTCGGAAACGTTGTGTCCGCACAGTTCGTAGACGCGCTGGATGTGCTCCCAGCGGACCCGGTCGGCCGACATGGGATTCTCCGGCGGCCGCGGCTTGTGGCCAGGAGCGGCAAGCAATGCGGCGAGGATATCGTCGGCGTCCGCCGGTTTGGGGATGTAGTCGATGGCCCCGTATTTCACGGCGGCCACGGCGGTTGCGATATTGCCGAAGCCCGTGAGCACCACCACGCGCGCATCGGACCTGATTGCGTGCAGGGCCTCCACGACGTCGAGACCGCTGCCGTCGTCGAGCTTGAGGTCGACCACCGCGAAGGCGGGCGGCACTTCCCGGGCGCGCATGACCCCCTGTGAGACATTTTCCGCAATGGCAACGGAGAAGCCGCGCGCCTCCATGGCGCGCGCCAGGCGCTCGCGGAAGGGCCGGTCGTCTTCCACAATCAATAGCGTGCGGTCTTCTGGAAGGTTGGCGGAGATCATCGTCCTCTCTTCGCGCAGGTGCGACAGGCGAGCACACGGCAATACAGGAATCGGGGCCACCCGGTCAAAATGCCTCGCCTCGCCGGCTGGGCGGGGTTTCACCGTCGACGGCACCACGGGGCCAGCGCAGCGCGATTTGTGCCCCGCCTCCCTCAGCATTTCTCGCGCTCACGCGACCGCCTGTCTGCTCAATGAGAGTCTTGGCAATGAAGAAGCCCAGACCCATGCCGTTCTGGCCGGAGAAATCATGGCTGGGGCCAAGCTCGGTGTTGCCGAGGGCGTAACTCCCAGGCCGCGAGGTCACGTAGGGTTCGCCGATGCGCTCCAGGATATCCGGCTCGAAGCCCGGTCCATCATCCTCGATCGCGAGGCAAAGATCCGACCCGCTCCATGCGGCGCGAATGGATACGCGCGTATGTGCGAAATCGGCCGCATTGGCAATGAGATTGCCCAAGCCGTGCTGAAGCTCCGGGATGCGCCAGACCTTGGGTTCCTGACCCGTCTCGCCGCCTCGCGGCAGCTGGATAAAAATTTCGATGCCGCCGCCGCGATATTCGCCGGCGATTTCATCGAGCAGTGCTCCCAGCGGCAGCCGGTCCGCCGCGCCAAGCACGCTTTCCTCCGGCCGCGCCAACCGGGTGAGAATTCCCCGGCAACGCTCCGCCTCGGCGCGCAGCAGCCGCGCGTCCTCGGCTTCGGGAGAAGACGGCGGCAGAGCGCGTTCCAGTTCACGCGCGACCACCGCAATGGTGCCCAAAGGCGTGCCCAGTTGATGGGCGGCCGCGGTCGCAAGGGCGCCCAGCGATCCCAGGCGATGCTCACGGGCCAGCGCGAGCTGGGTTGCGGCGAGCCCCGCCTGCATGCGCGCGGCTTCGCTCGCAATGCGCCAAGCGTAGATCGAGGTAAAGCCGATACCGATCACCAGAGAGGCCCAGATGCCCCCCTGATAGAGGGGTGGCAGCGTCAGCTGCTCGCCCGTCGCCCAGGGCAGGGGAAAATGGATGATTGCGATCGCCGAAATGGAAAGGAATGCCAGCACAGCCAGAATGAGCGTGTTGCCGAGATTGAGGGTGGCGGCCGCGATCACGACTGGCGCCAGAAACATTAGCGCAAAGGGGTTTTCAATGCCGCCGGTGAGATATAGCAGCGCACCCAGCTGCAGAATATCGAATCCCAGCGACAGGGTCGCATCGCGGTTGCTTAGCCTGTGCGTTGCCGGAAACCGGATTGCCAGAAAGGCATTGAGGCCGACGCTCAACGCGATCGCGACCAGGCAGGGCAGGAGCGGCAGGTGATAATCGAGCCCGAAATGCACGACGAATAGCGCCCCCGACTGCCCGCCGATCGCAAGCCAGCGCAGATTGCCGAGCGTTCGCAGCCGTAGTCGGCCCCGCTGCGCCTGGGCCGGGCTGCCGAGCAGCGCGCCGTCCAGACGCCAGGGTCGCCAGCTTCGCAGCTCGAATGTGTTGTCGCGTTCTGACGGGGTGGTCGCCGTCATTTGAGGTTCCCGAGGCGCGGCATTCCGGCACTTGCCATCATCGGACCAAAGCCTATCAACTCCCTTTGCGCATGTCGCTCTCTTCGATTCCTTGATCCGGCTATCGCCGCTCCTTATCGGGCTTTCGCTCGCCCTCGCTGTGTGCGCTGCCGTGCTCGTCTGGCGCACCGGGAACGGCGGAATGGGCAACGCCACTGACGCGGGCGCGTCGATTGGCGGTCCGTTCACGCTCACCGACCAGAACGGCAACGCGCAGACCGACCGGGATTTTGACGGGCACTGGCTGCTTGTCTATTTCGGCTACACCTATTGTCCCGATACCTGCCCGACCACATTGCTGGAGATCGCCGATGCCTTGCGCAAGCTGGGGCCAAAGTCGCACGAGGTCGTTCCGGTCTTCATCACGCTTGATCCGGCGCGGGATCACGCTGCCGTCCTCCGCAAATATCTCGCCGCGTTCGGGCCGGAGTTCGTGGGCCTCACCGGGACGCCGGCGCAGATCGCCGCGGTGGCCCATGCCTATCGCGTGTATTACGCCAAACATCCCTTGCCCGGCGGCGGCTATGCCATCGATCACGCCAGTACGATCTATCTGATGGCGCCTGACGGACGCTTCGCATCTCTTCTCGACGATCAACAGGGGGCAAGCGCGTTGGCAAAAGAACTCGGTGCCCGGCTCTGAGGCGCCGGTGGTACGGAAATCAAACGTCGGGAACGGGCAGTTCCGCCTGCAACGCGGCCGCAACGAGTGTGTTGCGCATCAGGCAGGCGCGGGTCATCGGGCCCACGCCGCCGGGAACCGGGGTGATAGCGCCGGCAATTTCGCGGGCAGCAGCGAAGTCCACGTCGCCAAGGAGCCTAGTGCGGCCCTCGCCCAATTCGACGCGCGTGGTGCCCACGTCGATGACGCAGGCGTCCGGCTTGATCCAGTCGCCCTTCACGCATTGCGCCCTGCCAAGCGCGGCGATGAGAATGTCGGCGCGGCGCGCGAGCGCCCTCAGATCGCGGGTGCGCGAATGCGCGACCGTGACGGTCGCGTTGGCCGCGAGCAGAAGCTGCGCCATGGGCTTTCCCACCAGGATCGAACGCCCGATCACCAGCGCGTCGGCGCCGGAAATATCGCCCAGGACATCTTTGATCAGCATCATGACACCCAGCGGCGTGCAGGAGACGAGCTGCGCGCGGCCGCTGACGAGAAGTCCCGCCGAAGTGGGCGTAAGCCCGTCCACATCCTTGGCCGGATCGATTGCATCGAGGATCGCGTCCTGCCGGATCTGCGGGGGGACCGGAAACTGCACCAGAATTCCGTTTACGGTCGGATCCTCATTGAGCACCCCGATCCGTTCGAGCACTTCCGCTTCCCGCGCAGCGTGCGGCAGGCGGAATTCGAGCGCGCGGAAGCCACATTCGCGCGCGTCATTGCCTTTGCTGCGGACATAGACGTCGCTTGCGGGATCGTTTCCCACCAGCATGACGGCAAGTCCGGGCACGAGCCCGTGCTCCGCCCGCATGCGCGAGGTTTCCGCGGCGATGCGTGTGCGCAGCCCTGCCGCAAAACCCTTGCCGTCGATGATCTTCGCGCTCATGGCATGCTTCTCATCCCTTTCATGCGGCCCGACAGCTTATGGCCGCTCTTGAGGTGCAGGAGCACTCATACGTTGCCCAGAGTGGCCGCGGCGTAGCCGTTCACCAGCATTCTAAGCGCCTGCAGCGCGATGAGAACGATAAGCGGCGACAGGTCGAGCCCACCAAGCGGGGGAATGATCCGTCGAATCTGGCGGAATACCGGTTCGGTCAGCGCATCGAGCATGCGGATCACGGAGCGCGCCAGGGGATTGTAAACGTTGAGGACACCGAAAGCGACGAGCCAGCTCACCACAACGGCTGCGATGATCACGAAAAAATAGAGTTCGACCAGCGTGTTGAAAAGCCAGAGCAGCGTCACGACGAGTGGGGCAAGCATGAGGCGAACCGCCTCTCCAGAAATAATGGGGAATCGGGGGTGCTGGGGGGTTTCTAGGGCGCCGCCGGGCGCAACGCAACGCGGGGGTGCCATCTTGACACCGAATGACCCCAAACCCTAGATACCGCGCCCGCGCAGGGGCCGAAACCGGCCCAGCCCGCGTTGGGGCTGTAGCTCAGTTGGGAGAGCGCCTCGTTCGCAATGAGGAGGTCAGCGGTTCGATTCCGCTCAGCTCCACCAGCCTTCGCGGCTAGGGCTCGGCAAGCCACGCTAACATAAGGGCGAAGCGGCGAAGGCTGCCGCGCCGAAGCGTTGGCGCAGGCAGGCGGTCTCCAAGCCACATTGCCGAGATTCCGCCGTCCACTTTCAACTCCGCGCCGGTGACGAATTTCGATTCGTCCGAGGCAAGATAGAGTACGGCATAGGCGATATCGTCCGGTTCGCCGATATGGCCGAGGGGATCTGGCGCCGTTGATGTCAGTGATTGCGACGCGTGCCCCTTCGCGTGCCAGCATCCGCGCGGTCGCTTCGCCCAGACCCTGCGCCGCACCGGTAACCGGCGCGACCTTCCCGCGACCCCGCGACGCGTCCGGACATTTGCCCTGTCGTTACTCCGCCGCTTTTCGCGTTCAGCTGTAGCAGATATTTGATTCCCTCTCGAGATATTCGTGTTCGACATCGAATGGCTGCGAGAAATAGGTATACTTTCTGTCGAGGGAATCCCAGAAATGCCCGTGCGTGGCGGAGATGATCCGGTCGAAGGCGGTGCTTCGGAGGGGGGCGACGTGGCGGATCGAACACTAGGCCCGTTGCAATATGGCCGCAAGAAAACGGACGCATCCGTCAGCGAGCGCGGTACCGGCGTCCAAACGCCCGGGGGCTGTCCGTGCCGGTAATTCTCATCATGACCCTCGCAGTATGCGCCTGCGGCGCCACTCTGGCCGGTGGCGCGCTGGCCCTGCGCCTGCGCGACCGGTTGCATCTGCTTCTCGGCTTCAGTGCGGGCGCGGTCATCGCGGTGGCGTTCTTCGATCTCCTGCCGGAAGCCATCAGGATCGGTGGCGATCCATCGACAATACTCGCCATCACGGCGATCGGGTTCTTCGGCTACACCGTTCTGGACCGTCTGATCCTTCTGCATGCCCATCAGGACGTGGGCGCACCCGAGACCCCTTGGCGAGCCCCGGGACGCCAATGGACGGGCGCCGCGAGCCTTTCCGCGCACAGCCTGATGGACGGGTTCGCAATCGGTATCGCGTTCCGCGCCTCTCCAGGGGTCGGCATCGTGGTGGCAGCGGCGGTCCTTGCGCATGATTGTTCGGACGGCATGAACACGGTGAACCTTGTCCTGAAGAATGGCGGCGAGCCACGACAAGCCCTGCGTTGGCTCGTCACCGATGCCGTGGCGCCGCTCCTTGGCGCGGCCGCAAGCCTGCTGGTTTCGCTGCCCGGGAATACCCTTTCCTACGTGCTTGGCCTGTTTTCGGGCTTTTTCCTTTACATCGGAGCGAGCGATCTTCTGCCCGAAAGTTTTCACGCCCATCCCAAATTTCTCACCTCGCTTATGACGCTGCTGGGCGCGGGCCTGCTCTACCTCGTAGTGCGGCTTGCGGGCTGATGGCAAAGACCTTCAGACGCGGGCATTTGAATTCGATCGTCCTGGGGCTGGAGAGCGGAGACGCGGTCGGACTTGACGTTTTGACGATGTCCGCCCGTGTTTCGATGCCCAGGTAGCGCGGCCCGGCAAAATGAATTAGTGCCTGCTCGGCGAACGATGCCGAATTTCCCAAGGGTCATCCCGATGCTTATTGACCGGCTGAAGTCCTATATGAGCAAGGATGAATTGCACCTTATTGTTTCGGAAGCAAGGTCATCGCAGCGCCGGACTAATGCGCGTACGGCGAGTCCATTGTGTGTGGCTCTGGAACGGGCGGCAATTGACGGAAACATTCCAGGTTCGGACGCAAAGGTGCCGAGGCAAATCCTGCAATTTTGGGATCAGAAGACAATACCGGCCGATGTGCAGGATTGCATGGCGACGTGGCGTGCAATACCGGATTTCGATCATGTGGTGTTCGACGAAGATCAGGCAAGGGATTTTCTCCGGACTGAATATGATGCTCGCCATGTCGAAGCATACGATCTTTGCAGTCACCCCGCCATGAAATCCGACCTGTTCAGGCTGGCTTACCTGTACCGGCATGGGGGAGTATACATAGACGCAGATGACGTCTTTGGAGGATCGAACATCGGCCGGCTCTTTCGTGACGATGGCCTCTTCAAATTGCGAAGTGCGTCGTTCAAGAACATCGCGTCCCAGCCTCCGGTCACGATTTTTAACAACAATCCGATATTCTGCGTGGCAAAAGACGAAATTCTTCGCAACGCACTGGAGAGGGCAACCACGATCCTGCTGGGGCTCGGGAAAAGGGACGTTTACAACATCCTCGTCATTACAGGACCCGTCAATTTGAGTATTGCCGTCTACGTGACCGCTCTGGATTGCATTGCCCGCGACGCGGATTTTCGATTCTGCCCAATTCTCGACTGGGATGACACAGCAAGAAAAAACGCAGATTTGGAATATCAGAAGACAGGCAGAAACTGGAGAAGGGCGCAGTAAATCCATTTGGGCGGAGAACGTTGAGAGCCAACAGGGTGCAACCGTTTCGGCGCAGGTGGATTTGTCGCGCCGCAACGAACATGTCTGGCGGGCGCAGCCCGAAGGGCCGTCCGGACAGGCCATTTGCAAACCGCCCCACCATCCACGCACTCCCGAATCGGGGTCGCCCGGACCCATGCGCCCGGCGCTCTTGAGCAGGCCAACGGCAGTTGTCCGCCGCGCGCTGGCTCGCTCGCCACGGACGCCCTGACGCCGATGATCGGCACGGCCGCACACCGCAAGCGCGGTGTGCCGCGCTGGCCAATAGGGCCGGGTCCTGGCGCACGGCAGCCGTGGGCCGTGGGCCGAGATTGCCGCAGGGCGGCAACCGCGCTATAACGGAGACCCGCGATGCACCCGTAGCTCAGCTGGATAGAGTGCTGCCCTCCGAAGGCAGAGGTCACAGGTTCGAATCCTGTCGGGTGCGCCAGTGATTTCAAGCACTTAGCCGCAACGGCGCTTCGCGCGGTATTCTACCAGCAACCACATAGCAACCAGCAAGTCACTCGACGGGGGCGAGAACCTGCCTGTCGAAACTATGCTCGCGAAGGCGGCCTAGCAGTCGCCGATCGGGAACGCCCACATCCCACGGGGGACGCGGGCGCCTCGCCGCGAGGCGTGATGCAATGCAGGCGGTGGGGGGAGATCCGGAAAAGATCAATCCGCTGGCCTAGGTCCGCAACCGTCGGGCAAGTATGTGTCGGTGAGGCAGGTGCAGGACAAGCTTCGGCCACATCCGGTCCCAGACGGGCGCAAGCCAAAGTTTGAACAGGCTTGCCCCACTCGCGGCCTGAGCCTCGCGGGCCAGCCTTCGGCAACGCGCGCCGTTCGAACGGCTAACCATAGCGCCACGCCAGCTAGCGTACTTCCTTCGACTGTGCCGCCGTCAGGGCGAGGTTCGCAGCAACCACATCTCCATCCAGCCGTACATGCCAGCCGAACGCGGCCCCAGATCGGATTCATGCTCCGGCACCAGCAGCTCGATCACTCGATCCGGCATCCCGATTTTCCTGTGAGATGTTGTTGCCGGCGCCCCAGTGCTCAACAAGCCTCCGAAGCCTCTCCGCAAAAAAAGAATGGCTCTTCAGGGAATCGAGTGGGTGATTTCGAGGGATCATAGCGGGGAAAGGCTTTCTGGCATTGAGTTTTTGGGCGTTTTGAGGGGTGCTGGAATCTGGCATGATGGGGGATGGCCAAAGCAGCAACGCGCCGGCGGCGTCTGTCGGATGGATATTCGTTCGCCGGCTTTCGTGCGAAAGAGACGGTGCGCGGTGTGTTCGGCGATCCGAACGTCAGGATCGTGAGCCTTGATCGGCGCTCAAAAAAACGATCTGCGGCTGTTGCGGGCGGGTTCAGACGGGTTGGTACGACCGCCGGGTGCGGCAGGTCCGCGACCTGCCCTGTGCCGGATTGCGGATTGTTCTGGAGCTGGAAGTGCGGCGCGTCGCCTGCCGCCATTGCGGCAGCGTGAAACGCGAACGGCTGGACTTTCTGGCGGACAATCCGCACTTCACCAAACGCTTTGCGTATTATGTCGGGCGTCGCTGTTCGCAGGCCGCGATCCGCGATGTG
>DATAWY010000073.1:0-123966 GCA_036266955.1 Rhizomicrobium sp.
AAATGCTTCAAAAGCAGGGCCAGACGGTCCCGCGGCACCTCTTCGTCCAGCATCATATCGGTCACGGCAAGCATCGCGCCCTCCCAGGCGAATCAACCCGCCGAGCGAATCACGACCTCCGCGTCAACTCAAAATCACGCCGTCCGGCCCGTTAACCTGACTTCCGAGCCGTGGGACCTTGGACCTTGGACCTTGCGCCCTGTAACCTATAGGTTACAGTTGCCGGCCGAATCGGATGAAGCCCTTTGGTCGCCATCTCAAAGGTCGCGAATTCAGTCAGGAGAAGCTCGCGTAGCTTTATTTAGCTATCAAGAAACAGCCATGTTCCCCGGCGTTAGGCTCGCGCGAATGCGACGCGCGCGGGCGAGAACTGAAGGAGCAGCAGCCCGCCCCTTGAACATTTCGCGGAGTAGCCTATTGATCCGCATACATCCATGCTCCGAAGAGGAACGCCTGATGTCCCGGTATCCGGCCAAAATTCGGTCCCAACAATGAACAGCAGATCCTCCCGGGCCGCAAAGAAGCGACCGCCCGCATCCTCCCGAGCTGCAAAAAAGCGCCCGGCCGCATCCTCCCGAACTGCAAAGAAGCGGCCGCTCGCGCGCGGCCGGAAAAGCGCGAAAAAAGCTCCGCACAAGGGCGCTACCCCCGCTCTCCGTTACATCGCCCGCCAGGAGAAGAGCCCGAAAAGCGCGGCCGGCTGGAAGGTCGGCGTCACGCGTCGTGGCAAATACATGCACAAGTCTTTTGCGGACAGCAAATATGGCGGCAAGACGAAAGCGCTGAAGGCGGCGAAGGCCTGGCGCGAACAGACCGTGAAATCCACCTCGACTGCCGATTATGTGGTGTGGCGCAGGGAGAAACGTTCCCGGCCCAATGGCAGCGGCATCATTGGCGTCGGCCGATACGCGGTGCGCTACGAGACGACACGGCATCCGGTCTGGGAAGCGTACTGGCAGGACGCGGACGGCAAGCGGCATAGCCGCAGATTCTTCATCTCGGTCCATGGCGAACGCGGTGCCAAGGCTCTCGCTTGCGCGGCGCGCCGCGAGGCAATGCAGGAATTGCGGCAGGAGCTGAGCCGTCGCGGCGGGACTGTCTAATAGGAGGCGAAGTTGCTGCCTGTCGGCGAACTGCGCGGGACGGACGCGCGGCGTCAGCCAGGATGTGGGCGCGAAACGCCTCCATAAATTGCGACAGCTGATCAGCGCCAAATGTGACAATATTCCTGAGAGGACTCGAGATTGGGGCCGGGAATACCGTTAGCAGCAAGAACCTTGAGCCAGCCGTTCGGTTTCCTGCTTGTTGGTGTTACGCCGCAATTGGTGTGAACCCAATCGATGCCCGGGCCGGTATCGTCCGTGAAGGGCCGGCCGCAAACTTCGAGGCGATCGCCCACCCGTATTTTCGAAAGCGGCGCCGGCACGGTTTCACCTGCGGCGTCGTATCCCGACGCGAAAACATCATCGACGGCGACGTCCCAGGATCGCCTGTCCCGATCGGACAGAAGCGTCAGGTGCGTGTGAGACAATTCGATCCCACGGCGCGGATGGCGGCCGCGCGCGAAAACCGGACCAGCCGTCACATGGCCGGTTAGATAAGTCCCGCCGCCAACCTGACATTGTGCAGCTTCGTCGGCATTGGCGGTGCCCCAGGCAAACAGGCAGGAGGCGAGAAGGACGATCAGCTTCATTGGTTTCTCCACTTCGCAAACCGCGCCAATTAGTTAACTCACAGCGTCTGCGTCACCTTGGCGAGATGCGGCGGATGGTCGGGGTCGAGGCCCAGGTGGCGGGCGGCGGATTCGATCGCGCGGTAGGCGGGCATTAGCATCGCGATTGAATCGCAGACCGGATGATCGTCGCCGATCCACGGCAGCGTGGCGCAATCACCGCCTGCAACAAACACGCTCGCGGCGCTCGCCTTCAGATCGCGCACGAGTTCGTCCACGGACGGCGCGGGTTCGTCGTTCGGCCTCAGCGCAAGCACCGGCGTCGTTTCTGTCACTGCGGCGCGTGGCCCGTGGCGCAACTCCGCCGCACTGAAGGCAAGCGAGGGCAAGCGCAGCGACTCCGTCAGCTTGAGCGCGATTTCGCGCGCGGAGGCGAGCGCGAAGCCGCGGGCCGTGACGAACGCCGCCGATGCGGCGGCGAGCGCGTCCGTCCATGGCGACCAGTCGCAGGCAAGCGCATCGGCGAAGCGCGCGGGCAGGCGCGAGATGGCGTCGGCAAGTCCTGCGTCATCCGCGAGCGTGGCGACCAGGCGCGCGCCCGCGAGCATCGAAAGCGCGACTGTCTTGGTCGCGGCCACCGCTTGTTCAGGCCCGGCATTGATCGGCAACACCAGCTCTGCCGCGCGCGCCGCAGGCGCGCCCGCATCGTTGACGATCGCGAGCGTCAGCGCGCCCAGTTCGCGCGCCCGCGCGGTCGCCGTAACGAGATCGGGGCTCCGTCCCGATTGCGAAATCACAATGAACAGAGCGCCCCTCATATCCGGCCGCGCGTGGTAGGCGGTGACGATCGACGGGGCCGCCGCCGAAACGAGCATGCCGAGCCGTACCTCGAACAGATAGCGCAGGAAGACTCCCACCTGGCCGGAACTGCCGCGCCCGCAGTACACCATCACCCGCGGCGCGAAGGCGCGGATCCTCTGCACGGCAATTCGAATCCCATCCGTTCGTGCGATCTGGCGCGCGGCTGCTGCGGGAATCTCGGCAATCTCGCGCGCCATGGCGGAGGATTCAGGCATGGTGGTTTGCGCACGTTGCAATCGAAAACACGTATAATACAAACATGTCATCTCCGCGAAAGCGGGGACCCAGATCGCTGTCCTTTCCGTATGAATCGCGCCTCCGGATTCCCGCCTTCGCGGGAATGACACCGGGATGAAGTGAAATTATACCATGCAATGTCAGGATGCTCCAATGCCGAGCGCGGCAATGGTCGCGCGCAGGTTGCCATGGTGCGCATCGAGCAACTGCCGAGCCTCTGCGGCACGCAATCCGCGCGCGAGCAGGATCGCGAGTTTCACGTCGCCCTTTGCTTCTTCAACATAAGCCGCCGCCGCGTCGGCCGGGCAGTCTGCAATTGCGCTCACGATGGCCGCCGCGCGGTGCTTGAGCTTGGCGTTGGTGGCACGCATCTGCACCATCATGCCGCGATAGACGCGACCGAGCTTCACCATGAGCGCGGTCGAGAAGAGATTCAGCACCACCTTTTGCACAGTGCCCGCCTTCATGCGCGTGGAGCCCGCAATGACTTCGCTGCCCGTTTCCACAAGAATCGGATGGGCGACCGCCTTGAGCAGCGGCGAGCCCGCATTGCTCGCAACGCCGATGGTGACCGCGCCGGCCTGTTGCGCGGCGCGGAGCGCGGCCACGGTGTAGGGCGTCGTGCCGCTCGCGGCGACGCCGATGACGACGTCGTGCGGACCGATCTTCGCCTGGGCAACGGCGCGTGCGGCGTCTGCCGCGCTGTCTTCGGCGCCTTCGATGCTTCTGGTGAGCGCGGCGTTGCCGCCGGCAATCAGAAACAGGAGGCGTTCGGGCGGCCAGTTGAAGGTCGGCACGAGCTCGGCGCCGTCCTGCACACCGATTCGGCCCGAGGTGCCCGCGCCAACGTAAACCAGGCGGCCGCTTTCGCCGAGCGCGTGGCTTGCGCGATCGACCGCGTGCGCCAGCACAGGTAACACAGCCCCCACGGCTTCCACCGCCGCAAGCTGGCCCTGATACATCGCCTCGAGCATCTCGCCCGCAGGCCAAGCATCGAGCTCCGCATAGCGTGGATCGACCGCTTCCGTATCCACCTCAGCACACTTCACGCTGCGATCCCCCGCCTAAGAAAAAACCGCCAAGACGCCAAGGCGCCAGGGCAGCACTTACACTACGGGGCGCGCAGGACATGGAAAAGGAAGATTTGCGCGCGAAGGCACGCACAGCCTCTGTGCCCTCCATCGCTTCAGGGTGAATCTCTCTTGGCGTCTTAGCGCCTTGGCGGTTCATATTTTTTTCTTGTTTGTTTCATGCTTGCGCTGCCGGAAATCGGGATCCGGCTGCGAAGCGGCGGGCGAGGTTGAGGGCGCCGTCGATGGCGTCGCCTTGGGCCGGCACGAAGAGCCGCTGCGAATCGGGTGAAAGCCACGCCGTCAGTCTGGAGCCGAGCCCACCCAGGAGCGCAATGCGCCGGACACCGCGCGCGGCAAGCCGGGTCGCGAGCGATTCGATCTCCTCGGCCGCATGAGCCACGATGGTGCAGGCGACCGGATCGCCCGCTTCGGCATGATCCATGACCAGCGGCGCGAATTTCGCGTAGTCGGTCGCGGTGGCACAGTCCGCGAAGGCGACCGCCTCGAACGGATCGCCGCCGAAGCGCGCCATCACCGAACGCGTCAGCTTCGTCGCGGCCATCCGCCCGTCATGGGCGCGCAGGCCCGCGCGGATGGCGCGCAGGCCCAGATCGGCGCCGCTGCCCTCGTCCGAGATCGGGAAACCGTAGCCGCCCACGCGGATTTCGCGGCCATCCTGGAGCGCGAGACCCACGCTGCCGGTTCCCGCGATGACAATGCCGCCGTCGCGCCCGCGATGCGCGCCGACGCAGGCGATGGTCGCGTCGTTGAGCCACACGACCGAGGCAAACGGCGTGCGATGCACTTCGAGTTCGGCGAGCACGGATTTGCGGCCGATGCCCGCAAGGCCCACGACCGCGTGGCTGCGCGCGAGCGCATCCGGCGCAAGTCCCGCGTCTCGCGCGGCTGCGCGCGCGGCCGCCTCGACGGAAGCAAGCGCGCGTTCGATGCCGAGGCGCACGGCCGCCGGCTCGGCCTCGCCGTGCCCGAGGATGCGTCCTGTCTCATCGGCAAGGCGCGCGCGGCAGCCCGATCCGCCGCCGTCGATCCCGATGAACAAGCCCCCGGCCGGTATTTCCATGGTCCGCTCATTATAATGGGCGAACCGCCGGAGCGATTGCCCATGCGCCTGCCAGACGATAACGAAATCACCGCCGTTTGCGCCGAACGCATTTTCGACGGTCGGGACTGGCATAAGGACGCGGCGGTCGTTCTGGCGGGACCGCGCATCCGCGATGTCGTTGCGGCGTCGGACATTCCGTCCGGCTGCGCCGTCGAGCCGCTCCCCGAGGGCGCCATTCTCGCGCCCGGATTCATCGACCTTCAGGTGAATGGCGGCGGCGGCGTCCTGCTCAATGACGATCCGTCGCCGCAAGCCATGCAGACGATCGCACGCGCCCATCGGCGCCTCGGCACGACCGCGCTGCTGCCGACGCTGATTTCCGACACGCGCGATCACGCGCGTGCCGCCATCGCATCCGCGCGGGCGATTGCCGGCCGCGATGGCGTTCTCGGCCTCCATCTCGAAGGGCCGTTCCTCAATCCCGCGCGCGCCGGGGTGCATGATCGCGCGCGCATCGCCGTGGCCATGACGGCCGATCTCGAATGGCTGCGTGCGCTGGGCGAGGCGGGTCGCTCGATGATCACGCTGGCGCCGGAATGCGTGCCGGAGGGCTTTATCCGCGGGCTCGTGGAGGCGGGGATCCGCGTTGCAGCCGGACACAGCGAAGCTTCGGCCGAAATCGTGCTGCGCGCGATCGGCGAAGGTCTCTCGGGTGTCACGCACCTCTTCAACGCGATGCCGCCGTTCCAGGGCCGGGCACCGGGTCTTGTGGGCACGGCACTCGCCGAGCGCGGCCTTGTCGCCGGGCTGATCGTGGACGGATTTCACGTCGATCCCGTTTCCGTGCGCGCGGCGTTCTCTGCCAAAACCGGTGAAGGAATCGCGCTGGTCACGGATGCCATGCCAACCCTCGGCTCCGGCACGACGGAATTCGAGCTCACGGGGCGGAAAATTTTCCTGCGCGGCGGCCGGCTGGTGACGGCGGAAGGCACGCTCGCCGGCGCCCATCTCGATCTGGCGTCCGCTGTCCGCAATGCGGTGACACATTGCGGCATTCCGCTCGCCGAGGCACTCCGCGCCGCCACCCTCACGCCCGCAAAATTTCTCGGACTCGATCACGAGCGCGGCGCGCTTATCCCGGACGCCCGCGCCGATCTCGTCGCCCTCGACGAAAAGCTGCGCGTCGTGGCCTGCTGGATGGATGGGAGGCATACGGAGTCGGCATAGGAATAATTTGTGGGATCATAATTCTGGTTTGCGCGATTGGGCTTATTATCGTTTCCAGGAGTTCGGATTCCTGGACGACCCCAGGGCCGGAAGCGTCGGCCTATCGACAACGCCTTCCAGCTCATATGCACCATCGGGCACTTCCCGCAATTCCGCATGGGTGCTAGCGTTCGGCGCATGAGCGACCTTCTCTCGCGTATCACGTCGGAGCCCGGCAAATGTGGGGGACGGCCATGCATCGGGGGCTGCGCTACCGGCGCGCAATTCCGGCGGACGATGCAGTTGCGGCGGCATCCCCGCCCGGCTAAAACCCGCGCCTTCCCGCGAACGAGAAAGGCAGGCGGCAATGGCCGGTCCCCAATACGTTTATGTCATGAAAGACCTGTCCAAGACCTGGCCGGGCGGACGGCAGGTGCTGAAGAACATCTGGCTGAGCTTCCTGCCGGGCGCCAAGATCGGCGTGATCGGCGTCAACGGCTCGGGCAAGTCGACGCTGCTGCGCATCATGGCGGGGATCGACAGGGAGTTCACCGGCGAAGCCTGGGCGGCGGACGGCGTGCGGCTGGGTTTCCTGCCGCAGGAGCCGGAGCTTGATCCGTCCACGGATGTTCTCGGCAATGTGATGGCGGGCGTGGCGGCGAAGAAGGCGCTGCTCGACCGCTTCAACGAGATCGCCGCCAATTATTCCGACGAAACCGCTGATGAGATGGCGGCGCTGCAGGACCAGATCGAAGCGCAGGGCTTATGGGACCTCGATTCGCAGATCGAGATGGCGATGGATTCGCTGCGCTGTCCTGAGCCAGACGCGGAGGTTGCAAAGCTCTCGGGCGGCGAAAAGCGCCGCGTCGCGCTCTGCCGCCTGCTTCTGGAAGCGCCGGACATTCTTCTGCTCGACGAGCCCACCAACCATCTCGACGCGGAATCGGTGGCCTGGCTCGAGCACACGCTGCGCGAATTCAAGGGCACCGTCGTGCTCGTCACCCACGACCGCTATTTCCTCGACAATGTGACCGGCTGGATTCTCGAGCTCGATCGCGGCAAGGGCATACCCCACGAAGGAAATTACACGACCTTCCTCGAAATCCAGGACAAGCGCCTGCTTGTGGAAGGCCAGAGCGAAGAGGCGCGCGAGCGCACGCTTGCCCGCGAGCGCGAATGGATAAAGGCGAGCCCGCGCGCCCGCCAGGCCAAGTCGAAAGCGCGCATCCGCGCCTATGAGGAACTGCTGGCCACCGCGCAGGAAAACCGCGGCGGAACGGCGCAGATCGTGATTCCTCCGGGGCCGCGGCTCGGCTCGGTGGTGGTGGAGGCGACAGGCATCGAGAAGGCCTATGGCGACCGGCTCCTGTTCGAGAATCTGGAATTCAATCTGCCGCCCGGCGGAATCGTGGGCGTGATCGGTCCCAATGGCGCGGGCAAGACGACGCTGTTCCGCATTCTCACCGGCCAGGAAAAGCCCGACGCCGGCGCGCTTCGGATCGGCGACACGGTCGTGATGGGCTATGTCGATCAGTCACGCGAATCACTCGACCCGAAAAAGACGGTGTGGGAGGAGATTTCCGGCGGCCTCGACATTCTCGAACTCGGCAAGCGGACGATGCAGAGCCGCGCCTATGTCGGCGCGTTCAACTTCAAGGGCGGCGATCAACAGAAGAAGGTCGGCGCGCTGTCGGGCGGCGAGCGCAACCGGGTGCATCTGGCCAAGATGCTGAAATCCGGCGCCAATCTGCTTCTGCTGGACGAGCCCACCAACGATCTCGACGTGGAGACGCTGCGCGCGCTCGAAGCCGCGCTCGAGGATTTCGCGGGCTGCGCCATGATCATCAGCCACGACCGCTGGTTCATGGACCGCGTCGCCACCCACATGCTGGCCTTTGAAGGCGAGAGCCACGTCGAATGGTTCGAGGGTAATTACCAGGACTACGAAGCCGACAAGAAGCGCCGCCTCGGCATCGGGGCGGACCAGCCGCACCGGATCAAATACAAGCGGTTTGCGCGGGCGTGAGCGGCAGCCTGTAATTATATATTGTCATCCCCGCTTTGCGCGGGGACGACACATTTTTGTTGTTACCTCTACCGCGTCTATCCCCGCACCGGCGTGTTGGGTCCGCCGCCGCGCAGCTGTTGCGTGAGCCTGTTGAGGTGGCTGATCAGCAGGCCCACGTTGCCGTTGTTTTCTTCCAGGAAGGCCGTGAACTGATCGCGTTCCTCGAGCGCCAGCCACACGCCGGCGATGGCCACGTCGATGACGAGGAAATGGCCATCCGCGCCATCGACCCGGAAATCGACCTCGATCGGTTCGCCCTGCTGTTCGGTGCGTCCGGTGGGATCCACGAGGATGGTGCGCACGATGTAATCGTCAGGTCCGTGCTGGCTGCCGGCGACGACCTTCAGGTACTGTCCGGCAAAGCCCTTGAGCCGCGACTGGTAGACGGCCGTTGCATAATTCCGGAATGCGTCGACAAAGGCGTCGACTTCCGCAGGCGAAGCCGTGCGCCGCGCCGAGCCGAGCGTGAAGAGAGCGATGCGGCGGATGTCGGTCAGCGAGGTCAGGAAATCGCGGAACTCTGCCGCCTTCTGCGCCTCGGAGATGTTGTGATCGTTGAGGATGGTGAGCCCCCTCTGCACATTGGCGCTGACGTAATTTTCTGCCCCGGCGGTCTGCGCGAGAGCGGGCTGGGCCGCCAGAACGAAGGCGAGTCCCAGAATCATCGCCCAGGCAGACAGCAGCGCTGTCGCACCACTCCTGACGCGACGGACAATTGGAGTGCCGATCATGATGGATGTTTCCCTTGCGAGTGGCGCCGACCAGAATGCTTCACGACTCTATATGGCGGGTTCGTGGCAGTTGTCACAGTGCCATCGACGGAAATGGAAACGCGCATGCCGACGCGGGGGATCAACCCCGGGCGCCGATTTGTCCCGGATTCTCCGTGGCGCGAGGGAGACAGTCTGCGGACTTGCATAAGCACATAAAGATATGTTTATATCCGCCCATGCAGGAACTGCTGTCAATGCTCCGGGCAGCGGGCGACCCCACAAGGCTTCGCCTGATCCTGCTGCTGCGCGAGGCGGAGCTGACCGTTTCCGAACTGACTCAGATCCTGGGCCAGAGCCAGCCGCGCGTGTCGCGGCACCTCAAGCTGCTTTGCGAGGCGAACCTCCTGCAGCGGTTCAAGGAGGGCAGCTGGGTCTTCTACAGGTCCGCCGTGCGCGGTGAATGCGCCCGGTTCGCGCAGATGCTTGCCACCCTCGCGGCCGACAACCCGGATCCTTTCGAATCGGACCGCCGCAGGCTTGATGCCGTCCGGCAGGCCCGGCAGGCCGCGGCCGCGGAATTTTTCAAGGCCAATGCGGCGGATTGGGAGCGCATCCGCTCGCTTCATGCGCCGGATCAGGAGGTGGAGGCCGCGATCCTCGAAATGGTTCGAGCCCTGCCTCATGACGCGGTCCTCGACGCAGGGACCGGAACCGGGCGCATGCTGGAGCTCGTCGCGCCTCACATCGGGCAAGGGATCGGGGTCGACATCAGCCCCGAAATGCTCGCGATCGCGCGGGACCGGCTTGAGCGTATGCGGGCCCGCCATTGCCAGATCCGTCTCGCCGACATCCACCGCCTGCCGTTTCCGGGCGGGAACGCGGAGCAGGGGTTCGACGTCGCAATCTTTCATCAGGTTCTGCACTATCTCGAAGATCCGCAAGCCGCCGTGGTGGAAGTCGCGCGCGTTCTGAAGCCCCGCGGCAGCGTGTTGATCGTGGATTTCGCGCCCCACGAACTCGAATTCTGCCGCAGCGAACTGGCTCACCGCCGGCTGGGGTTCGCCGATGAGGAGGTGTGCGGCTGGTTCGCGGCCGCCGGACTCAAATCCTGCGCCACGCGGTCCATCGAAGCCGAAGGACAGGCCAGCCTCACGGTCAAGCTCTGGCTCGGCGCCATGGCCACAATGCGGCTCGGCGCCCGGACGAAGGAGGCGGCATGAGCCTTCGCCGCCTGGCTGCGCATCCCTCGCCGCTCAAGGTCTCGTTCGAGTTCTTTCCGCCGAGGACGCCGGCGATGGACGAACAGCTCTGGCTGGCGATCAGCCGGCTCGCGCCGCTCGCGCCCACGTTTGTTTCGGTGACCTATGGCGCCGGTGGTTCGACACGCGATCGCACACACGCGACGGTCAAGCGCATCATCGAAGAAACCGGTCTCGTTCCGGCTGCGCATCTCACCTGCGTGGCGGCGACGCGCGAAGAGGTCGACGGCGTCGTTCGCCGCTACTGGCAGACGGGCGTGCGTCACGTCGTGGCGCTGCGCGGAGACATGCCCGAG
This sequence comes from Rhizomicrobium sp., assembly GCA_036266955.1. GTDB lineage: Bacteria > Pseudomonadota > Alphaproteobacteria > Micropepsales > Micropepsaceae > Rhizomicrobium. The sequence goes on from DATAWY010000073.1 coordinate 10,449, forward strand.
CAGGGAGCGCCCTATCGTGCCCATCCCGGCGGCTATCAATCGACGCCGGAGCTCATTGTCGGCATCCGCCGCGTCGCGCCGTTCGAGATCAGCGTCGGCACCTATCCCGAGCGCCATCCCGATTCGCAGTCCCTCGACGATGACATCGATCTGCTCAAGGCCAAGATCGATGCCGGCGCCGTGCGCGCGATCGGCCAGTTCTGCTTCGACACCGAGGCCCTCGTGCGCTTCCGCGACCGGGCCCATGCGTGCGGCGTTGCCGTCCCTTTGGTCCCGGGACTGATGCCAACCACGAATTTCAACGGCGTGCTGCGCATGGCGGCGCGCTGCGGCGCCGCGACTCCGCAATGGCTGACGAAGCTTTATGAGGGGCTCGATGAGGATGTTGAAAGCCGCAAGGCTATCGCCGCGGCGGTGCTCGCCGAGCAGGTCGAACAGCTGCGGCTCGAGGGCTTCGACCAGTTTCATTTCTACACGCTCAACCAGGCCGACCTCACCTACGCTGCCTGCCGGCTGCTCGGCCTCCGCGAAAGCCACACCGATGTTTGAGGGATTTCAGGTGAACCGCCAAGGCGCCAAGACGCCAAGAACAGTTGCACCACGAAGACTCGGAGGTCACGGAGAAAGAAGAATCGTGCGCGAATGCGCGCAAAGATACCTCCGTGTCCTCCGAGTCTCCGTGGTGCAACTTTTTAGTGCCTTGGCGTCTTGGCGCCTTGGCGGTTTTTTTTCTCGTCCTCCCGATGAGGTGTTCGCATGAGCAACAACCGCGCGGAACGTATCGCATGGCTGCAGCGGGAAGCGCGGAAGCGCATTCTGCTGCTGGACGGCGCCTGGGGGGTGATGATCCAGGGTTTCGGGTTGAGCGAAGGTGATTTCAGGGGTGAGCATTTTCGTGACCATGGTCAGGATCTCAAGGGCAACAATGATCTGCTGACGCTGACGCGGCCCGACATCATCCGCGAAATCAGTCGTGATTATCTCGCGGCGGGCGCGGACATCATCGAAACGAACACCTTCAACGCGACCTCCATATCCCAGGCCGATTACGGTCTTTCGCATCTGGTGTCGGAACTGAACGAGACCGGTGCAGCGCTCGCCCGGGCGATTTGCGACGAGGTGTCGACTCCCGAACACCCGAGGCTCGCCGCAGGCGTGCTTGGTCCCACCAACCGCACCGCTTCTTTATCGCCCGATGTCAACGATCCGGGGTTTCGCAACATCAGTTTCGATGCGCTGAGCGAAACCTATCGCGACTGCGTGCTGGGGCTCATCCGCGGCGGCGCCGATCTGATCCTGATCGAGACGGTGTTCGACACGCTGAACGCGAAAGCCGCGATCTTCGGCGCCGAAGAAGCCTTCGATCTGGCGGGCGAGCGCCTGCCGATCTGGATCTCCGGCACCATCACCGATCTTTCCGGGCGCATGCTCACGGGACAGACAGCCGAAGCCTTCTGGCATTCGGTGCGGCATGCGAAGCCTTTCGCGGTCGGACTCAATTGCGCGCTCGGCGCCAATGAACTGCGACCCTATGTCGAGGAGCTGTCGCAGGTCGCCGATACGCTGGTGAGCGCGCATCCGAACGCCGGGCTGCCCAACGCCTTTGGCGGCTATGACGATGGGCCCGAAAGCATGGCCGCGACCATGGGCGAGTTTGCGCGCTCCGGTCTCGTCAACATCCTCGGTGGCTGTTGCGGCACCACGCCGGCACATATCAGGGCCTTCGCGGAAGCCGTGCGCGGCGTGAAACCCCGCGCCGTTCCGGAAAAGCCACGCTATCTGCGCCTCTCCGGCCTCGAGCCGTTCACGCTCGCGCCCCAGACCAATTTCGTCAACATCGGCGAGCGGACCAACATCACAGGCTCGGCGAAGTTCCGCAAGCTCATCGCGGCGGGCGATTACGACGCCGCTCTCGAAGTGGCGCGCAGCCAGGTCGAGAACGGCGCGCAGGTCATCGACGTCAACATGGACGAGGGGCTGATCGATTCGGAAGCCGCGATGCGGCGATTCCTTTCTCTCATCGCCGCCGAACCCGACATCGCGCGCGTGCCCGTGATGATCGATTCCTCCAAATGGAGCGTGATCGAGGCGGGGCTGAAGATCGTCCAGGGCAAGCCCATCGTCAATTCCATCAGCCTGAAGGAAGGCGAGGAGCCGTTCGTCGCGCAGGCGCGAAAAATACTCCGCTACGGCGCGGCCGCGGTGGTCATGGCGTTCGACGAGCAGGGCCAGGCCGACAACGCGGAACGCAAACTCGCGATCTGCAGCCGCGCTTACGACATCCTCGTCAACAGCGTCGGATTCCCGCCCGAGGACATCATCTTCGATCCCAATATTTTTGCCGTCGCAACTGGCATCGAGGAACATAATGACTATGCGCGCGCCTATATCAAAGCCGCGCGCCGCATCCGCGCGGAACTGCCTCACGTGCATGTCTCGGGCGGCCTTTCCAACGTCTCCTTCGCCTTCCGTGGCAATGAGACGGTGCGCGAGGCCATGCATTCCGTCTTTCTGTATCATGCGATCCAGGCCGGCATGGACATGGGCATCGTCAATGCCGGGCAGCTCGCGGTCTATGAGGACATACCCTCCGAACTGCGCGACGGCGTCGAAGACGTGCTGCTCAACCGCCGTGCCGATGCGACGGAAAGGCTGCTCGAACTGGCGGGGCGGTTCAGGAACGATTCACAGGGCGCCCGCGAGGAAATCACGCTTGTCTGGCGGCAGGCGCCGGTCGGCGAACGAATTTCCTACGCGCTCGTGCACGGCATCGCGGATTTCATCGTGGACGACGTGGAGGAAGCGCGGCGGCAGACCGCGCGTCCGCTCGACGTCATCGAAGGGCCGCTGATGTCGGGCATGAATGTGGTCGGCGATCTCTTCGGCTCCGGCAAGATGTTCCTGCCCCAGGTGGTGAAATCCGCGCGGGTGATGAAGAAGGCCGTCGCCCATCTCATTCCTTTCATGGAGCTGGAACTCGAATCGCAGCGCGAGCCCACCGGACGCATCGTCATGGCGACGGTGAAGGGCGACGTGCACGATATCGGCAAGAACATCGTGGGCGTGGTCCTGCAGTGCAACGGCTATGAGGTGATCGATCTCGGCGTCATGACTCCCGCGCAGAAAATCCTGGACACCGCGCGGGAGAGGAATGCCAATCTGATCGGCCTCTCCGGTCTCATCACCCCCTCGCTCGACGAGATGTGTCACGTGGCGGCCGAGATGGAGCGGCAGGGATTCGACATTCCGCTCCTGATCGGCGGCGCCACGACGAGCCGCGTGCACACGGCGGTAAAAATCGACCCCAATTACCGGCGCGGCCAGACGGTCTATGTGCCCGACGCCTCGCGCGCAGTCAGCGTGGCCGCGCAGCTGATCGGAACCGCGACGCGCCTGCCCTATGCCGCGAATGTGCGGCGCGAATATGCGGAAATTGCCGAGCGCCATGCGGGCGCGAACCGTGCGCCGGGGCGGAGGCTTTCCCTGCGCGCCGCCCGTGCCAACCATCTGAAATTCGACTGGCCGCGCTACACGCCGCCCCGGCCACTGTTCCTCGGTCTTCGCGACTTGCCAAATTACGATCTCGCCGAGCTCGTCCCCTATATCGACTGGACACCGTTCTTCCAGACCTGGGAGCTTGTTGGGCGCTATCCTCTCATTCTCGATGATCCGCAGGCCGGTGAGGCCGCGCGCAATCTCTTCGAGGATGCCCAGGAAATGCTCGAGAAAATCGTGCGCGAGCGCTGGCTCACGGCGAACGCCGTCATCGGTTTCTGGCCCGCAAATGCCGAAGGTGATGACATCGATCTGTACGAAAGCGAAGCGCGCGACGCGACGTGCGCGCGCCTGCACACCTTACGCCAGCAGATGTCTCGCGAGTCCGATAAACCCAATCTCGCGCTCGCCGATTTCGTGGCGCCGCGCGCTACCGGTATTGCCGACTATTTCGGCGGCTTCGTCGTCACCGCCGGGCATGGCGAGGACGCGCACATCAAGCGCTTCGAGTCGGAGAAAGATGATTACAGCGCCATCCTGCTGCGCGCGCTGGCCGACCGGCTGGCCGAGGCTTTCGCCGAACGCCTGCATGCGCGGGTGCGCCGCGAATTCTGGGGCTATGCAGCGGACGAGAATTTTACGCCGGCGGCACTGATCGGCGAACCCTATCGCGGTATCCGTCCCGCGCCCGGCTACCCCGCGCAGCCCGATCACACCGAAAAGGGCACGCTCTTCTCGCTGCTCGACGCCGAGCGCCGCGCCGGCGTCAGCCTGACCGAAAGCTACGCCATGTGGCCCGCGTCGTCCGTATCGGGATTCTATTTCTCGCACCCCGACAGCTGTTATTTCGGCATTGGCAAGATCGAGCGCGAGCAGGTGGAGGATTACGCGCGGCGCAAGGGCTGGCCTGTCAGCGAAGCCGAGCGCTGGCTCACACCGATGCTGAACTACGATCCAAGGGCCGCGGCGGCCGCCTAAGTAGATGATGGATTGACCTTAAGTTCGCAAGCCGAATATTGGGCAATCCGAAGCCGACACCAGCAATTCGATTTTCAGCGCTCGTCACGCGATACACCCAAGCGTTTTGCCGCAGCCAAGTCGATCCTTGCCTTATGTCCATGTCTGTCAAGGAGAGTCAGAAGATTCCCGCCGTCAAGCAAAGTAATGGGCTTGTCCTTAGCAAAATCATAGGAGTCAGGACCGTACTGCGATGTCGTGACGAGAATTCCACGATTTGCGCCGTCGTTGATCAGTGTACCGTACAGATCTCGCACCGCCGACACGCCCACAACGTTTGTGTAGCGCTTTGCCTGGATGACAATTTTTCCACCCCGTATCGGGTCCGGGTCGAATGCCACTGCGTCCACGCCATGATCGCGGCTCGCACGCGTAATCTTTACCTCGCCGCCATTCTTAGAGAACTCCTTTTCAAATATATCTCGCACGAGGTACTCGAACTCCTCCCATGAAATGGCCGCGACATTCGTCAATTCGGAGACAGCGCTTATTGTGTCACGAGCGGCTACGAAGCGATCATCGGATCTATTCAGCCGGAGAATGGGAACTACTGGAGCCATTCCGGCTAGCTTGGAACTACCGACTCCCTTAAGGCTTCGAAAGCAGGCCTTCGGGTCAACGGCGTTCAGGTTAATTGCTTTGAAATCTGTTCTCGTCACATGAACTGACATAATGCAGGAACGTGCCGGTTTTCAATTTGCCTTGTCCACAAAGTTCACAGAACCGTTAAGCGTTATTGAAGTAATCGCATTTGCTGTGTCAGATTCGAAAAGCTCATACAAGGTGCGCAAGCACGTTTGATAAATTGCGCCGTCATAGATTTGCCAAATTTCGCTTTCGCGCAGGAAACTCTGCTCTAGAGAATCTCGCGACTGCACATACTTTACCGCCTTCAATGACGGAAAATGTTCAGGAGCCGGAAGTTCATAATCTACAATCAAGACACCCGTCTCTGAGACTAGATCCATCTGCCACTGTTTCGGGAAAAAATCGTCATACTCTGATCTGGACAGGATTAAATCAAGATACTCAAGGACCGCGTCCCGGTCCTTCCCTTGGTAAGACGCGCAAAAACGGTCGATTCTTTCGTGACCGGTTCGAGCGTTCTCCTCAAAGGCGGTTTTTCTAAGCTCCCACTCCGCCAGATTGGTTTGATAACTCTTGTACATACTTTCACGTTGACGATCTGCGGCTTGCAATTCAATTTTCCACTCGGCGTGAGCACCATCGAATCGTCCAAGAGCTTCTTCCATTTTCTTGCGACGGACTCCCGGAAAAATCCATGAAAGGAGATCCACGGTGGGGCGAAATCGCACGTCAGCTACGGATGGTTCTTGAGCTACTCGAATGGGAGGCGGTGGGGCAGGCGGCTTTTCAGAAAACGGCTGGGATTTGTAGAGCGATTTCCAATTGAACGGCTTGAATTGCTGCAGACCATTGGCAAGGATCAAGTTCAGGCTTTGAATCTGCTGTTGGGCCTCCTCAGTTAGCCGAATCGCTTTTGCCTTTTTCGTTTCCAATTCCCGCAAGAGTTTTTCTTGTCTGGAGCGCTTTTGATCAGTTTCATACCGTCGCTGCCATTGTTCTTCCCATGCTTCTCGTTGAGCGCGAGCACGCTGTTCAACGACATATTTATCGGTGCCACTGAGTCTACGGAACTTCTTCAGCCCATCGTGCTTGACGTCAACGTAATACATGCCCAGCCCCTAGCCAAGAATAGCCAATATATTCATAAGACAAGTCGGAATCAAAGGGGGCAATTGTCAGGCAGCAAGGAACTGGGGCCGAGCGGCGGCGTGACGAAAGGCGAGGCTGAAAGGGCACCGACGATTGATCCTGGTTACGGGCGTGAAAAGAGCACATAGCCAACTGGAAAGACGAGTTGAAGGTAGGGCGGGGTGCCGTGCACCAAGATTCGCCGGAAAACCCAGCCGCCACCTCTGCAAGGGGTTGCGCTTGGCGGACAGGCTGGGTCTGTCTCCGAACCGGAACGCTCTGTTTGCACTGCTCGAAGCCAAACGGTGCGCCGGTGTCTGCCTGACCGAAACCTATGCCATGTGGCCAGGATCGTCCGTATCTGGATTATATTTCTCGCGCCCCGAAAGCCGCTATTTCGGCACCGGCAAGATTGAGCGCGGCCAAGTCGAGGATTACGCGCGCCGCATGGGCTGGCCTGTCGGCGAAGCCGAGCGTTGGCTCGCGCCGCTGCTCAACTACGATCCGAGGGCCGCGGCAGCGTGGGGAACGGCTATTGGCGGTTGCTGCCGTCCGTGTTGCTGCCATCCGTTGACCTAGGGCAAATGTTGCACTAGCTTTCCGGGTTATGGGTGACCGATGCCGACGGTATTCCGGGGCGCGAGCTGGAAAATCACGATGTATTTCCGCGACCATCCGCCGCCCCATGTACACATCGTCACCTCATCAAGGCACGAGGCCCAGCTGCGCTTGAGCGACCTGTCCGTCTTCGCCGGTCACGTCCCGCCGTCTGTTCTTGCCCAGACCCGCGCGTGGGCTGCAGCGAACCACGACCTGCTGCGCGAAAAATGGAGCGCGCTGCATCCCGACTGAAGAAAGCTATGGAGTGAAATGTGGCGGTCGAACTGCCCAATATCGAGAAAATCAGGGTCGACGGCGCATCGATTCTGCATCTCAAATTTCGCGGTCGTAAATGGCGTGATGTCAATCTCGCCGGTCTGATTGCGCGAGAGGAATTTCTCGCCCCTCTCAGGGATGCGCGCATTTTCGCGAAAGCCGAGGTGATCGATTGGGGCGCGGGTGTCGGCTGGCCCGATGATCGCGATCTTTCGGCTTCGACGCTCTGGCGCATGTCCGAGGAGCAAATGCCGTTCGCGAACTCGGATTTCATCGCCTGGCAGGTGCGCGTCCGCCTGTCAAACCAGGAGGCGGCAGATGCGCTTGGCCTGAGCATCAGGACGATCAAGAACATGCGCGCACGTAGCATGCCCGTGGCCAATGCCGTGGCGATCGCGTGCCGCGCGATGGAAGCGGATCCCACGCTCCTTGCCGCCCATTACGAGCCCCGCCGAACCGGCCGCCCGAGGGCGGCGTAGGAATTGCAGATGGCATCCGATCACGGCCATTGCTCTGTTGTCAGAAGAAATTGCGCTGCCGATTGCGAATCGAGGGAGGGGTAAGGTGATGGAGGGGACAGTTCTGTACGCATCTAGAGACGTTCATCGGGCTATCAAGGGGATACTGGGATATCCCGTCGCCGGTGAGGATCGCGTCGCACTGGTAGCCTTTGTTGGAAACGGGGCGGAGGCGTAGAGGGCACGCCATGATCGAAGCTTCTTCCTCTCCCAGCGATGACAACGAGCCACGTGGGCGATGGCCGTTCATCCGTGACGTGCTGGTGCTGCAGTTGAAACTGCTGATGGGCAATCTGCACAACTTTGTCCTCATTCCTGCGACGATGGGAGCGGCCGCCCTCGACCTCGTATTCAAGTCCGGTCGGCACGGCGCGCGATTCTATCGCGTTCTGGATTGGGGACGACGGGCGGAGGAGGCGATCAACCTCTATGGCGCGCTGGACCGGCGGGACGGCGAATTGAAGCGAGACTTCACTGTCGATACGGTGGTGTCACGGCTCGAAGACGTGATCATTCGCGTGTACGAGAATGGCGGGACCGCAGCGAACTTGAAGGCGGCCGTTGATCAGGTGCTCGACCGGTTGCACGAGAAATCGGATCAGGCGAGCGAGCGGACGCACCAAGCCGCCCAGCAAGGGCTCGACAAAGTGAAACCTCCGGATGGCGAGGCCTGATGGTGAAGCAAGCGCGAAGTCGTAAGCCATTTGCGGAACTTGCCCGCCGGTCGCTTCTGCGTACCTTGGCCGGCTCGGCTGCGATGGCTGCGTTTCCGCGCTGTGTTTTCGGCATGGCGAAGGTCACCCCGGCCGTCGAGTGGCCCGTGCTCGCCAGGGACGTGCGCGCAGAGATGGCGTGGGCCTGGCGCAACTACGTCGAACTCGCGTTCGGGCACGACCAGATCAAACCGGTCAGCGGGGGTGTGGAGGAATTCTTCTTCCCGCAAGGACCAGGGCTCGGTCTCTCGATCGTCGAAGCGCTGGACACGCTCTATCTGATGGGTCTCGATGCGGAACTCGAAGAAGGCGTGCACTGGATCGAAAAAAATCTGCATCTTGACATCGACGGTGAGGTGCAGGTCTTCGAGACGAACATCCGCATGGTGGGCGGGCTGCTTTCCGGGTGGCTGGCGACCCGCAACAGCAATTTGCTGGCGCTTGCCCACGAACTGGCGGAGCGCCTCCTGCCCGCTTTCACCAGATCCCCGACTGGAATTCCCTACCGCTTCGTCAATCTCAAAACAGGCGCGGTGCGCGACGCCACAACATTTCCGGCCGAGCTTGGGACCTATGTTCCGGAGTTCGGCACGCTTGGACGTGCGGTCGGCGACCACCGCTACTACGACGTGGCGAAAAAGGCGGCGAAGGCCTGTTTCGACCGCCGCTCGCCCATCGATCTCGTTGCCGACACCATCGATGCCGTCACGGGGAAATGGCTGAGCCGGCGCGCCACCGTGGGGCCGCCCTCCGATTCCTATTTCGAATATCTGTATGGCGGCTGGCGGCTGTTCGGTGACGCGGATTTCAGGCACTGGTACGATGTACATGCCGCGGCAATCCTGAAACATCAGGCCGAACTGGTTGATGGGCGGCTGTGGTTCGCACAGGTGGATTTCGAAACCGGAGCGCGCCTCGACCGCCACCAGAGCGAGTTGGCGGCCTTCTATGCGGGTTTGCTCGCCAAGGCCGGAGACCTCGCCCATGCCCGCGCCTACCTCGCGTCCTGGGCGGACGTGCAAGCGCGCTTCGCGGTGCTCCCGGAAGGCTTCGATTATGGAACATTCCGGGCCACACGGCCGACCAATGAGCTGCGTCCGGAATTCGCCGATTCCTGCCTGGCTCTGTTCGTGCACGGCGGCGGCGATCACGAGCGGCAATGGGCGCGCATTCACTACGAAAACATGAAACGGACGAGCCGGGCGCGCTTCGGCTACACGATCATCGACGACATTATGGCACGGCCGATGCGGCAGGGCGACCTCTGCCCCGGCTATTGGTGGGCGGAGCAGATGAAATATTACTGGTTGCTGTTTTCCGACACCCCGCGCTTCGACTATGGAAACAACTATCTCTCGACAGAGGGCAAGGTGCTGGTGGGGTTGAAGTGACCCGGAAGTGATTTTCCTCCCCCGCGCTTGCGCGCGGGAGGAAAACGTGGAGCGAGGTGAAATTGGGAGTCATGCTGGACCAACTTAAACGGAACAATCGCGAGTGGGCGGCGCGGAAGGTGGCAGGCGACGGGGAATTCTTCCGGCGGCTGGAGCGTCTGCAGGCACCGGAATATCTCTGGATCGGCTGTTCCGACAGCCGGGTGCCGGCCAACGAAATCGTCGGGCTCGATCCCGGCGAGCTGTTTGTCCATCGCAACGTCGCCAATCTCGCGCCGCCCCAAGACGCCAACTACCTTTCGGTGCTGCAGTTCGCAGTCGAGGTATTGCAGGTGAAGCACATTATGGTCGTAGGTCATTATGGATGTGGCGGCGTAGCCGCGGCGGTGGATGGCCGGCGGCGGGGTCTCGTCGATCATTGGCTGCATCCCATTCGCGAAGTCTATCGGCATCATCACCGTGAGCTCGCTTCAATACATGACGAACTCCGGCGCCTCGATCGCCTCTGCGAATTGAACGTCGTCAGCCAGGCGCGCAACGTCGCCTCGGATGTGTTCGTGCAGGATGCGTGGAAGCGGGGACAGGAACTGAGCGTGCATGGCTGGGTCTATTCGCTGTCGAGCGGACTGGTGACCGATCTCGAAGTAACGGTCAGCGGGCCGGACGCTATGGAATGGCCCGGATGACGCGGAGCGTTCCTATGCTTTCCAATGCGCTCAGGTTCACGCCTGCCGGCGGCGAAGTGGTGGTTTTTTCCCGGGTTTCGGGCTGCGGGGATATCATGCTGGGCGTGCGCGATACCCGGCACCGAAATCGCGTCCGACGATCAGCTCCGCGTGTTCCAGAGCTTCGGCCAGGGCCGGCATGACATCGTCAGCGGTGAACGGGGCACCGGGCTTGGGCTGACCATCGTAAAGGGACTGAGCCAGGCCCATGGCGGCCGCGTCGATCTGGCGAGCGCCCGGGCCAGGGAATCACCGTGACCATCACGCTTCCGGCTGCCCGCGCGCGTCCGAGGCTCAAGCGGGCGTCGTGATGTCCATCGCATGATGGTCGGGCGGTTGAGCCCACGCATCGCCGTCAACCGATTGTTCACCATATCGCGGAAGACCGGCTTAACGCCGCCCGGTGCATGGTGGCTGCCGTCGTTCCGCTTCGGGGACACCGTCTTTGACGGACAGAATCAAGGCGAAGGGCCGCAGGCAGGCGCAGGAGGATAAACTTGCGCTCGAGCAATTGCGGCTGACGCTTCGCAATCTGAAGCCGAATTGCTGGCTGATGCCGCTGCTTGCGGCCGTTATCTGCGCCATGTTCCGCCGTTGGATCAGTCCCGTGGTGCTGGTTTCCTGGTTCGCGCTCGTCGCGATCGGAGGCGCCTATCTGGGCGCCGTCGTGCACGCCTTCCCGCGCCGGAATCCGCAACCGGCCCAGGGCCGGGTGTGGGCGATGCACGCCGCGCTCGGTTATTTCCTCTTTGCCGCCTCATGGTCGTCCCTGGGATTTCTCTTCTGGCGTCACGGCGACGACCTCAATCAGATGCTCATCCTGCTCCTGATTGCCTGCACCCTCGCGGGAAATGCGGCACTCGTCGGCGCGAGCAGAACGCTCACGGTGCTCGGCTACGCCGTGCATGGCTTCGTGCTCATTGTCGTGCCGTTGCGCGAAGGCGGCCCCATCTATGACGGGCTCGCCGCGCTTGCGTTGTGTTATGTCTTCTATCTCGCCCACATGTCCCGCCAGATCTATTCGACTGCGCGCGATATGCTCCTCCTGCGCGACGACAAGAACGAGTTGATCGAGGCGCTTGCACACTCGAAGGCGCAGTCGGACCACGCGCTCGAGCGCGCTGAAGCGGCGAGCCGCGCCAAGTCGGAATTCCTCGCCAATATGAGCCACGAACTGCGCACGCCGCTGAACGCCATCCTTGGTTTCTCCGAGATGATCTATTCGACCGCCGCGGCAGGATCGAACCCTGTGAGATCGGCCGAATATGCAAGGCTCGTGCACGATTCGGGAACCCATCTGCTCGCACTGGTCAACGACATACTGGACCTCGCCAAAATCGAGGCCGGAAAATATGAATTGCGGGAAGCCCATACCGACGTCGCGAGGCTGATCGAGGAAACCGCGCGCATGATGGCGGGCAGGGCCGAAACTGCCGGGTTGAACCTGATCACTGAGGTGGTGGGGGAGGTTCCGTTGCTCCTCGCCGACGAGCGCGCGCTTCGCCAGATCCTGATCAACCTGCTTTCCAATGCGCTGAAATTCACGCCCGCGGGCGGAGTGGTTGCGGTGTTCGCGCGCGTGCTGGCGTGTGGCGACGTTGTCTTCGGCGTGCGCGACACCGGAATCGGAATCAGTCCGGAAGACCAGCTCCGCGTGTTCCAAAGCTTCGGCCAGGGCCGGCATGATGTCGCGGCCGCCGACAAGGGTACCGGTCTGGGACTCACGATCGCGAAGGGCTTGAGCGAGGCTCACGGTGGCTCGATTGCGCTTTCCAGCCGGCCGGGGCACGGGACCTGCGTCACCGTCACGCTGCCCGCCGCTCGAGCCCGGCACCAATGGAAGCGCGCGTCGTAGAATCGCGTGCCGTTCGGCAGGCGATCTCAGCGCGTCGGAATCATCGCGAATGGTGCGACCGCTCGCCCAACGCCTGGGCGAGAAGTGTCACTGCCAAGGTATTCAGGCTGACCCCTTCCGCACGGGCGCGCTCGGAAAGCCTTTTGTGCAGGCTCTTGGGTGTCCGCAACAGCCACCTGCCGGAATAGACATCACGGCTGGCGCGCGACGGCACGGGGATTGGATCGCCGTGCGTCTGTGCGGTTTTAAGCCAGGAACGCGCCGCGTCGATTGCTTCCGTCATGGCCTCTTCAGGCGTCGCGCCATCTGCCATGCAGCCAGGCAGGTCGGGCAATTCGGCGAGCCAGCCGCCGCCATCGTGTTCGTCAAGCGGGCGCAGCGTGATCGGATATTCAAGTCTGTTACGCATTGTGTTGGTCTCCCAGGCTGTCGATCAGCGCAACGAACTGGCGCACATAGATCGGCTTCACCGGTTTGTGGGCCGGCACCGTTATTTTTTCGCCGTCGGGCGCGCGAAACGTTACATGGCTGGTGCCGGGTTGCCGCCAACTTACCCCGTAGCGACGCGCGACTGTTTTGAGATCTTCGATCCGCCAGTCGCGCGGGTTGCCGCGCATCCGCACCAGGAATTTTTCGGCACTCGTCATGCATGCCTCTGAGCAGGATAGTATCACCCGCGGTACTATACAAGTACCCCCGGGCACCACTCCGTCGTTCTCAATCCCTGGCTGGTCCGAATCCGCCGCCGCCGGGTGTAGCGATGAGAAGTTGGTCGCCCGTTTCCACGGCGATCTCGTCGCGGCCCCTCAGCGCGACCGTCTCGCCACCGGCGCGGATCAGCATGTTGGCGCCGGGCAACCCGGCTTCGCCACCGTGCAGGCCGAAGGGTTCCGTTTCGCGGCGCGTCGAGAGAATCGCCGCCGTCATCGGTTCGCGGAAGCGGATGCGGCGCAAGACGCCGTCTCCGCCCTCGTGCAGTCCCCGGCCGCCCGAGCCATGGCGGATGGCGAACTCCTCGAGGAGCGCAGGGTAGCGCGCCTCCAGCACCTCGGGATCCGTCAGCCGCGAATTCGTCATGTGCGTATGCACGGCGGAAGCACCGTCAAAACCCGCGCCCGCGCCGGCTCCTCCGCAGATCGTCTCATAGTACTGGTAATTTGCATTGCCGAAGGTCAGATTGTTCATCGTACCCTGGGCTGCGGCCATGACGCCGAGCGCGCCGAATAGCGCGTCCACCACGGCCTGGCTGGTTTCCACATTTCCGCCGGCGACGGCGGCTGGAAAGTGCGGATTGAGCAACGAGCCCTCGGGCACGAGGATCTCGAGCGGCTTCAGGCAGCCCGCATTCAACGGAATGTCTTGCGTCACAAGGCAACGGAACACATAGAGGACCGCGGCCTTTGTCACCGAGCGCGGCGCATTGAGATTGCTGCCCGTCTGCGGCGAGGTTCCGGTGAAATCGATGCGGGCTCCGCGGCTTTCACGATCCACCGCGATCGACACGTGGATTTTCAATCCGCCATCCATCGGCATGGCGAACGAACCATCGGTCAGCGCACCGATCACGCGCCGGACGGCCTCCTCGGCATTGCCCTGCGCATGACGCATATAGGCAGTGATCGTATCGGCGCCGTAGAGCTGCGCCGCCCGTCTCAGTTCCGCCATGCCGCGGGCACAGGCGGCAGCCTGGGCTTTCAGATCCGCGATGTTCTGGTCCGGATTGCGCGCGGGATATTCGCCGGATTGCAAAACTGCGCGGACCAGTTGCTCATCAAACTGTCCGTTGTGAACCATGCGGATGCCGTCGAACAGCGCGCCCTCCTCGGAAATGGTGCAGGAGAAGGGCGGCATGGAGCCCGGCGATATGCCGCCGATGTCGGCGTGATGTCCGCGCGCGGCGGTGAAAAAACGCCGCTCGCCGTCCACAAATACCGGCGCGACCACGGTGACATCGGGCAGATGCGTGCCGCCGTCATAGGGCGCGTTGGTCGCGAACATGTCGCCGTCCGCGATATCGCTCCCGTAGCGCGCGATGACGGCCGCGACGCAATCGCCCATCGATCCCAGATGCACCGGCATGTGCGGCGCGTTGGCGACGAGATTGCCTTCGCCATCGAAAATGGCGCAGGAAAAATCCAGTCGCTCCTTGATGTTCACCGACGAGGCCGTGTTCTGCAGCGTTGCGCCCATCTCCTCGGCGATCGCCATGAACAGGTTGGCAAACACTTCGAGCAGTACGGGGTCGACACGCTCGCTCGCCTGTTTCGGCGCGGATCGTTCTTCGATCCGCGAGAGCAGCACGGCGCGCGCTTGCGTCACCTCGGCGCGCCAGCCCGGCTCGACGACGATCGTCTGGTGCGCCTCGATAAGCAGCGCAGGACCGTGTTTTGGGGCACCGGGGTCCATTTCATCCACGCTGAGCACCTCGGATTCGTGCCAGCTGCCGCGTGAGTAGAAGCGCGCGCGGTGCGAACTGCCTGAACCGCGCGCATTGCCCTGCGCCGGAGCGCGCACCCCGGTTTCCGATTCCTGGCTGGCGGCCTCGACTTCGATCGACTCCAGGATCAGCGGCCGGCCTTCGAACCCAAACCCGAACTGACGCGCATGCGCTTCGGCGAAGGCGCGCGACATTTCATCGGCGTCGGCGAGCGGTATGGCAAGCGTGGTATCGCTGCCTGTATAACGGACATGTGCCGATAATTTGGCGGCGACATTGCGGCCGCCCTGCGCCTCGACTTCCGCGGCCGCTTCGCGCGATAGTTCCCGCGCACTCTCTGCGGTGCGCTTTACGAGCACAGCATCGAGGTTGTGACCGATGGCGCGCTGCCGGAAGGCGCGTATGGCGGCAAGCCGCATTCCGTACGCCGAAAGCACGCCCGAAAAAGGATGGACAAAGATGCGCGTGATTCCGAGCCCGTCGGCGACGAGGCAGGCATGCTGTCCGGCCGCGCCGCCGAAACAGGCCAGCGTGTAGCGGCGCGCGTCATAGCCGCGCGCGACGGATATGCGCTTGATCGCATTCGCCATGTTCTCGACGGCAATGCGGATGAAACCGTCCGCCGCCTCTTCGGGGCTGCGGCCCGTCGATTGCGCAAGCTGTTCGAAAGCTTCGCGCAGGCGATCGGCATCAAGCGGCTCATTCCGCTGCGGTCCGAACATGCGGGGGAAATATTCCGGCTGCAGCTTGCCGGTCATGACATTTGCATCGGTGACGGTGAGCGGGCCGCCGCGGCGATAGCTCATGGGGCCCGGATCGGCGCCCGCGGAATCCGGGCCAACCCGGAATCGCGCCCCGTCGTAATGCAGGATCGAACCGCCGCCGGCCGCAATGGTATGGATGGCCATCATCGGCACGCGCAGGCGAACGCCGGCGATCTCGTTGTCGTGATTGCGTTCGTAGATCCCGTCGAAGCGCGAGACATCCGTCGAGGTGCCGCCCATGTCGAAACCGATCACATGATCGAATCCCGCTGTGCGCGCCGTCTCCGCCATGCCCACGACACCGCCTGCTGGTCCCGAAAGCACTGCGTCCTTCCCGTGGAACGCGCGCGGCGCGGCAAGCCCGCCGTTGGACATCATGAAGAACAGCCGCGGCCCGTTCTCGCCCGCACCGATCTTTCCGGCGATGCGCTCGGCGTAGCGGTCGAGCACCGGTGAGAGATAGGCGTCGGCGACGGTCGTGTCGCCGCGGCTGACAAACTTGATCAGCGGCACGGTTTCGTGGCTCGTCGAGACTTGGCTGAAGCCGAGAGCCTTGGCGATATCCGCCGCTCGCCGCTCATGCGCGGGATAGCGGTAGCCATGCATGAACAGGATGGCGCAGGCGGAAATCCCGTCCGCGCGGACTGCCGCCAAAGCCGGTTCGAGTGCCGCCTCGTCGAGCGGCCGCAACACTTCGCCTTCGGCGCCGACGCGCTCGTCCGCCTCGACCACGCGCGCGTATAGCGGCGGCGCAAGGTCGATCTTGAGCGCAAACAGCTTCGGCCGGTTCTGATAGCCGATGCGCAACTGGTCCCCGAATCCCCGCGTGGTGACGAGAACGACAGGCTCGCCGCGCCGCTCCAGCAGCGCATTGGTCGCAACCGTTGTTCCGACGCGCAATTCGGCGAGCGATGCGGGCGGTATCGGCGCGTTCGTGGGCAGTCCAAGAAAGCGGCGGATGCCTTCGATGGCCGCGTCGTCGACGCCGGGATCCTCGGAGAGGAGCTTGCGACTGGAAAGCGTGCCGTCCGGTGCCTGCGCGACCACATCGGTGAAGGTCCCGCCGCGATCGATGTAGAAACGCCAGCCCTCGTCCGACATGCCACGCACCTAAAAAATTCGTCACGGTCGCCAACGGAGGAAGTTTGGCTTAAGGAATCCGCCCATGTCCATCTGGGGAAAACTGGGCGGCGCCGCCGCGGGCTTCCTGCTCGGCGGCGGACCGCTCGGCGCGCTCGCGGGCGCCTTTGCCGGTCATGTGCTGTTCGATCGCGGCGTTCGCGCTGATGGAAACGACGAACCGGGCGTTGTGTTCACCATCGCGATCATCGCGCTCGGCGCGAAAATGGCGAAAGCCGACGGCGTTGTCACCGACGACGAGATTGAAGCCTTCGGGCGCATCTTTCGAGTGCCGCCTTCCGAGGAAGCCAACGTCCGGCGCATCTTCAATCTCGCGCGGCAGGACACCGCCGGCTACGAAATCTATGCGGGCCAGATCGCGCGGCTGTTCCGGGGCAATCCCGGCATGCTCGAAGACGTGCTGGACGGACTGTTCGAGATTGCAAAGGCGGACGCCGTCCTCCATCCCGCCGAGCTTCAGTTTCTCGAGCGCGTGGCCGAGATTTTCGGTTTTTCGCCCGACGAATTCCGGCGCATCCGCGCCTCCCACACCGGGCCGGACCAGGCCGATCCCTATGTGGTGCTTGGTGTCGATCGTGCGGCCAGCGAAGACGAGATCAAGCGCACCTACCGCCTGCTGGTGCGCGAGAATCATCCCGACAGTCTGATGGCGCGCGGCGTGCCGGAGGAATTCCTGCGTCTTGCCAATGAAAAACTCGCCGCCATCAATGGGGCCTATGCGAAGGTCATGCGGGAACGGCGGCTCGCTTCGTGACCGGTTTCATCGAACGCCCATCGCCGAATTGCGACGCGCGGCCCGACGGCACCGCGATCGATATCCTGCTCCTGCATTACACCGGCATGAAATCGGCCGAAGACGCGCTTGCGCGTTTGTGCGATCCGGTAGCGCGGGTTTCCGCGCATTACACGATTGATACAGACGGGCGTGTTTACCGGCACATCGACGAGGTGCTGCGCGCCTGGCATGCGGGCGTTTCGTATTGGGCGGGCGAGCGCAATGTGAACGGCCGCTCGATCGGCGTCGAACTCGTCAATCCCGGACATGAGTTCGGCTATGTGACCTTCCCCGTACCGCAGATCGCCGCGCTGATCGATCTTGCGCTGGCCATTCTTGCACGCCATCCGATTCCGCCACACCGCGTGCTCGGCCATTCCGACGTGGCCCCCGCGCGCAAGCAGGATCCCGGCGAACTGTTCCCGTGGCACGCCTTAGCCGAGCACGGCATCGGAATCTTTCCTCCGCACAGCATTACTTTTCCTCCCCCGCTCGCGGGGGAGGTGGCGCGCGCAAGCGCGCCGGAGGGGGCAGTCGCTCGCACGCCCACGCCCCCCTCCGTCTCGCTCCGCTGCGCTCCGCTCGACACCTCCCCCGCGCGCGGGGGAGGAAAGGATTGCGCCGACGCTCTCAGAAGTTTCGGCTATGGCTTGCCGCCGGATGTCGATATTCCAGTGGCCACCGTGGTGAGGGCGTTTCAGCGCCACTTCCGCCCGGAAAAGGTGGACGGTATTGCGGACGAGCAGACGCGGTCGCGCCTCTCTGCTCTGCTGCAGTTGGTCGAATAACCGGTACGCGCGGCTCCGCGATGGTGCCGCCGGTATCGTTCCGCTAAGGCCGCCGCGGCAATGTTCCCGCCGGCGCAACGCCCATAATAACGAAACAAAACCAATCGAGAGCAGGACGCGTGAAAACCATCGGCATGATCGGCGGGATGAGTTGGGAATCGACCGCCGACTATTACCGAATCCTCAATCGCGAAACGCAGCGCAGGCTCGGGGGCATCCATTCCGCGAAGGCACTTCTGTGGTCGTTCGATTTCGGTGAAATCGAGGCGCTGCAGAGCGCGGGTGATTGGGAGGGCGCCGCAGGCCGTCTCGTCGGCGCAGGTCGTGCGCTTGTACAGGCCGGCGCCGAATTCTTGATGATCTGTTGCAACACCATGCATGTCATGGCGGACGCGGTCGAGCAGGGGGCCGGTGTGCCGCTGCTGCACATCGCCACGCCGCTCGGCGCGGCGATCGCCGAACAAGGTCTGACACAGGTCGGCGTGCTCGGCACGACGTACACCCTGCAATCGGATTTTCTCAGCGCGCCGCTCGCCCGGGATTACGGCATCGAACTCATAACCCCGACCGGGGAGGACGCACGGGAGACGCACCGCATCATCTACGAGGAGCTGACGCGCGGGCGCTTCCTTGCGTCCTCGCGCGCGTTTTTCGCCGAAGCGATCGGCCGGCTGGCGAAGCGCGGTGCGGAGGGCATCGTGCTCGGCTGCACCGAGCTTCCCCTTCTGGTGAAGCCCGACGATTCGCCGGCTCCCCTGTTCGACACGGGTGCCCTCCACGCCCTGGCCGCCGTCGACATGGCGCTCGCGTAACGGCGCTGCTATAACTGCGCGGCGTCAGATGGCCGGATGGCCGCTGTCCGCCGAAGCTTCGGCGAAGGCGGATGGAGGAAAGTCCGGGCTCCACGGAAACACGGTGCCGGATAACGTCCGGCGGGGGCGACCCCAGGGAAAGCGCCACAGAAAACAAACCGCCCGCCTTCGTTGCTCTGCAACTTCGGCGTGGCAAGCCGAGAGGCCTGCTGCGGAGAAGCCCCGAAAGGGGCGAAGACGAGTAAGGGTGAAACGGTGCGGCAAGAGCGCACCGCGCGGACGGCAACGGACGCGGCACGGCAAGCCCCACCGGGAGCAAGACCAAATAGGGACGGCGCGATAGTCCGTTTCCGGGCTGCCGTCCGGGTCGGTCGCGCGAGGCGCCTGGCGACAGGCGTCCCAGAGGAATGGCCATCCCTCCGCTTGCGGAGGACAGAACCCGGCTTACAGGCCATCTGGCGCATTGCTGCTTGATGTAGCGCGACGCAAGTCTGCCGCCGATCAAGGGCATCAGTATTTGTGTTCTTCGTGCCGCGCAGAAAGGAGATCTTCCACGGTCATTTTGCCTGCACGCTTTTGCAGCGCCTTTATCGCCGCAAGCGCCCTGTTGACCTCTTCCTGCCACCGGTCGTTTTCCGGCACCAGCCGGGCGATCGCGCGGCCATGGCGCGTGATCACAATCGTCTGACCCTGCTCGACCTTGTCCAGCAGTTCGGATAGGTGGGTCTTGGCTTCTGAGGCCTGAATGCGCATGATTCGACCACTCTAATCGACCCGTCCATTTTGCCGCGATCATCGCTGCTGTCCAAGGGGAATGCATCACGGAAAACAAGCTGTCGGCTGCCTTCGGCGTTGGTTCGACGCGATTTGGCCATCAACGCCGGCGGCGCGATCACCGGATACTGGACGAACGCCGCCGGCGTGGATCACGGCTTCGTCCGCGCGCCCCGAGAGTTGGACGCGAATAATTATCACTCCCTCTCCCCCTCTGGGGGAGAGTGCTGGGGCGAGGGGGTCTTTCCACCGTCGAGCAGTGCGAGCAGTTGATCCGCTACTGCTTCCTGGTTGTTCAAGAACTCTCCATTCCAGAACCGAACGACGCAGAAGCCTAGTGATGCAAAGTATGCATCGCGTTTCGCATCATACATTTGCTGCTCAGCGTGTTGTCCGCCGTCCAGTTCGACAATCAGCTTTGCTTCGAGGCAAGTGAAATCGGCGATGTAACTTCCAATCGGATGCTGCCGTTTGAATTTGTGACCGCCAAGCCGTCGGTCTCGGACCATCCACCAGAACTTCTTTTCTGCTTCGGTAGGAACGTGGTGCATCACGCGCGCATACCTATGCAGCGGTGCGCGGTTCTTGCGTTCTCTTGAAGTTCGTTGTGTGACCACGGCCCCCTCAGCCTGGCCCTCTCCCCCCGAAGGAGGGGGAGAGGGAATATTACTCGGCGGCGCGTCCGCTCAAGGGAATAGCGCGGCGACCTTTGAGCAGCGGTTTCAGATATTGCCCCGTATACGACCGCGCTACCTTCGCCACCTCTTCCGGCGTGCCGCTTGCCACGATTTCGCCGCCGCCGTCGCCGCCTTCGGGGCCGAGATCGATGATCCAGTCGGACGTCTTGATCACTTCGAGATTGTGCTCGATCACCACCACCGTGTTGCCGTTGTCGACGAGTTCGTGCAGCACTTCCAGCAGCTTCGCCACATCGTGGAAATGCAACCCCGTGGTCGGCTCGTCAAGGAAATAGAGCGTGCGCCCCGTGGCGCGGCGCGACAGTTCCTTGGAGAGCTTCACGCGCTGCGCTTCGCCGCCCGACAGCGTCGTTGCCTGCTGGCCGATGCTGATATAGCCGAGCCCCACGCGGGCAAGCGTATCGAGCTTCTCGCGGATCGCCGGCACCGCGCGGAACAGTTCGGCGCCCGCTTCCACCGTCATGTCGAGCACGTCGGCGATGGAATAGTCGCGGAACTTCACGTCCAGCGTTTCGCGGTTGTAGCGCTTGCCCTTGCAGACGTCGCACTGGACGTAGACGTCGGGCAAGAAGTGCATCTCGATCTTGATGACGCCGTCGCCCTGGCAGGCCTCGCAGCGCCCGCCTTTCACGTTGAACGAGAAGCGGCCCGGCGCATAGCCGCGCGCTTTCGATTCCGGCAACTCGGCGAACCAGTCGCGGATGGGTGTGAAGGCGCCCGTGTAGGTCGCCGGATTGGAGCGCGGCGTGCGCCCGATCGGCGACTGGTCGATGTCGATCACCTTGTCGAGGAATTCGAGGCCCTCGATGCGGTCGTGCGGCGCGGGATGCTCGCGCGCCGCATTCAGCCGCCGCGCCGCCGCCTTGTAGAGCGTCTCGATGACGAGCGTGGATTTGCCGCCGCCGGAAACGCCGGTGATGCAGGTGAAAGTGCCGAGCGGAATCGCAGCCGAGACGTTCCTGAGATTGTTGCCGCGCGCGCCCACGACTTTCACCCAGCGGTCGTGCACCGCCTTGCGCCGCCGCGCCGGAATGGGAATCTGCTCGAGCCCGACCAGATATTTGCCGGTCAGGCTGCGGGCCGAGCGCATGATCTCGGCCGGCGTGCCTTCGGCCACGACTTCCCCGCCGTGAATGCCCGCGCCCAGACCGATATCGATGACATGATCGGCGGTGCGGATCGCTTCCTCGTCATGCTCGACGACGATGACCGTGTTGCCCAGATCGCGCAGGCCCTTCAGCGATTCGAGCAGCTTTGCGTTGTCGCGCTGGTGCAGCCCGATGGAGGGCTCGTCGAGCACATAGAGGACGCCCGTGAGCCCCGAGCCGATCTGCGAGGCGAGGCGGATACGCTGGCTTTCGCCGCCGGACAGCGTGCCCGAGGCGCGCGACAGCGAGAGATAATCGAGCCCCACATTGTTGAGGAATTTCAGCCGCGCGCGGATCTCCTTGAGAATGCGCGCCGCGATTTCCTGCTGCTTGGGCGAAAGGTGCGGATCGAGATCGCGGAACCATCCATCCGCCAGCCGGATCGACTGCGCGCAGACCTGGCCGATATGCAGGCCGGCGATCTTCACCGCGAGCGCTTCCGGCTTCAGCCGGAACCCAAGGCAGGCCTCGCAGGGGCTCGTGTCCTGATAGCGCTCCAGTTCCTCGCGGATCCAGGAGGAATCCGTTTCCTTGAAGCGGCGCTGCATGTTGGGGACGACGCCCTCGAACGTCTTTTTCGTTTCGTAGCGCCTGAGCCCGTCGTCATAGGTGAACTTGATCTCGTCCTCGCCCGAGCCGTTGAGGATGATGTCGCGGACGCGTTTTGGCAGGTGTTCCCACGGCTCGTTGAGCGAGAATTTGTAATGCCGGCCCAGCGCTTCCAGCGTCTGCAGGTAATAGGGCGAGGAAGATTTCGACCAGGGCGCGATGGCGCCCTTGCGCAAAGTTGCGCTTTCGTCGGGCACGATGAGCGCCGCATCGAAATAGAGCTGCGTACCGAGCCCGTCGCAGACCGGACAGGCGCCGTGCGGATTGTTGAACGAGAACAGGCGCGGCTCGATCTCGGGAATGGTGAAGCCCGAAACCGGGCAGGCGAATTTCGACGACATCAGCAGCCGCCTGGGGTCGCCGTTCTCCTTGGCATCGGCGAATTCCGCGATCAGCAGCCCGTCGGCGAGATTGAGCGCGGTCTCGATCGAATCGGGCAGGCGGTTGCCGATATCCGGCCGCACCACGATGCGGTCCACCACGATCTCGATGTCGTGCTTGAGCTTCTTGTCGAGGGCGGGAACCTGGCCGAGTTCGTAGTACTTGCCGTCGACCTTGGCGCGCTGGAAGCCCTTTTTCTGCAATTCGGCAAGTTCTTTCCGGTATTCGCCCTTGCGGCCGCGCACGATGGGCGCGAGCAGGAAGAGACGCGTGCCCGCCTCCAGCGCGAGGATGCGGTCGGCCATCTGGCTGACGGTCTGGCTCTCGATGGGAAGCCCGGTCGCCGGCGAATAAGGCACGCCCACGCGTGCGAAGAGCAGCCGCAGATAGTCGTAGATTTCCGTAACCGTGCCGACGGTCGAGCGCGGATTGCGCGAGGTTGTCTTCTGCTCGATGGAGATCGCGGGCGAGAGGCCCTCGATGTGGTCCACATCGGGCTTCTGCATCAGCTCGAGGAACTGGCGCGCATAGGCCGACAGGCTTTCCACATAGCGCCGCTGGCCCTCGGCATAGATGGTGTCGAAGGCAAGCGAGGATTTGCCCGAGCCCGAAAGGCCGGTGATGACCGTCAGCGAATCGCGCGGGATGTCGACATCGATATTCTTGAGGTTGTGTTCGCGCGCGCCGCGTATGGATATGTTCTTCAGCATGATCGTCCGGTCCGGGTGCTCACTCTTGCCGACGCGGGCTCCCGGCCGCAACCGCGCGCCGGCCATGACTCAAACGATGGGCCGTCGCCCGCGGACATCGTTCGCGGCGTGTTGATCGCGGAAAGGCGCGGAGTTTCCAGGTCGCTGTCGAACATAGGCAGAACACAGAAACTTTGCAACCCGACGCGCCTCCGCGCGCTCAAGCTTGCAGGATCGGCGTCTTGAGGAGGGAGAGTTGCACGCGGAGGCGCGGAGTCGCGGAAGCCGGTTGAACCGCCAAGACGCCAAGGCGCCAAGGCGTCGGGAACAATTTCATCACGACGGTACAGGCGGCGCGATAGAGAGGGAGCTGCGCGCGAATGCGCGCGAAAATTCCTTTGCGGCAGTCACGGCGGCATGGCGGATTATCTTGGCGCTTTGGCGTCCTGGCGTTTCTTCACCGCGCCTCCGCGTCTCCGCGTGCAACCATTCCACTTCCAGCTGCTCGGCCTATCGCCCCGAGATCGACGGGCTGCGGGCGCTGGCGATCATTCCCGTCGTGCTGTTCCACTTCGGCGTGCCGGGATTTCGCGGCGGGTTCGTCGGTGTCGATGTGTTCTTCGTCATTTCGGGCTACCTCATCACCTCGCTCATCCAGGGCGAGATGGATCGCGGCACATTCTCGCTCGTGCGATTCTACGAGCGGCGCGTTCGGCGCATCTTCCCGGCGCTGTTCGCGATGCTGGCCGTCGTCTCCGCTGCCGCCTTCGTTTTCTTCTTTCCGGATGATCTGGTCCGTTACGCCCGAAGTCTCTTTGCCACCGCTTTGTTCGGCGCCAATTTCGAGTTCTGGCGGGAGGTGGGCTATTTCGACGCCTTCGCGAACCAGAAGCCGCTCCTGCATCTGTGGTCGATCGCGGTGGAGGAGCAGTTCTATCTTCTGTTTCCGGCGCTGCTCCTTGCGCTCCGCCGCGCTTCGCCGCGACGGCGGGTGGCCGCGGTCGCCTGCGTGTTTGCTGCATCCTTTGCCCTCAGCGTCTGGGGCGTTGCAGCTGCCCGCGTCGCAACCTTCTATCTGCTTCCTGCGCGCGCCTGGGAACTGATGCTGGGAGCGCTTCTCGCGTTCGGCGTGGTCCCCCGCGCGCGATCGCGCACGGCATCCGAACTCCTCGCCGCGCTCGGTCTGGTGCTGATTGTTGTTCCGGCCTTTCTTTTCACGCCGCAGATGCCGTTTCCCGGGCCTGCCGCACTGGCGCCGTGTCTGGGCGCCGCGCTCGTCATTCACGCCGCGAGCCCGACGGACACCGTCACGGGCAGACTGCTGACGCTCAGGCCGCTCGTATTCGTCGGGCTGATTTCCTATTCGCTCTATCTCTGGCACTGGCCGGTGTTCGTGTTTGCCACCTATGTCGGCTTTGGCGAGCCGTCGGGCGTTGCAAGCATCTCTCTGATCGCTCTCTCCTTCGCGCTCGCCGTACTCTCCTGGCGTTTTGTGGAGCAGCCATTTCGAAGGCCAAGGCCGCACATCCGGCGGCGCGCGGCCTTTGCTGCCGCGGCGTTCGCCATGTGTCTGGTGGCCGGCTCCGCGGCCTTCGCGGCGTCTACGGACGGCCTTCCGCAGCGCCTGCGTCCCGGTCTCCAGCGCATCCTCGCAGAACAGGACGATCACGAGCCGCGCATCGCCCGCTGTTTCTTTCTCACCGCGCGCGACGTGCGCGACCACCGGCTCTGCCGCATCGGCGCGAAGAACGTCGTACCGAGTTTTCTCCTCTGGGGCGACAGCCACGCCGACGCGATCCTGCCGGCTGTATCGCTTGCCGCCGCGCATGCCGGACAGGCAGGCATCTTCGCGGGCGGTGCCGCCTGTCCGCCGCTCCTGGGCGTGACCACGCCGATGCCGGACTGCCGCGCCTTCAACGACGCAGTGGCCGCGCTCGCACGCAATCCGCAGATCCGCGAAGTGATCCTTGAGTCGCGCTGGGCCAAATATGCGGAAGGCTCAACCTATGGCGACGAGCCGAAGGGGCGCATCGCGCTGCTCGACGATTCCTGCCGCAGCGGCGACCCCGCAAATAATCACGAGGTTTTCCTGCGCGGATTGGAACGCACGGTTGGCGAACTGAGAAACCGCGGAAAGAAGGTGGTGATCGTGGCCGCTATCCCGGAGATCGGCTGGCCGGTTCCGGCCGTTCTTGCCCGCCGCGCGCTTGCGGAAGACACGGGTGCCGTCGCGCCCGGCGTCGGTGCCTATCTGCAACGACAGCAATTTGTGCTGGCGAGCCTCGCGCGCCTGCAGCATCAATACGGCGCGACCGTCCTCTACCCGCACCGCATTCTCTGCGCCACCGGCACCTGCGAAGTCGCCCTCCGCGGCATCCCCCTCTACCGCGACGAGCACCATCTCAGCGTCTTCGGTGCGAAGCAGCTGGTGCCCATGATGGCGAAGGTTTTTTGAGTGTCCGTCGCGTTCGATGTATTTCCTCCCCAACGCGGGCGAGGTGGCACGCGAAAGCTCACCGCAGGAAGTGCAGCGGCGTTTCGCGACTCTTCAGCCTCAAGGCGCAGGCAGCGGCTTTCAACGACCTGTTTTCGAATCGTCCTGGCTCGTGTGTCTGAACTGATCCGTCCCCGCGACCGTGCGCTTGATCCACGCGACCATTTGCCGGTATGCGGGCGCCTCTGGTGTGTCGAACACATTGTGGCCGTAGCCGGCGAAAATCCCGTATTCGAATTTTGGGTGCCCGTGCTGAATGAGGGTTTCAAGCCGCGCGACCGATAATGCCACGGGAATCTCGTTGTCCTGCGCGCCGAACAGCCAAAGGCCGGGGATTGAAAGTTTGGAGAGACTGGTCCGCGGGTCTATGTCGTCTGCTCGATGGCGTACCGATTTCATGTACTCGTCCACCTGCCGTTGCGTATGGGTCCTCCAGAAGCCCGGATCGTTCGCGGCCCAATCCTGGAAGTGCAGCTGCTCGCTGACGGTACATACGGGACCACTCCACAGGCCGACGAATTTCGCGGCGGGAGACCTGGTGGCGGCAATCGGGATGATCCAGCCCGCCTGGCTGAAACCCACAAACCCCAAAGGAACGCCGCGGAGCCGCGGATTGCGTGTCAGGACGTCCATGGCCGCGGCTGCATCATCAGCCAACAAATTGAGATTTGCGCCGGCAAAATTCGGCCGGGCCTCGTTATGCCCCCAATAAACACCACCCGACCGCCCGGAGCCGCGCTTGTCGTAAGTGAGAACGGCAAATCCATCGGACGCCAGGATCTCCGCCACAACCAGCTTTCGCTTCAGATCATTTGCACCCTGGACAAGCACGAGGCCCGCAGTTGCAGGATGCACGTCCGGAAAAACAATATCGCCGGATAGCAGGCCCCCGTGACTTCTGAAGCTGACAGGCTCGATGTCGGAGGCGTGCGCCAATGAAGCGTTTGGAAGCAAGATGCCCAGTAGCACGCCCGCGCATAGCGCTTGCGTGACCGGTCGTTTCATCGCAGCACCATGGAACAATGCAGTTCAGACGGCAGATCGGTCAGCATCCGATTTCCGCGGGCAAGTCTCATCCGATCAGGGCGTGCAGCTTCGCGCGAATTTCTGCCAGTTCCGCCGGGGCGGCTTTTCCCTTCTTTTGCGCGTTGCGCGCTCGCCAATCGAAGCTCTTGACCTGATCGGCAAGCGCGACGCTTGCCGGCCGGCCGGAAAGTTTCACCTCAAAGGGATAATCCTTGATCTTCGTGGTGGTGGGGCAACAAAGAAGCAGACCCGCCCTGGCGTTGTAGCCGGCCGGACTGAGGACGATGGCAGGGCGGTGTCTGGCCTGTTCGCGCCCCGCCTGCGGATCGAAATGAATCCAGACGATGTCGCCCGCATCCGGAACGTAACTCACTATGGAATCTCATTCCCGACCGCTGCGCCAAAGTCGATTTCGCCGTGCCGATTTTCATCGGTGATGGCCGCGACCAGACCATCCAGATCCGCGACCGGTGCGCGAACAGGCTCGATGATGATGCGACCGCGCTCCTCGCGCACGTCGACCGGCTGATCCAGCCGCAGCTTCGCCGCCGCCATGAGGGGGGCGGGAATTCGAACGGAGGCACTGTTACCCCACTTTTTCACCGTTACGCGCATGCCTGCCACCGTATCGACAATGTCGATACTAAGGGCAGTGCTGGAGTTTCGCAAGCGGGTGCGGATGACAGCGCCACATTTATCGTATTGAACAAAACGAGAACGATGGTATAATCGTCGCCCGTTCTGTCCACAGCCGGCGGGAGCCGCGGAATGGCGCGGGAGTGGGCGGGGCGGTTAACTTTGGAAAGCTGAAGAACGGAGACGAACATGGCCGGCGTGAACAAGGTGATTCTGGTGGGCAATCTCGGGAAGGACCCGGACGTGCGGCGCACCAATGCGGGCGATCCGATCGTCAATCTCTCGGTGGCGACTTCGGAAAGCTGGCGCGACAAGGCGACGGGCGAGCGCAAGGAAAGAACCGAATGGCATCGGGTGGTGATCTTCAACGAAAACCTCGGCAAGGTCGCCGAGCAATATCTGCGCAAGGGCTCCAAGGTCTATCTCGAGGGGCAGCTGCAGACCCGCAAATATACCGACAAGGACAACGTCGAACGCTATTCGACCGAGGTCGTCCTTTCGCGATTCCGCGGCGAGCTGGTGTTGCTCGACAGCCGCGGCGAAAGCGGGGGCGCGCCGCCGCGGACGGCCTCTCCCAGCGAGCCGCCGGCCAGTTTCGAGCGCAACGAAATGGACGACGAAATCCCGTTCTGATCCGCCTTCGCCACGCTTCGGCGCGACACGCCCGTCGCGGCTTGCCGCGCCGTAGCCCCTCGGCGAAGGCGGGTCTTTTCGCTGGCAATTTCGCACGGCGGAATGCTAGATTTTGCGTCCCCCTTCGGGCTTCAGAGCGCGGCCTGAAAACGGTCCCTTAAGGAGCAGGATTTGAGCGATATCGCAGCGCCCGGCGGGCCGCCGGGCGCGGGCATCAGCCATATTGCGATCGAGGACGAGCTGAAGCGCTCGTATCTCGATTACGCGATGAGCGTCATCGTGGCGCGCGCGCTCCCCGATGCGCGCGACGGGCTCAAGCCCGTGCATCGGCGCATCCTGTTCTCGATGCATGAGAACGGACTCGACTGGAACAAGCCCTACCGCAAGGCCGCGCGCGTCGTCGGCGACGTCATCGGCAAATATCACCCGCATGGCGACCAGTCCGTCTACGACGCGCTGGTGCGTATGGCGCAGGATTTCTCCATGCGCGCGCGCCTTATCGACGGGCAGGGCAATTTTGGCTCGGTCGACGGCGACCCCCCGGCGGCCATGCGTTACACCGAAGTGCGGCGTGCCCGCATCGCCCATGCCCTGACCGAGGACATCGAGAAGGACACGGTCGAGTTCCAGGACAATTATGACGCCTCGGAGCGCGAGCCGGTCGTACTTCCCGCGCGTTTTCCCAATCTCCTCGTCAATGGCGGCAGCGGCATCGCGGTCGGCATGGCCACCAACGTTCCGCCGCACAATCTGGGGGAAGTGATCGACGCCTGCCTGGCCTATCTCGACGATCCCTCGATCAGCCTCGAGGCGCTGACCGAAATCGTGCCGGGCCCGGATTTTCCGACGGGCGCGCTCATCATTGGCAAACAGGCGGCGCGCGGCGCGCTGGCGCGCGGGCGCGGGCCCGTGCTGATGCGCGCAAAAGTTCACATGGAGGAGCTGCGCAAGGACCGCGAGGCGATCATCGTCACCGCCATTCCCTATCAGGTGAACAAGGCGACAATGATCGAGCGCATCGCCGAGATGGTGCGCGACAAGCGCATCGAAGGCATCGCCGACATGCGCGACGAGAGCGACCGCCACGGCATGCGCGTGGTCATCGAGTTGCGCCGTGACGCCTCGCCCGAGGTGGTGCTGAACCAGCTTTACCGGCACTCGCAGCTGCAGACCAGCTTCAACGTCAACATGCTGGCTCTGAACGGCGGCCGTCCCGAACTGCTGAATCTGAAGGAGCTCATCGGAATCTTCCTTCGGTTCCGCGAAGAGGTCATTACAAGGCGCACGCGCTTCGATCTGTCGAAGGCGCGCGAGCGCGGCCATGTGCTGGTCGGTCTGGCCATCGCCGTCGCCAATATCGACGAGGTGATCGCACTCATCCGCGCCGCGGCGGACGCGGCGACCGCGAAAGCGCAGCTGATGGAGCGGCACTGGCCGGCAAGCGACGTAGCGCCGCTGGTGGCCCTGATCGCCGATCCGCGGCATGTGCTTCAATCCGACGGCACGATCCGGCTGACCGAGGAGCAGGCGAAAGCCATTCTGGAAATCCGCCTGCAGCGTCTGACGGCGATCGGCCGCGACGAGCTTGCGGAGGAGGTGACAAAGCTCGGCGAAATCATCAAGGATCTGCTCGACATCCTGCGCAGCCGGCCGCGCGTGCTCGCCTTCATCCGCACCGAGCTCGAAGAGATAAAGAGGGATTTCGCCACGCCGCGGCTGACCGAACTGGTGGATGCCGATGTCGAGATCGAAGACGAAGCGCTGATCGAGCGGGAAGATGTGGCCGTTACCGTCACCCATGCCGGCTATATCAAGCGAACCCCGCTTGCCGAATATCGCGTGCAGGGCCGCGGCGGCAAAGGCCGCACCGGCATGGCGACGCGCGAAGAGGATTTTGTCACCCACATTTTCGTCGCCTCCACCCACACGCCTTTGCTGTTCTTCTCGTCCACGGGCATGGCCTACCGTCTGAAGGTCTGGCGACTGCCCGAAGCGCGTATCCAGGGGCGCGGCAAGGCGATGGTCAATCTGCTGCCGCTCTCGCCAGGCGAGCGGATCACCACCGTGCTGCCGCTGCCGGAAGACGAAGCGCAGTGGGAGAAGCTCAACGTCGTCTTCGCCACCCGATCGGGCGACGTGCGCCGCAACGAGCTGTCGGATTTCAACAATGTGCGGGCGAACGGCAAGATTGCGATGAAGCCCGAGCCGGGCGACGGCATCGTGGGCGTGCAGACCTGTACAGACGACAATGACGTGCTGCTCACCACGCGCGAGGGCAAATGCATCCGCTTCGCGCTTTCCGACCTGCGCATCTTCAAGGGCCGGCAATCCACCGGCGTGCGCGGGGTCAAGCTCGCGGCTGGGGACGAAGTCGTAAGTCTCGCGCTGCTGCGCCATGTCGACGCGAACGTCCCCGAAGCGCGCGCCTATCTGAAGCAGGCCAGTTCCGCGCGGCGTGCCGTGACGGGCGAGGAGACCGAAGAAACTCCGATCGAGGACACCGAAGAGAACGGCAATGGCGAAGAAGCGATTCTCACGCCGGAGCGCTACGCGCAGCTCGCCGCGGCGGAACAGTTCGTGCTGGCCGTCTCCACAAGCGGCTTCGGCAAGCGCACCAGCTCGTACGAATACCGCGTGACGGGGCGCGGCGGCTCGGGCATCGTCGCCATGGCCATGGCGCGGAAGAACAACGCCATCGTGGCCGCGTTCCCGGTCGAGGAGACCGACGACATCATGCTGATCACCGATCAGGGGCAGACGATCCGCAGTCCCGTGGCGAGTGTGCGCGTGGCCGGCCGCGCCACCCAGGGCGTGACGCTGTTCCGGCTCGAAGCCGGCGAGCGGGTCGTGTCGGTGGAACGCATCGAGGAAACTTCGGCGGAAGAAACCCCGTGACGGGAACGCGCGCATGACCAGACGGCATATCGGCCTTTATCCCGGCACCTTCGATCCGCTGACGCTCGGCCACCTCGATATCATCCAGCGTGCGGTCAAACTCGTCGATCATCTGGTGATCGGGGTCGCAACCAACCCTTCCAAATCGCCGATGTTCACGCTCGAGGAGCGCGTGAAAATGGTGCGCGAGGAAACCGCGCCGCTCGGCGGCGACGGCCGCGCGACCATCAGCGTGGAGACCTTCGACTGTCTGCTGATGCAGTTTGCCGAGCGGCTCGGCGCCGCCGTGATCGTGCGCGGGCTGCGCGCGGTTTCAGACTTCGAATATGAATTCCAGATGGTCGGGATGAACCAGCGGCTCAACCCCGAGATCGAAACCGTTTTCCTGATGGCAGACCCGCGCCACCAGGCCATCGCGTCCAAGCTCGTCAAGGAAATTGCGGTGCTGGGCGGCAATGTCACGCCCTTCACCACGCCGCGCGTCGCGCGGCTTCTCGCCGAACGCGCAAAATCAGGAAAGGAATGCTGATGTCGACGGATCCCGGAAACACGCTGACGCTCACGCTCAAAACGGGTGAGGTGAAGGTTGCGCTGAGGCCCGACCTGGCGCCCATGCATGTGGCGCGAATCAAGGAACTCGCGGGCCAGGGCTTCTATGACGGCTCGGCATTTCATCGCGTGATTCCCGGCTTCATGGCGCAGACCGGCGATCCCACCGGCACGGGCTCCGGCGGCTCGAAGCTGCCGAATCTCAAGGCGGAGTTCACGCCCGAACGGCATGTGCGTGGCACGCTCGCCATGGCGCGCACCTCCGATCCCAACAGCGCCAACAGCCAGTTCTTCATCTGCTTCGCCGACGCGCCCTGGCTCGATCGTCAGTACACGGTGTTCGGCCAGGTGGTCGAGGGCATGGAGCATATCGACGCCATCAAGAAAGGCGGCGACCGCAACAACGGCGCCATCGCCGGCGACCCCGACCGCATCGTCAAGGCGCGTGTGGGCGGGACGCCGGTGTAGATCGTGTGCCTTGATACCAAAAAATTGTCATTCCCGCGAAAGCGGGAACCCAGCGCGCGAGCGCAAAGGAGTCTTTTCGCCGCGTAGACACGCGGCGGCTGGGTTCCCGCTTTCGCGGGAATGACAGGCTGATTTTGATCTAAGTAGTATTTCGTTAGCACAGTGCTGTGACGCAATCGGAAATATAACGTGTCGCCGTGTTGATTGCCGGAACAGTGCGGCTTGATTAAAACCGCCGCGAACGCGCGGAGAACCACCTCAATGCCATCCATTCCCTTCATCGACCTCCAGGCACAGCGAAAGAAGCTCGGCGCTTCGCTCGAACGGGCGATTGCGGCGGCGGTGGAGGGGGGGCAGTGGATCATGGGGCCGCAGGTGCGCGCGCTGGAGGAACAGCTTGCGCAATTCGCGGGCGTGAAGCACGCGATCGCCTGCGCCAACGGCACCGATGCGCTGCTCATCATTCTGCGGGCATGGGAGATCGGGCCCGGCGATGCGGTGTTCGTTCCGGCCTTCACCTTTGCGGCCTCCGCGGAAGTGGTCGCGCTCGTCGGAGCGACGCCCGTCTTCGTGGATGTGCTGGAAGCTACGTTCAACATGGCGCCCGCGAGTCTCGAAGCCGCGATCAGCATGATAAAGCGCGAGGGAGGCCTGCGCCCGCGCGTGGTGATGCCCGTCGATCTGTTCGGCCAGGCCGCGGACTATCGCGCGCTGGAGCCGATCGTCGCCCGCGAAAATCTGCTGATGCTGGCCGACACGGCGCAGGCCTTCGGCGCGACGTTCGACGGCCGGCGCACCGGATCGATCGGCGATGCCGCCGCGACGAGTTTCTTTCCTGCCAAGCCGCTCGGCTGCTATGGCGACGGCGGCTGCAGCTTTACCGACGACGACGCGCTGGCCGATCTTCTGCGCTCGATCCGCATTCACGGCCAGGGACGGGACAAATATGAGAACGTCCGCATCGGGGTGAACTCGCGGCTCGATACGATCCAGGCCGCGATCCTGATCGAGAAGCTGAAGATATTCCCGGATGAGCTGGAGCTGCGCGAGCGCGTCGCGCGCCGCTATGCGGAAGGCTTCGCGCGCTCCAACCGCGTCCGCGTGCCCCATGTCGTCAACGGCGCCCGCTCGACCTGGGCGCAGTACACGATCCAGCTGCCCGACCGGGACCGCGTGAAAGCCGAACTCGAAGCGAAGGGCATACCCTCGCAGATCTATTACCTGACGCCGCTGACGGCGCAGCGCGGATATAGCAAATATCCCGGCGTGCCGTTGCCCGTCAGCGAGACGCTCGGACACACCGTGCTCAGCCTTCCGATGCATCCCTATCTCGACGAGGCCACCCAGGACAGGATTATCGAAACCGTCCTCGAAAGCATCGCCCGCGCCGCCTGAGCGAAACGAACCGCCAAGACGCCAAGACGCCAAGGGGCACGGGAATGCACCACGGAGGCACGGAGGATACAGAGAAGAATTGCGCGCGAATGCGCGCCTGATTTACTCCGTGATCTCCGTGTCTCCGTGGTGAATTTTTCTTGGCGTCTTGGCGTCTTGGTGGTTCAATCCTGACAGCCATGGATGTTTCGCTGTTCGATTTCGATATGCCGGAGGACCGCATTGCGCTGAGGCCGGCTTGCCCGCGCGACAGCGCGCGCGTTCTCGTTGTTCACCCGGATGGATCGCTGACGCATGCGCAGGTGCGCGACCTGCCGGATTATCTGCGCGCCGGCGATTTGCTGGTCGCCAATGACAGCAAGGTGATCGCGGCGCGGCTGCGGGCGCGCAGGGGCGCAGGTGGTCCCGCTGTCGAGTTGCTGCTGCACAAGCGGGTGGCGTCGGACCGGTTCCTCGCGCTGGCGCGGCCGGCGCACAAACTCTCGGCGGGCGACGAACTCAGTATTTCCGGGGACATCACAGCGCGCGTGGTCGCCCGCCGCGAGGCCGGCGAAGTGGAGATCGCTTTCGACCGGGCCGCAGCGGCGCTGGACGGCGCCATCGCTCAGTTCGGCGAGGTGCCGCTGCCGCCCTATATCGCGCGCCGCCGCGCCCCCGACGCGCGCGATACGAGCGACTACCAGACCGTCTTCGCCGCGCATGAGGGCTCCGCCGCCGCGCCGACCGCGGGTCTGCATTTCACGTCCGATCTGCTGGCGCGCCTCGCCGTCGCCGGAGTCGCACGCGAGCAGATCACGCTGCATGTCGGCCCGGGCACCTTTCTGCCTGTCAATGCGGCGGACATTTCGCAGCACCGCATGCACGGCGAATGGGTCCGTCTTGCCGCAGACACCGCCGAAACGATCAATGCGGCGCGTGCGTCCGGCGGCCGCATCGTTGCGGTGGGTACGACGTCGCTGCGCGCGCTGGAGACCGCGGCCGATGCGGATGGAAGGCTTCATGCGTTCGAGGGCGAAACCGATCTCTTCGTCACGCCGGGATATGATTTCAAAGCGGTGGATGTGCTGCTCACGAATTTTCATCTGCCGCGCTCCACGCTCTTCATGCTGGTCTGCGCCTTTGCAGGCATCGGGACGATGAAACGCGCCTATGCGGAGGCGATCGCGGAAGGCTACCGTTTCTATTCCTACGGCGACGCCTGCCTGTTATTCCGTCAGGCATGAGCGAATTTCGTTTCGATCTCCACGCGCGCTGCGGCGCGGCGCGTACGGGCGTGATCCACACCCCGCGCGGCGACATCGCGACGCCGGCCTTCATGCCCGTCGGCACCGCGGCGACGGTGAAGGCAATGCTGCCCCAATCCGTGCGCGCGACGGGCGCGGACATCGTGCTCGCCAACACCTATCACCTGATGCTGAGGCCTGGTGCTGAGCGCGTCGCGCGGCTGGGCGGCCTGCACAAATTCATGGGCTGGGAACGGCCGATCCTGACCGATTCCGGCGGCTATCAGGTGATGTCGCTCGCGAAACTGCGGAAGATCACGGAGGAGGGCGTGGCCTTCCGCTCGCATATCGACGGTGCGCAGGAATTTCTTTCGCCCGAGCGCGCCATGCAGATCCAGCGCCTGCTCGGCTCCGACATCCAGATGGTGCTCGACGAATGTCCGGCCTTTCCCGCGAGCGAGGCGCAGATCGAATCCTCGCTGGCGCTGTCGCTGCGCTGGGCGCGCCGCAGCAAACTTGCATTTGGCGAACAGCCGGGTCGCGCCTGTTTCGGCATCGTGCAGGGCGGCACGTTCCCGCATCTGCGCCGGCGCGCGGCCGAAGAACTGATCGCCATCGGTTTCGACGGCTACGCGGCCGGCGGCCTCGCGGTCGGCGAAGGGCAGGCCGCCATGTTCGAGACGCTCGAAGGCACCGTTCCGCACCTGCCGGGCGAGCGCCCGCGCTATCTGATGGGCGTCGGCAAGCCTTCGGACATCGCGGGCGCGGTCTCGCGCGGCATCGACATGTTCGATTGCGTGCTGCCGACGCGTTCGGGGCGCAACGGCCAGGCCTTCACGCGCGAGGGCGCGCTCAACCTGCGCAACGCGCGCTTTGCCGAGGATTCAGCGCCGCTCGACGCCGATTGCCCATGCCCCGCCTGCCGGAAGTTTTCCCGCGCCTATCTGCATCACGTCGTCAAGGCGGGCGAAATCATCGCCAGCATGCTCATCACCTGGCACAATCTCGTCCATTATCAGCAGCTGATGAGCGCGCTGCGCCGCGCCGTCGCCGAAGGCACCCTGCCGGCACTGGCCGCCCGCGTCGCGGCAACGAAAGTGGATACTGCTGATAATTAGAACGACCGGTTAGCTCCCCGTTGCGGAGCAAACGTGAACACAAATTCTTTCAAGTTCACACATGCGCCCCGTTTTCCTCCCCCATCGTGGGGGAGGTGGCTTCCGCACGAGGACGAATCCCGTGCAATTTCTCCGCGCCGACCCGCTTTGCATACACAAATTCGTCATGGCCGGGACAACAGCCCGGCCATGACGGGGGTGGAATTGTTCTCGCCTTCGGTTGGGCGGCACTCTCACGCAAGGAAGAGAGGAACGCATTCCCCGAGTCTCCCGCGCACGAATTGCTCAGCCATTCGACGGGTACGCTTCTCCGGCAGCGGAACTGCGACCTTCCCCCGACAGCCTTGGACGTTGGGGGAGGAAATTGCTTTCAGGCGGCGGGTTGTTCCATTCGTCCTGTCGCGAGCCACCCCGCACAGGCCGCACCCAGTCTGGCCACGGCCATGGCTTCGTAGCGGGCGATGTCTTCCTCCGTCAGGACATCGCGCCAGCGCCCGTTCGAGCCCTTGTTGATGAAGGTCTCGGCGCCTCCGTCCCAGAAGGCACCGCCGAGCGGCGCGCTCGCCGCTGCGTTCGCCTTCATGTAGTCGAAGCCGCAGTGCCCGAGGATCCGGGACCAGCTGTGCTCATCGATCGCAATATCGAGGAAATCGGCAATCCGGCGCATTTGACCGGGCAAATCCGCCTTGAGCCCGGCAAAATGCAGCAACATGACATTGGGTCGTGCGCGAATGTCCCACCATGTGGCCACGTTCTCCCAGAAGGACCAGAACGGATGCCCGTCGCCGTCGAGCCATTCCAGAAAATATTGACGGACCGAGGCAGGAGGCTTGCCGATCGGGGGCCCGATGCGTCCCGGCGTATCGTTGAGCGCCTGGTACCAGAGCGCGTTGGCGGTGGCGTGATGATTGTACAGGCTCCAGACGACGTCGCGTCCGTCGCGCGCGATGTAGAGATATTTCGCCCGCGGCGAAAAAACGAGCGCATCGACCGGAAGATGGGTCTTGAGGAACCTGCGGTGCGTCTGCGCTTCCACCGCGGCCAGCTTCACATCCTTCGGCGGCACGCGAAGATCGAGCCATGGCGACATCTCCGCCACCGGCAAGCCCTCCGCACCGTCGAACAGGAGCTGGGCGACGATGTTCTGAACCCAGGTGGTGCCGGATTTGCCATAGGTGGCAATCACGATGTCGTCGTCGCGAAAGCTGAAACCGTTCCAGACCGTCGAGTCGAAATGATGATTGTGAAATTCGCGCAGCTTTTTCGGCTGCTCCAGGCTCGGCGCCATTTTCTCCTCCCGCCCGATCCGATTCGACATTACTCCGGACCGGAGCCATTCATAGCAATTTTCCGCGCGGAAATTTCCTCCCCCGCGCTCGCCTTTCCTCCTCCGCCACCAAACCTTTCCTCCCCCGCTTCAGCGGGGAGGTGCCCCGCAGGGGCGGAGGGGGCTCGCCGCCACAGACAAGTGCCTCCTCCACCGCGGAGTTTATCCTCGGGCCGGCCTCGGCCGGACCCGGGGGCGGGTCCCCCTCCCCCACGCGTTCCGCGCGGGGGAGGAAAGAGAAGCGGGGAGGAAAGCGGGGGGCTGCGTGCTAATTACTTTGTGGCTGGGGCACGATGCGGAGATAGGGGCGGGGGGCTTTCCAGCCGCCGGGATAGATGCGCTTCGCCTCTTCGTCGGACACCGAGCCGGCGATGATGACGTCGTCGCCGGGCTTCCAGTTGGCCGGCGTCGCCACCTTGTGGCTGGCACTCAGCTGGAGGGAATCGATGACGCGGAGTATCTCGTCGAAATTGCGGCCCGCGGTCATCGGATAGACGAGGATCAGCTTCAGCTTCTTGTCGGGGCCGATCACGAACACGTTGCGCACGGTGAGATTGTCGGCCGCGGTGCGCTTGGAGGGATCGCCGCTCGTCGAGGCGGGCAGCATGTCGTAGAGTTTCGACACCTTGAAATCCGCATCGCCGATGAGGGGGTAGTTGGGCGCGGCCCCCTGCGTCTCGCGGATGTCCTCGGCCCATTTCGTGTGGTCGCTGACGGGATCGACGGAGAGCCCGATGACCTTCACGTTGCGGCGGTCGAATTCCGGCTTCATCCGCGCCATGGTGCCGAGCTCGGTGGTGCAGACCGGCGTGAAGTCCTTGGGATGCGAGAACAGGATGCCCCAGCTGTCGCCGAGCCATTCGTGAAAGCGGATGGCGCCCTCGGTGGTCTGGGCTTCGAAATCGGGGGCGGTATCGCCAAGTGTCAATGTCATGGTCTGCTCCTCGCCGGGTTGGGAATGGTGTTATAGCGCAGGTGATCGGCCGCTTTCAAATGTCGAGTGCGAAACTCGTGATTACGTGCCGGGCGCGCGATGCCGGCCATTGATCGCCTCGTGGTGGCGGATCACTTCGGCCACGATGAAATCGAGAAATTTCTCGGCGAAATCGGGATCGAGCTTTGCGTCCTGCGCCAGGGCACGCAGCCGGGCGATCTGCTGCGCCTCGCGCGCGGGGTCGGCCGGCGGCATGCCGCGCCGCGCTTTCAACTCGCCCACCGCCTTGGTGAACTTGAAGCGTTCCGCGAGGATATGGATCAGCGCCGCATCGATATTGTCGATGCTGTCCCGCAGGTGGCGCAGCTCGGGGTCGCTCCGCGCCAGTTTCGCATCGTCGCTCATCTTGCGCCCCTGGGCCTCGCCCACCCATTGAAGCCGCAAAGGGCGCCAGGAGTCGAGCGGAGGATCTAGCGGCCCATGAACGAGGGCAGTTCCGTGCCGTAGGTGGGTTGTTCGGGTGCAACGTGCCACCAGTTGGGGCGGGTCGTGTAATCCCCGAAGGTGAGCAGGAACATCGTGAAGACCCACACCGCACCCGCAAGCGCGGCAACCACGAGCGTGCCGCTCGACCATTTGAGGCGCATGTAGAACCAGGCGATCAGCACCGCCTGCAAGGCGCCGATGGCGGGCGCCAGGATGCCGTTGCCATCGCCGAGCGGCAGGCGCGAAAGCCCGGCGTTCAGGCCGAGCAGTGCGAGCAGCACCAGCCAGATCACGAACGGTGCGCCCCATATCCATTTGCGGTCCGGGTGGCTGCCGGTCATGTCGCTCGCCCCACCAGATAGAAGATCGAATAGAGCATCATCCAGATCACGTCGATGAGATGCCAGTACAGCGCGCTCACATGCAGGGTGCGATGGAAATTCTCGGGCCAGACGGGCCTTCGCGCGATCAGCCACACGCGTCCCACCACGCCAAGCCCCACGGTCAGATGCACGGCGTGCAGCCCGGTCATCGCCCAGTACATGGCAAAGAATGCCTGCGCCGCCGGCAGGCGCACGGGAAAGTTCCGCCCCGGCCCGAGATGCTCCTGGAGATCGCTGCGGTATTCGAGCCCCTTGCAGAGCAGGAACCCGACGCCGAGCGCCAGGGTAACGAGCAGCATGGCGCGCAGCAGCGAGCGGTCGCCCTTGTCGCTGCAGACGAGCGCGATCGTCATCATGAAGCTCGAGGTGATGAGCAGAATCGTGTTCAGCGTGCCGAAAAAGAAATTGGCATGCTTTCCCGCCTCGTCGAACGCCTCCACGTTCTGCGAGCGCAGTTCGGCATAGGCGAGAAACAGTCCACCGAAGAACAGGATTTCCGTCGCAAGAAATACCCACATGCCGAGGCTGGCGCGGAACTCCTGGTCCCCTTCGCCCCAGCTGCGTTCGGTAATGAGCGTTGCGCCGCTCATCGACCGCTGTCGATCTCGGCGAGGTCCGACGGATCCTGCTCCGCGTGATAGCGATAGGGCCCGTGGGCGACCCGCGGCGGAACAAGGAAATTCTGTTTGGGGGGCGGCGACGAGGTCTGCCATTCGAGGCCGGTGGCACGCCACGGATTGGGCGGCGATCTTTCGCCATGAAGCAGCGACCAGCCGAGATAGAAGAGCGGCATCAGATAGGCCACCGCCAGAACGGAAGCGCCGGCCGAAGACATCACATGGTAGATCTGGAATACGGGCGGATAGACCTCGTAGCGGCGCGGCATGCCCGCATAGCCCATGATGAATTGCGGGAAGAAGGTGAAGTTGAAACCGAAGAACATGAGGATCGCAGCGAAGCGCGCGAAACCCTCGTGATAGAGACGCCCCGTCACCTTGGGCCACCAGTAATGCAGGCCCCCGAAGAACGCGGACACCGAGCCGCCCACCATGATGTAATGGAAATGCGCGATGACGAAATAGGTGTCGGTGACGTGGACGTCGATGGGGATCATCGCGAGGAACAGTCCGGTCAGGCCGCCGACGGTGAACAGCCCCACGAAGCCCAGCGCATAGAGCATCGGAGCCTCGAAGGTGATCCGTCCGCGGTAGAGCGAGGCGGTCCAGTTGAACACCTTGATGGCCGACGGCACGGCCACGATGAAGGACAGCAGGGAGAACACGAGATTGGCATAATTGGAGGAGCCGGCGACGAACATGTGGTGGCCCCACACGAAGAAGCCGATGCCGGCAATGGCGATCATTGCGTAGACCATGAACCTGTAGCCGAAGATCTGCCGCCGCGCGAAGCAGGCGATGATTTCCGAGACCACGCCCATCGCCGGCAGGATCATGATGTAGACGGCAGGGTGGCTGTAGAACCAGAAGAGGTGCTGGAACAGGAGCGGGTCGCCGCCCGTGTCCGGATTGAAGATCGGCAGATGGAACAGGCGCTCGCAGACGATCATAAGGAGCGAGGCGGCAAGCACCGGCGTCGCCAGTACCATGACGATGCTGGTCGCGTACATCGCCCAGACGAAGAGCGGCAGCCGGAACCAGGTCATGCCCTCGGTGCGTTCGGTGTGCACCGTGGTGATGAAATTGACGCCGGTGGCGATGGTCGAAAATCCCGCGATGAAGATACCGGCGGCCGCGGCGAGCACGTGGCTGTTCGAGAACATTGTCGAAAACGGGGTGTAGAACGTCCAGCCCGTATCGACCCCGCCCGCCACCAGCGAATAGAGCGTCACGATCCCTCCGAAGATGTACACGTACCACGACACAAGATTCAGCCGCGGGAACGCCACGTCCCTCGCGCCGATCATCAGCGGCAGGAGAAAATTGCCCATGACCGCCGGTATGGAAGGAATGAGGAAAAACCACACCATGATCACGCCATGCAGCGTGAACAGGCGGTTGTATTCGTCGGGCGAAAGGAAATTCGCGTAAGGTGTCACGAGCTCGAGCCGCATCAACGTCGCCGCGGCCCCGCCGATGAAGAAGAAAAAGGTGATGCCCGCGGCGTAGAGGATGGCGATGCGTTTGTGATCGGTGGTGAAGAGCCAGGAGGCGACCGTGTGGCCGTCTTCGAGATAGCTGGGCGCGCTCGAACTGCGTTCCGGCACGGCGTCAAAGGTCGCATCCGTCATGGCGTGCGTCCGCTCTTCATGGTCTTGAGATAGGCGACAAGTGCCGAAACCTCTTCGGGCGTGGCGACGCCGCGATAGGACGGCATGATCGGCAGGTAGCCTTTCACGATGTCGGCCCGCGGATCGAGGATGGAGCGTTCCAGATAGGCGTCGTCGGCCAGAACGCTGCGGTTGCCTTCAAGCGCGACCTTGCTGCCGTAGAGGTCAGCCAGCCTGGGTGCCAGGTCCGCGCGCGCTTCGTGACAACCGGCACAGCCCAGCGCGGCAAAGGACCGTGCGCCTGCGGCGGGCAATGACCGGTCCGCGTTGCGGTCCGCCCATCTTGCGTATTCCGCGGGCGTCACGACGTAGACTTCGCCGCCCATCAGCGAATGGTTGGTGCCGCAATATTCGGCGCAGCGGATCGCGTATTGCCCGAGCCGCGACGGCGTGAACCACAGCGTGACGATGCGGTCCGGCAACACGTCCTGTTTCTCGCGGAACGCCGGCACGTAAAAGGAATGGATGACGTCCTGCGACGTCATGTCGAGGCGCACAGGCACGCCGAGCGGGAGGTGCAGCGCATCGATCTCTCGCGCGCCGCTCGGATGCTCGAATTTCCACATCCACTGTTTGGCGACGACGCGGACGTTCAGCGCGCCGTGCGGCGGTGCCCAATGCACCTGCCGCGCCTCCACCGACCATCCATAAATCCCGAGAAAGACCAATAGCGTGGCGAGCGTCCAGCCGATTTCCATCTCGTGAGCGTAGAACCCTGGCAGCTTCGAACGCCTGGCGCCCGAACCGGCGCGATAGCGCCACGCAAAGACCACAATCAATCCGAATACCAGCGCAAGAATCGCGAAAGACAGGCCGAGCATGACGAAATAGAGCTGGTCGACGCCCTTTGCCTCGAGCGAAGCCGCCGGCGGAAACAGGAAGAGCTGGTTCATGTCCGCCGTGCCGATCTTTCGCGGCGCCGCAGCAGAAGAAACCAGCCGCCGAGCATCAGGACCGTGACGAGACATGCCGCATCGATGATCCGGCCGATCGAGGCGGAATAGATTCCGGTTTCGGGATCGTAGCAGTAGCAAAGCAGACGAAGCCGATCTGCGATCGTGCCGACCTGCCCCTCTCCCGCGGAAACCAGCGCCAGCCGCAGATCCGGTCCTCGCAGACCCAATGCGCTCAGCACGGCCGTGAGCTTTCCGGCTCTGGTCAGTACGAAAGCGGCGGTTGGATGCGCGAACTGGTCGTTCTGCGCGTCATAGACATAACGATAGCCCAGGGCACGCGTTGCGGCTGCAACCGCCGGCGCGTTTCCCAGCAGGATGCGCGTCGCGCCCGCAAGCGTCGGATTCAGTTGCGGATCAACGAATGCCCGCGCACGTGCAGCCGCGCTCTTTGGGCGCATGCCGATGACGAGCAGATGAAAACTCTGTCCGGGGATCAGTCCAGTCTGCACGAGCGCCGCAGACGTCATGGTGAGAATGGGACCGCAGAGCGTCTTGCAGGCGAAATCCGTGAAAAGCACGACGGCGGGCGTGCTGCCGAGCGCCTGGCTGACAGAGAGAGGTTTGCCGCCCAGGTCGTCAAACAGCAGCGCAGGCGGCAATGTGGCGCCGTGCGGCGGGAACACCCCGACGGAATTGAGCTGGGCGCGCGTAAGGCCGGCGTTCGCAGGCGAGCAAACGAGCACCAAACAAATGAAGATACATGCTGCCTGGAATGCGCGTCCTGCGTCCTTCGACAGGCTCAGCATGAGTTTTTCCTCCATAGGCTTCGATGCAAATACCAGTCTCTTCATCCTGAGCTTGTCGAAGGACGCACGGCGCCCATGCACGGTTAGTGCCCACTCGAATCCTCCCCCGCTGCAATAGGCGCATACGGATCCGGGCGCTTTGCGATCTCCATCATGGCGCGGGTGATGGGAATGGCGGAG
The DNA here is from genome assembly GCA_036266955.1 of Rhizomicrobium sp. Classification (GTDB taxonomy): domain Bacteria; phylum Pseudomonadota; class Alphaproteobacteria; order Micropepsales; family Micropepsaceae; genus Rhizomicrobium. The sequence goes on from DATAWY010000073.1 coordinate 53,506, forward strand.
TTCGTGAGTCGTCTCCGCTGTGTGGCGAGATAGGGCGCCAGCAGCGCGTTCGGCAGCGTATCGAGGCGCGGCGCCGGAAAGCTTTTCTCCGCTGGGGGAGGCGGCAATCGCGGCGTGGCGTCGTTGACCCGCATCAGCACCGCCAGGCCGATAAAGACGAAAACAAACCATCCAAAGACGATCGAAAAAATGAGGCCCGACCTGACCTCTCCGGACTCGGGCTTGATCTCTTCGGGATGCAGAACGCGCTCGGGCCGCGTCGGCACGCGGGTTCGTTGGGAGGAGCCGCCGATTTGAGGCGGCAAGGTCCTCTGAATCAAGGCTGGCGTTTTTCGCCTGCGCAGAAAGCTGCCGACCGCAACACCAAGGAAGAGCGCCCAACCGGCGAAGCCGAACAGAATCGCGGGCCATTCTCTCTTGCGGGGTCCCTTCCGATTTTCCGGCGCCCCGCTCATGCGGCGCCCACCAACTGCATCCGTACACGGACGAACGCGACCGCGAGCGCGGCGAGCAGGAGTACGCCGGCGGCGGCAAACGCCAGGGCGGGCCAGCCGAACGCCGGCACGATCAGCCAGCTGTCGTAACAGGCTGCGCCAAACAGGATCGAGCAGGCGATCGACCGCAGAGGCAGCACCAGGAAGCGTGTGCGGCTCGCGAGCAGAACGAAGAGCGGGCCGAAGGCCCCGAAAATCAGCGCGCCCCACAGCAGCACGGGCCAGGGCCAGGTCGCGCGCGTCGCGTACCACGCGATGTGATCGGGCACGTCGCCGTACCAGGCGATCATGAAATCCATGAACTCCAGATAGAGGGAGCCCAGCACCATCGCGATCAACAGACCGCCGAGGTCGCGACGAACATGTCCGGGAAGCCCCGGCGTCAGCAGAACCGCAAAGGAAATGGCGGTGGCGAGATTCGAACCGGAGAGGAACGCGCCGAATGCCGTGTAGTTCGTTTCGGGACGCAGCGCGTAAATCCAGTCGATCCCGAAAATGCCGAACGCAAATGCGTAAAGGACAATCCCGCCGGCGGCCATGGCCAAGGGTCTGTTTTCTCCTCGCCGCCACAGCGCAAAGCCGGACAGCAGGGCGAGCAGCGCCACGCTACGCACGACGTAACCGGGCACATTCAGCCAGAGTCTTCCCACGCTCTCCCGAACGGGACTCCAGTGAAACAGCAGGCCGATGCTTGCGAACACCGGAAGGATCGCCACGAGCAGGGCGGGCACCAGCAGAGATGCGGAGCCGCTTGCCGGCGCGAGCGCATCGTACCAGGCGCCGCCGGTGACTCTGCTGATCAGAGAGAGGCCGAGGCTGCCGATGATAATTCCCGCCGAAAACACGAAGGCGATCAGCCAGCCCGCGGCGGCCATTCGCGGCAAAAAATAATATCCGGCGACGACGGCCGCCAGTCCGATGACGGCGAGCAGCAGCGAGAGCCAGTGCCGCGTCACGGCGAATCCCCATCGTTCGTCTGCGCGCGCTGGGAAAGCTGCAGTGCACGGACATAGGCCACGATCGACCAGCGGTCCCGCGGGGCAATCTGGACGGCATAGGGAAACATGATGCCTTTGCCGCTGGTGATGGTGCCGAAGATTTGTCCGGCCGTTTCGTTCATCGCTTCGCTGGACAGGAGCGAAGGCAGTTTGGGATAGCCCCGCCGCGCCACCATCCCGTCGCCGGCGCCGGTATAGCCGTGGCATTCGGAACAGAAGATGTCGTAACGCTCGCGCCCGCGCGCGAGCAACTCGGGCGAGGCGGGCGGGGGATGCGCCACTTCGTTCCGGTAGGCGCCATCGCCCAGTGCGACCACGCCCTGCGGCAGCGGTCGCACGACGATTCCGTTCGCCCAGGCATCGGTCTGCCCGTTGCTCTCGGCGCGATGTTGCACGCTCATGCTCTGGCCGCAGCTTGCAACGGCAAACGCAAGCAACACGGCGAGGCCGCGCCTCATGCATTGAGCTCCCGCACCGCATCGGCACCGTTCGAGACGAACCAGGTGAAAAGATCGGCGCGCGCCGTCCTGTCCTCCGGCGCCTCGATCGCCAGCACGAAGGCATCCACATTGGAGCGCGCTATCAGGTCGCACTCGAAGATCGCGTCGTGATAGCGGGGCAGGCCCGTCTTGATGAAAAACGCGATCAGGCCCGCGACGGCGGCGGCGAGAATTCCAAGCTCGAAGGGAAACAACACGAAAACGGGCCAGCTGTGGTGCGGACGGCTGCCCGAGTCGAAGGGATAGGCGACCACTGCCGTCCACCATTCGATGAAATAGGCCACGACGGCGACCCCGAACCCGCACGCCAGCATGATGGCACGCTCGCCGCGGTCCGTTTCCGGCAGCAATGCGTCGAGCGCCTTTACCGGGAACGGTGTGTAGGCATCGTGTATCGCAATGCCGCGCGCATGCATGGTCTTCATCGCTTCTGCGAGCGCATCGGGCGAAGGGAAGCTGGCGAGCAGGATCATGCCTTGAGTTCCTGCCGGCGTTCGTGCACGAGTTCACGCACCTCGAACATCGTCGCGGCCGGCACGATCCGCACAAAACAGAGATAGAGGAACGCAAAGAAGCCGAGCGAGCCTCCCAGCATTGCCCAATCCACAGCCGTGGACAGGAAGGCCGTCCACATCGTGGGGCTGTAGCTGTGGCTCAGCGTAGTCCAGACGATGAGAATGCGCTCCAGCCACATGCCGACGTTGACGAGAACGGCAATCACCAGACTGACCGGAATGTTCTGGCGAACGGCTCGCCACCAGAATGCCTGGGGAAAAATGACGTTGCAGCAGATCATCAACCAGTATTCCGGTGCATAGCGCCCCACCATTTCGTAGATCGTGAACCGGCGTTCAGCGTAGTCGCCGCTGTACCAGGCGGTGAACCATTCCGTGAGGTAGGTGAGGCCGAGGACGAGGGACGCCAGCAGCATCATGCGCCCGATCATGTCGAAATGCTTTTCGGTAATGATCGGAGCAAAGCCGAACCCCCAGCGCAGGCCCGCGATCAGGACGGCGACCATCGCAAAGCCGGAAAACATGGCGCCCACGACGAAATAAGGCGGGAAGATTCCCTCCTCCCAGCCGGGCATCAGGCTGGCGGCGAAGTCGAGGCCGACGATGGAATGGACCGAACAGACGAGCGGCACGGCCAGCCCGGCCATGGTGTAATAGAAGCGCTGGTGAATGCGCCAGTGGCGGGCGGAGTTGCGCCAGCCGAAACAGAGCGAGCCGTAGAAGAGCCGCCCGAAGCGCGTGCGCGCCGCATCGCGCACGACCGCGAGATCGGGGATCAGTCCCGTGTACCAGAAGATGATCGAGAACAGCAGATAGCTGAGGATCGCCCAGAAATCCCAGATGAGCGCGCTGCGCCATTGCGGCCAGATGCCCATTTCATTGGGATAGGGCAGCAGCCAGAGAAAATAGAGCGGCCGCCCCAGATGGATGATGGGAAACAGGCCGGCGATGGACACCGCCATCAGCGTCATCGCTTCGGCGGAACGGTTGATCGAGGCGCGCCAGTGCTGTCTTGTGATCAGCAGCATGGCGGAGATCAGCGTTCCCGCGTTGCCGATGCCGATCCACCAGACGTAGTTGGCAATCGGAAAGCCCCACACGACGGTGGTGTTGTTGCCGAGCTCGCCGATCCCGATGGACAGAACGAGGGCGATGGTAACGCCGAAGGTGACCGTCCAGAGAAAGGCGATCGTGATGGCGATCCACCACGCCCGCCAGCTCCTGCGTGCGACGAGGGGATCGAGCACAAGCGCGTTGCTGCGCGAACAGGATTCGGCGCCGGAACCCAGCCAGCGGGCGAGGCCACTCACGACGTCTTATCCCACACCGGATTGGGGTTGGAGACATGCGCGAGATAGGTGGTGCGCGGCCGGGTCCCGAGCGAAGCGAGCAGCGCGAAATGCTGTCCGCGCGATTTCTGCGCCACGACATGGGAGTGTTTGTCGTCGCGATTGCCGAATGAAATCGCCCCCGTCGGACAGGCGGCCTGGCAGGCCGTCACGACTTCCCCGTCCCGGATCATGCGCTTTTCGCGCTCGGCCCCACGGCGGGCCCGCGTGATGCGCTGGACGCAATAGGTGCATTTTTCCATGACGCCGCGCGCGCGCACCGTCACGTCGGGATTGCGCTGGGCGGAAATCGTGCCTGCATTCATGTCGGCGTAGGCCTGATAGCCCGCATAGTCGAACCAGTTGAAGCGGCGGACCTTGTAAGGGCAGTTGGATTCGCAGAAGCGCGTTCCGATGCAGCGGTTGTAGACCTGTACGTTCAACCCTTCGGTGTCATGGATGGACGCTTCGACGGGGCACACCGGCTCGCAGGGTGCGTCTTCGCAATGCATGCAGGGCACGGGTTCGAAGCCGATACGCAGCCCCGCCGCTTCGCCGCTCTGGTAGGTGTCGACGCGCAGCCAGTGCATGTCGCGGTGCCGGTCGATCTCGTCCGGTCCCACGACGGGAACATTGTTCTCTGCCATGCAGGAAACCACGCAGGCGTTGCAGCCGATGCACAGCCCGTTGTCGATCACCATCGCCCAGGCATAGCCGTCGTCGGGCTGCGGTGTGTGCAGGAGCGTGGGTTCCGAAGACTCCGGTCTCGTGATCGGCCTGCGCAGTTTTGCCAACTCCGCCAGCGTGAATCGTGGAAACAGTTTGTCATCTGCTTCGTCCAGGACGGCGTGGCCGAAGGTAGTGTGGGTGGCAGGGCCGCTGTCGATCGGGCTCAGCGAAACAGGTTCGTTGCGCCGCGCCCAGAGCGGCCAGGCGTTGAAGCCGACGCCGTCGCCGATGGGCCCGGCTGCGACCCGGCCGTATCCGAGCGTCACCGCAACCACGCCTTTGGCCTGACCGCTGCGGATACGAACTGGGGCATCGACCACAGCGAGGCCGCAGGTCAGCCTTGCGTATTTGCTGTCGGCGATCCCGAATTCCTTCGCATCTTCCGGAGACACTTCGATCGCGTTGCCCCACACTTCCATGGTGAAGGGCTTGGGACATTCCTGCAGCCAGGCATTGTTCGCGTAGCGGCCGTCCCAGATGCTCGGGTCGGGGCCTGTTGTCACGACAAGTCGCCCCGGACCGGCAGGTTTGACCTGAGGCAGCGACGGAGCCGAGACCGTTACGGGTTTCGCGCCAGTGCCCTCAATCACGCCGCGTTCCACGGCGCCGCGCCACCAGCTTTCGAAATCTCCGTTGCCGCCCCGGTTCCAGGTCTGGCGGACAAGGTCGTAATCGCGCGGCGAGCGGTTCCCCGTCACCAGCGCGAGCAGCGCCTCGGGCGTGCGCGAATCGTAGAGGGGCATGATAAGCGGTTGCACGATCGATGCCGTGCCGTCGGGACCGCGAATATCCGACCAGCTCTCCAGAATGTGCGACATGGGCAGATGCCAGCGGCACGCGCGCGCGGTTTCATCGGCGTAGAGTCCCATGTGCGCGGAGAGCCGCGCACGGCCGATCATGTGGGAAAATTCCACGCCGCGGTCGTAAGCGGGATTGGCGCCGATGATGACGAGGGCATCAACTGCGCCGGACTCCAGATCATGCTCCAGCGCGGCCAGCGAGCCTGCATGCGTGCCGGGAACCGTATCGACGGGCTCAATGTAATCGATCGGCGCGCCAAGCCTCGCGTTCATCCAGGCTGCGAGTGCATGCAACTCCGGCGGCTGCGTACGGCCAGCCAGCACCATGGCGTGTCCGCGATGGGCCAGCAGATCATCCGAGACGGCCTCCACTTCCTTCTTGAATGCCAGGGATGGAGACGAACCATCGTCCGCACCAAGCCGCGCCGCGACGGCCAGCGCAAAATCGCATATTGCTGCAGGGGCAAGTACCAGTCGATGATCGGCGTTCGCGCCCGTCAGCGTCCATGCGCTTTCGCACGCATAGAGCCGCAGCATTCCTCCGGGCTTTTCGGAGTTTCGCCGCGTCGAGAAGGCGCGGGCCAGCGCCGGCTGTTCCGGCCCGGGGCCGAGCGGATCGGCGCCAAGGCACAACACGACATTGGCATCGGATATCCGCGGGCGCGCCAGCATAGGTCTGCTGAAAGCAAGCTTCAGACCCTGCGTTTCGCTGTCGTCATCGACCGGTTCGTAGCGGTGCCAGCGCGCCGCCGGGAACCCGCGAGCGAGAGCCTGCCACAGGCGGACGAAAGTCGGCGATGTGATCCGTCCGCTCAGAACGCGCAGACGGAAGCCGCCATTTCCCACGGCATGCGCGCGCGCTGCTTCGAAGGCCTGCAGGAACTCGTCCCAGCTGTTCACCATCGACGGTCCGCGCGGTGCCCTGGAACGCGCGGGATCGTAGAGGTCGAGAATGTCGGCCTCCATGAATACATCGCTGCCGCCGAGGCTTGCCGGATGAAGCGGGTTTCCTTCCAGCTTTGTAGGTCGGCCTTCGTAGGTGATGCCGATGGTGCCACGCCCGTAACCGGCGAGCGCAACGCTGGTCGCGAATTTCAACGGCTCGCCGGGAATGAGCCGCTCCGGCATGTTCACATAGGGAATGATTTCGTTGGTCGGCTGCGTGCACGAGGCCATTGTTGCGGCCACCGAGCTTGCCAGGAGATGCAGGGCGTCGCGGCGGCTCAGCGATGGCATGTCGAACAATCCGTCAGATGCTTGGTACTGATCAGGTACTGCGACAGAAGGCGGCGGATCTGCGCCGGGTCGTCATCGGGCGACCATTCGGCGGCAAAGATCTGCGAAGGTTTGCGCACGAAGCGGCCGGGGTCGCGGTGACAGGAGATGCACCAGCCCATGCTGAGCTTTCGCGCCTGGTAGATGAGCGGCATCTGGCCCACCGGACCGTGGCAGGTGGTGCAGCCGATTCCCTTCGCGATGTGGATCGAATGATCGAAATAGACATAGCCGGGCAGCCGGTTCGCCTGGCGCCAGCGCAAGGGCACGCCGGTCGCGTAGCTCGCGCGCACCGGTTCCAGCATGGCCGCATTGGTCCAAAGATGGGCATGGCACGACATGCACACCTGCGTCGGCGGTACGCCCGCGACGGCGGATTTTTCCACGTCGAAATGGCAATAGCGGCAGTCGATGCCGTCTTCCGTCACGTGATGCTTGTGGCTGAAGGGAACAGGCTGTTCCGGTGTGTTGGTCTGACCCGTGACGTAAGGCGAATTCATCAGCAGCACATGCAGCGCGAGAGCCGCGACCGGCAGCACCAAGATGCTCGCGAGAACAATGCGCCCGATCGTGTTGGCGCGTGGGCCAAACAGCTGAGACACTCAGGCGCCGGCTCCCTTCAGAGGACAGGCACATGCCGGACTGGCGTTGGACCTTCGACGCGAAGTATCCCACTCGACGCTTCGACAAACGCCTTAACATGGGTTGAGTTCCAGCTTCGGCCGGCGGAACTCGCGTAAAGCGCAACGTGTCGCGGCAACGATTTGTCCGGCGCGGCGGCGTGGCTGTATGGTCGCGCCGTCACCATAGGGGACGGGTATGCGCCCATCCGTTGCGGCACCGAAACGCCTGGTCGTGGGCATCACGGGCGCGTCCGGCGTCGGCGTCGGCGTGCGGCTGCTGGAGCTGCTCAATGGCACGGAGATCGAAACCCATCTCGTCATGAGCCGGGCCGCGGAGATGGCGCTCGCCTGTGAGACCGATCTTGAAGCCAGAACGGTGCGGGCACTGGCAAGCGTCCACCACGGCGCCATGGCGATCGGCGCCTCGATTTCCTCGGGCTCGTTTCAGACGATGGGAATGGTGATCGCGCCCTGCTCGATACGCACCATGAGCGAGATCGCGACTGGTGTGACCAGCACGCTCTTGTCGCGCGCCGCCGATGTGGTGCTCAAGGAACGCCGCCGCCTCGTGCTCGCCATTCGCGAAACGCCGCTGCACCTGGGCCATCTGCGCAGCATGACCGCCCTTGCCGAAATGGGCGCGGTGATTGCCCCCTTTGCGCCCGCCTTCTATCCGCGCCCGCACTCCGTCGACGAAATCGTCAGCCACATGGCCGGTCGCCTGCTCGATCTGTTCGACATCGAAACAGACGCAGTGCAGCGCTGGGAAGGGCCGCCGGCGGCGCGTTAATTCTTCCCGCACGCGGCAGCATGTTCGAAGCGTTGGATCGGCGGCCTGCGTGCTTCGACAGGATCAGCATGAGGCAAATTTTACTTCCATCGGCATTAATGCAAATAACAATGCCTTCAGGCTGAGCCAGTCGAAGCACGCACGGTGGCAGTGCAATCCATCACAGCAACATCCCGAACGGCACGACCTTGTTTTCCACATCGTGACCGATGTCGGCGGGGCCGAGAAACGGGATGCCGGATTGCGCGCACCAGTGGCGGATGATCTCTTCCGGCGTCTGGCCGAAATCCGGATCGTTGGGCGGCACGGCGCTGACGCGACCGAGCCGCAAGCCCGCCGCCTTTCGAATGCCCGGATTGCCTGTCACCTGACAGAGCGCACGGTCGATGCGGTAGAGATGCTCGGAAACCTCTTCCAGCATGATGACGTGATTGGCGAGATCTGGCTCGAACGGCGTCCCTACAAGATGGGACAGGATCGTGAGATTGAACGCCGCGGTCAGGCTCGTGCCGCTGACCGACGGATCGAGTGCGGATGGTGCGCGCTCGACGAGCCACCTCAGCGCGCGCGCTATCGCGGGTTCGCCGCCTTCCCGCAGAATGTCCGCCGGCATCGGGCCGTGCGCCACGCCGGTCATGCCGCGGCCGTAGAGCGCCGCGAGCAGTGAGCCGGCGTCGCTGTAGCCCAGAAAGGTCTTGCCCATGGCAGCCGGCGCCAACCCGGCCAGCACGGCCGGCACGATGCGGCACGCCCCGTAGCCGCCGCGCGCAATCCACAGCGAATCGATCTGCGGATCATTGGCAAAATCGAGAAAAGCACCCGCGCGCGCCGCGTCGTCGCCCGCGAAATGGCCATGAGACAGAAAACATTGCGGATGAAAACGGAGCGCGACGCGATCGCCGTAAAGTCCTGCGGCAAGCGTGCTCACGCGCTCCGCGAGCGTCGTGTCGATTCGCGAGCCCGGCGCCACGATTCCGATTCTGACCGCGCTCATCCGCCGTTTCTTGTCAGGTTCCGGTGCGCCTTATAGCTTCCGCGAATGGAATCACGCTATTTCTTCTGCGGCATCGGCGGCAGCGGCATGCTGCCGCTCGCATTGATCGTGCAGGCAAAAGGCGCGTCCGTGGCCGGCTCGGACCGCGCGCTCGATCAGGGCCGCAGCGCCGACAAGTTCGAATTCCTGCGCGCGCGCGGAATCGCGCTATTTGCGCAGGACGGCAGCGGCTTCGAAAGCGCCAGTCAAACGATCGTCATTTCGGCAGCGGTGGAAGACACCGTTCCCGACGTGGTCGCGGCGCGGCGGGCCGGCGCGCAAATCATCACCCGCGCGGAACTGCTCGCACAACTGTTCAATGCGGCACCACTGGCGGTGGGCATTGCCGGCACCAGCGGAAAATCCACGACGACCGGGATGCTCGGCTGGATCCTGCAATCGGCCGGCCGGTGTCCCACGATCATGAACGGCGCGGTGATGAAGAATTTCATCACGGCTTCGGTGCCCTTCGCCAGCGCCGTGGTGGGAAAGGGCGAGATTTTCGTCAGCGAGGTGGACGAGAGCGACGGATCGATCGCCCGCTTCCGCCCGCGCGTCGGCGTGGTCACCAACGTCGCGCTCGACCACAAATCGCTGGAGGAGTTGCAGGCGCTCTTCGGCGAATTCGTCGCCAGGTCGGACACGGCGGTTCTCAATCTCGACAATCCAGAGACGGCAGCGCTCGCGGAGCGCGTCGCGGAGCAACATTTGCTGTCGTTCAGTCTTGAGAATCGGACTGCAATTTTTTTGGGGACGGAGCTGGCGCCGCGGGACGGGGGTATTGCCTTCGAGGTTCGGGAACGTGAAAGCGGTGCGCACGCTGCCGTGGCGCTCCGCCTGCCCGGGCGTCACAACGTGCAGAACGCGCTTGCTGCCGTTGCGGCGGCGCGGGCCTGCGATGTTCCGCTCGCAGAGGCGGTCGCAGCGCTCGCGAGCTTTGAAGGATTGCGGCGCCGGTTCGAATTGGTGGGCCGCGCGCGCGGGGTCACGCTGATAGACGATTTCGCCCATAACCCCGACAAGATCGCGGCCACGCTCGCGACCGCCCATGCGCAGCCCGGCCGTCTGCTCCTGCTCTTTCAGCCGCATGGTTTCGGGCCTCTCAAGCTGATGAAGAACGAGTTGATCGAGGCCTTCGCGCGCGGCATGCACGCGGAGGACATCCTGTTCATGCCCGATCCCGTTTATTTCGGCGGCACGACCGAGCGCAGTGTGACGAGCAGGGACATTGCCGAAGGGATTGCCGCGCGTGGGCGCGAGGCCCATGCGATCGCCGACCGCTCGGAATGCGGCGAAGCACTTGTCGCCGGAGCACGCCGCGGCGACCGCATCATCATCATGGGCGCGCGCGACGACACGCTGGCGACGTTTGCCGGCGACCTCGTACGGATGCTTGAAGCGCGGTCTCCCTCTCCCCCGGAATCGGGGGAGAGGGCTGGGGTGAGGGGGTGTTGAAGCGGAGAAAATTTTGAAAATTGCGCCTTGGCGTCGAAGCAAATGTTCAACGCCTGTGCGGCGACAAGACCCCCTCACCCAACCCTCTCCCCCAGAAGTTGGGGGAGAGGGAGAAGTTTATTTGCTGCCGCCCCTCCGCGCCTGTGCGCGGAATGGCGCGAGTTGGGTCTCCTTGAGATTGTTCCAGGCGGCGAGTTCCGCGGCCAGCCGGGCGTGCAGTCCGGCGTAGGTTTCGGTTTCCTGGACGTTCGGCGCCGTGTCGGCGTCTTCGAGCAGGCCAGCGAAGGAATAGATCTGCTCGTTCAGCATGCCGGGATAGTTGAGATTGGCCTCGGTGCCGTTGATCTTGACCTGCATCAGTTGCTGTTCGATCGCGCTCGCCTTTGCGGCGATGGCATCGGCCTGGGCCAGCAGCGCAGCAGGAGTGCCCGGTTTCTTGTGCAATGCCGCCAGCTCCGTCTTCGCATCGCGGATGTCGTTGACGGCGCGGTGCAGCGCGTCCTGGTCGTGATAGACTTCCATGGAAAGCGCGAATTTCCGCGCCAGGCCCGGCGCGCTGCCGTGGTCGCGCGGATCAAGCTCGAGATCGAGCGGCGCGGTCTGGCTCTTGCCGTCGACAGTGAGTTTCACCGTGTAGTGGCCGGGCGGGGCAACGGGGCCGCGCGGCGGCTCGCCGCCGTAGAACGCGCCCGGAATCTGGACCGGATCGTCATAGCGCAGATTCCAGGCGAAACGGTTCATGCCGGCAAAAGCAGGCAGCGTATTGCTGGGACGCAAGAGGTCCGGCCACTCCTGCGGCTGTTCGGCCGTCTTCGCCGCCTTGCTGGTCAGGTGACGCACGAGTTTGCCCTGCGTATCCAGAATGTCGATCGTCACCTCGCCTTTGGGTTTTGCGTCGAGATAGTAATCGATCAGCGCGCCCGCGGGCGGGTTTTCGCCGACGGGCGGTCGCATGTCGACGGCGTCGGGATAATAGAGCCTGAGAGCCTTTTGCGGCGTGTAGAGCGCCACATCCGCGTGTGCCGTCTCCGGCCCGATCTGGCGCAGCGGCGTGACATCGGTCAGTATCCAGAACGAGCGGCCATGCGTCGCGATGACGAGATCGTCTCCCTTGACCACCAGATCGTGCACCGGAGAGACCGGCATGTTGAGCTGGAGGCTCTGCCAGTGCTCGCCGTCATCGAACGAGACAAAAACGCCCGTTTCCGTTGCGGCATAGAGCAGACCACGCCGGAGCGGGTCTTCCCGCACCGCATGCACGAAAGCGCCCGCGGGCAGCGTGCGATCGAGGTGCACCCACGTCTTTCCGCCATCCGCCGTCTTGAAGATATACGGTTTGATATCGTCGAGCTTGTGCCGATCGACCGCCACATACGCCGTGCCCGCGTCGAAATGCGACGGCTCGATCATGCTGATCGTGCTCCATTGCGGCATGTCGCGCGGCGTCACGTCCGTCCAGTGCGCGCCGTCATCCGGCGACAGGTGAATGAGCCCATCGTCGGAACCCACCCACAGAAGACCTTTCTTCAGCGGGGATTCGGCAATCGCGAAGATTGTGTCGTAGTACTCGACACTCGTAATATCCTTGGTGATCGGTCCGCCCGACGGTCCCTGTTTCGATTTATCGTTGCGCGTCAGATCCGGGCTGATGGCGGTCCAGCTGTTGCCGTCGTCCGTCGTCCGATAGAGCCGCTCCATGCCGACATAGAGCGTGTCGGGATCGTGCGGCGACATGACGAGGGGCGAGGTCCAGTTGAAACGGTGCGCGAGATCGCGCGCCGCATGCCCCGACGCGTCGATCGGATAGACGGAGATCACACGCGTCTGGTCCGTCTTCTTGTTCCAGCGAAGGATGTAATTCTCGCCATTGGAATAGACGATGTTGGAATCCCGCGGGTCGGGAAGAACAAATCCGCTCTCCGGGCCGTCGGTGCTGTACCAGTCCTGGTCGGTGATCGAGCCCGAATCGTCGCTGCTCGCGATGGCGATGCTCGAATTGTCCTGCTGCGCGCCATAGACGTGGTAGGGAAAATCATTGTCGACTGCGACGTGGTAGAACTGGGCGGCCGGCTGGTTGAGCTGCGTAGACCACGTCTTCCCGCCGTCGACGGATATCGAGGCGCCGCCATCGCTTGCGTCGATGATGCGGTCGGGATCGGTCGGATCGATCCATATCCCGTGATGATCGCCGTGACGCGCGGGCAGAAGCTTGAACGTCTTGCCGCCGTCCGTCGAGCGGAAGAGACCGGTATTCTCGGCATAAACAGTATCTGCGCGCCTGGGGTCGGCCAGGATCGTCGAAAAATACCAGGCGCGCTGCCGCAAGCGCCCGTCATCATTGACCCTGTGCCAATGCACGCCGTGATCGTCCGAGCGGAAAAGACCGCCGTCCTTCGCTTCGATCATGGCGTAGATTCGATTTGAATCCGCGCCGGAAACCGAGACGTCGATTCGGCCGAGAATGCCTGCGGGCAATCCGTTGCCATCAAGCTGAGTCCAGCTCACGCCGCCATCCGACGAGCGATAGAGGCCGCTGCCCGGCCCTCCGCTCGAAAAATTCCATGGCTGGCGTAATGCCTGCCACAAGGCACCATAGACAATCCTCGAATCGTGCGGATCGAAAGTGACGTCGATGCCGCCGGTTTTGTCATCCTTGCCCAGCACCCGCGTCCAGCTCTTGCCGCCATCGGTCGTGCGATAGATGCCGCGCTCGGCATTGGGGCCGAAGGCATGTCCCAGTGCGGCGACGAGCACGATGTCCGGATTGGCCGGATCGACGATCAGCGCGCCGATCTGGCGCGTGTCATCGAGACCGACATGCGTCCAGGTCTTGCCCTCATCCGTCGATTTGTACACGCCGTCGCCATAGGTGATGTCGCCGCGCGGCGCGGCTTCGCCCGTCCCGACGTAGATCACGCGATGGTTTGATGGTGCGACCGCGATCGCCCCAACCGACCAGAATGGCGCCTTGTCGCTCAAAGGCAGCCAGGTCGCGCCGCCATCGGTCGTCTTCCACACGCCGCCCGCCACGGCGCCCATATAGAACGTGTACGGATCGCCCGGAATGCCTGTTACCGCGAGCGCGCGGCCGCCGCGATAGGGGCCGATGCCGCGCCAGTGCAGCGCCTGATACAGCGCAGGGTTGACCTGGGGAACGACGGTCTGGGCCTGGGAAACGGAACCCGAAGCCAGAATAAGCACCGCTGCGCTCGCCGAAGCGGCCAGGCTCACGCGCCAATGACAGGGCATGGATTTCTCCCGATAAACGAGCTTCCGCCCGGTCGCCAAAAGGCGGCAGGATTCCCCGAATTGCGTCACCCTATTGCAAGGCGTGCTATGTCTCCAGCCCGTGACCGGCTGCGGAGTCCCCAAAATGCTCTCATTTTCCGCGCGCGGGATGAAGACGATATCCGGGCGCGGCTCTCGGTAGATCCCTGGGGCGAAGACATGCTGACGCTGGCGCGCATCGCCCCGTGGTCACTCCGCCTGGGCGAGCGCAGGTTTGCGCTTGACGGTCCATAATGGGGACTTTTCCGTCGAGACACGAGGAATGGCGTGAAAGCTCCGACTTGCCTTGGCGCCATGGGCGAGCATGATCGCGGCCGGGGCGGTGAGTCGGAAGGGGCTCGTCATGGCAAGCTATGTCGAACGGGTGCTGCAGCCGGGGGAGACGGTCCGATACTCGGGGACGTTGCACTGGATCATCTTTCTGCCGGCTTTCGTGCTTCTTGCATTTGCGATCGCCGGCCTTGCGGCGATGGCGATAACGCCGCGAAACGGGCCCGGCGGAAAGATTTTCTTCATCATTGTCCTGATTGCCTTCGTCTTCGGGGCGCTGCATCTCCTCGCAGCCTGGATCAGGCGGCAGACAACGGAAATTGCCGTAACCGAGCGGCGGGTGATCTACAAAACCGGCCTGTTCTCGCGCCGGACCGTCGAGATGAACATGGACAAGGTGGAAAGCGTGGATGTCCGGCAGGATATTTTCGGCCGGATGCTGGATTACGGCACGGTTCTTATCCGCGGCACGGGCGCGGGGCTTGAGCCGCTGGCGAGCATCGCCACGCCGCTTGCACTTCGCAACGCCATCACGGCGCGGTAGCAGCCGTGTGGGTCGGCTGATCAGGTCGCGAGGATGACGGCCGCACCGTCCCAATTCGCGAGAACGTTGGCGACCGTCTGGCCGAGATAGAGCCTGTCGCCCGTCCGCCGCGCCGCGCCGATGACGATCAGGTCGGCGCCGACCCGCTGCGCCTCGGTCAGAATGGCCGTGTCCGGCGCGTCCTTCGTGCGTACTGCCGTTTGCATTTCGCCATGACCGTAGCGGCGCGCGAGCGCCGAAATATCTTCCAGCAATGCGGCTTGGGTCCTCCTCCTCCACCGGCGCCAGCGTGGCTGGCGTTCGTCACGCGTCCCGCCGCGTTGGGCGACGTGCAAGGCGGTGAGCCGGGTCGCGCTCGCGGGGGAGAGGGCGAAGGCGATCTCCGCGCCCCGCCGTGAAGGCTCGGTGCCGTTTATCGGCACGAGAATGTTGAACCCCTCGGCCGGGAAGGCGTGCGCATGTTTTCCCGCGATGGTCAGAGCCAGAGGTCCATCAAATCCGGCCGCGGCGCGATCGACGTTGACCGAAAACGATCCGTCGGAATTTCGCATCCGGTCTACGCCGACGAACAGCAGATCGTATCCTTTTTTCGCTTCTTTGGCGACAACCTGATCGACCTTTTCAACTTCGACCCGGGTCGAAACTTCCACGCGGTCCGGCCGGTTGCCGCTGCTCTCGGCGACGGCGGCGCGATGACCTTCCCTGGCTCCGGCTGTCGCCAGCGCCGTCAACTCCGCCTTCGCCTCCTCGGATTTTCCGTTTGCCGCCTGAAGCGGCCGTTCGGGAATGTGCAGAACCGTGATCGGCAGCCCACGCTGCCCGGCGACAAAGCCGGCCAGTCTGGTGGCAAGCCTTCCATTGATGCTCTCATCCGCCGCGATCAGCAGCCGTTCAAAACGGCTGACGAATCCCCTGGCATCGATGTTTTCCTTTTCGAGGCGCTCCCGCTCTTCTTCGCCCAGCGGAATTCTCGCAAGCGACCAGCGCAGGAGGGGCGGCATCGCCATGGTGGTAATCACCGCCATGGTGACGATCATGGTGTACAGATTGTGCGTCAGCACACCCATGCCCAGACCGATGCTGGCGACAATCACCTCGGTGCTCCCGCGGGCATTCATCGCGCAACCGAGCGCGAGCGATTCGCGCCCGGAGAGACCGCTGATCCTGGCGCCCACGAAGGCACCGCCGAATTTGCCCACGCTCGCCACCGCGACGAGGCCAAGCGTCAGGAGCGCCAGCGACGGATCCTTCAGCACCGTCAGGTCGGCGGAGAGCCCCGAAAGACCGAAGAAGATCGGCATCATGAAGGCGGTGATGAGGCCGCGCAGCTGATCCTCGATGTGCCGTGACAGGATCGGCGATCCGCCCACCAGCACGCCGGCGACGAACGCGCCCAGCACCGTATTGACGCCGATCGCCTGGGTTATGAGCGCCAAGGCGCACATGAGGATCAGAATGGCCGTGACCACTGCATATTCGCTGACGAAGCCGTCGTTGACCCGGCGAATGAGCCGATACACCAGGCGCCGGCCGAACGTGTAGCTGAGTACAAGAAACACGGCGGTTCCGATCAGGGGCTTTGCAAGAGAGCCGAACGTCAGCCCGGTGGCGCCTGCGAGGCCCAGCGTGAGAGAGATGATCACCCAGCCCGCGGTGTCTTCCATGATCGCGGACGCCACTATGATCTGTCCGAGATTCCGGCGCATGAAATTCATTTCGCGGACAATCATCGCCACGATCTTGATGGAGGAAATCGAGAGGGCGGTGCCGAGGAAGAGAGCGGCGACGAGCCGGTGACGCGGGTCGGGCACGAGCGATGGGGGCAAGTACCAGCCGAGCGCAAGACCGCAAAGAAACGGAATGGCCACGCCTGCAGCCGCGACCGTCAGCGCCGGCGCGCCCACCCGGCGCACGAGCTTCATGTCGGTTTCCATTCCCGT
The DNA here is from genome assembly GCA_036266955.1 of Rhizomicrobium sp. Taxonomy (GTDB): domain Bacteria; phylum Pseudomonadota; class Alphaproteobacteria; order Micropepsales; family Micropepsaceae; genus Rhizomicrobium. The sequence goes on from DATAWY010000073.1 coordinate 70,088, forward strand.
CAGCAGAAGCAGCATCATCACGCCGATGTTCGAAATTCCGGCGAGGAGACTTTTCTGCTCGGCGGTATCGGGAAAGATCAGGTGATGAGCGGCCGGCATGACCCAACCGAAGAGCGAGGGACCAAGAATGAGGCCGGCGAGCAACTGTCCGATCACGGTCGGCTGACCGAGCCTTTGCATGACCTCGCCCAGTCCGCGCCCGACGAGCAGCAACAGCGCGATTTGTGCGACCAGTATTGTTTCGGCTGTTCCGCTGACGGCATTACCCGTCGCCGCGCCGCCGACTCGCGCAATCGCCGTCGTGACGCAGAAGATGAATGCAGCCGAGACGGCCGCTGCAAAAATCGCGGGTCTGGTTCCGGCACTCACCCCCCGCCGCAAAAGATTGCAGTTCAGCGCCACGGCGGTGTTGGGCATCAGGCCACAGCGTCGGCGATGTGCGCGGTCTTCTCGCCGGTGACCGTGGCCGGCGAGGAGAGTCCCGTCGGCTGGTTCATCGCTGCCGTGATGCGCTCCATGGCTTCGCCGAGCGTGGTGACGATGTCGCATCCGGTCGCGGCGACCGCGTCGAGAATCCGGCTGTTGTCGCCTGAGAGACCCCAGAAACCGGCGATCGCCTGCACGCCGGGAATGCGCCGCCGCAGGCGGCGGATGAGATAATGCGCATTGGTGCCGTTGCCCGGGTCGATATAGGACAGACAGATGAAACGAACGTCGGAAGGGTCAAGCCGCTGAACGTTGGCGGACGACGCTTCGTTCGCCGACACGACGCGCGCGCCGATGCCGCGTTTCCCGAGCAGATCGACCAAGAGCAGCGCAGCGGCCTCGTCGAGCACGTTTCGTCCGGCCACGCACAGCACTGCTTGGCCGGCCCCCCCGGCCAGGGAGTGAGGATTCGCAGATCCGGTCCCGTCGATGTCTGGCTGCTGGTCCAGTGCGGTTGCGCCCGCGGCCGGTTCCTGATGATCCGAAAGGTTCTGGATCAACTCGTCGATCAATTCCTTGACGGCATTGCAACGCGGGATATCAAGTGCGCCGCGATCGACATCCGCCTGTGCAAAAGCCAGCGCCTTCAGCACGATGTCGTAGTATTCGCACGCCGAATGTTCCTTCAGGAATGCCTCCGCGAGTAGTGCGGCGTTGTCCGGATCGCCCGCCAGAACGCGAAGGTAGAAGCTTTCTTCATGGGCCAGCGGCGGACGGTTGCCGAGCAGCACGTCGAGAAACCGGAGGTGCTCGACGTGCCGGCCCAGGACGGCGAGGCAGAGCGTAAGGGGCGTCGAAAGCAGGAGCCCCACGGGGCCCCAGACCCAGGTCCAGAACGTGGCCGCGGCGACCACTGCGAGCGGAGAAAGTCCCGCCGATTTTCCATAGAGAAACGGCTCCACCACCTGGCCGGTAATCGCCTCGAGGCCCACATAGAGCCCGGCAGTCCAGAAGACTTTCGACCAGCCGGGATCGACCGCCAGCGAAAGAAGCAACGGCATGGCGGCTGCCAGCGGAACGCCGACATAGGGTATGAACCGCAACATCATGGCGAGGAGTCCCCACAACCCTGGATTGGGGACGCCGATCAGCCACAGGCCCGTGCCGACGAGCGCGCCGAAGACCGTGTTGATGACGGTCTGGGTCAGCAGATAGCGGCTCACGCGGCTGGCACCGTCGTCCAGGCCGATCTTGGCGCGTTGGAGGTCACCGGTGCCGGCGACCCAGATGAAGCGGTCGCGCAAATCCTCTTTCTGCAACAGGATAAACACCACGAAGATGATCGCGATACCCCCCGTCGCCAGGGGGTCGAGTAGCGGCCGGGATATGTTCTCGATAATCTCGAAGGGAGACACCGCTGGCTGCCGTATCACGACCGGCACCGGCCTTTCCTCTTGCACACCCGGGACCCCGATCTGGCCGTTGCCCGCGGACGGCGCCGACAGCTGATTGCCAAGGGTGTCGAGCAGCGACGAGGTGCGGCCGATCAGGTTGTCCGACGTCGCTGACGTTTCCAGGGATCGGAGTTTGTGCGCAATGTTGCGCTGGTAGTGCGGCAGATCGGCGGCCAGATGGGCGAGCTGCGTGCCGATGAAGAGAACGACGACGCACATAGCCGCCATCGCGAAGAGTGTTGCCAGAAGCACGGAAACGACGTGGCCCACGCGCCAGCGGCGCAGAAGGGTGACGACCGGTGCGAGCGCGAACGCCAACAGAATCGCCAGAGCCAGGGGAACGAGCACCGGCCGGGCAAAATAGACGCCCGCGATCACAATGGCCGCGACCACCATCGACGCCGCAAAGCGCAGGTGGCTGTCGGAAGGCGGGAATGCCCCCCTTTCTGCGGCGCGTCCGGCGGTGTCGGGCATGCGTCCTCTCCCTTCGCAGCGAAGGAGGAAACGCATTGCCATTCGATAGGTTCGGTCGCCACCGGAGATACTGAAAATTCGCCTTTAATTTGCTTCGACTTCGAGAACTCATTTGCATCGATTTCTACCTGTAGTCCGCGCTTTTGATTGCTCTGGCGCTTGCTTGCGCAACAGTGACCCCACACAGCGCGTGCCGAATGCCGCGCCGATCCTGGAGGGCCATTCAAATGAAGACCGTCTCTCGCGGCCTGTCCGTGACCGCGCTCGCTATCGTCGTGTCGGCCTGTGCGGCTTCGCCGGAAAGCATCCAGGCGCATAACATCAGCACGCAGCACTTTGCCTATCTCTCCTGTCCGCAACTGGCTGAATACAAGGCCACGCTGACTGCCGCCTACACCAAGGCGGCCGACACGGAACACACGGCGCGGATGGAGGATGCTGCGACTTTCGCGCTGGGCTTCCCGGTCGGGTCCATGACCCACGAGTCGTTGCCGTGGCAGATCGGTGACCTCAAGGGCCGCATTGCCACCGTCCAGAAATTGCAGGTCGCCGACAGATGCGATCAGCAGCGGCAGGCCGCAGCCGACCAGTAAGGTTCGCAGAACGACGCTTCGGAGCCGTCGGGGAGCCTCAGAAAAGGCGGGCATCCGTGCCCGCCATCTCCCTATTCCCAATGGTCGGAGCAGGCTCTAGCGTCCACCGGTCGCGGTTCGCATGCGGTCCAGGTGTCGTTTCCCGTCACGCTTGCAATTCTCTTCTGCGCCTCGATCTGGGCCGGCGCACAAAATGCGCTTGCCGGTGGCGGCTCGTTCATCACGCTGCCGTCACTGATGCTGACCGGCATGGATGCGCGGTCGGCGAACATCACATCGACCATTGCGCTGTTTCCCGCGCAGGTCGCCACGGGCTGGACCGGGCGAGAATTCGTTTCCGGCGCGGCCCATCTTTCCTTCGGCCTGATTGCCGGGATCAGTCTGGTTGGCGGGGCGCTGGGCGCGGTTCTTCTGCTTGTCACCCCGGCTGCCTTTTTTGCACGGCTGGTGCCGTGGCTCGTGCTCTTCGCAACGGCCGTGTTCGCCTGGGGCAGTTTCGGCCCGAAGAAGGACAGCACGCGCCGGCTCAACCGCTGGGGCGTCATGGCGGCGCAATTCCTGATCTCGATCTACGGAGGATATTTCGGCGGCGGAATTGGATTTCTCATGCTGGCGGCGCTCAGCGCCGCGGGACTGGTCATCCGGACGGCAGGCGCAACCAAGAATGTCCTGGCGGCGATCATGAACGCTTCCGCGGTCGCGATTTTCGTCTTCTCGCCGGAAGTGAGATGGCTTCAGGCGGCAGTCTGCAGCGCGGGCGCGGTCGGTGGGGGCGTACTCGGCGGCGTAATGCTCATGCGGGTGAACGAGCGGGCGCTGCGCGTGGCTGTCATCGTTCTGGGCGTTGCCTTGACGATCGGGCTGTTCCTCCGTTCGCCCTGAATCAAACCTGCAAAGCGGGTAAGCTGCCGCGCGTCGTGAGCCAGACCCGAAAAATCATTCACATCGACATGGACGCCTATTATGCGTCCGTCGAACAGCGCGATGATCCGGCTCTTCGCGGCCGGCCCGTCGCGGTCGGCCATGCGGGAAAACGCGGCGTCGTGGCGGCTGCAAGCTATGAAGCGCGCGCGTTCGGCGTCCGCTCAGCCATGCCCTCGGCCACGGCGCAGCGCAAGTGCCCGACGCTCGTCTTCGTGCGTCCGCGATTCGAGGTCTACCGCGCGGTTTCGCACCAGATCCGCGCCATCTTTGCCGACTACACGGAGCTCATCGAGCCGCTCTCGCTCGACGAAGCCTATCTCGACGTAACAGATAATCTTCGCGGCCTCCCGTCCGCGTCGGAAACGGCCCGGGAAATCCGCGGCCGGATCTTCGCGGAAACCGGGCTCACGGCATCGGCCGGCATTTCCTACAACAAATTTCTTGCCAAGCTCGCCTCTGATCATCGCAAGCCCAACGGCCAGTTCGTCGTCACGCCGGCCATGGGACCGTCCTTTGTGGAAGCGTTGCCGGTCCGAAAATTCCACGGTGTGGGTCCGGTCACGGCCGATAAGATGAACGGGCTGGGCATTGTCAGCGGCGTCGATCTCAAGCGGCAGCCGCTCGCTTTTCTACGGCGGCATTTCGGCAAGTCCGGCGCCTGGTACTACGCGATCGCGCGCGGCGAAGACGACCGCGCCGTGGTGTCCGACCGCCCGCGCAAATCCGCCGGCTCGGAAACCACCTTTGCCGACGATCTCACCGACTGTTCCGCCATCGAGGCGGGCGTGGTGGCGATGGCCGACGAGGTGTGGGCTTGGTGCGAGGGGGCCCGGAGCTTCGGCCGCACGGTGACCGTGAAGATAAAATTCGCCGATTTCCGGCAGGCAACGCGCAGCCGCACGCTGTCCGTTCCCATCGCAAGCAGAGACATGCTGCGCGACATCAGCGTCGGTCTGGTTCGCACCGTGTTCCCGCCGGCCGCCGGAATCCGCCTGCTCGGCGTGACGGTGTCGGGCTTCGAGAGAAGCGATTCTGAAGCGGCCGGACAGCTGGGCTTCGATCTGTAATTGGCTCTCTATCTTCTTCGAGGGACAAAGCGGGCCTACCGCAAGTCCCAGCGCGTGCGGAATATCGTGTCGCAGAGACCGGGGCTGCCGAAGCCGTCGCTGAAGCTCACGCGGGAGCGGCGATGGTGCTCGCCATGGGCGTGGCTCGAGACAAGCGAGGCCGAAACCCGGCGCAACAGGAATGCCCACCGCGAGCGCGAGGGACTGGCGAGCGCCGGTGCGAAATCATATCCGGAATGTTCGTAGAGACCGCCGGCCGCACCGAGGCAGGCCACCAGCAGCTGGAAACCCGGGTTGGCCGTACCACCTCCGATCAAAATCAGGGGAATGAGATAGGGACAGCAGATGGTGAGAAAGAAATCGGGCGCCGTCATGTAACAGGCGCTGATGCTCCTGGAGGCCTGCGTGGAATGATGGAGCCCGTGACCCATCCAGCGGCAACGCGCATTGTGCAGAAGGAAACGGTGAGCCGCGTATTGGACCACGTCGTGTCCGATCGTCATCATGACGAGGGCAAATGCCGCAAACCACAGGCTGATCCGCTGCGGTCCGACAAAGGCAACGCCCAGCCGCTGACAGAGCCACATGAGCGGCAGCAGAACAAATGTCTGGTTGAAGAGCACGCGCGGAAGAAGGTCCGTGTAGGCAAGGCGATCGCGCGCCCTGACCTTGAAGCTGCGCAGCGCGCCCGCGCGGTCGCACCATTCGAACCCCAGGCCCACCGCATGAAACACGATCATATGCCCGGCCCAGACAAGCACCGAAAGCGGGAGCAGGTTCAGCAATTGGCCAAGCTGCCAGTGCGGAATTGGACCGGACATGTCGAGACGGATGTTCCTTCTTCCGGATGGGCTATCCGTCCGGACTCAATAGCATTCCGGATCATGGCATGGCAATTTCGTGCCCGTGGTCAGGCCCGGGCGGTCAGTTTCTGGCAGGAGGCGATGTACCAAAAACCTCGTCCCACCACGGAGCGCTCACCCCGAAACTGCATGTGTCATCCCGGAAATGGTGGTGCATGTGACGGTGGCGCAGCAGCCTGCCCAGCGCGGTTCGGGGCCGCCCGTGATGCACGTGATAGTGCAGCATGTCGTAGAACAGGTAGCCGCCCATGAACCCTGCCCAGGCAGGAAGCGATGCTTCGGCGCCGCAGCCCGCGCGCAGGACGCCGTATGCCGCCGCCATGATGGGAATGCTCATCAGGGGAGGCATGACCAGCCGGAGGGGATCGTTGGGGTGATCATGGTGGACACCGTGAATCAGGAACTGAATCCGTGTCCCCGCGGCCGTTCTGGAACGATAGTGGAAGAGGAACCTGTGCCCGAAATATTCCACGAGCGTCCAGAGGATATAGCCTCCGAAAACCCCGGCGGCGACGGTCGGAAAGGGCAGCCGCCAGAGGGCGACGGAGAGCAGCAGCACCAGGATCGGGGCGTAAAGAAGAAGCGGTACAAGGCGATGTACGCGCGAAAGCCTGTCGAGAACCGGGTTGTGGAACAGTCGGGGCGAATCGGCGAGCCATGTCCGTCCTTGGCGTCCTTGGCCATTCGCTCGGCCAGCGGCATCCATGACTACGCTCCAATCCCTGACCTTCAGGGGCCAGTTGCCGCTCTATGCCCGCCAAGGTGGATATTCGAATTGCCCCGGCAGGGCAATTCCGGGCTGGTGCAAGCCCTCCGGTATCGTTTAAATCGGCTGCGCCACCGGAGCCGCATCGGGCCGCCGCCCTGAGCCCAAGCCGCCCGCGCCGCTTCGAATGGAGCAGAAATTGAGTTCAGCGCAATGAGAGCGGCCGCGCTCGCCGTGTTGTTGTCCGCGACCGCGGTTTCGGCGTCGTATGCAGACGACGTAGGCGGCACCGGCCGCATCGAACCCAGCGGCGGCGTGGTGGTTCTCGATGGTGTCCAGGGCGCCAGAATTCTCACCATCCCGGTGCACCCCGATCAGATGGTAAAGCGGGGCGACCTTCTGATGACGCTCGATGATCGGGAACAACAGGCGAACGTGCAAATTGCCGAACTTACACTGGCGCAAACCAAAAAGGACGCCGCGCAGAATCTGGCCGCCGCCGAGGAGGCGGTCCGGATCGATGAAGAGCGCTGGCAGCGTGACGAGAAAGATGCCGAGAACTATCGAGCGCTGGGGCCTGAAGCGACTTCCGAAAAACAGATCGCCGATACCGAGCAGACGGCAGACGAGGCGCGCCTGCAACTGGACATCGACGTCAAGAGGGAAAGCCAGGTACGTGTGGACAATGCGGCGAGCATTTCGAGTGCGTCCAAGCGGCTCGACATCGAACGGCAGAAGCTTGCGCTCTATCGTGTCGTCGCACCCAGCGACGGCATGATACTTCGCATCGACCAGCATGTGGGAGAAAATCTCACGGGCGCGCCGGCAATCGAGATGGGCGATATCCGCACCATGTACGTCATCTGCCAGGCGTATCAGGGCGACCTCCTCAAACTCAGGCCCGGTTTGCGGGCCACCATCAAGAGCAGCGCATTTGTCAGACCGCTGAAGGGCACTGTCGAGAATGTCGGAAGGCTCGTCGATACCAAGGCCCAGCTTGGGGACGTCCGGATAAAGCTCGACAACCCGGCGACGGCGAGCAAGGTGGTCGGCATGGAAGTGGAAGTGGAGATCGCACGCTAGCGCATGATCCTGTGGAACGTCCCGCGTGAATGTGTACCTGACTGATGCCGCTCGCAGACCGCAGTAACATGGCACCGCGTCCCGTTTCGCGATTTCGCCACTGGACCGGGACCATGTTTTCCATTTCCGGTGGTCCGCCCGGCGTCGCCTGTCTCATTGTCGCGGCCTCCAATCTATTCCAGCATCGGCTCCGCCTTCTGGCGGCGCTGGCCGGCGTCGCGGTGGCCCTGTTTCTGCTCACCCTGCAGATTTCCATTCTCGATGCGGCAAAAGCCAAGGTCACCCAGCTTTACGACGATTTCAATTTCGACGTTGCGGCCGTTCCCGACACCTATCAGTTTCTGCTGAATTTCGAGACCATCGATCGCGTGGTGCTCGATCAGGGGCGCGCCACAGGAGACATCTCGCAGGCGTTCGGATTGAATGTGGACGTTGTTCACTGGATGCAGTGGCCCTCCAAGAAGGTGGCCTATCTGTTTCTGATCGGACTGGACGACCCGGGCACGTTCGTCCGCGACCCGGTGATCCGCCGCGGAATGAAATCGCTGATTTCATCCCATTCCCTCCTGATGGATTCCTATTCCGAACCCGACATCGGGCCGCTGGCGACGGGCACGACGGCCAAGATCGGAGGTGAAGACGGTGAACAGGTCTCGATCGCGGGGCACTTCCGGCTGGGTCTCTTTTTCTATGGTGAAGGAAGCGCCATCGTCCGCAATACGGATTTTCCGCGCCTGACCGACCGCGATTCGAGCAAGGTCAGCATAGCCCTGTTCCAGCTCCGCCCGGGCGTCGATCCGCAGAAGGCCAAGAAGGATCTCGAGGCCATCGTCCCCGAACATACGCTTGTGTTTACCCGGGCCGAGCTTCTCCAGCAGGAGAGGGACTATTTTCTCTCGGTCAGGCCCGTCGGAATCATGATCTACATCAGCATGCTGATCGCGAGCCTCGTCGGAACCGTGATCATCGTGCAGGTGCTTTCGACAGAAGTCGCCAACCGCATGAAGGAGTACGCCGTGCTGAAGGCGATGGGGTCGAGCCCCGCCTTCGTGTACGGCATCGGGGTCACGCAATCGGTGCTGGTCGGTCTGGGTGGATTGATTCCTGCGCTGGCAGCCGGCGCAGGCGTGCTCTGGTATATCGAGCTGCGCACGCATCTGGAGGCCGCACTCGGGCTAGCGCTGTCGGGAAAAATGCTGGCGATCACGCTGGCGGCATCAATCTGTGCAGCTGCCGCCGTGTTGGGCCGGGTCCAGCGTGCGGACCCGGCGGCGCTCTACTGATGTTGCCGCGGATCGGTCTCGGCCTGCGGCTGCTGCTCCACAACCGGGCAAGATTGGCCGTGGCGTCGGCCAGCGTCGCCATGGGGGTTGTCATCGTCTTCGTCGAGTTTGGTCTGCTCCTTGGAATGCTCGATGCCCAGTCTCTTGTTGCCAATCTCGTTCGGGGCGACCTGCTGATCATGAATATCGCCAGAGTCAATCTGCATCGCTGGGATAAGATAGATGCTGTCCGGCTCGAACAGGCCGCGGCCGTCCCCGGGGTCGCCCGCGTTACCCCGGTGTACGAGGATCACGTCGGGCTGCGGGACCCCGACGACAAGCGCGTCAGGCGAATCATCCTCTATGCCTTTCCACCGGATGACATTCCGTTTAAGCTCGCCGACCCGGCGGGCATTTCACATGCGCTGAAAATCTCCCACGGATTTTTGTATGACCGTCTTTCCCGCCCAATTTTCGGCAAATTCAAGATGGGTGATGACATTCAGATTGATACGATTCCCTTGCGCGTGGATGGTTATGTCAGCATCGGAGCGGACATCGTGAATGATGGGAACATTCTCATGAGTTCGGGCGATTGGCTCTCGCGCTCGCCCGACGCCAAGCCGATTATGGGAGTCATTCATCTGGAACCGGGGGTCTCGGTCGAGCGGGAACGCCGGCGTATCCTGACAAGCCTTCCGCCGGATGTGACCGTTCTCACGCCCGCCGAAACCGCCGAACGGGAGAGCGCCTACACGCTGCGGTCGGCGCCGGTCGGCCTGCTGTTCGCGATCGGCATGCTGGCAGGGCTGATCATCGGCACCATCAATTGCTACCAGGTGCTCTACAATGAAATCAGCGATCATCTGCCGCAGTTTGCCACGCTGAAGGCCATGGGTTTCTCCACGGGATCGCTGCGCAGCATCATACTCGGCCAGGCAGTCGTGCTCTCGGCGTCCGGATTTGCCACGGGTCTTTTGTGCGCGTGGATTGCAGATCGTTACATCGCTGCGCAGTCCATGCTTCCCATACGGATTACGGTCCCCTCGGGACTGGTCGTCTGTTCCCTGACAGTGGCCATGTGTGTGATTGCCGGTCTCATTGCGATCAGGCGCGTAGCCATCGCCGATCCTGCGGCGTTGTATTGAGCCCGACCGTGAGCGAGCTTGGAAGCCTGCAGTTTTCCCTGGGAGCGGCCGCGAAGCCTTCGCCCGCCGTCGTCGCGCGAAGGGTGAGCCACGCCTTCGACACGGGGTCCGCTCGCAAGCAGGTTCTCCACGACGTGGATTTCGCGCTCGAGCGGGGCGAATTCGTGATCCTCACGGGTCCCTCGGGCGCGGGCAAGACCACGCTGATGACCCTGATCGGCGCGCTGCGTTCGTTGCAGTCCGGCAGCATCCGGGTGCTCGATACGGAACTCGCCGGGTTGGCCCCGGGCGGACAACGGGAGGTGCGCCGCAGGATCGGCTTTATCTTCCAGGACCATAACCTGTTTGAGGCGCTGACGGCTTTTCAGACTCTCTCGCTGGCCATGGAGGTGGCCGGCGGGCGGCCGGGGCACCGGCAAGCACGGCGCCGCGCGGCACGGCTGCTTTCGATGCTCGGCCTGGAAGCGTATCTCGATTCCAAACCGCGCCAGATGTCGACTGGGCAAAAGCAGCGGATCGCGATCGCCCGCGCCCTGATCAACGAGCCTCCCATCATCATTGCGGACGAGCCCACTGCGGCCCTCGATGCCGAGACCGCGGGGCTGGTGATAAAGCTTCTCAGGGAACTTGTGGAAATAGGCGGAGCGTCGATATTGATGGTTACGCATGACAACCGCATTTTTTCGGCGGCGGATCGTGTCCTGAACATGGTCGACGGCCGGATCGCCCCATCGCAGTGATTGCCTCCATGCGGCTGCCGCGACCGGCATGCCGGCCGATCTCCGTCCTGTTGCAGGCCGTGGCAGGCGCCACGGCCTTCTTCATTGTTTTCATCCGCGCATGTGCCGGGGCGGCCACCGTGCCGACGATCAGTCTCACGGACTCGATTCGTGACGTTCTGAGGACCGATAATGATGCAATCCGTCTGCAGGACGAGAAGGTCAAGACTGCGTCGTCTGAAGTTCAACAGGCTGCCGGTCAGTTCGACTGGGCGGCGCAGGCGCAAGGCGGCTGGCAGGAAATCTACGTCCCGCGGGTTGGCTACTCCGCCGCCATTCCCGGCAAGGGTATCCTGACCAACGACACGGATATACTCAGCGCTTACTACTATTCGGTCAGCATTGGCCGCGAATTTCGCAACGGGATCCAGATCGCGCCCGGCCTGACTGCCTACCCGGCGACAAGCGGCGCGACGACCGCGCAGACCTTTGGACTTACGGCGTTGCGCCCAAGTCTCGGCCTGCGGATTCCACTGCTTCAGGGGCTCGGCGAAGAAGCGGCCGATTCCGCGGAGCTGGCCGCCAAGGCGACATTGATCGGTACCCATTTCGACCGCGATTACGCGATTGCGCATACGGTGCACGACATGGTGCAGATATACTGGCGATGCCTTGCAGCCGAACGGGTTGTGGATATCTCTGCCCAGTCGCTGCGCGACGGCGAGGCGTACTCCACTTCGCTGGAACTCCAGGCGAAGCGGGGTCTGATTGAACCTTCGGTCGCGCAGGCTTACGGGGCCGCGAATGCAACGCGCCAGATTACACTGGAGCAAAACGAGGATGCGGTCCGATCCTGCCAGCGCGATCTTGCGGTGGCCACGACCGGAGAAGCGGTCGGCGGGACGCCGGCACCGACCGGCCAACTGCCCGGCATGGCGGGGGAGGAAAGCACGGTCTCCAGCCTCAATGAAGCCGCGCTCGACGATCTCGCCCTCAACAACCGTTCGGACCTGAAGGCCGCGCGTGAATACATTGCGGCAGCGCTGGCGGCACACCGCGGTGCCGAGGACAGCACCTCGCCCATCCTCAGCCTTCAAATAGACCCGACGCGCGCCATCGTCGTGTATTCGCAGAGTCTGGAGAACAACGCCGCGGAAGGAAAGGTCGCCCAGGATCTCTCGAGTCAACGGCAGGCGGAGGTTTCATTGCATCAGCTCGAAACCCAGGTGCAGGTGGACATTACCGACTCCGTGCGCAACCTGCGTTCCGCGCTGGCCGAATGGAAAGCCTCTCTGAAGGCGGAACAGGAGACGGAGATAGCGGTCGCGAGCGACGAAAAACGCGCCCGGTTCGGAGTTATCGACCGGAAGACGTTGCTTCAGACGGAAGATCAGTTGACTCAGCTCAAAACGGACGTGGTCAACGCCGAGTTGCAGTTCGCCTCGAACATGACGATGCTGCGGTTGGTGAGCGGCACCGTCCATCCCGAACAGGAAACGCCCGCAGCAAGCGCCGCACTGTTCATGAGCCTGCCGGATTCCGGTTAGCTGCGCCACTGTTCGCCGCTGGAACCGTGCGCAGGCAGCGTCCCGAAGGGGGATCGACACGGTCGAGATGAGGTACGACCTCGCCCGCGCCGCCGTCGCAGGCCGTCCACCGGAAATCATGCTTGACACCCTGCTCGGATAGGCTGCGATCGCTGATCAGGGCGCCAAAGCCGTTGGCGGCCACACTGCCCGAAACACCCGTGCTGCGGCACGAGGTAAGAGGATTCGCGTCACCCATCTCGCAATAGACAAACTGCACGGCGTTTGCGCAGCGGTTCTGAAAGCCCCAATATTCGCCATTGCTGACCACGCTCAGGCAGGTCGATGCATCTGCTGGCGGGGCCGTAGCGGCAGCCGGGGCGCCCGATGGTAGCGGCGGCGGTGGAACTGTATCCAGGGTAAACTTGGCATTTTGAACGGACGGCTGCGGTGCCGCCTCGTAAGGCGCATCGATCAGATGTACCGCTGATGTCCTGACCGGAATGGCCTGCAGACGCCGCGAACCATTGCCGGGCGCCGCCTGTGGTTTTTGGCTTTGTTCCAAGGGTGGTGCGGCCATGCGATCGCTCGAGGGCACCTGGTCATTCGTGCCGGGGCCGTCGGCCGCAGAGGCGGCGGTGTCCGCAACATTGATCAGATATGCCCCTCCGCAGCTGTGTGCCGCCGGGTGGGACATGTGATGGCCTCGGCCGGCCGTCGGCGCGGCGACACCAAGGCGGGCAGCATATTCCTGTACGGCGGCCCTGCGCTCCTCCTGGCTGAAGACATGCCCTGGCGGGTGCCACGCGGTGCAGGATAATTCTCCATCCGGGCCGTGTGCCGTCTGCAACAGACCACCTGCGGAATCCGGCTTCATGGTCTCGATCTCTCCGTCGGTGTAGTCGATTTCCATACCGTCGCCGCTCCGTCGGAACAGGCCGATTGTCGTGGACCGGGTCGAGACCGTGCCGATCCGCTCGTTCAAGAAGGCAAAGGAGGTCTGTTCCGAAACTCCACTGGAAAGCGTGATCGTGCGTGCGAACCCCCCATCGGTTTGGTCCAGGGCGATCGTCGCCCCGTCCACGGCGACAAGGGTTTGCCCGAGGAAATCGTGCAGGGAAAGAAGCGGGCCGCCCGCATCTCCGGCTGCGTCCGAAGTCGGCGCTATGAGCAGGACGGAGCTCGCCGCCTGCAAGGGTCTGGCAGAGGGCGCTACAACCGGTGGCGGAAACGTCGGTGGTGCAGCGACGGGCACCACCCCCGGCGGTGGCGTCGCGCCGACGGGAGGCCCGCTCGCGGCTGTGGCCTCATTCTGGCCCACCGGCTTTCCGTCATTCCACAGCCCCTCGTAACGATCGCCGTTCGCCCAGACTTCGGTACCCTGCCCATCCGACTTGCCATTTTTCCACGCGCCGTCATAGCGGTCGCCGTTCGCCCAGACAACGCTCGCTTTTCCATTGAGCGCGCCGGATTTCCATTCACCGCTGATCCTGTCGCCGATGGCGGTGGTGAAGACTCCGATACCGTCGAACTGGCTGCCGGCCTGTTCGCCCTCGTATTTCGACCCGTCCGACCACTCCGCCGATACATGTCCGGGCATCAAAACGCCCTCACCGAACGTCCCCGTGATGGTTTCGACCGGACGACCCTTGTTGAGGAACGCCAGGGTCCCCATACCGCTCACCATTCCTTCCGAGCAACGTCCCTGCCAGGTGATGCTGTCGCCTGCATCGAAATCCGAATCGAGCGCACGGCAATTCGTGAGGGGCTCCGCAATCCATTGTTCCTGCGCACTGGTCGCCGCTGTGGAGTCATGCGGCGCCAGCGAACCCATCGTCGATGCGGCTGCGGCGCCAGCCAACAAGCTTCCCCACAGTGCGGCACTCAAGGAAAGCGCCACACCAGCAAACCACCGCATCGACCGCTCCCGCAAACTCCGGCTCTCCTGCCCCGTGCCGGCGGCGCAGTATTTCAATTTGTAGCTATGGTGCGCAAATCACTCCTGATGGCTTCGTGAATGAACCTTTGCCTGCTCCCGTGGCATTCTCCACGACAATTAGGACAGTCGCGCCTATCGCCGGCGCGCGAGGAAAATCTCAGATGGTTTGCGGTCTCTGCTGCGCAGAGCCGGCTGAACTGGGGTACCAGCGCTGCCAGGCATGTCTGCAGCGAAGCCGGAACCGGTCGAGATAAAGATAGACGACCGGCGTGGTGAAAAGCGTGAGCAACTGGCTGACCATCAACCCGCCGACGATCGAAATGCCGAGCGATTTGCTGAAGCCCGAACCGAGACCCAGCGCGAGAGGCAGAGAGCCAAGGATCGCGGCGAAGGTCGTCATCATGATGGGCCTGAACCGCATCAGGCACGCCTTGTGAATCGCATCGCGCGAGGAAAGTCCCTCCTTGCGCTCGGCTTCCAGCGCAAAGTCGATCATCATGATGGCATTCTTTTTCACGATCCCGATCAGAAGCAGCACGCCGATGAGGGCGAGCAGCGTGAATTCGGTCCCCGTGATCAGCAGCGCAAGCAGCGCGCCCACTCCGGCGGAGGGCAGCGTGGAAAGGATCGTCAGCGGGTGAACGTAGCTTTCGTAAAGAATGCCGAGCACGATATAGACGGCGACGACCGCTGCCAGAATCAGAAGAGGCTCGTCGCTCATCGAATTCTGGTACACCCGCGCATTCCCGGCGAACCCACCATGAATGGCGTTGGGAACGTGCAGGTTCAACATGGTGCGTTCGATCGCGGCGACGGCGCTTTGCAGCGAACCGTGTTCGGGAATATTGAAGGAGAACGTCGCGGCGACAAACGGTCCCTGGTGATTCACCGAAAGCGGCGTATTCCCGGGAGTGAAATGGCTGAAGGCCGCGAGCGGCACCATGGTTTCCTGTGCCGTGCTCACGGCGGCGCCCGTCGAGGCGACACCGCGGCCACTGTTGGCAAGTGCATTCATCGCCTGGTTGCGCACAACGTCGGCCGCGATCTGCGCGGCCGTCGGAGCTGTCGCGCTGGCGACGACCACAGTGCCGGCGACGGCGCCGGTCGTCTGCGTGCCGCTCGCAATCCCGCCCGACGTGCTGACATAGATATCGTCGAGCGTGGCCGGACTCTGCCAGAATTCCGGCGCCACGCCCATCACCACGTGATACTGGTTGAGGTCGTTGTAGATGGTCGACACCTGGCGCTGTCCGAACGCGTCATACAGCGTGTTGTCGATCTGCGCCGCCGTCAGCCCAAGCCGCGCGGCGGTCTGGCGGTCGATGACGAGGTCGGTCTCGAGTGCGGCGGTGTCCACGTCGGAACTTACATCTTCAAGTTCGGGGACGCTCTGAAGCGCCGCCGTGATTTTCGGCAGCCACTCGTTGAGCTCGTCGAGCGTATCGGCTTCGAGCGTGTACTGATAGGCCCCGTAGCCCTGGCGCGCGCCGACGTGGAAATTTCCCGCGTTCCGGAGTTCCAGTCGTGTGCCGGCGAGATCGCTGAGCTTGTGGGTAAGCCGCAGAACCTCCTGATCGGTCGTGACGGTCCGCTGGTCCTCCGGCTTCAGTTGGACAAAAACGCTGCCGGAATTGACGGCGCTCCCGCCTGGACCGCCTCCGCTGCCGCCCCCGCTGAATCCCGTGACGTTCTGCACTGCCGGGTCTTTGGCGATCGTTGACACGAACCGGGTAAATTTCTTCTCCATGAGCTGGAAGGATATGCTCTGATCGGCGACAATCCTGCCGAACATCTCGCCCGTATCCTCATTCGGGAGGAAACCTTTCGGTATGATTGCAAACAAATAGAAGTTGAGGCAGATCGTAACGAACAGGACGAATGCGACCGTGCCCGGATTTCGCAGGGACCATGACAGCGAACGATCGTATGCGCGCCGCATTGCTTCGAAGGCGTATTCTGCCATCCAGAGAAGGCGTCCCTGCCGGCGCTCGGCCTCGTCGTGGCGCGGCAGATAGCGGCAGAGCATCGGCGTGGTGGTGAGCGAGACGACCAGCGAGATCAGTATGGCGATCGAGAGCGTCATCGCGAATTCGAAGAAGAACCGCCCGACAAGGCCGCCCATCAGCAGAATGGGCAGGAAAACCGCGATCAGCGACAGGCTCATCGAGAGAACCGTGAATCCCACTTCGCGGGCACCTTCGAAAATCGCCGTCCGGCGGGACACTCCGGCTTCGATGTGACGCGAAACATTTTCGAGCACGACAATGGCATCGTCCACGACGAAGCCGGTCGCCACGGTGAGTGCCATGAGGGACAGATTGTCGAGCGAAAAGCCCATCAGGTACATGACGCCGAAAGTGCCGACCAGCGACAGCGGCACCGCGATGCTGGGGATCATCGCCGCGCGCCCGTTCCTGAGGAACAGGAATACGACGAGGATCACAAGCGCGATGGACAGCATCATCGTGCGTTCGACGTCGTAGAGGGACGTGCGAATGGATGTGGTGCGGTCGTTGGCGACGATGAGCTGGATCGCGGGCGGCAACGCCGCCCTTAGTTCCGGCAGGGTCGCCCGGACGCGATCGACGGTCTCGATCATGTTGGCGCCCGGCTGGCTGTAAAGGATGACCAGCACTGCGGGCTTGCCGTTGGTGACCCCTATGTTGCGGATATCTTCGACGCCATCGTAAACCATTGCCACGTCCTGAAGCCTGACGGCGGCGCCGTTGCGGTATGCGACCACGAGAGGACGAAACTGATCGGCCGTGCGGGCCTGATCGTTGGTGTAGATCTGATACTTGAGCGGACCCTGCGCCACCGCTCCCTTGGGTGCATTGGCGTTCGCCGCGGAGAGCGCTGCCCGAACGTCTTCCAGGCCGATCCCGTATTTGAACAGGGCCAGCGGATTGAGATCGATGCGAACGGCGGGAAGCGAACTGCCGCCGATCTGCACTTGGCCGATTCCTTCGACCTGACTGAGTTTTTGCTGCAGAATCGTCGAAGCCGAGTCGTATATCTGGCCCGTCGACAACGACTGCGATGTAAGCGCCAGAATGAGAATGGGCGCATCGGCCGGATTGAATTTCCGGTAGGTGGGATTGCTCCTGAGCGAGACCGGAAGGTCGACGCGAGCCGCGTTGGTCGCCGCCTCCACGTCCCGCGCCGCGCCGTCGATATCGCGGTCTATGCCGAACTGGAGCGCGATTCGCGTAGAGCCGACAGAACTCGAAGAGGTCATTTCCGTCACATCTGCGATCGTGCCCAGATGGCGCTCAAGCGGTGTGGCGACACTGGTCGCCATGGTTTGCGGGCTGGCGCCGGGCATCTGCGCCGATACCACGATGGTCGGGATGTCGACGTTGGGAAGCGGCGCGACGGGCAGAAGGAACAGGGCTATCACGCCAGCAAGCGCAAGACCCATGGTCAGCAGCATGGTGGCGACGGGCCTTGCAATGAAGGGGGCGGAGATGTTCACGGTGCAAGCGGCTCGGCGCCGGACAGTTCCGGCGCGGGTCCGATGTGGAATCTGCGCGCGAGGCGGTCGAAATAGAGGTAGATGACCGGCGTCGTGAACAGCGTGAGCAACTGGCTTACGAGCAGACCGCCGACGATGGCGATGCCAAGCGGCTGGCGCAGTTCCGAGCCGGTTCCACCTCCGAGCATCAGCGGCAGCGCGGCGAACAGGGCCGCCACGGTGGTCATGAGAATCGGGCGAAAGCGCAGCAGGCTCGCCTGGTAGATCGCATCCCGCGGAGCCATGCCGTCAATGCGTTCGGCGTGCAGCGCGAAATCGATCATCATGATCGCGTTTTTCTTCACGATGCCGATCAGGAGGATGATGCCGATGATCGACACGATGTTGAGATCATTGCCGGCAATCATCAATGCAAGGAGCGCCCCGACGCCGGCCGAGGGCAATGTGGAAAGGATTGTGATCGGATGGATGTAGCTCTCGTAAAGCACTCCGAGCACGATATATACCGTTACGATCGCTGCCAGAATCAGAAGAATCTCGTTGCCCAGCGATTTGCGGAAGGCGAGCGCGGCACCCTGAAATGTTGTGGTGATGCCATCGGGCATGCCGATCGCCTGCTCGGAATTCGTGATGGCGTTCACCGCCGCGCCAAGCGAATGGCCCGGTGCCACGTCGAATGAGATGAGCGCGGCCGGAAACTGGCCGAGGTGGTCGCGTTCGAGAGGAGCGGGCTGTTCGACGACCCGGGCTATTGCAGAAAGCGGCACCTGCCCTCCCGCGGCGGAGGGCAGGTACACCGATGACAGAGATGTCAGCGAGTTCTGCAGGCGCGGATTTGCCTCCAGAATGACGCGGTATTCGTTGGACTGCGTGAAAATGGTCGAAATGATCCGCTGGCCGAATGCGTCGTAGAGGGCGTTGTCGACCGTCGCTGCCGTGATGCCGAAGCGCGCTGCCGTGTCGCGGTCCACCACGATGTTGGCGGAGAGTCCATTGTCGAGATAGCCGGTCGAGACATTGGCCAGCTCCGGTGCGGTCGAAAGCTTCGCCATCAGCTTCGGCACCCACGCGTCGAGCGGCGCCGTGCGGGCCGCTCCCAGAACGAACTGGTATTGCGCCCGGCTTACCGTCGAGTCGACGGTCAGATCCTGCACGGGCTGGAGATACAGCGAGATGCCCGGAACCTGACGGGCGCTCCGTTGCAGCGCGGCGACAATTTCGCCGATCCCTTCGGAGCGTCCGTTTCCGGGCACGAGATTGATGAGAATCCGCCCGCTGTTCAACGTGTTGTTGGTGCCGTCCACGCCGATGAAGGAGGAGAGACTCTCCACATCGCGGTTCTTCAATAGAGCCTGGGCCAGAGCTTCCTGGCGCTGCGCCATGGCGGAAAACGATACCGTCGGACCGGCCTGCGTGATCCCCTGCACCAGGCCCGTGTCCTGGAGTGGGAAAAATCCCTTCGGTATCACCGCATAAAGCACGATTGTAAGAACCAGCGTGCCTGCCGCAACCCCAAGCGTCAGGGGCTGCCGGTCGAGCACCCAATTCAGCAGCCGACCGTACCCGGCGACGAGACCGGCGAAATACTC
The DNA here is from genome assembly GCA_036266955.1 of Rhizomicrobium sp. Classification (GTDB taxonomy): domain Bacteria; phylum Pseudomonadota; class Alphaproteobacteria; order Micropepsales; family Micropepsaceae; genus Rhizomicrobium. The sequence goes on from DATAWY010000073.1 coordinate 89,336, forward strand.
ACGCGAATTCCGGGCAAAGGCGGTTTCGTCGCGCCGGGCGCGATGCCGGAGGACCTTGGCGCAAAGCATGGGAACGAGCGTGAGCGAAACGACCGCTGAAATGAGAATCGTGATCGCGAGCGTCATCGCGAACTCGCGAAACAGCCGCCCCACGACTTCGCTCATGAAAAGCAGTGGAATGAGCACCGCGATCAGCGAGATCGTGAGAGAAACGATCGTGAAACCGATTTCGCCCGCCCCCTTCAGGGCGGCCTGCAGGGGCGTTTCGCCAGCCTCCAGATAGCGACTGATGTTTTCAATCATCACGATGGCATCGTCGACCACGAAGCCGGCCGCGATCGTCAGGGCCATCAGGGAAAGATTGTTCAGGCTGAAGCCCAGCAGATACATGGCCGCGAAGGTGCCCACGAGCGAAAGCGGGACCGAAAGGCTCGGAATGATGGTTGCCGGGACATTCAGGAGGAAGACGAAGATGACGAGAACAACGAGCACCACGGCGAGCCCGAGTTCCAGTTCCACGTCGGAAACGGACGCACGAATGGTATTGGTCCGGTCCGTCAGCACCGACACATTGACCGATCGGGGCAGCCCCGCTTCGATCTGCGGCAACAGGGCCTTGATGCGGTCGGCAACGGAGATGACGTTGGCGCCGGGCTGACGCTGCACGTTCAGGAGGATTGCCGGGCTGACATTGTCCCAGCTCGAAAGCTGGTTGTTTTCGGCGCTCTGAACGACAGTGGCTACATCGGAGAGGTGGACGGGGGCGCCGTTCCGGTAGGCCACCACAATTTGTCTGTAATCGGCAGGAGACTGGATCTGGTCGTTGTCGTTGATGGTGTAGGCGCGGGAGGGACCATCGAAATTGCCCTTGGGCGAATTCGAATTCGCGTTCGAAATGGTGGTGCGCAGATCGTCGATGTTCAATCCGTAGGCGGCGAGGGCCTGCAGGTTGGCCTGTATGCGGACCGCCGGACGCTGGCCGCCGTTGATGCTTACGAGCCCGACTCCGGGCAGCTGCGAAATCTTCTGCGCGATGCGCGTGTCGGCCAGGTCCTCGACCTGCGTCAGGGGCATGGCGTTCGACATGACCGCAAGCGTCAGTATGGGCGCATCGGCCGGATTGACCTTGGCGTAGACCGGCGGCGCAGGCAGACTCTGGGGCAGAAGACTGGTTGCCGCGTTGATCGCCGCCTGGACCTCCTGCTCGGCAATATCCAGGCTGAGGCTGAGATCGAACTGCAGAGTGATGACGGAAGCTCCGCCCGAACTCGCGGACGTCATCTGACTGAGGCCCGGCATTTCGCCGAACTGACGCTCGAGCGGCGCCGTAACCGTCGTGGTCATCACCTCGGGGCTGGCGCCGGGCAGAAACGTCTGCACCTGGATTGTCGGATAATCGACTTCGGGCAAGGCCGATAACGGCAGGTACGCGAATCCCACGATGCCCACGATCATGATCGCCACCATCAGGAGCGAAGTTGCGACCGGCCGCAGTATGAACGGACGGGAAGGGTTCATCGGCACGGAAAAGCCCGCGAAAACGTCATTGCCCGCCGTTTCCGCTGTCGCTCCAATGGTGATGGTGATGTCCATGTCCACGGAAGCCTGCGGAGCTTCGCACCGATTTCGACATGGTGTTCTTGTTGCCAGGGATCGTGACTTGTGATCCGTCACGCAACTTGTCGGTGCCGTCGACGACGACTTCCTCGCCCGGGGCGATCCCGTGCGTCACCTCGACGCTGTCGCCGTCTGTCGGTCCCAGGGCTACGGACTGCATGCGGACCGTATCGCCGGGTTTCACAACGAAGACGTAGCTGCCGGATGCTCCGTGCTGTACGGCAGCGCCGGGAACGGTGGTCCGACCATGCAACGTATCGACAAGCAGACGTATATTGACGAACTGGCTGGGAAACAACCGATCGTCGGAATTGTCGAACAGGGCGCGCAGCTTTACCATGCCGGTGGTCGGATCGATTTCATTGTCGATGGTTGAAAGCGTGCCGCTGGCAATTTTTGTGGTTTGCGATCTGTCATAGGCGTCCGCCGGAAGCTTGGCCCCGGCGTGGACGCGCCCCATCACCTGATCGATGTCGTCTTCGGGCAGGGTGAACAGCACCGACATGGGCTGCAGCTGGGTGACAACGACGATTTCGGTCGTCACTCCCGTCTGCACGTAATTGCCGACATCGATCTGACGCAACCCGACCTCGCCCGCAACGGGCGAAGTGATTTTACAAAAAGCAAGGTTCACCGCGGCGGCCTCGAGGGCACCCTTGTCCGCCTCGACGGTGCCGGCATCGGTGCGGACGGTTGCTTCCTGCGTCGCAAGGATCTGCTGCGAGATCGCATTCTTTGCCCAGAGAGACTGATATCGCTGGAGATCGATCAGGGCGTTCGCGTATTGGGCCTGGTCGCGCGCGAGGGCGCCCTTTGCCTGATCCAGGGCCGCCTGATAGGGGCGCGGATCGATTTCGGCCAGGACGTCGCCCGCACGGACCATCTGACCTTCCCTGAAATTGATTTTTTGTATGATCCCGCTGACCTCCGGCTTGACAGTGACCGTCGCGAGCGGCGTGACAGTACCCAGTGCGTCGAGCGTCAGCCTGACGTTACCCGAGCGGACTTTGGCTACTCCCACGGGGATGGGGCCTGCGCTGCCCCAGCGGCTCGCCCCGGTATGGGAGTGTGAGGTCGGCCGGATTATCCAGACCAGAAGCGCAATCGCGAGCAAGGCAAGCCCGATCAGAAGGGTGCGCCGCACGGCCTTGTGCGTTGTCCTTCCGCGCACCTGTTCTGGATAGACGCGCGCGGAGGCGGCAGGATTGCCGGAAAGATTTTCCGCTTGGGATGCAGTCATCGCAGATCTCACAGGTTGCAGCTGGCTCTTGGTCCGAGGAACGAAACCCGACACCGCCAGCCGCGCATAATGCGCACGGTCCATGTCATTTTAGCGAGTCCGTGCGGCAGAACTTTGTCGAATTTGTCGCGATTGGCCAACAGCACCGCGCGACATTCCCGTTCGAAGCTCCCGCAGCAAAGCTTCCGGTCCGGCGAATCGCAAGCTTGTGTTCCCTCCGGCGGCGCGCAATCATCCGCACGCTGACCAAGTCAACCGCTGTCGGGCGGTGAAGCCTGCGGACCCCGTGGCCGTAGACATGCATTGCTCCGAGCTGCAAAGCCTGCCATGGAAGTTTTGGTACTAACGGATAATTTCGTGCCCGAGCAGAACGCCTCGGCGCGTCGGTCTTATGAACATTGCCGCCGTTGGGTAAAACAAGGCGTAAATGTGACCGTCGTCACAACCGTGCCCAATTTCCCCTTGGGAAGACCGCAGCCGCCATATCGCAACCGGCTTTACGCGCGCGAAACCATGGATGGAATTCATGTGGTCCGGGTCTGGAGCTTCCTGGCCCCGAACCGTGGTGTGATCCTGCGCGCGCTCGATTTCGCGAGCTTCGCAGTGTCGGGATTCCTTGCCGGACTGTTCCAGAAGCCCGACATCATCGTGGCCACCTCTCCGCAGCTGCTGGCCGCAGTAGCGGGGCATCTGCTGGCGCGCGTGAAGCGGTGCCCCTGGGTTTTCGAAGTGCGTGATCTTTGGCCCGAGTCGATCACTGCCGTCGGAGCAATGAAGGAAGGTCTCATCATGCGCAACCTGCGCCGCGTCGAAAAAACGCTTTACGAGGGGGCGGAGCGCATCGTGACGGTGACCGAACCGATGCGCATGCGACTTGTCGAGCGGGGCGTCCCAGCCGAGAAGGTCGGGGTTGTACCCAACGGTGCCGATCTGGAGCGCCTGATACCAAGGATTCGCAACGCCAGACTGGCAGCGCGGCTGCAGCTGGAAGGAAAATTCGTCGTCGCCTATGTCGGTACTCTCGGCCTGGCGCAAGGGCTCGAGGTCGTGATTCGTGCGGCCGCTCTGGTAGGACACGGCGACATCCATTTTTTGTTTGTGGGCGAGGGCGCCCGGCGAGCGGAGCTTGTCGAAATGGCGAAGTCATTGGGCGTAGCGAACGTCTCGTTCGTGGGCGCCGTGCCTTCCGATGCCGCCATCGATTATCTTGCACTGGCGGATGCCATCGTCGTGTCATTGAAAAAATCCACGGTTTTCGACGGAGCACTGCCGTCGAAAATCTTTGAGGCCGCCGCGATGGAGCGGCCAATTCTGCTGAGCGCCAGGGGTATTTCAGCAGAACTCGTGCGCAGCTATCACGCAGGTTTGGTGGTGGAACCCGAGAACCCGGAGGCATTGGCGGCAGCCGTCCTGCAGCTGCGGGCGGACGCGCAATTGCGGGAAAGCTTTCGCGCGGGCTGCAACCGTCTCGCCCGTCAGCACGATAGGGACAGGCTGGCCGGCCTCATGCTCGCCGAGATTCGCAGCGCCGCGGCGACCACCGCCGCGGCTTCGTAGCGAACGCGTTATTTGCCACTGATCGCGGACAGCGATGCACCGGCGATCGCCAGCTGCCCGAAGATCTGAGAAATCTGTGTCGTAAATACGATCCAATTGAACGGCGCCGGGTTCGGCGGAACGACGATTGTCGATCCTGGCGGAATGGGGTCGCTTCCGAAAAAGCTGGACACGCCTGAAGACGGCGTGCGGGCGCTGCCGTCGGGCATGATCACAAAAGTCTCGTCGTCTTCCGCGACCTTCGTATAGCCGCCGGCCATATCGATGTAATCATCAAGGCTCATGTCCGGGCGATACTGGAAGGAACCGGGGTTCAACACCTCGCCGCTGACCGATACCGTGGAAGGCCGTTTGGGGATATAGATGAAATCTCCGGGCTGCATAAGCGTATCCAGTTCCGGCTTTACGGCGAGAATGGTGGGATCGGCGGTGACCGTGATGCGGCCGAGGGCGGGTTGATGCAGGAGCGTCTGCTCCAGCGTCTGCAGGTAGGTTAGAATGGCCGGATTTACGTTTGGTGTGGTGGCGGCGGTAAGAGCGCCCGTCTGCAGTTCGACGGCTTCGCGATAATTGCCCTGGGCCTCAGCCGTCTGGGCACTGATGCGGGTGAACACGGCACCGAGCGGATACGCCTCGTCGGTCAGCCCTCCGGCGCGGCTTAAAACGGAAGACAGCCGCTCGCTGCGCAGAATATCGAACCTGCCTGGATATCGCACCGCCCCGACGACCGTGACCGTTCCGCTTTCCCGGTCCGAGAAAACCTGGCGGACGATGATGGTGTCGAGCGGGAGCAAGGCCACCTTCTCGAAATCGACGAGGCCATTGCCGCGATAGACGTTGCGTACGGTGCGCGAGGTCCCGGTGCCCGCATCAATGATGCTGGACGTAACCGTAATGGCGGAGAGGTCCGCCTGGAGCTCAAGGCCGCCGGCGGCCTCGAGCATCCCCGCGAGGGATGTTCCCCCTTCGGCAAGATAGGTGCCTGGATCGTGAACGTCGCCCTCGACCCAGACCAGATAATCGGCACAAAAATTGACCAGCGCATTCAGCGTCAGCCCAAGTTCGTTGGCTAGATCGGTCGGAACCGTGTCCGGGGCGGGGACGCCCAGCGCCGGCGGTCTCGTCAGGCCGGCTCCTTCTAGCGGAATCCCGGCGGCTGCGCTTTGGGCATGCTCCGCCTGAAGCAGGGCGATAGAGGCAGGCAATTGCTGGCTCGCTGCGGCCGCCACACTCGCCTGGTATGGAGGAGCCGGGGGCAAGGGGGCAGACGTCATCAAGCCGGCGGGGGGGCCCGGCGGCGCCGGGCTCGCACCGGTGGTCGGCGAGGAGTTGATGGGAAGTGTGCCGGTGATCGCCTGGCCGACTCCCGTTGCGATCGCCTGCCCGACGCTCGTGGGTGCGCTGCTGGACGAGGTCGTTCCGGCAGGCGCGGCAGCCGAAGCCTGGGCGCTGCCGGCCTGCGCCGCACCCGCTGCTGTCGAGCCGCCATTGGATGCACTATAGATCGCGGCCGCATTGTTGGCGGGTTGGGTGGTCGTACCCGGGACGGTGGAGGACGGCGAGGCCGTGGTCGCCGTTTGCGTCGCCTGCGCCGCGCTGGCAGAGAGCGCCAGCGAGACCTCGGATGGCGGAACGTTTGACGCCTGCGCCGCAGCCTGCAGCTGGGCTGATGCGGCGGCGGCCAGAGACTGCGCCTGCGGGTTCGACAGCACGAACACGACGTCGCCTTCGTTGAGCTTCAGATCCTCCTGTCCGGCAAAAAGCCGCGTCAGCGAAAATGCCACAGCGCGATGAATGTTCGTATGCGGATCAACATGCACCAGAACCCCGAATTGCGTGTACGCGTCTGCGGCCAGGTCGCTGGGCCGCCGGATGAGCCTTGACAGGCTCGGCACGCTGTCCAGAGCTCTCGTTCCGGGAAGCTGCACCGCGCCGGCCAGAGTCACCCTGCCCGAAGAACTGCCCGACTCTTCGTCAACGGAAAGTATCTCGCCGCTCTCGATCATGCCGCCGCGCCCGATGGCGACCAGATTGGTGCCTCCGTTCGACTGCACAACGAGCTTTGACAGATGGTTGGCACCTGCCAGTCCGCCCCCAGCGAGCCGGATGAGCGCTTCACCGCTGATGGCATGCGCGTTCGACGGAAGTTCATAGATGCCGGGCCGGTTGACTAGGCCAAGAGCTGCCACGGTCGCTCCTATTGCCGGAACTTCGATGCGATCGCCGTCGGTAAGATTTCCGACTTCGCTAACATCGCCCCGGGCCAGGACCGAATAGAGGTCGATCCGTATACGCCTGCTGCCTCGTATCAGGATGATGTTGCGCAAGCTTCCCGTCTTGCGAATCCCTCCGGAGAGGAGAATGGCGTCGATGGGGGTGTTCAGCCCGCTCAGTGTGCGCACGCCGGGGGCGTTCACCTCGCCGCTCACGAGAACCGATATTTGCCGCGTTTGCGCGAGCGACACATAGGCCTGCGTGGACAATGCGTCCTTTGCGATCACCGCCTGCAGGTCGTGGCGAACCTGCCCGAACGTGCGACCGGCCGCCTGCACCGGTTCATAGCCGGGCACGATTATACGGCCGTCGCGATCGACGGAAACGATGTAGGTGTTGCTGTCATGCCCGCGACAGACGATGGTAAGCTGATCGCCCGGGCCAAGAATGTACCGATCCTGGACGTTGCCGATCTGCGACACCGTAACCGAGGACGGCACACCGAAAATATCATAACCAAACTGCTGAAGCGGCTGGCCGGCACGCTGCGAGAACAGCAGTTCGAGCGTGGAGGGCGGCAGCTGAGCCGCGGTCGGCGGAGTGGCTGGAGTAAGAGTCTGCGTGGAGGGCGTGACTGTTGGCTGAACCGTGATCGGCGCCGTAGGCGCAGGCACGCCCGGCTGACCCGATGGGGTCGTCGTGCCGATGCCTTGCAGGACCGACTGAACCGAGGAGCTGCTGATGGTCTGCGCCCTGACCTGCACCAGCGTCCAGCCGACAAGCCCGATTGCGGTGGCGACAGCGATCAATGCGATTCGGGAAAGGACGGTTTTTTTCATGCATATGCCACCGCTGGGCTGCGGCGACCCCTTCGACCATGTTCACGACACCACAATTCGCTTATTACTCTCAGGGCAGAGGTCGGCGCAAGTTAAGGCTTGGTGCGGTGCGCAGTAATCGCCAGCTGACTGGGCACGACCTCGCGAGGGGCTCAGCGACAGGCATCGATGGGCCCGGATGGACATGGCTCCGAAGGCATGCAAAAACCTAGCATGCTGATTTTTTCAGCGGGCGTCATGGCTGGGCATCGACTCGAAGCGCCGAGCCGCGGATCATGTGGGGCAGTTGATTGGTTCAGGTCCCAAGACGGACGTGGCGTGGCTTGCGCCGGGTTCTGCTCGCCGGTGCGGTGATTCTTGCCGGCGCAATTCCGGTCTGCGCGCAGAGCGACGCCTATGTAGAAAATGTTCTGCCGACGCCATCGCTGTATGGCGGCATCGGTTTGTTGGACATGCGCAACGCGCGGTTCATGCCGGACGGCTATCTTGCGGTCAATGTCGACGTCAAGCAGCCCGACAACCGCATCTCGCTGACCTGGCAGGCGCTACCATGGATGGAAGCGACCTTCCGGTACGCCATCAACTATGCACTCGCGCCCATCGGGCAGAGAGCGCTTTACGATCGCAGCTTCGATTTCAAGTTCCGGCTGTTCCAGGAGGGCGAATACACGCCCCAGATCGCTTTCGGTCTGCAGGATTTCATCGGAACAGGTTATTATTCGGCGCAGTATCTGGTGGCATCGAAACGCTTCGGTCCGGTCGATCTGACGGCGGGGCTGGGTTGGGGCAGGCTTGCGTCGCGTGGGACATTTACGAACCCTTTCTGCAAGCTGGACGCCAGCTTCTGCACGCCTCAGTCCACCAGTACTTCGACCACCGGGGGTACCCCGCTTTTCGGAGACTACTTCCATGGTCCGGATGTCGGCATTTTCGGCGGAATAGAATACCAGACGCCCCTGCCCGACCTGACGCTCAAGGTGGAATATTCGACCGACGATTACGCAGAGGAATCCTCCTACACGCACAACCCCGGCGTCCATCCGATGAACTACGCGCCCCTTCCGGTGAACGCCGGCCTGTCATACCGACTGTGGAGCGATGTGGATCTTGGGGTCGCGGTTATCGGTGGCCGCGAGCTGTCCCTGGACGCCAACATCGTCATGGATCCGACCGAACCAAACTGGCCGTTCAGACTGGACCCACAGCCGCCCTTCGTCGCGCGGCCGGCAGGCGCCGGTCAACCGATTACCCAGCTCAATCTGGGAGACAATTCGCCGACCGGCAACTGGCCGGCTCATTTCGTCGATCTCACGGCGCTGCCGAAGGCTGACAGCAGGCCGCCCGACCCGTCGCTGTTCCACGGCGACGAGTGGCGCATCGCCGATGTGTTCAAGAAAGCGGGCCTGCGTCTGACCGACGGCTGGATTGCGGGCGACACGCTGGTGGCGCAGGTGGATCTTTCGGGCCCGCCGGGGCCGCCCTGCGCGGCGCTGATGAAGCCTGGGCTTCTCCCGACCGCCCAGGTCATTCTTGTCGCATCCGACTGGAATCCCATCGAGACATGCAAACGGGGGGCGAGCGCGCAGCCAACCCCCGTGCAGCCCGTTTGGCAACCCGGCATGCTCGCGGCGATGCGCAAGGCCATCGAAGGCCAGCAGCTTGTCGTACAAGGAATCTCGATCGCACATGCGGTGGTCAAGGTCGAGATCGAAAACGATCGCTATCTGCGGGATGCAGAGGCGATCAGCAGGGTGGCACGGGCACTTTCGGCGACGGCACCTGCGGATATTGCGGCCTTCGAGATCACGACGACGATCGCGCATATGCCGCTGACCACCGTCACGCTTTCGCGGACGGAGCTTGATGCCGCGGCCAGGGGAGACACAACTCCCGCAGAGCTCTGGTCATCGTCGATTCTTTCGGATGCCTCGCCAAACACACGGTATCCGGATGGAGAAGGCGATCCCCAGTTCACCTGGGGCATTTTCCCCTCAGTGCAGGAAGACCTCTTTGACCCCGACAACCCAGCCTACATCGGGATCGGCATCTCAGCGACCACCCACACCGAACTGTTCCGGGGACTGGTGCTGGACGACGAGGCGACTTTCAATATCTGGAACAATTTTGGCAGTATTGTACGGCCGAACAACAGCGTGCTTCCCCATGTGCGAACAGACATCGTGCAGTATCTGCAAAAGGGCTCGACGGGAATCAACGATCTCACACTATCCGATTATTTCAAGCCCGCGCCCGATTTCTATGCCCGCCTGGCGGTGGGCTACATAGAGCAGATGTTTGCCGGTGTCGGAGGCGAGGTTCTTTACCGACCGTTCGGACAGCGTTGGGCGCTCGGGGCAGATATCTACGACGTCTACCAGCGGAATTTTGACGATCTCTTCGGCCTGCAGAGCTATCAGGTGGTGACCGGCCACGCGTCGCTCTATGTCGAGACGCCTTGGGAGGACGTAACTGCCGTGGTTCGTGCGGGGCGCTACCTTGCCGGAGATTACGGTGCAACGCTCGAACTCTATCGCAGGTTTGATACCGGGATTCTCATCGGTGCATGGATGACTTTCACCAACGTGCCGTTCAGCACGTTCGGCGAGGGCAGCTTCGACAAGGGAATCCGGATCGTCATTCCCCTGGAGTGGGCGCTGCCCCTTGGGACCACGACCAAGTTCGAGGAGGACCTGCGACCCATTCAGCGCGACGGCGGACAGCCGCTCAACAACGACGCCGAACTTTACGACATGACGCAAACGTCGAGTTACGGGGATCTCCAACGGCAATGGCCTCACGTTTTTCAGTGAGTGGGGGCACCGCCCGCACACTCTGCGCAAGCGTTCTCGCGCTCTGGCTGACAGGCTGCACGGGGGCTGGCGACCTTTCGAATTCCGACACGGGACGGATGGGGCTTCTTCTGTTTCACGCGATAACCGGCATCGGTTCGTCCGACACGGTGCCGCGTTCGAGGGTTGCCGCGGTTCCCTACGCCTCGCTTGGCGTAAGACTCGGCTCCAGCGACGAATCGATGTTCGTTCTGGCGGGCAAGACCGGCGATGACCTGGTCTGGCTTGGCGGCTCGCGACAGGCGATAACGACCCGCCATGGCCGCATCGTTCGCACCGCGGGGTTCAAGCACAATCTCACCGGATTTCAGACCAATTCGGTTCAACCCGTGACAATGGGTCAGGGAGATGGTACCGTCGAACAATATTTTTATGATTTCTCCGACCGCTCCCGCTATGGAGTTGCGGTCAGATGCTCAGTACAAAATCTTGGCGGGGAGCGAATCACGATCATCGGCGTCGTGCACGACACAAATCACACCGTCGAGATTTGCACGGCGCCGGATTTGAACTGGAATTTTCGCAACCAGTTCTGGCGCGACGGCTCCGGGTTCGTGTGGAGGAGCGAGCAGTATGTTGCGCCAGGACTTGACAGCTTTATGACCGAAATCCTGAGGCCCGCCCAGTAATGCGAACGTGGCATTAACAAGCCGAAGCGACCTGCATTGAACCGTCCTCCGGGGGCGTGTAGGATGAGTTTCGGTGCGAGTGGAACCGCTGAGCGGGGGTGCATGAAAAGGGGGCATAATGGGAGGTCGCATCAACCAAGTGTTGCAGCTGTAGGTTGTGGGCACTGGGGGAAAAACATTGCTCGAAATTTATCGCGTCTGGGGGCGCTTTACGCTGTTTGCGATCCGAACCTGCCCGCGGCATCAAAGCTGGCCACCGACTTCGGCGTCCCCACGAAAACTCTTCAGGAACTTCTCACCGATCCCGACTGCGACGCCATTGCGCTCGCGTCGCCGGCCTCGCTGCACAGCGAACATGTCCGGCACGGGCTCAGGGCGGGCAAGCACGTCTTCGTGGAGAAACCGCTCGCGCTCACGGTCGCAGACGGCAGGGACCTCGCGCAACTGGCGCGGAAAACATCCCGGGTTCTCATGGTCGGCCATCTGCTGCGGTATCATCCTCATGTCCTGAAGCTCATTGAACTCGTTCGGGAAGGGCAGCTTGGGCATATCCGCCGGATTTTCGCCCGGCGCCAAAATTCGGGGCGGCTTCGTGCCGAGGAAGACGTCCTATGGTCGTTCGCACCGCATGATGTGTCCCTGATTCTTGCAATTGTCGGCGAGCTGCCCAAGCGCGTTTGGGCGGAAGGGAGTGCCATACTGACCCCCTCCGTTCTCGACATGGCCAGCATTCATATGAAGTTCGGCAATGGGATAGCGGCGCGTGTGCATGTATCGTGGCTCAATCCGTACAAGGAGCAGAAGCTCACCGTGGTCGGCTCCACGGCGACCGCGATCTTCGACGACCGGGCCGACTGGGCCGACAAGCTTCTCGTCTACCCCCATGACATCGTTTTCCGCGAGGGCCGTCCCTGGGCAATGAATACGGACCCTGTTCGGTTTTGTGTCGAACAGCTCGAGCCGCTGCATGAGGAATGTGCGCATTTCCTGCACGCCGTCAGCACGGGCGCTCCCCCGCGCACGGATTCGGACGAAGCGGTGGCTGTACTTTCGATACTGGATGCGGCGACACGGTCGATGGCGACGGGCAGGCACACCTCGCCAAAGGTCATGCGGGCGCGCAAGCGACCCAAGCGATACAACGGCCGGCAGCCGGTGGTTGTGGAGCCGGCGCTGGTCGCTCTTGACTAGGCTGCATGCCGACAAATGAATCCGGTCTCCGGATTACGCCGCGGCATTTGGGGCGGCAAAGCCTCCGACCCGCTTGCACTACCCGATGAAACGTCCTGAGTACTTTGTGCATCCGAGTGCGGTTGTTGACCAGGACGTCCTGGTCGGTGGCGGTACGCGCATCTGGCATTTCTCCCACGTCCTTCCGGGCAGCGTGATTGGCGAACGCTGCGTGATCGGTCAGAACGTCATGATCGGTCCGCGCGTGCGTATCGGCGACGGCTGCAAAATTCAAAACAATGTATCGGTCTATGAAGGCGTTACGCTGGAGGATGATGTTTTCTGCGGTCCCGGCGCGGTGTTTACCAATGTGCGCACACCTCGGGCATTCATCGACCGCAGGACGGAATTCGCGCCCACCCTCGTGGGGCTCGGTGCTTCCATTGGCGCCAATGCGACGATAGTGTGCGGGACCACCATCGGCAGGTACGCGATGATCGCAGCCGGGGCGGTCGTGACGAGGGATGTACCCTCTTACGCGCTCGTGGTGGGCACGCCGGCCCGCTTTCGCGCCTGGGTCGGCAGAAGCGGCGAGCGCCTGGATGCGGAACTTGTGTGCCCTCGTACCGGGGAGCGCTATCGTGTACAGCACGGGGAACTCGTCCCCGAGCGTTAACCGCTTGTGCGCAAGGCCTGCCTATGATGCCGCCTTTGGCATCGCGGCGTTTTCGCGGCCGGGTCCGCTTTGCGCTGACTGGGCACGCGCGGGAGTTCGAGAGCAATGAGTTTGGCGACAGTGCGACTGGCGCGTGGTGTTGACCCCGCGCTGCTGAAGCAACGGATCGAAAACCGGCTAGCCACGGTCGGCGTCGTGGGGATGGGCTATGTGGGCCAGCCACTCGCGATTGCCGCCCACGAGCGAGGCTTTCGCGTGATCGGGTTCGATACGGACGCCATGAAGGTCGCCGCCTTGAACGGCGGCAGGTCCGGCATTCGGACGATTCCCGACGACAAAATCCTGTCGATGCGCGGCAGTGGCCGCTTCCATGCGACGGGCAACGCCGCGGACCTCGGCCAGCCGGACGTTGTTCTGATTTGTGTTCCCACACCGCTGACCCGCCATCGCGAGCCGGACCTGTCTTTCGTGGAGAGCACGACGCGGGCTCTGGCCGCCGCGCTACGGCCCGGACAACTCGTCTGCCTCGAATCGACGACCTATCCCGGAACGACTTCGGGAGTCGTGCTGCCGATTCTCGAAGAGAGCGGGCTGGTCGTGGGGCGCGACGTGTTTCTTGCCTATTCGCCGGAGCGCGAAGATCCGGGCAATTCCAACTTCCGGACTGCCGACATCCCCAAGGTCGTTGGCGCGGACGATGAAACGAGCCGGGAGCTCGCCAACGCCTATTATGGCGCGGTGGTCGCTCGCGTGGTCCCGGTTCCCTCCGCTGCGACAGCCGAAGCGGTCAAATTGACGGAAAACATCTTCCGCTGCGTCAATATCGCGCTCGTGAACGAACTCAAGCACATCTACGAGCGTATGGGGATCAATGTCTGGGACGTAATCGATGCGGCCGCCACCAAGCCGTTCGGGTTCATGCCATTCTACCCGGGGCCGGGTCTCGGCGGCCATTGCATTCCCATCGATCCGTTCTACCTGACCTGGAAGGCGCGAGAATTTGACGTTCCGACCCGGTTCATCGAGCTTGCCGGCGAAATCAACGCCGCCGAGCCGCGCGGGGTCGTCAATGCGCTGGCGACCGCCCTTTCGGCGCGGAAACGGATAAGCCTCAACGGCGCGCGGATTCTCCTGCTGGGACTGGCCTACAAAAAAAACGTCGACGATCTTCGCGAAAGTCCCGCTCTTGTGATCATGCAGGATCTGGAAGACCGCGGAGCAAGGGTGTCTTACTATGACCCTTGGATTCCCGAGATTCCGATGACCCGTGCCCATCCGCCCCTGGCGGGGCGAAGGAGTATCGCTTGGGAACCGGAACGGTTTGACGCGTCGTTCGACGCGGCGCTGATCGTTACCGATCATGACGCTGTCGACTACAACGAGCTTGTTGCGGCGCTCGATCTGGTCATGGACACCCGCAATGCGACGCGGCGCGTGTCGCGGACGCGCTGCCGGATCGTGTTCGCCTGAGGACTTTCCGCACGGCCAATCATGGCAGGGGTAACGACGGAATTCGGTTGGCTCCGCCGGTCCCGCACGCTAGGTTGGCGCGCCGATCCGAGTTGGGCTGCCAGCGTTGTTGCAACTTCTCAGAGTTCAGATTCAGGTTATAAACGCGCTTATCGTCCGGAACATCCAGTCTTCCCAGGCGAATCTCGCCATGGGGTTCGGTTGGGTGTTCTTCGATGCGTTCCTGGGGTTTGCCGGGCTGCTGATCATGAAGCTCGCGATCAGAGGGTATGGGGGCATTCCGGGGGTACCCACGGTCACGTTTTTGGTGTCTGGCCTGATACCCTGGCTGATGTTCAGCTCCATCTATCACATACCCGACCGGGCGATAAAGCGTGGCAAGAGCTTGCTGCTCCTGCCCATGGTGACCGAGCTGGATCTGATTCTCGCCGCTTCATTTTTCACCTTCATGGTCTATACGATTCTCTTCGTCGTTCTCGCCGTGTGTGCCGCTATCTACGATGGCTATGGTTTTCCGAGGTTTCCCCTGGGGATTGTCTTGCTGTTTTTCAGCATGGGCATTATGGGAATGGCGCTTGGTCTCATCCTAATGATTCTGACGCGGTTGTATGCGCCCGCCGGCAAATTCGTCAGCTTTTTCATGCGCTTTTCAATGATCATTTCCGGTGTGATATTTCAGGTTACGATGTTTCCCGCGACGATCTGGCCGTACCTTGCGTGGAATCCGTTGCTGCACGTGGAAGAGCTTCTGCGGACCTACTGGTTTTATTCGTATCGCACGCCAATCGGCTCCCCGACGTATGTGATCGAGTGTATGCTCGGCATGATGTTTTTCGGCCTTTTGATCGAACGCTATGTCAGACGAAGGCTTCCGCCGTCGTGAGCATCCGCCTCCAGGACATTCGAATGCCGGCGACCCATCCCGGCGCCGAAGGTCCGCTTTTTGATGGCTTGAATGTGGAGGTCGGCGACGGCGCCCGGGTCGGCGTGCTCGGCGGCCCGAAGTCCGGCAAGACCACGCTGTTGCGGCTGATCTGCGGAACAATGACCGCCCATGAGGGAATGATCGAGCGGAACTCGCGGGTATCCTGGCCCATCCCGATGGCCACCTTCCTGGTCCCGAGTTCGTCGGTCGCACAGAACATTGGCTTCATTTCGCGTTTATACGGCGTCCGTGACAAGGCTTTTTCGCGCCGCGTTGCGCAAATGATGGATATTACGGCGTTTCTGGAGTGTCCGCTCGAGAAATGTCCGCGCTTTGTAAAACCCCGGCTCGCCCTTGCATTGGGAATCGCTCTGGAGTTCGATATGTATCTCTTCGATGGAACGCTCGCGGCGGCCGACAAGCCCTTCAAGGAAAAAGCGGCGGAGATCGTCGCCGGTAGGGTGGCGGGCCGTGGGTATGTCCTGGCGTCCGCGGCGCCTGCCGAGGTGGAAAAGAATTGTGGTTCAGTCTATGTCCTGGAGGCCGGACGGGCCGCATATTTCGCCGATGCGAAAGAGGGGACCGAGTACTTCAAGACGCTGCTTGCCGCCGAAAAACAAAAGAGGCAATTGGCGGACCAAGAAGCAAAGCGGAGCGTGGACAATGATGATGACGAAGACGCAGCGCCGGGCGATATGGATGTTCTCGCAGCCGCGATCGCTGATGAAGTCGAGTGACGGCGCGGCTTTCCGGGGGAGCCTCTAGGCTGTGGCCAGCGCTTTGAACACATCTTCTCCGTCGCTTCGCTCGGACGCTACAGCCGTGGCTTTGCCGGTCGGTCCCGCATCCGTTCCCGGAACGGTCAGGCAGGGTTCGCTTCAATTCCTTGGCTGGCTCGCAAGGAAATTCACCTACTGGACGGTGGTGCCGGTCATAGGCCTTGTCGGATTTGTGTACCTGTATGCCTACACGGATTCCCTCTATCAGTCGTCGGCGGTGCTCGATCTGCAGAATTCGTCGTCCACCAGCTCAAGCCTGAGCTCGATAGTCGGAAGCGGTAGTACTTTGTTCGGAAGCACCGGCAGCATGACCCAGAGCGGGGCTGTGGTCGCGTATATCGGGTCTCAAGACATCCTGAAGCTGCTCGAAAAGAAGTTCCATCTGCGCACGGAGTACGCATCTGCGGACCACAGTCCGTTCTGGCGGCTGGACAAGGATGCGAGCGACGAGGACTTTCTCGCCTTCTATCAGCAGATGGTGACCGTCTCCCAGGACTCGACGACGCTCCTGATCACGGTCAACGCCCTGGATTACGACGCCAAGAGGGCGCGCGCGATCTGCAATGCGGTCATTGCGGCATCCCAGAAGTTTGTAAACGGCATGTCCGCGGTCATGAGCAATGCGACGCTCAAATATGCACGGGATCAGCTCGTGGTTGCCACAAAGGCCGTGGAAACGGCGCAGCCCTATGAGCGCGCGGTTGCGGAAATGGAACTTACCGCCGCGCAACAGGGGTTGGTGTCCGCCCAGAGCCTGGCCAATCAGCAACAGTCGTTCCTTATCACGGTGAACGCGGCAAACATGCCGACCGATACTACCGATCCCGACCGGCTCGTCGACGAAGCCATGATCCTGATCGGTGCGTCGGTGATTTACATGATCGCGCATCTGCTTTTGGCAAACGTTCGGGATCATCGGCGCGCCTGACCGATATCCTGGTCGTGTTCAGCCCTCTGGCCGGCGACGGGCGGCGGCCTTCGTCCGCTCGCGGGCGCCCGCTCAGGCAATCTCGCGGTCGAGCAGCCGGAAGATCGCATCGGCCGAGTTCGCGTTGTCGTACTCGGGAATGTCGCGCCGGGGCCGAAACTCCGAAGCCGTCCAAAAACGATTCCAGCCGCAATCGATGGTTTCGACCCACTCCGTTTCGTCGCGGAGCGTTACGCACGGCACGCGGTGAAAATATGCTTCGCGCTGCAAACCGCCGGAGTCCGTCAGCACGACTGCGGCAGAACGAATGAGCCTGCACATGTCGAGGTAGCCCAGCGGGTCGACGACCGTGATCTCCGCCGATCCAAAGGAAAGACCGGCCCTCTCCAGGGCATCGCGCGTTCGCGGATGAAGAGGGATTACGAGCGGTTGGATGCGCGCCTGTTCGCGCAGGAAAGCGATCACTGCCTCCGTGCGGCCACGGTCGTCGAGATTTTCCTGCCGGTGAAACGTTGCCACGCCATAGGCCTTTTCACTGACGCCCAAACGCTCGAGTACGTCTGAATGCTGCAAGGCAAGCGGCGTTGCGATCCTCACGGCATCAAACATCAGGTCACCGACGTTGTATACGCCGCGGGTAATTCCCTCGCGTGCGAGGTTCTCGACGGCCCGCGACGTCGGGCACAGCAGGAGCGAGCTCAGGTGGTCGACCACCACGCGATTGACCTCTTCGGGCATGCGGCGGTTGTATGAACGCATGCCGGCCTCGACGTGAACGACTCGTACGTTGCATTTCGAAGCCGCCAGTGCGCCGGCGAGCGTCGAATTGGTGTCTCCGTACACCAGCATGGCCGCAGGCCGCTCGATAAGCAGGATTTCCTCGATCGCACCCAGCATGCGGCCGGTCATTGCGCCGTGGGATCCTCCGTGTATATTCAGATTGTAGCGAGGGCTCTCGATCCCGAGTTCGGTGAAAAAAACTTCCGACATGTTCCAGTTGAAATGCTGGCCGGTGTGGACAAGTATCTCGTCAAATCGATTGTGCAGACGCAGGGCGCGTGACAAGGCAAACGCCTTCACGAATTGCGGGCGGGCGCCGACGATCGTGACGACCCGCCTCGGACCTTGCGACCCGACGGTGCTGCCCTGATGCTGCACTAGCCCGCTTACCTCCACACCCGCATCCGGCTTCCCGAGTGATAGATTAATGAGCGGCGGCGCGAAAGGAAGATCATGGTTTCTGCAGATTGCATCGCCGCTGGCATTCCCTTAGCCTGACCGGTGGGTAGCGGGAAGGCGTGGCGATTACAACCGTTCGTGACCCGACTGTTCCACCTGGGTCTGCCAGATCCGTCGGCGCAAGAACGTCGGAGGAGGCGGGCCGGAGCAGCGCTTGGGCTACCTGGACAGTTCATGCGGGAATCCCGTTGCACCGGGCTGCGCGCAGGATTGTATTTGCGGTCATCCGTTGCGGGCTTGCGTCGAGACTTGTTGGCGGCCTGGCCTCTCTTGACCGCCGCCGGGGACTCCACCTTCGCGGTTTGCTTGCAGCCGTCACGCACCGGCATGTCGATCACACGGAGTTCTGGAACGAGGCCATAAAGCGCTTTCCCGACGACGCGGAATTCATGCGCCGGAAGGTTCAGGCCGCCCTGCAATCCGGCAGAATCGCGGACGCGGACTCTGCACTCGGATGGCTCATGAATGCCCGTGCCTGCAAGGCAGCGGACGCCCGGTTCGTGATAGGTCTGACGCACGCCGATATGCGGACTGGCGACGCAGCGAACATTCGTCGGCGGGTTCGAAGTTTTCTTGCAAGTCTGCGGGGAATGCGGGACTACCGTATCGCGGCGGTGCGGCTGAGCCGGGTCATCTTCGCGCATTTTCCGGCGAGGCCCGACGGTTCCATCCGGTCAAGTGCGCTGCGCAGCCGGTTTCAAACCATGTTGGCGAAGGCGCCGCTAAAGCGGGAGCCCCGAAAACTGCTCGATCGTAGCGCGTCGTGTGAGGCGGCACTCGAGCGCATGTATCCTCACTGTTTTTTTCAGACCGACGTCGCACCGGAGCAACGCCGGGCCTTCATATCTCTCGTGCGAGCCCGCGTAGCCCTGCAGCAGCCGTTCTCGTTTGTCCGCATCGGTGACGGTGAGGCCGCCTGCCTGCCCTATGAACCGCGCCTTGCGGCCCATGCACCGACGGACGCGAGAGATCGCGAGCGCATCTGGTGGGGCGAAGCCCTGAAGCCCGGCATGAGCGACCAAACGGCGCCCCGTATCGCGCGTGCCATGCTGGATGCGGATTGCATTGGTCTTCCCACCACGGCGCGATTTCTCCGAGAGTTGAATCTGCAGCGGGAGGATACGCTGGAAACCTCGCTGACCGGACGCGGGCTGCGCTGTATCCTCTATTGTTCCGAGCGGCTGGCCGAACTGCGCTCTCCCGGGTTGCCGCCACCGATACTCACCTCCTGTCATCTGCACCAGGATCTGGCCCTCTGGGACTGCTATGAGGAGTTGCTGGATGGCGTGAAGGAGATCGTGCTGGTCTCGTGCCATCCTGGACTCGCGGACTGGATCGGCAAACGCTTCGGCTCGAAAATTGCGGGCAACGTCGTGCTTCCGCCCGACAAGGTTTCGGCTCCCCTGCTGAGGAGCCGTGTCCGGGAAACCAGGAAGCTTCCAGAAATTCTGGACGCGGTCATCGAAGAGATGGGCGACTTGCCGCGGGGCCGGCTTGTGCTTGTGGGGGCAGGATATCCGGGAAAATTGCTGACAGGGATCGCCAGGGAGCGCGGCGGCATCGCGCTCGATCTTGGCAGCATCTTCGACTATTGGCTGGGACTCAACACGCGTTCCTATCTCGATCTGGATCCGGTGTGAAAAATTCGGTGACCGATTTCAGCAGAATTTCCGATGTCGAGTTGTCCGTGGTCATCGTCACTCACGGTGCTCGCGAAATGACACTGGACTGCCTCGAGTCTGTGGCGATTGAAACCCGCAGGCTCGCCAGCGAGGTCCTTGTGGTCGACAATGCGTCAGAGAATGGACTTGCCCGGGAGATCGCAGCCAGGTTTCCGCATTTTCACGTCGTGGCCCAGTTCGCAAATCTTGGCTTCGCGGCGGCAGCCAATCTCGCTGCCGATTTCGCCCGGGGCCGCTTTTTGCTGTTCCTGAACCCGGATACCATCGTTGCGGACGGTGCGCTCGACAGGCTGCTGGAGTTCGCGCGTGCCCGGCCCGGAGCGGGGATCTGGGGAGGCCGCACATTGTATGGCGACGGCGCGGTCAATCCCACGTCTTGCCGGCGCGCTCCGTCTCTGTGGAGCCTCTTGTGCAGCGCATTCGCGCTCGATACGCGCTACCCGCAATCAAGACTGTTTGCCGCAATGGGCTATGGCGGCTGGCAACGGGATCGCGAGCGGTCTGTGGACGTCGTCTGCGGCTGCTTCCTTCTGGTGGACAGGGCGGTATGGCACCGGCTCGCCGGATTTTCACCGGCGTTTTTCATGTACGGCGAGGATGACGATCTGTGTATGCGCGCCCGCCAGGCGGGCTTCCATCCCGCCTTTACACCGGCGGCCACGATCATCCATTACGGCAGTGGAACGGAGCTCAACCAGGATCGCAAGATCGGCCAGATACTGGCGTCCCGCGCATTGCTGATCCGCTCGCATTTTCCAATGCCGGCGAGACCTCTCGCGGCGCTGCTTCTGATGCTGCGTCCGTGGCTCGGCAGCAGGTTCGGACGGCCTTCGTTGCGCCCCTTGTGGCGCAGCATATGGGCCCGGCGCAGCCAATGGATCGCAGGCCGGTTTGCCTGAAAGTGCGCCCGTCCATGATCGCGCGGTGACGGAGGACCTCGTTGCCGTCTGCGTTTGTACCTACAATCGGCCGAGACAACTGGCGCGGCTGCTGGACAGCCTCCTGAAACTCGCGCGCCCGGCCGCGACAATGTTTGTGATCGTCGACAATGACAGCGGGACGCCGGAAACGCGGGATCCCGTCCGGAAGTTTCGTGAGCAATGCGGCGCCCCGGTTGAATACGTCGTGGAGGCAAGACCCGGGATCTCGGCGGCCCGCAATGCCGGTTTTGCAGCAGCACGGCGCGCGGGAGCTCGCATGTTGGCCATGCTGGACGACGATGAATGGGCAACCTCCGACTGGCTGATGAAGCTGCTGGAGACGCGCAATGCCACCGGCGCAGGTGTCGTAGGTGGACCGGTTTATCCGGTCTTTACGGCGCAAAAGCAGAAATCCGGCAAATACGAGAAGCTGTGGTCGGTTCAGAAGGGCTCTTTGAACGGGCGGTTGTATGTTTATTGTACCTGCAATTGCCTGGTTGACCTTTCCGCCGCCGCCTTCCTTGGCGACCATCCATTTCCAGAACAGTTTGGGCTCACCGGCGGAGAAGACGCGGTGTTCTTCCGGCGGCTGCACTTCGCAGGTGTCGTGATGGCGTGGTCCGACGAGGCGGTTCTGTTCGAGGAAATTCGGGAAGATCGGGCAACATTCGGATGGCTGCGTCGCAGATGGTACCGCCACGGCAATGCGGGAGTGCGGTGCGAGCGGGCGGCGCCTGATCCGCGGGGTCTTTCACCATTGCTCAGGACGGCGCTTCTCTGTGCCCGCCTGCCAGTCTATCCGTTGGTTAACCGCAAAGCCTTTGACGCCCCCCTCATCTGGATGCTCGAAGCTGAAAAAGTCCGCGGACGGATTGCGTGCCATCTCGGAATGGTGCTTGAGGAATACGGGCGTCCCGGAAAACCTCGCCGGGCCGGCCAGGCGAGCCGCTGACCGGGCATCAGGGGCCGCTATGCACGGAGCCGGCGACAATGGGCCGGATAAGGCAGCGCCCGGAGCGCACCATGCGAGTCATGATCTTCGGTCGGACGGGCCAGGTGGGTCGCGAACTTGCGCGGGCACATTGGACTGTGGGCTGCATGCCTTTGCTGTTGGGGCGACCGGAGTGCGATTTGGCCGACGCCGTTGCCGTGCGCCGTGCCATCCTGCGGGAGCAGCCCGAGATTGTGATCAATGCCGCTGCCTACACGGCAGTCGACCGCGCAGAATCCGAGCCGGAAATTGCCGCCAAGGTCAATCGCGACGCGCCGGCAGCTATGGCGAAGGCATGCGAGGAGACGGGCGCGGCCCTGATCCATCTGTCGACGGATTACGTGTTTGACGGATCAAAGCGCGGCGCCTATGTCGAAGACGATCCGATTGCACCTCTGTCCGTATACGGACGCACCAAGGCCGAAGGCGAAGCCGAGGTCGGACGGGCGGCGCGGAGACATGTGATCCTGCGCACGTCGTGGGTTTTCGCTTCACACGGTGGCAATTTCGTACGCACCATGCTGCGTCTGGCGGACGAACGACCGGAACTTCGAATCGTCTGCGACCAGCGCGGCGCACCGACCGCTGCCCGCGACATCGCAAGTGCGATCGTATCCATCGTCGCCTCGGTCGGAGAGGGCGGGAAAAGCTGGGGCATTTTCCATTTCACAAGCGCCGAACCTGCCACCTGGCACGATTTCGCCCGGGCCATTTTCGAAGGCGCCGGGAGGCAGACGAAGCTTGTCCCGGTTTCCACCGCCGAGTACAAAACGGCGGCGCAGAGACCGTTGAATTCCGTGCTGGATTGTGGGCGGATCGCACTTGACTACGGCATTCGCCAGCCGTGCTGGCGCCGCGCCTTGGCAGATGTATTGGCCGAACTGCAGGAAACCGCAAGCATCCCCGGGATTGCCTCCGCATGAATCTGCCCCGCATCGAGAAGACAGAGCTTGAGGGTGTGCTTTCGATCGTGCCAGCCCGGTTCGGCGACACCAGGGGATATTTTTCGGAATCCTACAACCGGTCAGCCTTCCGCGAGATCGGCGTGACGAGCGAATTCGTCCAGGACAATCAGTCGCAGTCACGGGACCGGGCGACGGTCAGGGGATTGCACTTTCAGATCCCCCCTTTCGCCCAGGCAAAGCTCGTACGGGTGTTGCGCGGGGCCATCTGCGACGTGGCAGTGGATATCCGCCGCGCTTCGCCCGGCTATGGGCGCAGCGTCGCGGTCGTGTTGAGCGCCCAGAACGGGCGCCAGCTCTTCGTCCCGGCCGGATTTGCGCACGGCTTCTGCACCCTCGAAACCGACACCGAGGTCTTCTACAAGGTCGACGCTCCCCATTCCCGCGACCACGAAAGAGGGCTGAGGTGGAACGATCCGGCACTGGCCATATCCTGGCCGATCGGGCCGTCGCAAGCCATATTGCTCGAACGCGACAGGCTGCTGCCGCTCCTTGCGGACCTGCCGGAATATTTCTGATAGTATCCCGGGCTGGAGGTTTCGATTGATGAGCGGGAAAGTGAATCCGGGCGCCATTCTCGTTACGGGCGGTGCGGGCTTCATCGGATCCGCCACGATCCGGCATCTGCTGGCGGCCACCGACGCGGTCATCGTTAACCTCGACAAGCTGACCTATGCGGCCAACCGCGCCGCCATCGCCGAATTCGAGAAACACCCCCGTTACCGTTTCGTGCGCGCCTGCATTACGGACCGCGAAGCTTTGCGAGCGGTCTTCGCCCGGCACCGGCCCGTGGCCGTGATGCATCTGGCGGCCGAGAGCCATGTCGACCGTTCGATCGACGGGCCGTCGGATTTCATAACCACCAACGTCGTGGGTACCTCCGTTCTGCTGGAAACGGCGCGCGAATATCTGGCGTCGCCGCAGGGGCGAAAGCTCGACCGGTTCCGCTTCCATCATGTTTCGACCGACGAGGTATTCGGTTCGCTGGGACCTGAGGGACGCTTCAGCGAGGCAAGCCCTTACGCGCCGCGCTCGCCTTATGCCGCTTCGAAGGCGGCATCCGATCACCTGGTGCGCGCGTGGCACGAAACCTACGGAATTCCAGTGGTACTTTCGAACTGCTGCAACAACTACGGACCGTGGCAATTTCCCGAGAAGCTGATTCCCCTGATGATCGTCAAGGCGCTCGGCTACGAAAACCTTCCCGTCTA
Organism: Rhizomicrobium sp.; assembly: GCA_036266955.1. Taxonomy (GTDB): domain Bacteria; phylum Pseudomonadota; class Alphaproteobacteria; order Micropepsales; family Micropepsaceae; genus Rhizomicrobium. The sequence goes on from DATAWY010000073.1 coordinate 113,234, forward strand.
CGGCAGGGGCGAACACATCCGCGACTGGCTTCACGTCGAGGATCATGCCCGCGCGCTGCACCTGATCCTGACCCGGGGCCGGCCGGGTGAGAGCTACAATGTCGGCGCCGACTGCGAAAAGCGCAACATTGAAGTGGTCGAGGCGGTCTGCGATCTCGTGGACGACAACGCCCCTGCCCGGGGCAGGCCGCGCCGGCGCGAACTCATCACTTTCGTCGCGGATCGGCCGGGACACGACCTGCGCTACGCGATCGATGCCGGCAAGCTTCGATCGGATCTCGGCTGGCGGCCCCGCGAAAGCTTTGCCGCCGGACTCGCCGGGACGGTCAGGTGGTACCTCGACCAGGCGGAATGGTGGCGCAACATCGACTCCTATCGCGGCGATCGTCTGGGCCTGGGGGCGATGGCGGAGGCAGCCGCGTCATGAAGGGAATCATCCTGGCCGGCGGCGCCGGCACCCGGCTGCATCCGCTCACGCTGGTGATCAGCAAGCAGCTGCTGCCCGTTTATGACAAACCGATGATCTACTATCCGCTGTCGACGCTGATGCTGGCGGGCGTACGGGACATCCTCATCATTACCACCCCGCACGATCAGCCCCAATTCGTGCGGCTGCTGGGCGACGGCAGCCAGTGGGGGCTGAGACTTTCTTATGCGGTTCAGCCAAAACCCGAGGGACTGGCCCAGGCCTTCGTGATCGGCCGGGATTTCGTGGCCGGCGAACCCGTGGCGCTGATCCTGGGCGACAATATCTTTCATGGTGCCGGGCTGGGCGCTGTGCTGCGGAATGCAGCCGAACGAAGCACGGGCACGACGGTATTTGCCTATCGCGTCCGCGACCCGCAACGGTTTGGTGTCATTGAATTCGATTTGCGCGGAGAGGCGATTTCGATCGAAGAAAAACCATTGTCACCCCGTTCCGACTGGGCCGTCACCGGACTTTATTTTTTCGACGGCGACGTGTCGCGTCACGCCACCACGCTGACGCGATCAGTCCGCGGCGAATACGAAATTGCCGATCTGATGAGAATATACCTCAACAACGGCAATATGTCCGTCGAGCGCCTTGGCCGCGGAACGACGTGGTTTGACACGGGCACCCATGACACATTGTTGGACGCCGCAGTATTCATCCGACTCATCGAAGAGCGGCAGAAACTCCGGATTGCGTGCCTGGAGGAAGTCGCCTGGCAACAGGGATTTCTAACCAGGGATGCATGCACCCGGGCAATCGCCGCCGCCGGCGGCCGAGATGCCGAATATCTGAATGAACTCTTGGAGGCGACGACTTGCTAGATCCCTCGTGGACCGCCGGAACGCCCGTGTATGGAGCTGAATTGTCGCTGTTCACGTGTTGCCCTTTCTACATGCGTAGGGAAAACCGGCCTCTGGGGCTGTATTGCAGCAACGGCATCATGGCATAACATGTCAAACGATATACAGTTTCGTTATTTTGATCAAAGCACAAAACGCCGCCAGACGATTGTGAGCTCACATTTTGTTCAGCATTCACCGCCGCCGATCGCAGATATCAAAAGTGGCATAGTATGGATCGATTCTGTACCAAAGGGAAAGCGTTCCATTGCCCATGGCGCCTATTTTGCGGATGGATCGGTAATCCCGGAGTCCCTGCCAGTTCGACACACAAGATCTGACAGGGCGATACCCCAATTACCCTCAGGCAGCTCAGAAAAACTCCTGAACAGATTGCATGCCGCGTGCTACCTCGGCGATATCCGGGATCACTATGGGCAATACGGCCACTTTGTCCTGGAAACCCTCTCCCGAGCCTGGAATTGGTGCACAACCGCAAACGGCTCCGTCCCTGTCATTCTAGGCCGCAGGTTGCCGAAATTCGCACATGATTTCTATGCACTCATTCCTGGTCTTGTTGAGCGGCTTGTATTGATGGACGAAAGTACGCGATGCGACAATCTGACGGTGCCAGGCCCGGCATTCGTTCTCGATAAGGCAATACATTATCAGTTCAAGGAACTATGTGAACAAATTGCGACGCGTTCAGGCGCAAAAAAGAGCCGGACTTCGCAACAGCCTCTGTATCTGTCCCGAGCAGGGCTGGATCCGGCGTCGCATCGCACGATCATCGGTGAAGACAGGCTGGAAAGACTCCTTCAGAATGAAGGCTTCGTAGTCGCGCGACCGGAGAAATTGTCGATAGAGGACCAGATTGCATTGTTCAACAGACACACCACGGTTGTGGCGCCGTACGGTTCCGCATGCCACACTCGCCTTTTTTCTCTTATTCCGAATACCGTTTTTGTACTTACATCAGATTTTATTAACAGAAATCATATATTATGCGATCTGGCCTGCCTCGGCGATACTTGCTATGCAAATATCATGGTGGAGCAGAAATTAATCCGCAATGGTCTTAAGATGCGACGCTTTGCGCTTCCGATGCTGCTGGATGATGAAAAGACCATGTCCCTCCTCAAGGATTTTAATCTAATCCGGCCGCGGGCGTCATTCGATTCTCCGCCTCCAGCACCCGATGCCTATCAGCAAACATGGCTACTGGCTGTAGCCAGACTCGCCGCACGCGAAAGGAACGACGAATTGCCCGCCGAGACTACGCGCAGTGCCACCGAGGTGCTCTAAGGTGCGCAGCAGACCTGTTAAGCTGGCACTCCACCTACACACGCGTCGGCGACCCAAGGAACGGTGCCAGCCACACGGTCGGCGCCCAAGTGCCAGCCGTCGTCACGCCGGATTTCGGCGATGAGGCAGAAAATCGTCTGCATTCTTGCAGCGCAGAGGGCTGGTACGACCGCCCTGCAGACGGCGATGTCGTCAACTGGCGATCTCGTGAATTATGGAGAGATTTTCCAGATGCTTCCGAGTGGAGGCGGGCCCAAACGGAGGCTCTTCTGGAGTTTTGTCCGTGACCAGAATGTTGCTTTCACAGATGTAATCTCCGTCCGTGGGGCTGCAAGAGTGGCCGCGGAGTACCTCGAATGGCTTCGCCAAGGAGCCGCGCCGGCGCACGTGCTGATCGACGTAAAGTTCAACGCGCTTTCCGCATTGTCTCCGCTACCGCGCTTTCTAGGAGAGGAACCCTTCTTCCTCCGTGTTATGAAGCGCGAGAACGTGATTATTTTGTTTATCTGGCGCAAGGACTTGGGGGAGCAGGTGCTTAGCACATATATATCACGGAAACTTGGATTGTGGCATAATATCACCCCCCAAAAGATGGGAAACCTGAAGTTCTCGGCGCCGGTTGAAAGGCTTTCCCGACTTGCTACGCTGATATGCACGACTGAAAATGCGATTGGGCGTTATCTTTCAGGCTATCAGAACTGCTTGATCTTGAGCTATGAAGAGCTGTTTGCGGATGGCGTTATCGCGGGAGATGCACTATATCGCATCAGGTCGATAACGGGTATTGATATCGGCAGTGGTATGCTAGGTAGAATGCGTCCCAACACAATTGACAAGCGCGAAGTCATTCTGAATTACGACGAGGCGGCGGCTGCAATCGATGCCGTGAAACGGAAGGAGCGGTCGGGGGTGCTCGACGATAGGGCGGGATTCGGATCGATGGCCTCTGACTCTTGCACGGGTCCTTAAGGGGCAGCGATGACGCAAGGAGCCGTGTGGATTCATGTTGGTCTGGCCAAAACTGGAACTACGACCTTTCAACGGTTGGTATTCTCGCAACATCCGCAGATAAACTACTTGGGCAAAAATTGGATAGATGACGATCACGCCAAAGCAGCACTTGTGGGGCTGGCCCGTCTTCCGGACAGAAGAGTTAATCTCGAAACGGCGCGGGGTGTGTTTCAGGGGCTCGTTGCGAGTGCGTATTTGGTTCAAGAATCCCGGGTGTCAGTGTTGTCCGAGGAGGATTTTACGACGTTTAGGTTTATTGATCCGCAAACGTGTGCAAGGAGATTGGCGTCGATTTTTCCGGACGCGCATGTTCTTTTTGTTGTCAGGGAGCCTCTGGATTGGCTTCAATCGATGTACTTCTTCCGACTGTCCTTGCGGTTTCCAGAGACTCTCGGAGGGTTTAACGCTTGGCTCCGTAATAGTCTGGACCGGCGCTGGGTGGGTACCGACATCGGCCAAATTCAAATGGGCGAACTGGCCGGGGTTTATGCGGAATACTTCGGCGCAAAACAGCTACATGTGATGCGCTATGAGGATTTTGCATCGGATGGCGGAAGTTTCGTGTCCACGATCTGTGAAATGATCGGAGTGGACCCTGCTTTGGGGGTCCAGCTGTACGAGACGGGAGCCGATGCGCCATACAATAAAGCCCGAATAACCGAACGCCAGGTAAGATTTTTTCAGAAGTTTGGGCTGGTAATGGAGGGTAGGTATCGGGAATATCTGGCGGAGGTAGCGCCATTGCTTGAGGCATTGAGGGGGCCGGCAAAAAAAAGGGCAAGAGCCCTTGTTCCTTTGAGTCTGGACTTGGACAGGTCTCAATTGGTCGACCAGTTGCGGAGGCTTTCGGTTGTTCTGGACAGGGAGTGTCGCTCCTACTTTCGAGCGGCGAACCGCGCCACCGCGGAAATCGACGCCGACCTGGAGCGGCGGGTCCGGCAGATATCGGAGCCGGGTCTGAACTTTATTGCATCCAAATTGAATCCTGACGTTCGGTGTTACCTGTCGTAAGTTTTTCCTTCTCGGATACGACGTGGCTTCTGGATACCGAAAAGGATTCGGGAGCTCATCTTTGGGACCTTTGCAGATCCGGAAGCGTGTTCCAAACCCGGAGGGCAGGCGGCTGTACAATACTCTCTCGAGGTAGGGCCGGCAAAAAGTGGGTTCAGAAATAGGCGGACGTGTGGTCGATTTCTGGAGCAGGCCGGTTCCAAGGCGGCGTTCGCTGGAGAGCCCAAGGTTGCCGAATTGGCCAAGCCGGTCGGCCAATCCAATCAAATTGTCGCCGGCTGCGGGGCTGGCGTGACGAATGTGGTGTTCGGCCATTCCGGATTGGAGGTACTGGAGATGTTCGGGGCGCATATTTCGAGCGAAGGATGGCTGACGACAAGCGGCGCTGGCGGTCGCCATTTTTTGCTTGCGGGGAGGAATAGCGCCAGCCAATATGCATGGCGGGAGGGCATGTATCAATGCCTACCGCGGACCGAACGAACCATGTCGATTATTATGTTGACGTCCACGACCTTTCACGGATCCTAGCCATCATGGAACGTTCGTGATGCAGATGGACTTTGGTGGAGAAGGCGAACGGGTTTGCCGGAAACCGGTACCCTTATCCCGACGGATCGTTGCGTCGGTGCGCAGGATTGGCTTTGCTTGTTCCTGCCGGCCATGGGTGATCGGAGCAGGGGTACGATCATGCATACGATAAGTAGCATTGGCCGCGGAGCGGGTCAGACGGGGCCAGGGAAGATGCACAACGAATCGGCCCGGCGTATAAATAGGTTGGCGCGGATGTTGGCCGCGCAGAATTATCTTGAGATCGGAGTCCAACGAGGACGAACGTTCTGTTTCGTCAACATTCCTGAAAAGATCGCGGTGGACCCGGCATTCAAGTTCGACACATCTGCCCGACCGGGCAACGAGCAGTTTTTCTCGCTCACGTCTGACGAATGGTTTACACAGTTCGCGCATGGCAAATTGTTCGACGTGATTTTCATAGATGGATTGCATGAATTCGGCCAGGCCTTCCGTGACTTTTGCAATTCGTTTTTCGTTTCACATCCACGCACGATATGGCTGATTGATGATACGATACCTTCGGATATTTACAGTGCGTGGCCCGACGAGAGGCAATCGGTAGAGCTTCGCAGGAACGAGTTGGAGCGCATTGTGGGCACCAAGGTTCCGAAGCGCTGGTCCGGAGATGTCTTCAAGCTGGTGATTGCCATACATGATTATTTTCCTCTGCTGTCATATTGCACGATAATGGACGGGGGAAAGCCGCAAACGGTCGTCTGGAGGCAGGCACGCCCGAAATTTGAGCCGCTGGTCGGTTCATTGGAAGCTGTTTCCAGGCTGACCTATTTCGAGTTTCGCAAGAATATCGCCGCATTTAACGGTATGTCCGAGGACGAAGCGTTTCGAACGCTGGCGAACGTTCTCGACCACACATGCGTAGAAACACATGCGTAGAAATGGCCGAACTGTCACGAGGTATATGCGAGATAGCGGATATTCCCGCTGACTCCGCCTTGACGTGGAGGGGTCGATAAATTCGGCGCACACTAGGTCCGAATAGGGTATGGTGCGATCCGGTCACCCCGCGCGGTGGTTAATTGGCCGGCGGGCAGGGGGAGATCACCCAGGGTTAGCATGCGCGTTTTCTTGAAGGTATCGGAAAGCCGGCGGCACTTGACCCGAGGCAGGCGCCTTGGGCCGACGTGAATTCATGTCCCGGGATATGAGGAGTTGGTGGCGGATAACCTCGGAGGTAAGTGCCTATTTATCTGAGTAGTAGTTGGAGACCGCGTGACGATGTCGATGAAGAAAAGCGATGCCACTGCTGAATGGCTTGCCGAGCACGATGTGCTCGCGGGGGCCGAAGTCCAGAGTTTCAGGCAGTTTCGCCACTTACCTTCGGATTTCCGGGACCGGGTAGCGCGGCGTTGGGGTCTAGCAGTTCCGACCAGTTCGACGGAGAGCGTAAACACGGAAAATGTCATCTGGGTTGATGCGTTCGACGGCGCCGAGCCGCCGATATTGACTTATGCGGGGCCGATGCCGCGGCAATTTCGGCAACGCCGGCTACATAGTCATAATGTAAGGTTGCACGATATTCGAATGGGGAAGATGTTTGTAGGATACAGGCGGTCCACTCTCTTTCTGGACAGTCAGCATTATTTCGAAGGTGTGTCGGCGCCGGGGAGTACCTGGATTACACCGGCCTTTGCGTCCGCACCTGCCGATTTGTCCTTCGATGGTACGGTGGCCGTGCTGTTCGCCGACGGGGCGTCCTTATTCAGCCATTGGATGTTTGATTTGCTTCCAAAACTCGAGGTGCTCCGGCGGGCCGGATGGACGCCCGACAAGGTGGATTGCTACGTCGTGAATTCAAATGGCGCGCGCTTTTGCGCTGAAACTCTTGCGCGTCTTGGTATCCCGCTGAAGAAAACCATCCACGGTGCGGGAAGGTCTATTTCGGCGGAGCGACTGCTCATTCCCTCTCGCGTGCGTCGCGGTTTTTGGACACCAAGTTGGGTACGGGAGTTCGTAGCGACAACATTTCTAGGCGATGGCGGGCGAAGCATTGGAGATCGGAGCACGCGGGTCTACGTATCGCGGGCAAAGGCGAAACGGCGTCGGATAATCAATGAGGATGAAGTGCGTTACATACTTGAAAAGCGGAAATTTGAGGTGTTTGTCGCGGAGGACATGGCCGTAGCGGAATTTGCGGAGATCGTGCGGGGGGCAAGCGCAATGGTTGCTCCCCATGGTGCCGGCGTCACAAACGTCGCATTTGCCCGGCCAGGCGTGCGGGTACTGGAAATGTTCGGCGCACATATCGCTCCGGAGGGTTGGCTAATGACGAACAGTGTGGGGGGGCAGCACTATATTCTGGCGGGAAAGGACAAGCACGGTCGATATCCCTGGCACGAGGGCGTCTATGAGGGGTATTCGTGGGATCAGAGAAACGAGGAGGACTATCTCGTCGACGCTGGCGACTTGGAGGGCGCACTGGACATCATGGGTGTGCAGTGACTGTCGATCGGGCTGCCCCGGCAGCGCAGTGCACCGTGGAGTCGACTGGCTATTGCGGCCCGCAAGCTAGGCGGTTGGACAGAGCCCGTCCGTGCGTTGGATCACCCGAGCTGCTGCCTGGACGTGCACAGCCCGGTTATCTCGCTCCTATCTCGCTCCCGCTCGCCCTTGACGTTTCAGCGCTTCCAAGAGAGAAATGCGCGTTGCGCGCCGGGGCGCGCTTGCCGGACATCTCGAGGCGCGAACTCGAACTGGAGAAAATGTGGCCGACCATACTGGGACAGGGAAACCCTGGAGCGCGACGTCCGAGCTCCATCTGAAGGGCGATGCGTCGCATCCCGGCTACAGGCGATATCTGGAAGAAGTATGTCAGCAGAATCCCCAGATATTCATCGAGCTCTCCTCGGTGTGCAATTTCCACTGTTTCTATTGCGAGAGCCCAAACCATAACCGCAAGTCGCAGATCGACGACGAAACATTCTACAGCGTCGTCGATCAGGTTTGCCGAATGACGACACAGCCGATACGGCTGCACTGCGACGGCGAGCCTACGGTGCATGCCAAATTCTACGACTACGCCAAAGCGGTGAATGCACGGGGAAAGCGAATAAACCTTGTATCGAACGGGTCAAACCTTCAAAGGCGGTTTCTCGACCTCAAAATGGACATAGGAATCCATCTGTCGACGACTGAGGCCGAATTCAGGAAGAGGTCGACTCTTCCCTTTGACAGATACCTGGGCGGGATGAGGGAGTACCTCACGGAATGGCTCGGCTCCCCGGCCGAACAGAACATACACTATAATGTCTATCTTACGTCGTCGGACCGCGGGTCCGCGGGCGAGATGGCGCGCGTCCGGAATTTTGTCAACGGCTTTCTGGAGACGGCGGGATTGCGGCGGGGAATCGCAGACGATGCGGCTCCCAATTCGAACTGGTTCACACGCCGCAAGAAGAACGGCTACAGGTTCAGGCTGAGTGCGAGGAACATCGCCAGCGGGGGAATGTACCCCGATGTGGAGGCGAAAAAGCCCGTTACGCTTCCTCGGGATTTTGGATTTTGCGATTCTCCCTGGAAGCGTCTCGTCGTCCTGTCCGACGGCAGCCTGCAACCCTGTTGCCTCGATTTGAAGGGGACGCTCACATATACCCGGCCCGAAGAAGTGCGGTCAAAGAGTCTTCACGACCTTTGGCACAACGACGCGCGCATTAAGGGCATTCGCGACGAGATGCTTCGAGGCGAAATAAACCACCCGACATGTCAAAAATGCCTGGAGCGCCTGCCGAGCCGGGAGCTTTACGCGGCATTTGCCGAAAAGTTCGAACCGGCCGATGCCGGGAGCGACGAAGGCTCCGAGCGGCCGTTGACCGATTCAAGGACTGCTTAGGGGCCAATTCGGCCGATATCATTGTCGGGCTGCATCGCGGCGTCGCGATATCCGCTGTCGACCAATTCGTAGATGGCGAGGTCGTCCGCATTGGCATCGCAGATTTCCCTGTAGAGCTCCTTACCGAGCGTTTCTTCGACCTTTGCCAGGCGGTCCAGTAGCGTGTCCTGGCGGGAGCTTGCTGCGTTCCTGTGGACGGGCTGGACGCCAAAACCCGGGAACAGCGGTCGCAGGCGAATCTGCAATCGTGCGACTGACTCGTCGAATCGTTCCACGAGCCCTACAAAGGGCAGCGTTCCAAGAGTCACAATGGCGCGCTGGACTTCGGATCGTTTCCGCGCTGCTCCAGCGTGGGACAGGCGGAACGTCTGAAAGTTGCGGATCTGCCGGTGGCGCGGGTTGCGCAGCAGTTCGCGCAGGTATCCGCCGAAATCGTGCGTCTTGGCCAGACGTGCGCCGGGTGTGCTGGCCTGCTGCCTGCGCTCGAATTCATAGGCCGACCGCAGGCGATCGACGGGGTGGCGGATAAAGATGATCGGAAATATGTCCGCGCCGCTCAACTGCGGGACTGGCAGAAGGGCGGTGTGGGAGGAAATCGCCTGAAGATCGGGATTGTTGCCGATGAATTCCCTGACCGCCGCGGCATTTTCCCCTCGGCTCGCGGAGAACTCCTGTATCGCCCAGCGTGGGCCGAAATTGCGCCGGAGCAGTTCGTCGATGGAGGTGCCCGCATTCTTGAACAAGTGATAATGCAGGATCAGTTCGCGTCTGTCGCTTTCCGAAGCTCGCTCGACGGTGCCGGTAACGCCCGGTCCGCTGTTTCCGTGGATAAGGGGTTCGTTGTCGCCCACCGTCACCCCTTGCACACGAGTTGCTCCGGCTGAGCCTGTTGCCCCCGGGCATTCCACCTGCTCAGGGTGCGCCTTCTTGGCTTGACCCCGTACGTGCCATTTTTCTCGCGTTCCTTTTGGACTTGTGTCTCGCCCTCTTCTTTCCTGCGGCTCTGGTCGCAGACCAGGACCTGAAAAGCGTCTCGCCTTTCTTGTCGGTTTTCCCGCCCTGTTTGCGGATGAAGGTGCCCCAGCCCTGAAGCTCCATCCGTTGCTTCCTGGTGGGTTCCTCGTTGAGCGCGCCAAAAGCGGCATCGAGGACCTTCTGTACAGCCTGCAGGTCCACTCCACTCCTGTCGCAGACCACTTGGGTTAGATCTTCGAGTTTCACGTGCGTCTCCATACGTGCGTGCTTCCGCGGACGGTAGCACGGGTGCCAGGCTCTGCCGCCCGGGTTGCCTTTCGCCCCGGCCGCGGGATTCGGCAGGTATTTTTCCGGTCATCCGGCCCGAACGACTAAAATCCCAGGCGATTCGTTTCCGAACGCAATACTCGTTGGGCGCACGAAGACCGCTGCTGCGCCCGCCGGCAGCATTGGCACTGATTGCATTCCACAATTCCTGGTCCGTGTACATCCAGACGGCAGTCAGCCAAGGATTCCGGACCTGCTCGTCCATCGCCTTGCTGCTTGCGGGGCGGATATCCACGGCAGGGAATCCAGGTTAACGTCACTTGAGCTGGAGGATTTGCAGGAGCAGCTGGGGGTTCCAGCCTGCGGCTTTGCGGCGGGTTTTGACGCTGCCTTTGGTTTTGTTGGCGCGCACCAGGCTCAGGGCGAAGCGGCG
>DATAWY010000074.1:0-69221 GCA_036266955.1 Rhizomicrobium sp.
CTTGAGCTGTTCGGTCAGCCATCGCCGGGGGAGTCTGGGTTGCTGCTGCCGCGCAAAAAGCATATAGGCATCCCATTCCGTCGGTGGTTGGCCGTCCTGTTTCGTTTTTGCTTTCCACCATTTCAGAAGTGCATCCTCCGCACTCGCGGGTTTGAATGCCGCCTCGAATTCCCCTCTCGGCATTTTCACGTCGCGCCAGAATTCTCCGCTTGCGGGTTGGCCGCGCCGACGCGGAGGCGCGACGATTGTGTCGCCAAGTATGATGCCCGGCGCAAAAAATTCGTTCGGAATGCGCTCGAATGCGTCCGTGACGGCATCGAGATCATTCACATCGCCTTTGCGGCCGACGAGATTGACCCTTCCCGCGATATGGGCCTTGATCAGGCGCGCCTGGGCCGCGTCCAAAGGCGTCTCGCCCCGGCGGCCGCTTGCAGGGGGGCGAACCGAAGGACTTTCCGGCCCGGCCAGATAGTCGAGCGCCTGCGATGGCGTGACGAACTCCGCCGGAATGGCCGCCGGAGGCTTGTGCGGCCTGCGCCCGCCTGCTTTAGCCCGTGAAGCACGCGGCGACGATCTGCGCTTTGCCACCGGTATGCCCCTCTCCGCAGGTTCCGCCTGATTTGCCAGTCTCCCCATACTGCCGATTCGCGCAAGATGCGCACCATCTACCGCGGACCGGGCCGTTGAAGCCGGATCAGTACCCTTGTTGAGGATTGCTGTACGGCTGCAAGCCCTGCTGCTATCGCCGAATCCGCGCCGTCGTCGGGCCGTGATGCGGCCAGCGGATATTGGTTCCGACAAATCTCACGCCGAAGATTTGCGGCCGGTCAGCGGATTATGCCAACGCAATCGCGGGAAGCGCGCGAAATCCGCGTCGGCGCTGCATAGTACCAGGCCGTGCTCGATTGCCAGGGCGGCAAGGTGGGCATCGTATACGAGATTCCCATGCGCGCCCGAAGCTTCCAGAAGTCCACCGAACAGCTGCGCGTGGCGCCCCATTGGCGAGGGTATCCAGACCGGGTCCAAAGCCAGCCATTCGGTCACCTGCCGCCACGCATCCGAAATAGTCTCGGCCCGCGGATAGATGCGGGGACTGGTCACGATGCGCAGGAATGCCAGCAGGCCAAGCCACGGAAGGCCGACCGGAGCCGGGCCGCCGAGCTGCCCGTCAAGCCATGTCCGCGCGGTCTGGTGATGCGGAGAATTCGTGACATGGGCGTAGATGAGCAGGTTCGCATCGACCAGAATCACTTGAAATCTTCGCCCTCTGCGATGGCGAGCAGCTCCGCGATGTTGTCGAGATTGCCAATCAGGGGATTTCCCAGGTCGACAGCACGTGTGCGAAAACGCCGGTGCGTCTTTGGCGGCGCGCTCATCTCCTTCAGCCCGCGCCGGAGCACGTCATTGACGATCTGCTTCAGGCTCGTGTCGCGGCTCTTGCGCATCCGCTCCAGCGCCACCGCCACGTCCTCGTCGATTGTCAGGGTCGTCCTCACGCATCAAGACATAAGCGAATTGATGCCGTGATGTCAAACGGCGCATTCATGTCAACCTTCGCCGCCCACCACCGGCAGTCCCTCCGCGCGCCAGCGGAGCATGCCGCCGGTGAGGTTGGCGACGCGGGTGAAGCCGGACTGGCGCAGGATGTTGTAGCCTTGCGCGGAGCGGCTGCCGGCGCGGCAGACGGTGATGACGGGCTCTTCGCGCGCGAGTTCGCCTGCGCGTTGCTGCAACTCTCCCAGGGGAATGAGCTTCGCGCCTTCGATATGTCCGAGCGGTCCGGTGAATTCCGCGGGCTCGCGCACATCGACGATTTGCGCCGGCGCGGCGCGTTCCGCCAGTGCCTGCGGCGCGATCTCCCAGATGCCGGCGAAAGTGTAGGCGAGCGGCGCCCAGTCGGGATCGGCTTCGCGCGGCGCTTCCTGTTGCGGGCGTCCGCAGTGCAGATTGGCGGGCACTGCCACGTCCATCTGTTTGGGATGGGCGAGCTTCAAATTCGCCATGTGCCCGCAGAAATCGCCGAGCGCGATCTCGTCGCCGAGGCGCGGATTGTAGCGCCGCTCTTCGCCGACGCTCGTTGTTGTGAGACCCCGATAATCATGCGCCGGATGGAGCAGGCAGGAGTCCGGCAGGGAGAAGATCCGCTCGCGCACGGAGCGGTACATCTGCGCGGCGTCGCCGCCCTGGAAATCGGTGCGTCCGGTGCCGCGCACCAGCAAACAGTCGCCGGTGAAGGCGCGGCTCAGATCGTCGCGGACAAGGGTGAGACAGCCGCTGGTATGCCCAGGCGTCGTCATCACGCGCAGCGACCGCGTACCGAACGCGATCTCGTCGCCGTCATGAAGGTAACAATCGGCGCCTTCCGCACCTGTCGCGGCACCAACAGCGATCCGGCTGCCGAGCCGTTCCCTGAGGAGCCAGGCTCCCGTCACGTGATCGGCATGGATATGGGTTTCGATGGTCCAGCGGAGCGTGAGGCCCAGCTCGCGGACAAGGGCCGCGTCGCGGCGCGCCTGCTCGAACACGGGATCGATCAGAACGGCCTCGTGCGTTTCTTCGTCGCCGAGAAGATAGGTGTAGGTGGAGGATTGCTGATCGAACAATTGCCGGAAGATCATCGCCGCGTCTCCTTTGCCCCGCATCATACTTCGGGCCGCACCCATTGCAGGATCAGAAACGCCGTCCCGTCGCAGCTCGTCTGACAGGCAAATTGCGTGGAGCGGGGGTCGTGGCAGGCGTTGGTGCGCTCGACGCGCAGGACGAGCTTGCGGCCGTTGAGATCGACGTAATGGTTGCGCAGATATTCGTCGCGGACGAGAACTTCGCGGCAGACATGGCCGTAGCGGCAGGGATAGTCGAAGAAATCGCCCGAGAGCCTCGTGCGATGATAGACGCCGGTCACCAGCTGGCCTTTGCCGGCATCGCTTACGGGTCCGAAGACGAAATCGTTCACATTCTGGCAGCCGCCGAGCACGAGCAGCGAAAGCGCCGCCAGCGGTAACACCATCCTGATCATGAAACCTCCTCGACTGCGCCCGGCAAGCATGATGGCATGGAATCGAATCCCGCAAGTTCGCGCCTGACCCCTCCGCCCCTGCGGGGCACCCGCAGGCGGGGGAGGAAAGAAGACGCGCGTCGTTGCTTTCCTCCCCCAACGTGGGGGAGGTGGTTTGCGAAGCGAAGCGGAGCAAACCGGAGGGGGAAGTCGCCTTGCGGGTCGGCTAAGCTGTTGAACAGACTCGACAATCTGAATTCTCCCTCGCGGTGGCGGCCCACATTTTGGCAACGTCACCAAAACTGGGGCTTTACGACTTTTTAACTACATTATCTATGCCCGGTCCCGCCCTCTGCCTATCATCGTGATTCCGAAGTGATTCGCCCTTTGGCGAAACGGGGGTGGCCGACGATGCGTCGGGCCTTGAGAGTGTTCGTGCTGCAGACACCCGGGGTGAGGGGGCGACTGGTCCGCGGTGCGATGATTGCCGCGGCGCCGGTCCCGGCCCTTGCATCGGCCGGGCACGCCGCCAGCGCGATGATCCCGCTCGTCGCCGGAGGGGCGATTGCGCTCAGCCTTGCCGCGGCGCTGTGGGCATCCGCACAGATCGCGGCGGTTCGACGGCTGCGGCGCCAGCTGCGACAAGCCACGCAAGCCGCCCGCGCCGCCATCGGCACGCGCGATGCGCTGATTGGCGCCGGCCGCGATCCGCTCGTCGCCTGGGGCGGCGGCGAGCCCGCGGCAAAGAGCTACGGGCCCGCCGAGGCCGTTCTCGAATCCTGCCTTGCGGGTGCCGATGCCATCCCGCTCGCCGAAGCGCTCGATGCACTCGCCGAGCGCGGCGCGCCATTTCTGCTCACCGCGCATGACGAGCAGGGACGCGCCGTTACTCTGCGGGGGCGCGCGGTGGGCGCCATGGCTGCGGTCTGGGTCGAAACCAAAGAGGCGCCCGGACAGGCAAATTACCGCGCCATCCTCGATGCGATTCCGGTTCCGGTCTGGTTGCGCGACTCCTCGCGCGCGCTCGCCTGGGGAAACCGCGCCTTTCTCGCGGCGGTGGGGCAGCCCGATGTGGACACAGCCGTTTCGGTCCAGGCCGGGCTGGAAAAATCCGATCGCGATCTGGCTTCCGCGGCGCGGTCCGAAGGGCGCGCGATTGAATCCAAGCGTTACGCGGTGGTGGGGGGCCACCGCCGCGCACTCGCGCTGACCCATGTTCCGATCGCCGACAGCGGTGTCGCCGGCATGGCGATCGACGTGACGGAACTGACCAATGCCGAGGCGCGGCTGCAGCAGCACATCGACGCCCATGCCGACACGCTCGACAAGATCGCAACGGCCGTCGCGATCTTCGACCGCGCGCGCAAGCTGACATTCTACAACGGGGCGTTTGTCCGGCTATGGAATTTGTCCGAGGCGTGGCTCGACCTGCATCCCGCCGACGAGGAAATTCTCGACCAGCTGCGCGAAACGCGCAAGCTGCCCGAGCAGCGCGACTTCCAGGCCTGGAAACGGCAGCGGCTCGCCCTTTATGAAGAGGCAGGCGACTACGAGTCGGAGGATCAGTGGTATCTGCCCGGCGGCAAGACTCTTCGCGTGGTCGCGCAGCCGCATCCCTTCGGCGGCCTCACCTTTCTCTACGAGGATGTGACCGAAAAGCTCGCGCTGGAAAGCTCCTACAACACGCTGATCAAGGTGCAGTCCGCCACGCTCGATACACTGAGCGAGGGGGTTGCGGTGTTCGGGCCGGATGCGCGTCTGAAGCTCCACAACGCCGCCTTCGCCCGGATGTGGGAGTTCGAACAAGCCGATCTCGGCGGCGAACCGCATGTGCAGAAGATCGTGGAGGCTTGCGTTGCCCGTTTCGGCGACGCGGCCATGTGGCAGGATCTGGCCGTCAGCATCGCTTCGGGCGCCGGGCGCGGCGGCGATTGGGAGCCCATCGAACGTTCCGACAAGAGCGTGCTTGCGCTCGCCTTTGCGCCTCTGCCCGACGGCGCCACGCTCATCACCTTCGCCGATGTGACCGACCGCTCCCGCATCGAAAGCGCGCTACGCGATCGCGCCGAAGCGCTCGAAGCCGCCGACCGGCTCAAGTCGGATTTCGTGCACCACGCCTCTTTCCTGTTCCGTGATCCGCTCAATGCCGTGCATGGATTTGCCAGCCTGCTGGCCGGGGGGCGTGCCGGGCCCTTGACTCCGAAACAGGCGGAATATGTCGGCGACATTCTCTCCGCCTCGAACAGCCTCGCCGATGTGACAAGCGACATACTCGATCTGGCGCTCATCGATTCCGGCGCCATGCGTCTGGAACTCGGACGTATCGATCTCGACGAATTGCTGTCGCGGGCCGCCGACGCGCTCGGCAAGCACGCGGAAAGTCTGGGCATCGTGCTGCGACGCGATTGGAATCCGGAGATCGGGTCAATCGTGGCCGACGGACGCCGGCTCAGGCAGGTGATTTTCAACCTCCTGTCGAACGCCCTGAAATTCACCCCGCGCGAAGGCAGCGTGACACTTTCGGCCGGTCTGACGGACGAGGATGTTCAGATCAGTGTCGCCGATTCGGGACCGGGCATTGCACCCGAAGTGAAGCCCAACGTGTTCGATCGCTTCGCTGCCAAAGGCCGCGCCGGGCGCCCCGCAGGCGCAGGCCTCGGGCTTGCCCTGGTGAACCGTTTCATCGAGCTGCACGGCGGCTGGGTGGAGATCGAAACCGCCCCCGACCGCGGCACCACCGTGCGCTGTCACCTGCCGCGCCGCACGCAGGCGCATGACGCCGCTGCATCTCCGGTGGCGAGAGCGGGGTAGATTCGAAGCAAGAGTTCTCACCACGAAGACACGAAGAGCACAAAGACTCTCACGCGAAGCCGCAGTCCCTCTCTCACCATGGCCGGGCTTGACCCGGCCATCCAGCGCGCGAGCGTCTGCGAGCTAATGAACTTCTTGGCAAGTCATCCGCCGCGCGGACGCGCGGTGCTGGATGGCCGGCTCGGCGGCCGGCCACGGTGAGTAAAGGAAATGGCGCGGCTGTCTCTGTGGCTCTGCGTGAAACATCTTCTTCGTGTTCCCTGTGTCTTGGTGGTGAATCACTTGCGTCGAAACTGGCCAAGGCTCAATGCTGGCTCTTGGGCATCCGTACGATGAGGCCGTCGAGTTCGGGCGTGACCTTGATCTGGCAGGAGAGGCGGCTTGTAGGCGCCAGTTCCTGGGCGAAATCGAGCATGGTCTCTTCCATGTCCTGTTTCGGGGGAAGCCTGCCGGCCCAGGCCGGATCGACGTGCACGTGGCAGGTCGCGCAGGCGCAGGCGCCGCCGCAATCCGCGTCGATGCCGGGTATGAGATTCTTGACCGCGCCTTCCATGACCGACCAGCCGGCCGGCACCTCCGCCACATGCTCTTTGCCATTGTGTTCGATGTATTTGATTCTCGGCATGCGCGTGTCCTGCAGTTTCTAAACGATAGATTTCATGGGGATGGAACCGTCGGCAAGCCTTGCGGCCGAAACCGGTATGCCGTCGGCGATCAGTCTGCGCCCGACGACGTATTCCGGCGCGGCGTTCACCGCCTCGACCGCTGCGACGCGTCCGCCGCGCAGGTGAAACACCGCGAATTTCCGTGCGGCCGGATCTCCGCGCCGCACCAACTCATCTCCCGTCCGCGCCAGGCCCGCAATCTGCAGCTTGAGGTCATATTGATCCGACCAGAACCATGGTACTTCGCGATAGGGCGTGGGGCGCCCCAGCATGGCGAGCGCCGCGTGCTTGGCCTGATCGATCGCATTCTGCACCGATTCGAGGCGGATCAGCGCTCCGTCGCGTCCCACGTGCCGCGTACAGTCTCCGGCCGCGAAGATGGCGGGATCGGCCGTGCGCGCGCAATCATCGACGACGATGCCGTCGTCGCAGGCCAGACCAGCGGCGTTCGCAAGCTCGATGTTGGGCAGGATTCCGATGCCGACCAGCGCGAGATCGGCAGGATAAGACCCACCGCCGGCGCGGATCGCGGTCAGCCGCTCCGCTCCTTCGAATGCCTCGACGCTGGTCCGCAGCCGGAAGCGCACGCCCGCTTCGCGATGCACGCGCTCGTAGAAGGCGGACACTTCCGGCGAGACGGCGCGTGCCATCACGCGATCGAGGGGTTCAAACACCGTGACGTCGAGCCCGCGCTTCACCGCGACGGCGGCCACTTCAAGGCCGATGTAACCCCCGCCCACCACCGCAAGCCGCGCGCCTTTCGCGAAGCCCGCGCGCAGCGCGTCGACATCCGCAATGCCGCGCAAATAGAAAATGCCTTCGAGGTCGGCGCCGGGAACGCGAATGCGCCGCGCGCGCGAACCGGTCGCGATCAGGAGCTTGTCGTAGCCGAGCATGCGGCCATCCGCGAGCGCCGCGGTTCGCGCGGCGCGGTCGATTGCGGCCGCGGCGCCGCCGAGAATCAGTTCGCAATTCGCCTCCTCATAGAAGGCTTCCGGCTTGAGAAAGAGGCGCTCGCGCTCGAAGGTGCCGGCCAGATAGGCCTTGGAAAGCGGCGGCCGCTGGTAGGGTGGGAAAGGCTCGTCGCCGATGAGCGTGAGCGGGCCGGCAAAGCCCTCCGCCCGCAGCGTCGCCACGGCCTGCGCCGCCGCTTGTCCGGCGCCGATGATGACGATGTACTCCGGCATGTCCGATGGGAACCCCTCGACAAGAATCCATCCTGTGCCTAGCATGCATTGCCATGGCGAAGCTCCTTGAAAACGCCTTGCAGGCGGTCGACGCGCTGCCCGAAGCGGAACAGGATGAAATCGCCCGTGTGATCATGCGCCTGGCGAACGCGGACGATCAGCCGCCAGTTTTGCTCACTCAAGCCGAGCGCGAGGCCATCGCGCGCTCGAAATCCGCGGCCGAACGAGGCGAGTTTGCGACGGACGAGCAGGTACGGGCCGTGTGGTCCAGCCGCGGTCTGTGAGGCTGCGCTATACGCGTCGGGCGTCAGGTTGGTTTCCGTTCATCTCGACATATCACGTCCCCCGCCGCCTCGCTGCGCCCGGCACCTCCCCCACGCCGGGGGAGGAAAGTAGAAGCCGCGAACTTTGCTTTCCTCCCCCGTCGGGGGGGAGGTCCGGCCGAAGGCCGGGGAGGGGGGAGTCTCCAACGAATTAGTTTGATGCGACCAGGCCGCAACAGTCTCTTCAACGAGCTGCGTGTTCAGGCCGGTTACGCCTGTGCAAAGGAGGAGTATGTCACATGACCGATCTTTCGTCCTTCCCGATCACCGCGCGCTGGCCGGCGGTGCATCCCGACCGGTTGCAGCTCTATTCGCTGCCCACGCCGAACGGCGTGAAGACTTCGATTGCGCTTGAGGAACTGGGACTCGCTTACGAGCCGCACCGGGTCGACATCGTCGAGAACGAGAATCTCACGCCGGAATTCCTGTCGCTCAATCCCAACGGCAAGATTCCGGCGATCATCGATCCGGATGGTCCCGGCGGCGTGCCATTCGGTCTGTTCGAATCCGGCGCGATCCTTGTCTATCTCGCCGAGAAGGCGGGGCGCTTGCTGCCGGCCGATCCGGCGCGCCGCTATCACACGCTCCAGTGGGTGTTCTTCCAGATGGCGCATGTGGGGCCGATGTTCGGACAGCTCGGTTATTTCCACAAATTCGCGGGGCGGGAGATTGCCGACAAGCGCCCGCTCGAACGCTACCGCGATGAGTCCAAACGCATCCTGCGCGTGCTCGAAACGCGCCTCATGGGCCGCCAATGGATCATGGACGACGAATATACCATCGCCGATATCGCCACGCTCGGCTGGGTGCGCAATCTCATCGGCTTCTACGGCGCGCGCGAACTCGTTGGGTTCGACGAGCTGGGGAACGTTCCGGCGTGGCTCGAGCGTGGGCTTGCGCGGCCGGCGGTCCAGCGCGGACTGGAAATCCCCGGCCGCATGTGAAGCAGCGCTGTCCGTCACTTGCCCTTGTACGCGACGCGCCACACCTTCTTGCCCGCGTCGTCGGCGATGAGAAGGCTGCCGTCTTTCGCCACGACAAGTCCCACGGGCCGTCCCCACACCTGCGCCGGCGAGCTTTTGCCGTCCCACCATCCGGTCACGAAATTCTCATAGGCATTCGCCGGTCTGCCGTTTGCGAAGTGGACACGCACCACCTTGTAGCCCGTGGGCGTGGCGGAATTCCACGAGCCGTGCAGGGCGACGAACGCATCGCCTTTGTACTCCGCCGGGAACTGGTTGCCTTCATAGAACACGAGACCCAGCGGCGCCGAATGCGCCTGAAAGAGAACATCCGGTGTCTTAGTCTTCGCGACGAGATCGGGCCGCTTCGCTCCATAGGTCGGATCGGGATGCGGGCCGAGATAGGCGTAGGGCCAGCCGAAGAACTCCCCTTGCCGGATGCGCGTGAAATAATCCGGCGGCAGGCTGTCGCCCAGCCCGTCGCGCTCGTTCACCGTCACATAGAGATCGTCCGTACCCGGATAGAACGCGATGCCCACGGGATTGCGCAGGCCGCTGGCGAACGTCGAAAGCGATCCGTTCGGGTTGACTTTCTGCACGCTCGCATAGGGCAGCGGGTTCTCGGCCAGATTGTCCTTGCTGCCGATCGTCAGAAACAAGTTGCCTTTCGAATCGAACACGATGTCGCGCGTGAAATGCCCCACGCCCGCGGGCGGCGTCGTATCGGCGATGTGCACGCGCTTGCCCGTGGCTTTCAGCGCGCCGTCCGGATAGCGAAGCCGCCAGATCGATTTCACATCGGCCACATAGAGCGAGCCGTCGTGGATCGCGAGGCCATGCGGGCGGTCGAAGCCGGAGGCGTAGGTCGAAATACTTGCCGCGTGCGTTCCGTCCGCCGATGGCCGCAGCACCACGACCTTGTCCGGGCCCGATTCGGCCAGGAACACATCGCCGTTCGGCGCCACGGTCATCCAGCGTGCGTTGGGAAGGTTGGCTGCAAATACGGAAATCGTGAATCCGTCCGGCACCTCAAGCACCGCGCCCGCGGGCCGGGGAACGACTTTGGACGTGTTATCGGTCGCCGGCGTCGCATAGGGCTTGGGCAGGCTCGCCACTGAAACGGAAAACCGCTGCCCCGGCGCGTCGGCTGCCAGCGTAGCGCTTGAGGCGAGGGCAAGCAGAAGCAAAAAAAAGGCGCTACGCATCGTCGGGTTGACTCCTCTTGTATCTGGGGCGGGTCCGCTGTGCCTGCCGCGCGAAAGAGGATATACTCGGCTGAATGGCGAAACACCCTCGCGCGGCTGAAACATGCAGAGAATGGTCGATCACGAAACGCGGCGTACGGCGAAGGCGTTCCTGGAACGGATTTCGACCCGCTACGATGTGAGCAAGGTCCTGCTTTTCGGCAGCCGCGCAGCCGGCACGCACCGGCCGGACAGCGATGCGGACCTTGCGATCGTCATTCGCGGCGAACATCTCCGCAGATCTGAAATCGCGCTCGACATGGCCGGGACGGCCTTCGAGATCCTGCTCGATAATTCGCTGAACGCGCCGGCGGCGCGGACCTCGCCGAAGTAGATGTGCGCGGGCCAGTCACGCTCCGCGTAGCGCCCTCGCAAGCGGCAGTCGCGCGGCGCGGATCGATGGCAGCAGCCCGCCGAGCAATCCCATCGCTGCGGCCAGCAGCAGTGCGAGGAGAACCGCCTGCGCCGTCACCACGAACTGGAAGGCAATCAGGCTGCCCGCTTCCGTGCTTGCCTCGAAACCGTTGAACGCAAGATACGCGGCGAGGATTCCCAATCCGCCGCCAATGAGCGCAAGCAGAACGGACTCCGTCAGCACCGCGAAGAGGATCGGCACGCGCCCGAAACCGAGCGCCCGCAGCGTCGCGAGTTCGGCGCCGCGGCTTGCAACGCTGGCATACATCACGTTGAGCGCGCCGAAGATCGCGCCCACGGCCATGAGCGCGGTGATCACCGCATCCGCAAGGAGCAGAAGCCTGTTCAATGTCGCGCCGAAATCCCTGTTGCGCTGCGTGAGAGTCTCCGCCGTCAACGCCAGTCCCGCGTGATGTTCGACAGCGGATTTGAAAGCGGGAAAGGCGTCCGCCGATATAAGCCGGGCGAAGACGTCGGTGTAGACGTCACCCGCGTTGTCGGCGGCCTGCAACTGATGGAGATCGGTGTAGAATTCGGAATCGGAATTGTCGCCGGTGGTATAAGTACCAACGATCCGCCAGTCGTGATGGTTCCAGTGCAGGACATGGCCGATCACGAGGCCGGGATAGAGCCGCTCCGCGCCCTTGCCCGCAATCGCTTCGTCGAGACCCGGACGAAACATCCGCCCCTGCGTCAGGCGGAAATCCGGCAGCATGGAGATAAAGCGCGGGCCGATGCCGCGCAGGATGGCGGTCGCGAACAGCCCTGGCTTCCAATTCTCGATCACCACGCTGGTGACGAGCGTCGGGGCGATCTGCGCCACGCCGCCCGTTCGCGCGACGCCCGGCGCTTGTTCGACGGCCGCCAGGGCATCGGGGCCAAGGCCGCCGATCTGCGCGAAGACGACGGCCACCGCGCCCGCGCCCGGCGCGCGCAGGGACCGCTCGAGCCCGTCGCGGATGGAAAGAACGGCAGCAAACACCACGACGACACCGAAGAATCCCGCCACGACGACAACAGCGCCGCGCCACCGGCCCGCGATCGTGCGGATATTCCACAGACAGAGTGCAGCCGTTTCGCGCATGGAATCCCGTTCAGCTGTCGCGGAGCGCGGCAGCGACGGGCAGCGCGGTGACGCGCCAGCCAGGGACGAGGCTCGCAAGCAGCGAGAAAACAACCGCAAGTCCGGCCGCTGCGGCCACATCGCTCCAGGTCAGCACGAAGGCCTGGAGCACGTCGGTGACATAAGGCGTCATCAGCCGGCAGAGCTCGAAGCCTGCTGCGAGGCCAAGCGCAGCGCCCGTGCCCATCAGCACGAGTGCTTCCAGAAGCACCAGCCCGGACAATCGCCAGCGGCCGAAGCCCAGCGCGCGCATCATCGCGAATTCGCCCGTGCGCTCGTGCACCGAATTGGCCATGGTGTTGGCCGTGATGAGCAGCATCGAGAAGAACACCGCCGCGCCGATACAGGTGATAATCAGTCCCACATCACCGAACTCGCGCAGCCCGCTCAGAGTGGCCTGCTGCTCGGAGAAGGTCATGGTCTCGGGCGTCGCGTCGGCAAAGCGTGCGTCGATCGCATGGGATATGCGCGAGATGGCGCGCGGATCGGCGATCAGCGTGTCGAACTCATGCACGCGGTCCTTCAGCCGCGGGTCTGCGACGCCATCGTTGTAATAATCGTAATTGGTGACGAAGAGACTTTGATAGCCCTCCGGAAGATCGGCGCGATAGATGCCGTCGAGATGGAATATCCAGGTCGTCGAGCCGTTCTTCTGCAACGGTCCGCCTTCCAGCGGGATCGTGTCGCCCACTTTCCAGCCCATGCGCCTGGCGAGCGCAGGTCCCGCGATCGCACCGTGCCGGTCGGAGAGGAACGCGCGCCGCTCCGCCAGCGCGGCGCCGAATTCCGGATAGACCTTGAGCACGTTCGCGGCGAAAGCGAGAACCGGAACGGCGTTGCCGGGCCTTCGATACCAGGTCTCGAACTGCTTCGACCAGGAGACGACGGAGACGCCCGGCACGGATGCAATCTTCTGCGCATAGCTGACCGGCAGCGTCACGTCGCCCGCCATCAGCTTGTTGATGGTAATGAGCCGCTGCGCCAGCGTGTAGTTGATCTGTCCGCTCAGGCCTTCATGCAGCGCGGCGAGAATCGCGAAGATCGCGAACGCCGCCGCGACCGACAGAACGGTAAACGCCGCACGGCCCCGATGCCGCCGGAACGCACTCAACACAAGGCCGAGATTGCTCATGGCTCGCGTCTCTCCTGCTCAGGCATCGCGCAAGGCCCTCGCCAGGGGCAGGCGCGCGGCGCGGATCGCGGGGAAGAGACCGCCGATGAAACCCATCGACACTGTAAGCAGCAGACCGATGCCGATCGCCGCCAGCGTGACCGTGAAGTGGAATTCGGTGAGCGTGCCGCCGAGCGACGTACTTGCTTCATAGCCATTGAACAACAGATAGGCGGCAGCGACGCCGAGCCCGCCCCCCAGCAACGCAAGTGCGAGCGCCTCCGACATCACGGCGAGGAGAATGGCGCCGCGTCCGAAGCCGAGCGCCCGCAACGTTGCGATTTCGGCGCCGCGGCTGGCCACATTGGCATACATGACGTTGAGCGCGCCGAACACGGCGCCGACCGCCATCAGAAGCGTAATGACTCCGTCGGCGGTCGAAAGCAGGGTCGAGAGCGAGTGGCCGATCTCCGCTTCGTAATCCTTCATCGTCTCCGTGGAGCCACGAAAGCGCGGATCGCGTTCGAGCGCGGACTTGAAGGTTGGAAATGCGCTCGCTGATGTGAGTTTCACGAAGATCGACGAGATGCGGGTGCCCGAGGCGTTGAGCGCCTGGATTTGGTGAAGGTCCGCCATCGCCGATGAATCGTAGCGGGCACTACCTGTGGCGAAGATGCCGACCACCTTCCAGTCGCGCGCGCGCCAATGAACCGTCCGGCCGAGATCGAGTTCGGGGAACAGTTTCACATCGTTGGCACCGACGATGATCTCGTTGAGGCCGGTGCGGAACATGCGCCCGCGCAGGATGCGAAAATGCGGTATGACGGAGGTGAACTTCTCGTCGACGCCGCGCAACTGCGCTTCGGCGAAGAGTCCGGGTGCCCATTTGGGAAGCTCCATCGCCGCAAAGAGCGTGGCGGACACAAGCGGCCCCCGGGCCGATTGCTGAACGCCCGGCGCCTGCTCGACCACGGGCAGCATCCCGGTCGTCAGCGCGCCGGACATGTCGCTGTAGACGATGGCGACGCTGTTGGCGCCTTCCGAAGACATCTGTCCCACGATGCCGTCGCGCACGCCGAGAACCGCGACGAACACCAGCACCACGCCGAAAAAACCCAGCACGACGATCAGCGCCGACTGCGCGCGCGTCGCGATGGTGCGGAAATTCCAGCTGCAGACGGCGGCGCCCTGGCGAAGCGATTCCACGGGTCAAGCCCTGCGCAAGGTGGCGGCGACCGGCATGCTCGCGACACGCCGGCAGGGCAGGAGCCCCGTCGCCAGCGCGAAGAGCAGGGCAAGGAGCGCAGCAAGAAGGACCGCCGTCCATGGAACGGCGAAACCAAGCAGGACACTTAGCATGACCGGTTCCATCAGCCGGCTGACGCCCCAGCCTGCGAGCACGCCCAAGCCTGCGCCCACGCCGACCAGGATGGCCGACTCGCGCAGCACGACAAGCGCGATCTGCAACCGTCCGAAACCGAGCGCCCGCATCATCGCGAACTCGCCCATGCGTTCGCGCACGGAGTTGGCCATGGTGTTGCCGGTGATGAGCAGCATGCTTGCGAAGACGGCGAGGCCGACGAAGGTGATGATCGAACCAATATCGCCGAACTGTCGCATGTTGCTCATGAGTTCCTGCTGTTCGGACTCCGTCCGCGTACCGGGAGATGCATTCGTGAACCGGGCATCGATCGCGCGGGCGACACGATCCATGTCATTCGGGCTGTCCAGCAGCTCGCTGAAGTTCACCACCGTATCTTTGGTCGGCGACGGGACGAGACCTTCATTGAAATACTCATAGTTGGCGACGATGAACTCGTGGAAACCCGCCGGGAGGTCGGTGTGATAGATGCCGTCGATGTGGAAGAGCCAGCTGGTGCTTCCGTTCTTCTGCTGCGGGCCGCCCTGGATCTGCACGCTCTCGCCGACATGCCATCCCATCTTGCGCGCCAGCATATCGCCCGCGACCGCGCCCTCGCGATCGCGCTGGAATGTCTGCCACTGATCGGCCGCAATGGCGTACTCCGGAAAGACTTTCGGGAAGGAGGAAATCGAGTAGGCGAGCACCGGCGCGCGCTGCTTCGGATCGCGGAAATAACCGTCGAAGGCCGACATGTAGGTAACCGCGACCACGCCGGGAATCGATCGGATCGTGGCGGCGTAGCTGACCGGCAGCGGCAGATTGTACGCGGCCGAGGTTTCAAGACGCTGCGCGGATGCGAGGCCTATATTTCCGTTCAGCCCCTCCTCGATGGCAGCGAGAACGGTGAAGATCGCGAAGGCCGCCGCCACCGACAGCACGGTGAAGACCGCGCGCCCCCTGTGCCGGCGGAACGCGCTCAACGCCAGCCCCAGTCGCGTCACTGCACGGACTCCGGCTCCTCGCTCAGCACGCCCTTGTCCATGAACAGCGTATGTTGGGCGCGGGCGGCGGCGCGCGGATCATGCGTGACCATGATGATGGTCTTGCCGTGCTCGCGATCGAGCAGATGCAGGAGATGGAGAATTTCGTCGCCCGCCTTGCGGTCGAGATCGCCCGTCGGCTCGTCGCAGAGAAGAATGGTCGGATCGGTGACGATGGCGCGCGCGATGCCGACCCGCTGTTCCTGGCCGCCCGACAGTTCGCCCGGCTTGTGGCGCGCGCGATCCTCGAGCCCGACCAGCGCGAGCGCCGCGCGGGCGCGCCGCTTGCGTTCGGCTGCGCTTAATTTTGTCAGGATCAGCGGCAGCGCCACGTTTTCTTCGGCCGTGAGCACCGGCAGCAGATGATAGAGCTGAAACACGAAGCCGATGTGGCGGGCGCGCCAGCGCGTCAGCGCGCCTTCGCTCATGCGCTCAAGGGACTCGCCATCGACCACCACCTCTCCGGATGACACCCTGTCGATCCCGCCCAGGATGTTCAGAAGCGTGGTCTTGCCGGAGCCGGAAGGCCCCATCAGCGCCAGGAAGTCGCCGCGCGGCACGTCGAGGTCGAGATGTTTCAGGACTTCGACTTTCTCCGAACCGCGCTTGAAAATCTTCGTCACGCCGCGCAGGCGCACGAGCGGCGCCGGACCGTTCTCCGCTCGCGGCGCGGTGTTTTCTTTGGATTGTGCAAGGCCGATCGTGCTCATGGTTCGCGTACCTCCATCCCTTCCTGCAACGGCGCTCCCGCCGACACGATGACATGTTCGCCGCCGTCGAGGCCGGCCGTCACGACCGCCTCTTTGCCGCTTGTGCTGCGCGCCGTGACCGTGCGGCGGACGGCACGCTTGTTCTCGATGATATAGACGAACATCCGGCCCGCGCTCCCATGCAGCGCCGCGGAAGGAATGCGCATCAGTGCCGGTCCTTCAGGCCCCGGCGCCGATACGAAATTCACCTGCACGCCCATCTGCGGCAGAATGCGCGCATCGAGCCTGTCGAAAGCGATGCGCACCTTCACGGTCGCTTTCTGCTCATTCGCCGTGGGGACGATGCTGATGACATGGGTGGGAATCGTCCAGCCGGGATAGGCGTCGAGCACGGCTTCGACCGCCTGACCATTGTGGACGCGCTGGATGTAAGCCTCGTTCACATCCACATCGATTTCGAGCGAGCGCATATCGACGATCTTGCAGATGCCCGTCTGGGTGAATCCGCCCACCGCCTGGGGCGAGATCATTTCGCCCGGATGGGCATAGCGCTCGGTCACGACACCGGCGAAAGGGGCGCGGATCACCGTGTAGGAAAGAAGTGTCCGGTCGAGCGCGGCGTTGTTTTCGTCGACGGCGACTTGTCCCCTCGCATGCGCGACCAGCGAGCGGTCGATCGCCACGGCGGCCTGCGCAGTTTCGAGCGCGGACTGGCTCAGTGCCCCCTGTTTTGCCAGCCGCTCCGACCGCACAAGCGTCCACTGGTCGCGATCAAGCTGGGCGGTGTATTGGGGAACGAGCGCGCGATCGGCCTCAAACTGGCTTTCCGCGGCTTCGAGCGTGGCGCGCGCCGCGCTGTCGTCCAGCTTCGCAAGGATCTGGTCTGCGGCGACACGATCGCCTTCGTTCACCAGAACGGCGGTGACCATCCCGGTGACCTCCGCGGCCACGGTCGCTTCCTGCTCGGCCACCACATAGCCGGAGGCATTCAGCACGGAGCCCGAGACCGGACTGTCTTCCGCCGCCGCTACCACGGTCTGGACGCGGGCCGCCTGCGGCTGCAGCATCCACCAGCCAGCCGCAACGCAGAGCGCAAGCATAAGAATGACCGCGCCGCCAATCCAGCGCCCGCGTTTCGATCGCGTGACGGCCTCTGCAGTGCGCTTGCTCTGCTCGCGATCGATCTTCAGCGCCTGGAGCGCATCACGCGGATCCACAATCATCAGCCCATCCGGCCTCCGCAGCCGAATTTGATGAAAGCCGCGTGCGGTGCGAGCGGAAAGTGCCGGATCGTGCCCGCGATGGGATGAAACGTATCGGGGCCGGGACGGCCGGGCACGGTGAGTAATACTATTGGTCCCGAATTCCGACTCTCTTCCCAATATTGTCACGGCCCGCCAAGTGCGGGCCGCCCAGGTGAAACCGCTCAGACCTGCGCGGAGAGTGTGTGCGCGGCCGCCAGGACCGCGGCAAATTCATCTGGGTGGCCCGCATTCGCGGGCCATGACATGGAAAGGGGCGAACCATCATGGCGGCCGGTATAATTGGGAATTGCGGTTTGTGGGCCAAACGCGCCCATGAACGATAAGACTCGTTACGGAAAAGCCCTACCGCAACCCCAGCGCCGCCTGGGCCTTTTCGCGGTAGGAACGGCTCAGGACTACCTTGTCGCCATTCGCCAGGATGACGCTCTGATCGCCGTTGAACAGCGGCTGGATTTCCTTGACCGCCTCGATGCGGACCATGGTCGAGCGGTGAATGCGCACGAACCGCCTGGGATCGAGCTGGGATTCGAGCTGGCCCATCGTCGCGCGGACCAGATGGGTTTCGTGGCCCGTGTGCAGGCACACGTAATTGCCGGCCGTCTCGATCCAGTCGATGACCGCGGCGGAGACGAAGACGGTCTTGCCGATGGATTTGACGGCGATGCGGTCGAAATAGGCGGCCGGAATCTCCGCCGCAGCAGGCGCCGCGGCACGCGAGCGGGCCAGCGCGTCCCGTGCCTTGGCAAGCGCCTGCGCAAGCCGCTCGCGGTCGAACGGCTTGAGCAGATAATCCACCGCCTGCACCACGAAGGCCTTGACGGCGAATTCGTCGAACGCGGTGACGAACACGACGGCCGGACGCCGCTCGGCCGGGATGCGCTCCAGCAGATGAAACCCGGTCAACCCCGGCATCTGCACGTCCAGAAGCAGGAGATTGGGCGCGAGCCGCGCCACCGCCTCAAGCGCGCTCTCCGCGTCGCCGCATTCACCCACGATTTCGACATCGGGCGCATCGGCCAGATAGCGCCGCGTGCGCTGGCGCGACAGCGGCATGTCGTCGACGATCAGGATGCGGAGCTTCATGGCGCTTCGCGGAACGGCAGGATCAGGCAGGCGATTGCGCCACCATTGCCGCCGTTCTTCAACTCCAGCCGGGCGTTTTTGCCATAGAGCAGCCTGAGCCGCGTCCTGGTGTTGGCGATTCCGATGCCGGGCCGGTCGCCGGGCAGGCTCTCGGCGTTCAGCCCGGGGCCGTTGTCATGCACTTCGATGCGCAGACTATCCCCCTCGCGGGCGGTGGAGACATGAATCCGTCCCCCGCCGGATTTCGGACGGCCGTGGGCGAGTGCGTTTTCCACCAGCGGCTGGAGGATCATGGCGGGCACCCGCGCATGCAGGCTTTGCGGATCTGGCACGATGGCCGCCGCCAGCTCGTCGCGCATCAGCAGGCGCTGCAAAGCCAGGTAGTCTTCAAGAAAGTCCAGCTCGGCCTTGAGCGAGATTTCCTGCCTGCGGCTTTCGTCCAGCGACCGCCGCAGCAGTCCGCTCAGCCGGGTAATGGCGCGATCCGCCGCTTCCGGATCGTCATATCCGAGTTCGGAAATCACGTTCAGCGCATTGAACAGAAAATGCGGATCGAGCTGCGCACGCAGCCGCCGCAGCTCCGCCTCGGAGATGCGCCTGTCGAACCGGCGCTGCTGCCAGAAGGCGAACCCGGCCAGGCCGATCGTGACGGCCAGAAGAAGAAGGGTTGCGGCGGCAAACATTGCAGTGACGTGATTACACTGGCGGTTTGCGGATCGCGAGTATGCCTGGACGGTCTCCCAGAACAGGGCCAAGTCCTGTCTGTCCCCGTCAGGACCTTGAATTTACAGCGCGTCTCCAGCGGCCCGGGCTGTCGCCGACGATCCGCCCGAACGCACGAGTAAATGCGGCCTGATCGGAAAAACCGGCCTGTACGGCGATATTCACAATCGGAAGATCGCTGGTCACCAGCAGTGCTTTCGCTCGATCCATCCTGCGTTCGAGTAGCCAGCGATAGGGAGACACGCCGAAGCTCTTGCGGAATGCACGCGTGAAATGACTGACCGACAGGCCACACTCGCGCGCCATGTCGGAAAGATGAATGGTCCCGTCGAGACTCTCCCTGATCATCTCGGCCGCGCGCCGTCCCTGCCAGGGAGCCAGCCCCCCTGTTTTTGTCGCACCCAGGGGAGGGAGACCGGCATAGGTCTTCAGCACATGCGCGCCGAGGATGAGGCTGAACTGGTCTAGCGCCAGCGAGCCCTTCCAGTCGCGGGAACCTATCAGGGGAACGACATACTGCGTGAGCTGCGCCAGCACGATGTCGTGCTCGCATATGGCAAACTTGTAACAGCCAACGGGGTCGATCCCGTGGTCCCTCGCGATTTCGTCCAGCCCCGCTTTCGGCACATGATAGTGCACATAGTCGAAGCCCGTGCCTACCCAGCAGACGGGATCTAACTGGAGGTCCATGACGCTGGTGCGGAGCGAAGGGATAAAGGGAACGTCGATTGCCTTTCCGTCGATCCAGAGTTCGTAGCTGCGCAGCGGCACGGGCAGGATCGAAACCGAGATGTGGAGCGCGGCTTCGCTCGGCACCCGCGTCGTGCGGTCCGGAATACCGGTGTCGGACTGCAGGCGTGTGATGGCGAAAAGATTGTCCCCGGGCCACGCCGTGGATATTTGCTCGCTCTGCTTCAGGTGAAAGTGAGCGGCCAGATTGCGCCCGAACGCCCCAGTCCCACCCTGGGGCGAATATCGCGAAGCGTCTGCGCGTTGGCTCATGGTGCGATGTCGCGGCGCGGCGGGACACGGCGGTTTGTCCGGCACGTCCGGCAAGACCCGGGATTCGGCACCTTACTATCACAGCCCGCGGACCCGGACCAGACCCGGACCGGGGAATCAAAAACTAAATGATCCGTTCGGCCAATAAGAGCAGGACCTGCAAAGAACGCGCGCGCGAGTTCGTACACTGTCCCACGCGAGCTGGGGGCAGTGGACCCCTACGGCAAAGGAGAATGGTCATGACGCAGCATATTAAGAACGTGGTCCTGGTGCATGGCGCGTTCGCCGACGGCTCCGGCTGGGAAGCCGTCGCCAACATCCTCATGGATGATGGGTACAAGGTGTCGGTGGTGCAGCACCCAGAGACGTCCTACGCCGATGATCAAAAGTACACGAAGGCGGCCATTGACGCCATGGACGGGCCAGTGGTTCTGGTAGGCCACAGTTATGGCGGGTCCGTCATCACCGAGGCCGGCAATCATCCCAAGGTTGCGGCGCTTGTCTATATTGCCGCATTTGCGCTTGACGAAGGTGAGAGCTGTGCGTCGATCGAGCAGGCCCTGCCGCAAGCCTCCAGGGCGTTCAAGCCGGACAGCGACAACAACTGGTGGATAGAACAGGAGCATTTCGCAGCCGACTTCGCCGCAGACATTCCGAAGGAGAAGGCACAGTTCATGGCTATATCGCAGGTGCCGATTTCCACCGACGCGTTCACCCACAAGGTTACGTCGCCTGCCTGGAAAACCAAGCCCACGTGGTACATGGTGGCTACCGCAGACCGGTCGATCAATCCGGATCAGGAGCGCATGATGGCCAAGCGCGCCCGTGCCAAGACGGTCGAAATGAATTCCAGCCATGCGGCCTACATGTCTCATCCGAAGGAAACAGCCAGGCTCATCGAAGAGGCTGCCGCCTCCGCACACGTCGACCATTAGCCATACGCTTTCGCACAAAGCGAACCCCGCCGATCCGGTCAGGATCGGCGGGGGCCTGGATGAACGCAATCGTCTACGGAGAACATCATGCCGGATCGAATCACGATAAGAGGCCGGAACGGCACGTTTGATGCCTATATCGCGCGGCCGAAGTCCTCGCCGGCTCCCGCCGTCGTCGTTCTGCAGGAGTTGTTTGGGGTAAATGACGATATCCGCAAAACCTGTGACGAACTGGCTGGGCAAGGTTTCCTTGCGGTCGCGCCGGACTTGTTCTGGCGTCAGGAGCCGGGCGTCGACCTCAGTGTCACTTCGCAGTCGGATTGGCAACACGGCCTGCGCCTCTATCAGGCTTATGACAGAGACGCCGGTACCGCGGACGTCAGCGATACGCCGAGACTGTGGCCAGACTGCCCGGATGCACGGGCAGAGTCGGCGTCCTCGGTTATTGCCTCGGCGCACTGATGACCTTTTTGACGGCCGTGCGCTATGGCGCCAACGCGGCGGTTGCCTATCACGGCGGCGACACAGAGAAATATCTGGGCGAAGCCGATGGGCTTGATACACCGCTGCTGATGCATCTGGGCGAAGAGGACGAATTCATTTCCAAAACTGCACAGGCCGAGATCAAGGCGGCCCTTGCCGGCAAACCGAACTCGATAGTTTACTCCTATCCGGGCCAGTATCACGCCTTTTCCCGGCACAATGGCGCGCATTACAGTGCCGCCGCCGCTGCGCTTGCCCACGAGCGGACATACGAATTTCTACATCGCCACTTGCGGTAATCTGCTCGATGTGAACCTTGACGCCGCAAGAACGGTATCGCCAAGACGAGCATAGCATGTCGGTTTCGCGACACAGGCGAATGTTTTTGATTGAGCACCGCATCCTCAGGTGCTCCCGTGCCTTTGAGTCTGTCCATGATGCCCTGGTTGCAGGCGTCCCAACTCTCGAACCGGACTTGGCCGAGATGCTGGTGCAAGGAGAAAGGGAGAAGGTCGAAGCGGCGCGACGAACTTTGCCCAAGCTCTGGATGTTCTTGACACGGGATCACGGCGCGCTCACGGCGGTTAATGGTTTGACGGCAAGAGCCATACAATATGAAATCGGCAATCCGCTGACCGCCGAGAGAATGACACGGCACGTGCTCGCGGCCGCTCTGTATGCGCCGCTTCGGGTCGTTCTTTACGAGGACGAACGAGGCCAGGCCGTGCTCGAATACGATCTTCCATCGTCTTTCTTCGGTCAATTCGGCGACGACCGGGTCACATCAGTTGGTCTCGAGTTGGACGAGGAATTGGAGGCAACGCTCCTGGTTGCTGCTGGCGCATAGAGTCGGGGACAGTATTAGAAATCCCCGGCAGGTGGAAAGTTTTCGGTCCTATTATGCGTTCAATCCCGAAACGCGAAGCGGCGGCGGGCTCTTTGGTGATATGTTCCGCGATTCGCCAGGCAACCTCTATAGCACGACCTGGCCCGGCGGCAATAACGGCTACGGCGCGGTGGTCGAGTTGACGCCGCTCGCCCCACGCGCCTGTTGATTTGAAGGGCGGCGCAATCCAATCGCCGGGAGCGCGCCTGCGGGCCAATGCCCGCCGCCCGCTCCGCCTGTCAAAGTTGCAATTCTCGCGACTCCGCCTCACGAAGCGGGCCGGATCAGGGCGAGAGGTGCACGCCCGTGCTTCCGGTACACAAGAAAGTCCGAATCGAGCGTGAAAATGCTGTGTCGATCGTATAGCTCCGCCATTCTTACGATGCAGGCGTCGGCAAGCGACATCGGCTGATCGCGGTACTTGCGACAGAGGTTTCGCAGCTCATGCAGGTGCTCATCGACGCGGAAGGCGATCTTCAGCGCGCCGTTTTCAAGCAGCGCCAGCAGCCCGTCCTGCGCGCGCCCAACGGCTCCGAGCAGATACATCGTTTCGGCCAGGACCGGTTCACACACCAGCAACGGCGGCTGCAGTTCCGTTACCCGCGCGACGGCCCATCCGTGGTGGCGTTCGCTCCGGTCGAAATAGGCGACCAGCGGTCCGGCATCAGCGATGGCGGTTCGCATCCCGTCCGAAGCCCTTCATGTGTTCGGGATTCGAGCCGAGGTCCGGGACGCCGGAATTCACGATTCCTTTGGCGCCCTTCATGAGGCTGGCCAGAGTTGCCGGCTGCGTTGGCCGCCGGCTGCTTTCAAGCGCCAGCTTCAGCCCGGCTTCGACGAGATCCTTCAATTTTCGTCCGCTGAGCGCCGCTTCCGCCTTGGCGCGGCGATAAAGCTCGTCCGGCAATTCGACAGTCGTCTTCATCGGCTTTACCCATAAAAGTGGCTTACCATATTTATGGGAGACGACGGAGAATGCAATCGTCGTCTGAAGCCGGTCGATTTTCCCCGTATTGCAGCACCTCGACCTTTTCGAGCGTAACAAGGTCCGCCCGGGCCCATCATCGTGTCGAGCACAGTTCCCCAGAACCATGGCAGCATCCTGCGCCGCGAATCCGTTGTCGCAGCGGGGGTGCCGCGATAGAACGCGACTATGGCGGAAAAACCGGCGGGATTTGCGGGCGGGCTCGTGGTGCATGGCCTCGCCGGAACGGAGGCCCTCGCGCGGCGCATCGCGGCGGGGCTTGCGGTGGGCGACACCGTTGCACTTGAGGGCGATCTCGGTGCTGGCAAGACGACACTGGCGCGCGCCATCCTGCGGGCGCTGGGCGAAACGGGCGAAGTGCCGAGCCCGAGCTTCACCTTGGTCCAGCATTATGAGACGCCACGGTTGACGATCGCCCATTGCGATCTCTACCGGATCGAAGACCCGGCGGAGGTGGACGAGCTGGGGCTGGAAGACGCGCTGGACCAGGGTGCGGTGCTGATCGAGTGGCCGGATCGTGCGCCCGCGCGGATTCCAAATGATGCGCTGACGATCCGCATCGGGATTCTTGGCGAACAGGATCGCGCCATGCAATTCTGCGGCCCGGCGCGCTGGGCGCATGTGCTGGCAAACGGGAAAGACTGAGGGTGGAGCAGGAAAGAAGCGAGGCGGCGCGCGCGTTTCTGGCGCGGGCCGGCTGGGAAGGGGCGGCGGTTGCGGCGCTGCCTGGCGACGCCTCCACACGCCGCTATTTCCGCGTCAGGCGGAACGGCAGCGGTGCGATGCTGATGGATCAGCCGCAGAGTGCCGAAGCCGCACCTTGCCCGCCGGCCGCCACGCCCGAGGAGCGGCAGGCGCTCGGCTACAATGCGGTCGCCCGCCTCGCCGGTGCCGATTGCGGACGTTTCATCGCCGCGGCGAAATTCCTGCGCGCGCGCGGGCTTGCCGCGCCGGAGATATATGCCGACGACGCGGCACAGGGTTTCGTGCTGCTGGAAGATCTGGGCGACGATCTCTACGCCGATGTGCTCGGCAGGGGCGAGAACGAAGAGGTTCTCTACGCCGCTGCGATCGAGGCCATCGCGCGCCTGCACGGCGAGGCCGCGCCGCCGCGACTTGGCACGGATACCTCGCTCTACGACTACGATTTGACCGCGTGCCTCGCCGAAACCGATCTGATGACCGAATGGTTCATGCCGCTCGCGCTCGGGCGCCCGGCAAGGGCGGGCGAGGTAGCGGACCATCGCGCGCTCTGGCGGGAAACGCTTGAGACCGCTTCTTCGTCCGGGCCCGTCTTCGTCCATCGCGACTATCATGCGCAGAATCTGTTCTGGCTGCCGGGCCGCGCAGGCACCGCGCGCGTCGGCATGATCGATTTTCAGGACGCGCTCGCCGGCAACAGGAGCTACGATGTGATCTCGCTGCTGGAAGATGCGCGGCGCGACGTGGCGCCCGAACTGGCGGCGGCAATGAAAGAGCGCTATTTCGCGGCCATGAAAGCGGAAGGCGGAGAGATCGACAAGGAGCTGTGGACGGCGCAGGCGGCGGTCACCGCGGCGCAGCGCAACGCCAAAATCGCCGGCATATTCGCACGGCTGGCGACCCGCGACGGCAAGCCCCGCTATCTCGCCCATCTGCCGCGCGTGTGGCGCTATCTCGAAAGCGATCTTGCCCATCCCGCGCTCACGAAGCTTTGCGCCTGGTACGATCGTAACATTCCGCGCGAGGCGCGCAGCATTGCGCAACGCGAAGGAGCGGCAGCGTGACGAGGCCCCGGCGCGCGATGATCCTTGCGGCCGGCTACGGCACGCGCATGCGGCCGCTCACCAACGATCTGCCCAAGCCGCTGATCAAGCTGCGCGGCAAACCGCTGATCGATCATGTGATCGATCGTCTGGTGGGAGGCGGAGTCGAATTCATCGTCGTCAACCTGCACCATCATGCGGAGACGCTGAAAGCGCATCTCGCCAGGCGCAGGGATGTCGAGATCCGCACCTCCGACGAAACACAGGCGATCCTCGGCTCCGGCGGCGGCATCTTCAGCGTGCTTCCGCTGTTCGAGGGCGAGCCGTTCTTCGTGCACAATGCGGATTCGATCTGGGTCGAAGGCTATGGCCACGCGCTCGAACGCATGATCGCGCGCTGGAATCCGGAACAGATGGACGCGCTGCTGCTCGCAGCACTTCTGGTCACATCGATCGGCTATGACGGCCGGGGCGATTTCGTGATGGATGCGGACGGCCGGCTGTCGCGCGTGGCCGACCAGCGGCTGTCGCCCTTCGCCTATCCCGGCGTGCAGATCGTGCATCCCCGGCTCTTCGACGGCTCGAAGCCCGGCGAGTTCTCGATCAATCCGCTGTGGGACCGCGCGATCGACCGCGGCCGGCTGTTCGGCATCCGGCTCGACGGCGTGTGGATGCATGTCGGCACGCCCGAAGCGCTCGCCGAGTCCGAACATTTTCTCGCGGACCTGTTGCCCGCCTGAAGTGATGAAGCCAGTGTTCGCACAGATTTTTTCATGTTTCAGGAAACGCGCGGGCGCGCGCCCAACTTTCCTCCCCCAGCGTGGGGGAGGTGGTTTGCGCAGCGAAGCGGAGCAAACCGGAGGGGGGAGTCCGCACGCAGTGCGCCACGCCCCCCTCCGCCTCGCTTCGCTCGGCACCTCCCCCACGTTGGGGGAGGAAAACTGGGGGAATGCCTCGGCAAACATTAAAAAATATGTGCTCACGCTACCTACGATGGGGGAGGAAAGCCGAGCGCGCGATTGGCCGGCCGAAGGCCCTTCTCAGGGTCGTGCAAAAATGGGTGCGCACGTTCGGCGATGAAACGGGGGCTCTACACCATTCCGGCCGGCGTTCCTTTCGCCGGCACGCTCGCGCGCGGGTTGATCCAACAATTGGGTGCGGAACGCGATCCGCTCGCCTTGTCGTCTGCGACGATCTACCTGCCGACAAGGCGTGCGGTGCGTGTGCTGGGCGAGACATTCGCGCGCGTGCTCGAGGGTGCGGCGCTGCTGCCCGACATGCGTCCGCTCGGCGACATCGACGAGGAGGATGTTCTCTTCGATCCGTCTGCGGACGATCTCGCCATCCCCCCCGCGCTCGATCCGGTGCGGCGGCGGCTTTTGCTGGCCACGCTCGTGCGCAGATGGGCGGAGCAGCGCCGCGACCTGCCGCCGGGCTTCGCACAGGCCGCCGCCATGGCCCGCAATCTTGCGCATTTCCTCGACGAAGCGGAAACGCAGCAGGCCGATCTTGAAAAGCTGCACGAACTGGTCCCCGGGCCGCTTGCCGAGCATTGGGCCGACGTGCGCGATTTCCTGCTTTTCCTGCGCAGGGAATGGCCCAAGCTGCTCGCGGTCGAAGGCGATCTCGATCCGGCGGAACGAAGAAATCTGCTGCTCGCGCAGCTGACGCGGCGCTATCGCCATTCGCATCTGCAGTCGTCCGTGATCGCGGCGGGAACGACCGGCAGCATTCCCGCGACCGCCGAACTTCTGGACGCGATCGCGCGCCTGCCCGCCGGTGCGGTGGTACTCCCGGGCCTCGATCGCGAGCTGGACGCGGAGAGCTGGAGCGCGCTCGAGCCCGGTCACCCGCAATATGGCATGAAACAACTTCTCGACCGCATGGGCGTTGCGCGCGCCGATGTGCGGGACTGGCCGGGAACGCCCGCGCCGCCAATGCCGCGCGTGGCGCTGGTGCGCGAGACGTTGCGGCCGGCGCCGACCACGGATGCCTGGCGGGCGCTGGCGGACAGCGGCTCGGCGGAGATTGCGGAAGGTCTCGACGGCATCGGCATTGTCGAAGCGGCGCATCCCGGCGAAGAGGCGCTGGCGATCGCGCTGATGCTGCGCGAAGCGGTGGAGGAGCCCGGCAAAACCGCGGCACTTGTCACGCCGGATCGCGGCTTGGCGCGGCGAGTCGCCGCCGAACTTGGGCGCTGGAACATCGCGATCGACGACTCCGCCGGCGTGCCGCTCGCACAGACGCCGCCCGCCGTGTTTCTTTCCTTGCTCGCCGAGGCCGCGGCGGAAGAATTCGCGCCCGTGCCGCTGCTCTCGCTGCTCAAACATCCGCTTGCCGTCGGCCAGGACGGCGCGGCAGGCTTTCGCCGCCATGTGCGCCTGTTGGACAAATTTGTTCTGCGCGGTCCGCGGCCCGATCCCGGGCTCGGCGGGATCGCGAAAGCCATCGCGAGCAAACGCGCGGAGAAAGATGACTCCGCGCTGGCGCCAGTACTCGACGATCTGAGAGGCTGGTTCGACAAGCTGGCAAGGTTGCTGCGGCCGTTCGCCGAGGCGATGCGTTCGCGCGCCATCTCCCTGGCCGAACTCGTTCAATTCCATCGCGACGCCGCTGAGCAGCTGGTCTCCGCCAAAGATGAGCTGTGGCGCGGCGATGCCGGCGAGGCGGCGGCGAAACTCATCGAGGCGCTGATTGGCGCGGGCGAAGATCTGCCGGCGATCGAAGCGTCGGCCTATCCGATTTTGTTCCGGCAGTTCGCCGAGGAGCGCGCGATCCGTCCCGCTTTCGGCCGCCATCCGCGGCTTGCGATTCTGGGACCGCTGGAAGCGCGGCTGCAGCATTTCGACCTTGTCGTTCTGGGCGGATTGAACGACGGCATCTGGCCGCATTCCGCCGCGGCGGATCCCTGGCTGTCGCGGCCCATGCGCGCGGCGCTGGGGCTCGAATCGCCCGAGCGCGCCATCGGTCTCGCCGCGCATGATTTCGCCATGCTGGCCGCCATGCCGCGGGTGCGGCTCACCCGCTCGCTCAAGGTGGACGGCACGCCGACAGTCGCTTCGCGCTGGCTGCAGCGACTGCAACAACTCACAAAGGGATTGCAGCTCGACGCAGCGCTCGAATCCGCGAAGCACTATGCGGCGCTGGCCATGCTCTTCGCCACGCCCGACCATGCGCCACAAGCCGCGAAACGGCCGGCGCCCAGGCCGCCGCTCGACAAACGCCCGCGCGAACTATCGATCACGCGGATCGAGACCTGGCTGCGCGATCCCTATGCGATCTATGCGCGGCATGTGCTGCGGCTGAAGCCGCTCGATCCGCTCGATGCGGAGATCGGTCCGATGGATCGCGGCAGCGCCATGCATGAAATTCTCGAACGGTTTATCGGCGAAGCGGGCGACGCGCTTCCGTCGAACGCAGTCGCGAGGCTGATCGGCATTTCGGAGGAAGTATTCGCAAGCTACGGCGTGCCGCAATCGGCGCTTGCGGTGTGGCGCCCGCGCTTCGCCCGCGCCGCGGCCTGGTTCGTGGACGACGAGCGCAAGCGCCGTGGCGCGATCGCGCGCTCATTCCTCGAGATCAAGGGCAGTATTGCCATCGATGCGCCGGGCGGCAAATTTGTTCTTTCCGGCCGCGCCGACCGCATCGACGAATTGCACGCGGGCGGCGCTGCGATCATCGATTACAAGACGGGCCGGCCGCCGAGCGATTCCCAGGTCGGCGTGTTTGCGCCGCAGCTGCCGCTCGAGGGCGCGATCCTCGAACGCGGCGGATTCGACGGCGTCGCACCGCTCGCGGCAGCGCAGCTTGTGTACATCCAGTTCTCGGGCGGCGAAATTGCCGGCGATACCCATGTCGTGAAAGGCGATCCGCGCGAATTGGTCGCGCAGACTTACGCCAAGCTTCTGCAGCTGATTACGGATTTCGATCGCGAAGAGACGGGATATGTCTCGCGCGTGGCGCCGTTCCGCGTGAACACCCCGGGCGATTACGATCATCTGGCGCGCGTGCGCGAATGGTCGCTCTCGGGCTGGGACGGCAGCACATGAGCGCTATCCCCGACCCGCTGCGCCCGCGCGACAGCGCGGCGAGCGCCGCCGATCCGCTTGTCTCCGCCTGGGTTTCTGCCCATGCGGGCACCGGCAAGACCTACACGCTCGCCAATCGCGTGACGCGGCTCTTGCTCGACGGCGCCGCGCCGCAGCGCATCCTTTGTCTCACCTACACCAAGGCTGCGGCGGCCGAGATGGCCGGGCGCCTGTTCAAGCAGCTTGGCGAATGGGCGATGCTCGACGACGCGACGCTCGCCGGACGCATTGAAACAATCGGCGCGGGCGCGCGAGATGCCGAAGGCTTGCGCCAGGCGCGCCGCCTTTTCGCGCTCGCGCTCGAAACGCCGGGCGGTCTGAAAATCCAGACCATCCATTCCTTCTGTCAGTACATCCTCGCGCGCTTTCCGCTCGAGGCCGGCGTGGCGCCCGGTTTCGACGTGCTCGACGAACAGACCGCCCGCGAACTGATCGCAGGCGCGCGCGCGCAGGTACTGGAACGCGCGGGCGACGGCGAGGCGAAGCTTGCCGAAGCCGCGGGCTATCTCGCCACCCATGCGGGCGAGGGCAAGCTCAACATGATACTTGCTTCCGCGCTCGGCGGCGATCGCCGCAAATTCGAGCGTTTTCTCGACCGTCTCGACAGCGACTCCGATGCCATCGCCACCGCAGTCGCGCG
The DNA here is from genome assembly GCA_036266955.1 of Rhizomicrobium sp. Classification (GTDB taxonomy): domain Bacteria; phylum Pseudomonadota; class Alphaproteobacteria; order Micropepsales; family Micropepsaceae; genus Rhizomicrobium. The sequence continues at coordinate 29,784 of DATAWY010000074.1, forward strand.
CGCGCATGGCATCGAACCGGGCGAGCGTTACGAAGACATCGAAACGTCTTTCTGCGCCGGCATGAAAGACGCCGAAACGCTGCTCAGGTCCATTGCGGCGTGGCTCTCCGGCGGCAAAAGCACCGACGGCAAGCTCGTGCAGGCGCTTCTCAAGGCTCTCGAGAGTGGAAGTTATGACGATTTCTACAAAGTGTTCTTCACGACCGGTGGAACGCCGCGCGCCAAACTCGCGACCAACGGACTGATCGCCGACAACGGCGAACTCCATATGCATTTCCAGGAGGCGGCGATCCGTTTCCACGAGGCCGAGCAGCGCTGCCGCGCCGCCCGCGCCGCGGCGCTGGCGCTGGCCGCGCTCACGCTCGCCGAAGCCGCCCATGCCGAATACGCACGTGCCAAACGTTCGCGCGGCGTGCTCGATTACGACGATCTCATTGCCGAAACGCTGCGTCTGCTGGAGCGGCGCGAAGCGGCATCCTGGGTGCTCTACAAGCTCGATGGCGGGCTCGATCACATCCTGATCGACGAAGCGCAGGACACCAGTCCCGAGCAATGGCGCATCGTGCGCGCGCTGGCGGAAGAGTTCTTCGCCGGCCAGGGCGCGTGCGCGGAGAAGGGACTCTCGCGGACCTTGTTTGTCGTGGGCGACGAGAAACAGTCGATCTTCAGTTTCCAGGGTGCGGACCCCGCGCAGTTCGAGATCAACCGGCGGCATTTCGAAAGTCATGCGGGCCGGCAACTGGTTTCGGTGGGGCTGACGAAATCGCGCCGCTCGGCGAAACAGATCCTCGATTTCGTGGATGAAGTGTTCGCGGGCGAAGCAGTGCGCGAGGGCGTTTCATCGGTCGACATCAAACACGAGACGGCGCGGGAGCAGGCGGTCGGCCGCGTCGTGTTCTGGCCGACCATCAAGCCGGTGGAAGAACCGGAGCGCGATCCCTGGCAGGCACCGGTGGATGTCGAGCCGGAATCGAGCCCGGTCGTGCAACTCGCCGACAAGGTCGCGGCCAACATCCAGAAATGGACCGGCGGTCGTACGTATTTGCCGGGACACAAGGAGCCCATCCAGCCCGCCGACATCATGGTGCTGATGCCCCGGCGCGAGCCTTTCGCGAGCGAACTGATCCGCCATTTGAAACAGCGGGGCGTGCCCGTCGTCGGCGCCGACCGCATTCATCTGCTGGAGCAGATCGCGGTGATGGACATGATCGCGCTCGGCCGCTTCGCGCTGCTGCCCGAAGACGATCTCAATCTCGCCGCGTTGCTGCGCTCGCCGCTGATCGGGCTTTCGGAAGAAGAGCTTTACGCGCTCGCGGTGGATCGCGAGGGCACGCTGTGGCGCGCGCTTGAAGCGGCCCCTGCCGATACGCCCGCGCTCGCCTTCGCGCATGAACTGTTGAGCGAAGCGCGCAGCCGCGCCGATTACACGCCGCCCTTTGAATTCTTTGCCCACGCGCTGGGCGCGGGTGGCGGCCGCAAACGGTTGCTGGCGCGGCTGGGCGCGGAAGCCAACGACGCCATCGACGAGTTTCTGTCGCTCGCGCTCACCTACGAACGGCTCAACACGCCCTCGCTTGAAGGTTTCCTGCACTGGCTGGAAGCGGGCGATGTGGAGATCCGGCGCGACATGGAACGCGGCCGCAACGAAGTGCGCGTGATGACCGTGCATGGCGCGAAGGGGCTCGAAGCCGACATCGTCATCCTTCCCGACACCACCACCATTCCCGAAGGCGCGTCGCGCCACGCCGCGCTGCTTTATGACGACGATACCGTGTTCTTTCCGCTGGCCGATGCGGAGGCGCCCGATTGCGTGCGCGAGGCGAAGGCGAAAGCGGATGCGGACACGCTGCGCGAGCATCGCCGGCTGCTCTATGTCGCGCTGACCCGCGCCAGGGATGAGCTGCATATCTGCGGCTTCGAAGGCAAGCGCGGCGTGCGCGAAGGCTCCTGGTACGATCTGATGCGGCCGATTGCCGAAGCGCGCGGCATCGTGATCGGACAGGATGAAGAGATCGTGCGCGAGCCGCCGCCCGCCGGCCCTCCTGAACAAATTACTTCAGCGGTCACGCCGCTCGTGTTGCCATCCTGGGCGCTGCACCCGGCGAAGACGGAACAGGCACGGCCGCGTCTCATCCGTCCCTCCGAAGCGGCGGGATGCGAGGAACCGGCGCGCGTGTCGCCGGCCGGCGCGAAGCGCTTCGACCGCGGCCTGCTTGTGCATGCGCTGCTCGCCCATCTGCCCGAACTGCACGGGGGCGAACGCCAGCGCCTGGCCCGGCGCTATCTCTCCGCGCGCGGGCTCGATGAGGACGAATGCGAGGCCCTGATCGGGGAAACGCTGGCCGTGCTCGATCATCCGGATTTCGCCGCGGCGTTCGCGCCCGGCTCGCGCGCGGAAGCGGCCATTGTTGCCGATCTGCCCGAGCTTGGACCCGCCACGCGCGTCAGCGGACGGCTCGACCGTCTTGCCATCACCGACGCGGCGGTGCTCGCCATCGACTTCAAGACCAACCGCCCCGCGCCCGCGAAAGCGAGCGACGTGGCGCCGCTCTATCTGAGCCAGATGGCGCTCTACCGCGCCGCGCTGGGCAAGGTCTTCCCCGGCCGGCGCATCGATTGTGCGCTCGTCTGGACGGACGTGCCCGCGCTGATGCCGCTTCCGGCCCCACTTCTCGACGCGGAGATGGCGCGGATCGCCGCGCGGCTTGACCGGCCGGGGGCCGGTTCCTAAATGATGATCCGACACGCTCACCTGGGTTTAACCGCATGGCGCCGCTGAAGATTTCCGATTCGAGCTTCGAGACCGACGTTCTGAAATCCACCAAGCCCGTGGTCGTCGATTTCTGGGCGGAGTGGTGCGGCCCCTGCCGCATGATCGCGCCCGCGCTCGAGGAACTGGCCGCCGAACTCAAGGACAAGGTGACCGTCGCCAAGCTCAATATCGACGAGAGCCCGCAGACGCCCAGCAAATACGGCGTGCGCGGCGTGCCCACGCTGATGATCTTCCGCGACGGCCAGGTCGCCGCCACCAAGGTCGGCGCGCTCCCCAAATCCAAGATCAAGGAATGGATCGAATCCTCGATCGCCGAAGCCCAGGCCGCGTCTCTGCAGGGCCACGCCTGAGCCCAAGGGTGCCAAGCTCGCGGTCTCGCGCAGACAAGAAATAGTGTCATTCCCGCGAAAGCGGGAACCCAGCGCGCGAGCGTCCGCGAGCGTAGTGGACTCCTGACTGCCAGAAACCTCGCTGAAGAGTCATTCAGCGCGCCGACGCGCGCTGGCTGGGTTCCCGCTTTCGCGGGAATGACAATGTGGGGCGCATCCCCTCTTGAAAAACACGGCATTGACAACTGCCGTGATTCGCCAGCAACCATTGCGCGTTCGAGTCGCAATCGAGGCGATGGGGTTCGCCGCTTAAACCGCCCTCAGGGCTGATGACCCCTCCAATTCCTCGCCGGAGGAGGGAGGGAGGCATGCGGCTTGTCGCCAAGACGTACCTGAAAAACATGCGTGGCCATGCCGCGCGACGCTTTGCGGCCGCGGAGGTGCGGGCATGATGGCGCGCGACATCCTTCTTCAAGTGGCGCAGGTCATCGCGGTGCTCGCCCTGTCGCCGCTCATCCAGGGCATCATTCTGCAGTTCGAGGAGCGGGTCCGGCGCGGCCAGGGTCCCGGCATTTTCCAGCCGTACCGCGATCTGTGGAAACTGTTTCACAAGAATCTTGTCGTCCCCCGGACCGCATCGTGGATCTACTGGGCGGCGCCCGTCGTCGCCTTCACCTGCATGATGACGGTGCCGATCCTCATTCCGGTTCTGACGAATTACCCGCTGCCGCTCTCCGACATGGGAGACATTCTGGGCGGCGGCCTGATCCTGACGCTTGGATCGTTCATGGTACTTCTCGCAGGTCTCGACAGCGGCAGCGCCTATGGCGGTATCGGCTCCAGCCGGGCGGTGATGGTCGCGATCCTGGCGGAGCCGACGCTCATACTTGTGTTCATCGGCATCACCCTGCTTGCCAGGTCGATGTTGCCTTTCGTCGTCAATCATCTGCTGGTGGGCAACATGGCCCTCTATTTCAGCCCGGCGCACATCTTTCTCGTCGCGGCGTTCTTCGTGCTGCTGTTGACCGAAACCGACCGTCTTCCGATCCATTCCAGCACGCACATCGAGGTCTACATGATCGAGGAAGGGCGCATTCTGGAATATTCCGGACCTCTTCTGGCGATCCTGAAATGGGCGTCGATGATGAAACAGTTCATCCTGTTCACGATCTTCTGCAATGTGCTGCTGCTCCCGTGGGGGCTTTCCGAACAGGGAACAGCGCTGGGCGCGTTGGGCGCGGCGGCGGGGCTCGTTCTCAAATTCGTGGCTGTGGCGCTTGTCGTCGTGGTCGTCGAAACGGCGCAGTCGCGCCTGCGCTTCTATCGCTATCAGGAGCCGCTTGCCGTTTCTTTCCTGTTTGCCGTGCTGGCCATCATCGGCACGCAACTGAGCTGAGCCATGTCGATTCACACCCTGCCGCCCCTGGTCGCATCGATATTCAGTCTCCTGGCGATCGCCGCCCTGCTGCTGACGTTTGTCATGCTCGGATCGCGATGGCTCAATCATTATCTCTACGCGTTCGCCGCGGAGTCCTGGCTCATCGCCGGCCTTTCGGTGACGGTCGGCATCTACGCGCATTATCCCGAACTCCTGCTCATCGCCCTTCTGACCGTCCTCTTCCGGGGACTTCTCCTGCCCTGGCTCGTGGGACGCATCCTCCGGCGCCAGGCCGTGGGTTACGAGCTTCATGTAATATTGCAGCCTTCGAGCTCTCTGGTCGCGGGGGCGGCTTGCGTCGTGTTTGCGCTGGCCGTCGCCTACCACATCGGCGGGCAGCTTGCTCTTGTCGGAACCGTGGCCGTGATCGCTTTGACGGTCATGCTCGCCATGAAGCTGATCGGCTTCCTGATGCTGTCGGTGCGTCACGAAGCCATAAGCCAGGTGCTGGGTCTCCTGATCCTCGAAAATGGAATCTTCCTGGGTGCGCAGGTTCTGGTGCCGGGGATGCCGCTGCTCCTCGAAATCGTGATCCTGTTCGACCTTCTGGTGGCCGTGGCGTGCTTTGGCGTTCTCGTCCGCTATCTGGAGCGTGCCGCGGGCACGACCAGCACGCTCGATCTGAAACGGCTGGTGGGCTAGATGCGCGAGAGTCTTCTTCTGGCGATTGCGCTGGCGCCTGCGATCGCCGCTCTGCTGAGCGTGATCCTGCGCAACGCGCGGGCGTCCGAATACCTCAATCTGGCGGCCGCCGCGGGGGTTCTTGCCAGTGCGCTTCCCCTGACCGTCCTGGGCGCAGACCGACCCTCCTACTTTCTCAACGGCTATATCCTCCTCGACGGGCTGGGCGCCTGGGTCGTGCTCTGCTCGGCGCTCGTCTATTTTCTCTCCTCGCTGTTCGCCGTGGGCTATATGCGCACGCTCGGCGAAGACGCGAGGCTGCCCGGGTTCTACGCGCTGTTCGCGATCTTCGCGCTGACCACCCTGACAGCACCCCTGATGAACAATCTCGGCGTGTACTGGATCGCCATCGAGCTCACGACGCTGGTCAGCACCTTTCTGGTCGCGTTCGAGCGCACGGCCGAATGCATGGAAGCGGCGTGGAAATACATCATGATCGTCTCGGCCGGGATCAGCCTGGCGCTGCTCGGCACGGTGCTGCTCTATTGGGCCGGAACGTTCGTTTACGGACCCACCTATTCGCTGACCTGGGCCACGCTCGCCGCGATTGCACCGAGGATGAACCCGGCGCTCCTGACGCTCGCCTTTCTCCTTGCGCTGGTCGGCTATGGCACGAAAGTCGGACTGGCGCCGATGCACACATGGCTTCCCGATGCCCACAGCGAAAGCCCTGCGCCCGTTTCGGCGATGCTTTCCGGCGCGCTCCTCAACGCCGCGATGGTGGGAATCGTGCGCTTTCTCGGGATCACCAATGCGGCCGGGCTGAACGGCGTGCCGCATGATGCCGTCGTGATCTTCGGCCTCGCGTCGCTCGCCCTGGCCGCGCTCTTTATCGTGCGCCAGGAAGGCGTCAAGCGCCTCATGGCCTATTCAAGCGTCGAACATATGGGCGTGATCGCGCTCGGCTTCGGTTTCGGCGGTCCCTTCGCCATCGCAGGGGCGCTGTTTCATATGCTCAATCATTCGCTCAACAAATCCTTGATGTTCTTTGGTGCGGGGAGCGCCATGCGCAGCTACGGCACGAAGGAGATGGCGGGCATCCGTGAATTCGGCCGGCATTTCCCGCGCACGGGCGCGTTGTGGCTCGCGGGCGCCGTCTCCATCACGGGTGCGCCGGTCTTCGCGCTGTTCCTCAGCGAGCTCGTGATCATGTACGGCGGCATTGCAGGAGCGTATTCCTGGGCTGTTTATGTGATGGCCGTGCTTCTCGTCATCGTCTTCATCGGTTTTCTCAACCACTTCCGCGCCATGTATTATGAAAGTGCGGACGACGCCGGCGCGGTTGCGCCGAAGGCGATCAGCGCCTGGTGCATCGCACCGATGGTGTTGGCCCTCATTCCGCTCGTCGTATTCGGCTTTTGGTGGCCGAATGCGATCTGGTCGTTCTTCGCAACGATTGCGCACTCGGTCGGAGCGGCCGGTTCATGACGACGCCCGCGCCCGTTTCCTGCGACGCAAGCGAACTCCATTCCAGGGCGCATCTCCTGTTGCAACAGGGTGGCCGCATGCAGATGGCCTACGCCTGGTATCCCGAGCCGGATCGCGCAGAGCTTCGCTATCTGGCGAGCCGCGGGCCGGGCGAGCCGTTTGAAATCTGGCGCGTTGGTCTCGCGAATGGTTCGGCCCCGAGCCTCGCACAAATCAGCCCGCTGCTTGGCTGGTACGAGCGGGAAATCACCGATCTCTTCGGCGTCACGTTCCGGGATCATCCGGAACCCAAACGTCTGGTTCTTCACGAAGGTGCCGATCCCGGCACCGCACCGTTCTCGCCCGCCTATCCACCCGGACGCGGACTCGTGCTGCGCGACCATCCCGATACACTGCCCGAAATGGAGGCACCCGATGTGCAGCGATTGCCGTGGGGACCGGTGCGCGCGGACGTCGTCGAGTCGGGCGAGTTCGTGTTTTATTACATCGGCGAACACATCATTCATCTGCACCCCCAGCTTTTCTTCAAGCATCGCGGGATGGAGAAGCGCTTCGAGGGATTGACGCCAGAGTCAGGCGTCGTGTGGGCCGAGCGCGTGTCGGGCGTCGGCAGCTTTGCCCATGCGCTTGCCTATTGCCAGGCGGTCGAGGCAGCCGGTGCCTGCGACGTGCCGCGCCGGGCACGGTTGCTGCGGACGCTGCTGGCCGAAATGGAGCGGCTGTACAATCATCTGCATTACCTGGGCCACCTCGCCGATACCACGACGCTCAAGGTTGCCGCGGCGCAGGGCAAGTATCTGGAAGAGCGCGCCAAGCAATTGAACGGGAAACTGACGGGCAGCCGGTTCCTGCGCGGCCTTGTGACACCGGGCGGAATGCGCCGCGACATCGAGCCGGGCGCATGGCTGGCCCATGAGCTGGATGGATTGCACAAGCAAATAGAGGCCTACACAAGACTTCTGGGGCGCAGCAATTCCTATCTGGACCGGCTGATGACAACGGGCGTGCTGGAGAGAGAGGTTGCCTTCGACCAGGGCGCGACAGGGCCCGTGGAGCGCGCCTCCGGTATCGACCGCGATTTGCGCCGCGATCATCCTTACGCGGCCTATGGCGAGGCGCAGCCGGCCGTCGCCCGCGAGACGGCCGGCGATGCCTATGCCCGCGCCAGGGTGCGCATGGCGGAGACCGAGGCGAGCCTCGCGCTGATCCTGCGTATATTGCCGATGTTGGAAACAGGTCCGGTGCGCGCTCCCTGCGCACCCGTTCCGAATTGCGAAGGGCTTGGCTGGGCGGAAACGCCGCGCGGTTCGCTCTTCTATGCGGTGCATTTCGGCGAAGACGCGCGGCTCAGGCGCGTGAAGATCAAATCGCCCTCGTTCTCGAACTGGCGCGTGTTTCCTTTCACCGTGCATGGATCGAACATGATGGACTATGCGATCAATGAGGCCAGTTTCGGCCTGACGATTGCCGGTTGCGACAGATAGGGGGACTCATGGCTCTTTGGACGCTGTTTGGTCTGCTTGAAGGCAAGGCGACGACCGGCTGGCCCAATGGAGAGGACAACGGCCAGGACGGCGTCATCGGCATGCCGCGCTATCGCGCCGAGAAGTGTGACAAGGGGTGTGCCGTTTGCGCCGACGTGTGCCCGACACGGGCGATTGTTTTCTCGGGCGGAGAAGGCGGAGAAACACCGCGGCTGGGCATCGACTACGGCCGCTGCGTCGTATGCCAGCTCTGCGTCGAAGCCTGCCCGGCGGGCGCGCTCGAAACCTCGCACGACTGGGCATTCGGCGTGCGGGAACGATCCGGCCTGATCCTGGACGACACGGGCGCGGAGCCGAAAAGAGCTGGCGATCGGCAGATGCCGGAACGGCGCGGCTTTCGCCGCAGCCTGCATGTCCGCCATGTCGATGCCGGTTCCTGCAATGGCTGCGAATCCGAGCTGCAGGCGCTCAACAATCCCTTCTACAATCTGCACCGTTTCGGTATTTTCTTCACGCCTTCGCCGCGTTTCGCGGACGTGCTGCTCGTCACCGGTCCGGTGACCTATGCGATGCGCGAAGTCGTCCGGCGCACTTACGACGCCATGCCGGATCCCAGATGGGTGGTGGCCACGGGCACCTGCGCGGTGTCGGGCGGCATCGCCGAAGGCGGCTATGCGGGCGGTCACGGCGTGGAGGAGATTGTTCCGGTCGACATCTACATTCCCGGATGTCCACCGAACCCGGCGGCGATCATTCAGGCGCTGCTGCTGCTTCTCGATCGCGCGCCGCAACGCGTGAGCGGAGGCCGGTATGGCAAATGAAGCCCTTGCCATCGGCGTCGCGTTGTGGCTTGCGGCCGCGATTTGCGCCCTTGTTCTTCGCTCGGCCATCGTCGCACGAGGGTTGCTTATACTCGGCTGTGTGGCGGCAGGCGTGGGCGCGATCTGTGCCTTGCCCGCCGGCTCGGTGTCCGTTCATCTGCCCCTCGGGATCGCGGGGATCGGGATGGATTTTCAGCTGAACCCGTCGGCGGCCTGGCTGCTCTTCTTCGGATTGATCGCGGCTGCGCTTGCGACGTTTCTCGGGACGCCATCTGCGCATGGGCAGGCGGCATGGTGCTTCGGTGCCGCGAGCGGCCTGATCGGTGCCGTGGGCGTGTTCGGTCTGCAGGACGGCATCGGGCTTCTGGTGGCGTGGGAGCTCATGAGCCTCGGCGGTGCCTGGATGATCCTGTCCGAACGGCTCGCGCGCGATACCGGCCGGCCCGTGATGTTCATGCTGGCGCTGCTGGAATTCGGTTCCATCGCGCTGATGCTGGCCGTGCTGTTGTTGGCCGGGACCGCACAGAGCTTCGCGTTCGCGGATTTTGTCAAAGCCGGTGCCGGTCTTGCGTCCGGTTGGCAGGTCGCGATCGGGATGCTTTTCCTCGTCGGCTTCGGCGCAAAAATCGGCCTGCTGCCCTTTTACGAATGGTTCCCCGAAACCTACGGCGCGGCGAGCGGCGCGAGCGGTGCGCTCCTGTCCGGCGTCATTCTCAATGCGGCGTTCTTCGCGCTCGCTCGCGCGTTGACCGGCTGGATTTCGTTGGGCGACGCAACGCCGCTGTTGCTTCTGACAGCATTCATCGTCGTGCTCGCCGTCGTCACCTCGATCCTGACGGCGCTCTATGCCTTTCAACAGGAAGATTGGCGTGCGCTCCTCGGCTTTTCCTCCGCCGAAAACGGAGCGATTGCCGTGGCATTGCTCGGCTGTTCGCTGGTGTTCGCCCGCGACGGCCTGGGCGCACTCGCGGGTCTCGCCTGGATTGTTGCGCTCATTCATCTGGCGGGCCATTCGATTGCCAAAGGGGGAATGTTCCTCGCCGCCGATGGGGTGTTTGCGACGACCGGCACCTACGATATCCGTCAGTCCGGCATCCTGCGTGAGGGATTCTGGCTTTATGGCGCGGGCGCGCTGTTCGCGGGCATGAGCCTGGCGGCTATGCCGCCGCAAGCCGGATTCGTCAGCGAATGGTACCTGTTTCAGACGGTGTTCCAGGGATTTCATCTGAGCAGTCTGGGCGAGCGGCTCCTGCTCGTGATCGCCGGTGCCGGGTTTGCGCTCACCGTTGCGATTGCCCTTGCCACGGTCGTCAAGGTGCTCGGCATCGGCCTGCTGGGCCGGGGTTCAAAGGCATATCCCCGCATCGGAATCTGGCGCGCGCTCGTCGTAGGCGCGCTCGGCTTTGCGGTCCTGATGGTCGCGGCCGGCATGCCTTTCTGGCTGTCCGCCTTGAGTGCGGCGGCGCCCGCCGGTTACGCCAATGTTGCCGCGAAGATGCGCGACGGATGGTTGCTGGTGCCGCTGACATCGGCGTTCGCCTTCATTTCGCCGAGCAAACTTGTAATCGTCATGCCGTTGCTCGCGCTGTTGCCGATCCTGCTTCTGTTCGCATCGCGACAGGGTTCCGCGCGTCGGGCACCGGTCTGGTACGGCGGCAAGGAACAGGACCCCGTTCGCGCCGCCACCACGGCACTGGCGTTCTCCAATGCCTTGCGCACCTTCTACAGCTTCGTCTACCGCCCGACGGCCGAAACGACGCGCGTGCAGTCCGGCGGCGGCAACGGATATCCGTACTTCGTGAAACGCCTGGTCTTTTCGCACGATGTCGCGCCGCTTTTCGGCCCCAGTCTGTTCGAGCCGCTCGAGCGCCTGGTGGTCGGCATCGCCGCTCGACTGCGGGCGCTGCAATCCGGCCAGCTCAACTTCTATCTGGCGCTCATCGGTCTCCTGCTCGTCATCGTCCTTGCCGTTTCGTTGCTATAACCGGCCTTGCGGCATGAACAGCCCGTCCGAACCGCGGATCGTGTGAGCGCCCCTCTCGTCCATTCTTCTGTGTAGGGTGATATCCTTGCAAATGTATCTTGTCATCGCTGCCGGCGGCGCCCTGGGCACGGCCATGCGTTACTTCCTCTCGGGCGTGATCGCAAACGCCTTCGGGCAGACGTTCCCCTGGGGCACGCTGGTCATCAACGTGACAGGGTCGTTCATCATCGGCTTTTTCGGCACTCTGACCGGCCCGGATGGCCGGTTTCTGGTGAATGCCTCCACCCGGCAGTTCGTGATGATCGGCATCTGCGGCGGCTATACGACGTTCTCGTCTTTCAGTCTGCAGACCCTCAACCTGATGAACGACGGCGAATGGCTGCACGCGACGGGCAACATCGCCGGTTCCGTGGGATTGGGTTTGCTGTTCGTCTGGCTGGGAGCAACGGCGGCAACCGCGCTTAATCAAATGAAAGGAGCGTAGCCATGCGCATCCCGAAAGAAGCTGTCCTGCTGCGCATCTTCTTCGGAGAGCAGGACAAATTTCATGGCCGTCCGCTCTACGAATGCATCGTCATGAAAGCGCGCGAGATTCACCTCGCAGGGGCCACGGTCCTGCGCGGCCCCATGGGTTTCGGACATTCGAGCCGCGTGCATACGGCCAAGATCATCCGCCTTTCGGAAGACCTGCCCATCGTCATCGAAATTGTCGATGCGGAGGAGAAGATCAATGATTTCCTTCCGGTCCTCGATACCATGATGGGCAGCGGTCTTGTCACGATGGAGAAGGTCAAGGTCGTGCAATATGGCAAGGACGCGGCCGGCCCGGGCTGACGCATGAAACTCGGCAACCGGCAGTTCTTCCATGCTCCAGCTGGATCGATGGTCAGACACCGACACCGCGACCATCGCGACGCCCTGACGGTCTGGCCCTCCGGGTTTCCGCGATCGCGCCCCGTCAGCGTTTTGTTTCCGCCGCTTGCAGGAATCGCCGCTTCCGCGGACCGCATTTGTCCACACTTTATCTTATGTCACATGCCTGACAAATCCTTGCCCTGCCATGCCGAATCACGCAAGATCATGGGAGGCGAAGCGGCGGCAGGCGAAACAAAACCCCCTTGAGACGTGTCGTTGACGCAACCGTCGCTCCGCCCCCTTGGGGCCGTCTCCGCCGGAGTTTTCGTCCACATACCGTTTAAGTGGTCTTTTCGGCCAATTTGGATATGCCTGCGCGCTTGACAGTACGGGTCGCAGCGCTCACCGAGGATATCGGCTCGGTCGAATATCGCATACGTTATATGGGCGCGAAGGGCCGCCATTTGCGCGGGCACGAGTCCTATCGCGTCGCGGTGGCCGAGATCGGAACCCCCGGCCATTCCTAGGGTCCGCCGACAGCACATCGAGGCGCGGCGCGAACAGATTCTCGACGCCGCCATCGCATGCTTCGCGCGGGAGGGCTTTCACCGCGCCACCATGCAGGACATCGTGCGCGAATCGGGCCTCAGTCCCGGCGCGCTTTATGGTTATTTCGACAGCAAGGAGCAGATGATCGAGGCGATCGCGGCGGAGCGCCACGCGCGCGAGCGCGACATCATCCGCGACGCGGGCGCCAAGGGCGAGGTAGCGGCAGTCCTGAGGGACCTGATTCACCGTTTCGGGGAGAGCCTGCTCGACCCCGGCGGCCGCGAGGAACGAAGGCTCGCCATGCAATTGTGGACCGAGGCGCTGCGCAACCCGCGCATCCTCGAGACGGTCCGCAAAGGGGTGGGACGAGCCACGCAGGCAGCTGGCCGCGATCCTAACTCGCACCCACGCTCGCGATGAACTGCCGAAGGATACGGATCCCGATGCGCTGGCGCGGGTGATGATCGCGTTGTTCCAGGGCTTTGCGCTCCAGCTCGCCTGGGAGCCCGCGCTCGATCCCGGGCCTCTTATCACAGCGGTCGAAAACCTGTTCGCGGCCATGATGAAGCGCGGCTGACAGGCAAGCGACGGCCCCTGCGCGACCCGTCTGCGCCAGCCAGGTGGCAGCGCTGTTGCGCCTTTGGGACGATGGGAATCTCCATCGCAAATCATCATGAAATTCGTCGTCAGGATCTGCGCCGGCCAGGATAGAAATGTGAAGCTGCATCCCGGCGCAGCGACCACTGCTGCGTCGAGCCACAAGACAAGAGGAGGAGAGGATGGAGCGCAGGCGGTTCGGCCCCGCAAATCGCAATGTCGCGGTCATCGGCCAGGGCACGTGGAATCTCGAGCGGGCGGATCGTTCCGCAGCGGTCGCTGCTCTGCGGCATGGCCTTGATCTCGGGATGGGGCATATCGACACGGCGGAGATGTACGGCGGTGGCGCGGCGGAGGAGCTGATCGCGGAGGCGATTGCCGGGCGGCGCGACGAGGTGTTCCTGGTGTCCAAGGTGCTTCCGGAGAACGCCTCCCGCAGCGGGACGCGGGCCGCCTGCGAGCGCTCACTGGCGCGCCTTGGGACGGACCGGCTGGATTGCTACCTGCTGCACTGGCGGGGGCGGCACCCACTTGCCGACACGATTGCGGCATTCGAGGACCTTCGGCGCGCCGGAAAGATCCTCAGCTGGGGTGTCAGCAATTTCAACGTGGACGACCTGAAAGAGGTACTGTCGATCGCGGGAGAGGGCGCGCTTGCCTGCAACCAGGTACTTTATCACTTGCAGCAGCGCGCGGTGGAACATGCCGTCATCCCCTGGTGCGAAGGGCATGGCGCTGCGGTCACCGCCTACAGCCCGTTCGGCAGCGGACACTTTCCCGCTCACAACTCGGAAGGCGGCCGGGTGCTCGCTGATATCGCGCAGGCGCACGGCGCGACGCCGCGTCAGGTGGCGCTCCGCTTCCTCACGCGGCGCAAGTCGGTTTTCGCAATCCCCAAGGCGTCGAGCGCCGCACATGTCGAAGAGAATGCCGGCGCGGGCGCATTGCAGCTGTCGGAAGCCGATCTCGCCCGCATCGACAAAGCCTTTCCGTGGGGTCCGCGGAAACGCGACCGGCCGATGCTTTAGACGCTTCGTATCTGCGCGACGCGCATGGTTCGTGGATCGCAATCGCTCGCTGCTGCTCCTATATCGAATCCATGCTGCCGGCGCTTCGAGAGAAGGAGATGGTGATGCCGAAGATGCGTGCGATGGTCGTAGACGCGCCGGGCGCCGGGCTCAGGCTGAAGGAGCGCGAGCTGCCGGAGCCGGACGTCCATGAGGTCCGGGTCAAGGTTCATGCCTGCGGCGTCTGCCACAGCGATTCCCTCACCGTGGAAGGCCACATGCCGGGCCTCGTCTATCCGCGCATTCCCGGCCACGAGGTCATCGGCACGATTGAGGCACTTGGCGCGGATGTCGAAGGCTGGGAAGCGGGCACGCGGGTGGGGGTAGGGTGGTCTCCCGGCGCCTGCGGCTGGTGCACGCATTGCCGACACGGCGACAGCTTCGCCTGCGAAAACGTGAAGGGCGCGACAGGAGTTACGCGCGATGGCGGCTACGCGACACATATGCTGGCGCTCGCCTCCGCGCTCGCGCGCGTGCCGACCGAGCTTGATTCGGTGGAATCCGCGCCGCTTCTCTGCGCGGGCATCACCACCTTCAACGCGCTGCGTCATTGCGGTGCCGCGCCCGGCGATCTCGTCGCGATTCATGGCGTGGGCGGCCTCGGCCATCTCGGCGTCCAGTTCGCCGCGCGGGCGGGATTTCGTACCGTCGCCGTCAACCGCGGCCGCGACAAGGAGCAACTCGCCCGCCATCTCGGCGCCCATGATTACATCGACAGCGACGCCACCGATCCTGCGGCCGCGCTCCAGGGGATGGGCGGCGCGAAAGCGATCCTGGCCACCGTGACGAATGCGAAGGCGATGCAGGCGATCGCCGGCGGGCTTGGCGCCAACGGCACGATGCTGGTGATCGGCGCGGTGGGCGCGCTGACCGTGGATTCGCTGGACCTTCTGTCAAAGCGTGCCGCGGTCAAGGGCTGGTATTCGGGAACGGCCAGCGACTCCGAGGACACACTCGCCTTCAGCCGACTGCATGGCATCGCCTCGATGAATGAGATCTATCCGCTCGAACAGGCACAGGCCGCCTATGACCGCATGATGAGCGGCAAAGCCCGTTTCCGCGTGGTGCTGAAAATTGATGGCTAGCTGATTTTCGCGTGTCGTGCCGAAGATTTCGCCCATCAGAACAGAAGGAACTCTGCCCATGAAATGCCCTGACTGTAAAACGGACCTCACGCTTACGAAGCATAGCGGCGTAGAGATGGAGCTATGTCCCACCTGCAAGGGTATGTGGCTGACGAGGCGGGAGCTGAACCAGCTCGAGGATGAAGTGTTCGATCTCGGCGATGCCGAGAAGGGCAGTCTGATGCTCGATTCCAGCGCAGACACGCGTCCATGCCCCGAATGCGCAAAGCCGATGAACCGGTTCGACTATCGCTTCTACGATCTCGAAATGGATTTCTGCGGCGAGGGCCACGGCTTCTGGCTGGAGGCAGGTGAAGACGCGCGCGTGCTGGAACTGATGAAGAAGGAAGAAACCGGCCTCGAAAGAAAAGTCCTCGCCGAGGACAAATGGGCATCAACCGTCAAGCATTTGCGCTCCGGCTCCTTTATCGACAGGCTGGTGGATCTCTTCCGGTAAGCGCATTTGCAATTGGACAATATCCCCGCTGTTATCTCCGGCGAGCGGCGCCGCTCTGATCGAGATATGTTTGCTTTCGACAATTCCTATACGCGGCTGCCGGAGCGCTTTTATGCAAGGCTCGCGCCGGCCAAGGTTGCAGAGCCACGGCTGCTCCGCGTGAATGCGCCGCTCGCGCGGGAGTTGGGAATCGATCCCGATTGGCTCGCCTCGCCGGACGGCGTTGCGGCGCTCGCGGGCAATCGCGTGCCCGAAGGCGCCGATCCGATTGCATTGGCCTATGCCGGCCATCAGTTCGGCCATTTCGTGCCGCGGCTTGGCGACGGCCGTGCGATTCTTCTGGGCGAAGTCCGGGCGCGCGACGGCACGCGCTACGACATTCAATTGAAGGGGTCCGGCCGCACGCCATTCTCGCGCAATGGCGACGGGCGCGCCGCGCTCGGCCCGGTCCTGCGCGAATATATCGTCAGCGAGGCGATGCATGCGCTCGGTATCCCGACCACGCGCACACTGGCGGCCGTCACCACGGGTGAACGGATTCTGCGCGAGCAGGGGATGTTGCCGGGCGCCGTGCTGACGCGCGCCGCCCAAAGCCATCTGCGCGTGGGGACGTTCGAGTTCTTCGCCAGTCGCGGCGATGCCGAGGGCGTCCGCCTTCTGGCCGACTACGCGATTGCGCGGCTTTACCCGGACGCGGCGAACTCAGCCAATCCTTATCTCGCTTTGCTGGAAGCCGTGATCGGGCGCACCGCGCGCCTTGTCGCGCTTTGGCAATGCGTGGGTTTCATCCACGGGGTGATGAACACCGACAACACATCGATCGTCGGCGAGACCATCGACTATGGCCCCTGTGCCTTCATGGATGCGTACCATCCCGCGACTGTTTTCAGCTCGATCGATCACGGCGGCCGTTACGCCTATGACCAGCAGCCGCGCATCGCCTGGTGGAATTTGAGCCGCTTCGCGGAAACGCTTCTGCCGCTGCTCGGCGAAAGCGCGGCGCGAAATGCGCTCGACGCCTATCCGGCGCTGTTCGAGACGGCTTACTGGAACGCACTGCGCGCCAAATTCGGATTGGCGGAATCGCGCGAGGATGATTCGAAACTGATCGGCGATTTTTTCCAGCTCATGGCCGAAATCCGCGCGGATTTCACGCTCAGCTTCCGCCATCTCGGCGACAGTGCGGAAGGAAATGACGAACGCATGCGCGTGTTGTTCGCCAATCAACCGGCACTCGATTCATGGCTCGCTGGCTGGCGCGAAAGGCTCGCGCTCGAAAGCATTTCACCCGCCGAACGCGCCGCCGCGATGCGCGCCGTCAATCCCGCCTTCGTTCCGCGCAATCATCGCGTCGAAGCGGTCATCGTGGCTGCGCAGGACGGGGGCGATTTCGCTCCGTTCGAAGAGCTGCTGAAGGTGCTGTCTACGCCTTACCACGGTCGGCCCGAATTCGCCCGCTACGCAGACCCGCCGAAACCCGACGAGGTCGTGCGGGAAACTTTCTGCGGCACGTGATCAGGCCGATCGAATTACAGGTCCCTCGCCCGGTCTTTTTGCGATGTTTCATAACCGGATTACTGCTTCCCCTGCGATGCAATCCATCGGTCGAGTTCTGGAAGCACCCGGGCGGCAATGCGCTGGTTTTGGCGGATCGCCGCGACGGCGCCGGTGAAGGGGCGCTGCGCATCGGGGGACACGTTCGTGTCGACATAGGCCTGGACTTCGGGGATGCGCGCGGGATCAGAAAGTCGGCGGGCGGTTTCCATCACCACGTCCCACTGTTCGTCTCTTGTTATTCCGGCCGCTGGTTCGGCCAGATGCGGGACGGCATCGGTCCAGACAAGATCGGGGTGGTTTTGGACGAGTTCGGACAGCACGTCGACGTTGCCGCCGGCCGGTACTTCGTTCGAGAGCGCGATCGCGATCATGCGCTTGGCAAGCGCGGGATCCTCGACGCCGGCCAGGGCCTCGTAGATGTGCTCCTTCTCGAGCGGGTCCACCGTCTTGCGCGCGCGGTCCAGCAGCGAGTCGAATTCCGTCGGGCCAGCCGCTTCCGCTGCAATTTCGAGGGCGGCGCGCTGTAGTTCAACCGTGCCGCTTCCGCTCGCCATCATCCGGCGCGCGGTGGCGATCACCGCTTCGTCGCCGAGATAGCCGAGAGTCTTTGTAAGCGCACTACGCAACAGCGATATGTCCGGAGCCTCGCCCGGGCGTGCCTCGCTGCCGATATGTGCGAGAACGGGCGCAAGGAGCGAGCGTGCAAAGGCCTGAAACGCGGCGCGGGTGGGCGTATCAAGGTAGTGGCGATCGACGCTCATCACGATCGCGGCGACGCGTCGCCACACGATCGGATCGGCGTCCGCCGGCAGCTTCTGCGCGACGGCAAAGGGATTGGTCACGGATGCGTAGCCGGCGAGCCCCAGCGCGAGGCTATCGTTCATCAGCCCGAGCTGATCGACCGGCGCCAGTCCGGGCACGCCGGGCAGGAGCGCCAGGAAGGCGCGCTGCGGATAGAGCACGCGCGCGTAGGCCGTCTGGCCGGCATTGACCAGCGCCGGGGGATGCAGCGGCAGGTTTGCGATCCCGTTGAGAAGCAAATCCTGCGTCGGCCCGCCCGGGACGGCCACCACGAGCGGAATCGTCCATTGCTGCGCGGCTCCGCGCACCGCAGCGCGCGGATCGGCGAAGAATCGGTTTTCCTCCAGATGCATCCCCACAGGCGGCAGGCTCTCGCAGACGAGCGGCAGCCCGTCCTGGCGCGTGAAATCTTGCTCGATCTTCAGGATCGGCTTCGTCACCACCGTCTGCATGATGCTCCACAGGCCGGTATCGACGGTGTTGCCGAATGCATACCTGCTCATGTAGCGCCGCACGCCATCGCGGAAGGCGTCCTGCCCGATATAGGCGTTCAGCATGGTAATGACCGCCGCACCCTTGTCGTAGGTGATGCTGTCGAACGCCTGGAGCGCCTGTGCGGCGGTTGTTATTTCCTGGACGATCGGGTGGGTGGACGGCTCGGCGTCGGCCTGCTTGCCGTTCTCGAAAATGCTTTGCGCCTGCAGGCCCGTCTCCCATTCGGGATGCAGCGCATCGGCCGCGTAAACCTGCATCCAGCGTGCGAAGCCCTCGTTGAGCCAGAGATTGTCCCACCACGCCATGGTGACGAGATCGCCGAACCACTGATGCGACATTTCGTGGCTCACGGTCTCGAAGACGTCCTGGCGGTCGCGCTCGGTCGAGATGGCGGGATCGAACAGAAGCTCGTCCTGCGAAAAGAAGATCGCGCCCCAGTTTTCCATGGAGCCGCCCTCGATCTCTCCGGGCGCCGCGACCAGGTCGAGCTTGGGCAGCGGATAATGATAGCCGAAGTAATCATCATAGTAATGAAGCAGAAGGCTCGCCTGGTCGAGTGCGTAGGCGGCCTTGGCGGTGTCGCCGCGCTTGACCACAACGCCGACTTCGACACCGTCCACCGTGCGATGGACGCGTTCGAAATCGCCGATGCCGAGGAACAGCAGGTAGGTCGACATTTTCGGCGTGATCGCGAAATGCACGCGTTTCGTGGTCGCAGAAACGAGATCCACGTGCTGGATCGGCATGTTGGAGACGGCCATGCGGTCGTTCGGCGTGTCCACGGTGAGCACGAACGTCGCCTTGCGCGCGGGTTCATCCCAGCAGGGCAGGAATTTGCGCGCACTCGCCGGCTCGAAATTCGTGGCCAGTGTCCGCCTGGGACCAGTGGCTGTCTGATAGTCCATGACGAAGAAGCCGAGGGTCTCGTGGCCGATCTTTCCCTGGTAGGCGATCGACAGGATGTGCGGTCCCGGCGCGATCGGCTGGGCAAAATGGAGTGTGGCGCGGCCGAGTTGCGGGTCGAAACTCGCCGTGCCCTTGTGGGCTGCATCAAGCGACACGCCATCGAAGGTGAGACCCTCGGCGTTGAGCACCACGTCGGCAGTAGGTCGCTTCACATCGATTGAGATCGCAACCGTACCCTTCCAGGTCAGCGCCTGCAGATCCGGTGCAACGAAGAGATTGTAGCGAATGGGGATCACATCGTCGGGCAGCAATTGCGGCACGGCCCGCGCCGACGTCGATGCAGCGACGACCACGGCGGCGCAAAGCCCCACCCATCTCATGCCAAGCATTGAAAAAACCTCTTGCCCGTTGATCGCGGGCGTCATCTCGTGGCGCCTGCACGGCGCGGCCAGTCCCGCCCGCCGTCAACCAATATCAGCCGTCAGCCATCTGTCCAGCCGGGACGCGGGCCCGCAATCCCCAGGTGGCGCGCCCGGTCTAGGAAACGCCCGCCCGGAAAGGCTATGATCGCACCATGTCGGATGCGTTTCCGCTTCGGACGATCGGCTGGTCGCAGCTTTCCGCGAGGCAGTCCAGAGCCGCCATCGCGGTCCTGGCCATCTTGCTCACTCTCGCGGTCGGCTGCGTCGACTATGCAAGCGGAACCGGCATTTCGATGTCGGCTTATTATCTGGTGCCGCTTGCGCTCGCCGCCTGGTATCTCGGTCCGCGCTTCGCCGTCGCGCTCATGGCACTGGGCATGACCGTTTGGGTTCCCGCCAACTTGTACAACGGCTATCCGACCCTCACCGGATCCGCTGCGGTCGCCTGGAACGGCACGGTCCAGCTCATCTCCGACGTGATCGTGGTATTCACGGTGGCGCGGCTGCATGGGCTGCAGACCGGACTCGAAGCCCGGGTGCGCGAACGGGCCGCGGCGTTGACGCGGGAGATTACCGAGCGCGAGCGCGTGCAGGAGGAGCTGCTGCAGGTGAGCGAGCGCGAGCAGCGGCGAATCGGCCGCGATCTCCATGACGGCTTGTGTCAACACCTGGCTGCAACCGCATTGAGCTGTCAGCTGCTGCGCGAGGAACTGGCGGAGCAGGGCTCGCCGGGCGCCACCCGCGCCCGGAAGATTGTCGAACTGATCGAAGGCAGTATCCGCCTCTCACGGCAGTCGGCGCGCGGTCTCGATCCCGTGGCGATGGATGCGGAGGGGCTGATGGCGGCGCTGGAGGAGATGACGTCGACCATGTCCGATCTGTTCCGCATTCCCTGTACATTCGAATGCGAATCGCCCGTCCTGATCCACGATGGCGGCGTGGCCGAACATCTGTACCGCATCGCCCAGGAGGCGGTCAGGAACGCTGTTGCCCATTCGCAGGCGAGCCGGATCGCCGTTACGCTGGAGGCGACTGACAACGGACTGGAACTGCGCGTCGAGGACGACGGAATCGGATTGCAACGAGTCGCAGCGCGTTCGGGTGGCATGGGGCTCAGAATCATGCCGTCGCGGGCGCGGCTTATCGGCGCCGAATTCAGCGTCGGACGCCGCCCGGGCGGCGGCACCATCGTCGCCTGCGTGCTTCCGCAGTCGGTGGAAACGGCAAGGAATGAACGTGAGCGCGCGACCGTCTAAAGTCTTTCTCGTCGACGACCATCCGCTGCTGCGCGAAGGGCTGGCGGGGCTCATCAACCGCATGCCCGATTTCAAGGTTTGTGGCGAGTCGGAGACGGCGGCGGAAGCGCTGGACGGAATCTGCCGGACCAAAGCGGATGCCGCCATCGTCGACCTGTCGCTGAGGGAAGGCTCCGGGATCGAATTGATCAAGGCGATCCGCACGGGCTCACCGGGCACGGCAGTGCTGGTCCTCTCGATGCACGACGAACGGCGCTATGCGGAGCGCTGCATTCGTGCCGGCGCACGCGGTTATGTGATGAAGGCAGAACTGGCCACCCATGTCGTCGATGCGCTGCGCGACGTCCTGGCCGGAAGAATACACATCAGCGAGGCGATGCGTGCCGTGTTCGTGGAGCGGTTCGTAGATGGTGCGCCCCCGCATTCGCTGTCTCCACCGGACGTGCTGAGCGACCGCGAGCTACAGGTATTCGAGCTGCTGGGACAGGGCTATGAGACGCGCCGCGTCGCCGAGACGCTCGACGTCAGCATCAAGACCGTCCAGGCATTCTGCGCCCGCATCAAGGACAAGCTTCAGCTTGCCAATGCTTCGGAACTCTTGCGCGAAGCTGTCCGCTGGAGCGAACAGTCGCAGGTGAAATAAGCATCGGCCTCATGTGGGTCAGTGCGACGAGTCGTCGTGGTGCTGCGCGAACCGCTGAGGCAGACGAGGGCGCAGATAATCGCAGACGCGACCTCGACGCCACAGACCCTACATACGATACCCTACAGGCGATGCCCGGGACGCATGTCGGACCGGGGACGGTGATCAATGCCGTGCGCCCGCCGCCCGTCTATTTCGGCGCAGGACCCGCCGCCTCCTGGTCGCCTCCGCTGACATCGAGCCCATGCTCGATACGCTGTTTCAGCCACGGAAACTTGCGGCAAAGCCGGCGCAGTTCTTCACCCTGGAATGCAATCAGCCGCATGTCCGTGTCCGCCGTTACCGTGCGTCCATAGGTGCCCGAAAGGGACAGCGATTCTTCCCCGAACGTTTCGCCGGGCCCTATTTCGCCGCCGGCGTCGGCAGTCTCCGCGCAGGCGCGACCCGACACGATCAGGTAGAATGTCGATGCGTTCCTGCCCGCTACTGTGAGCTGCGTGTGCTCGCGGATAATCAGCGCCTCCGGCACTTCCAGAATGGTGGCCAGCGTATCGGCGTCGAAGCCCTGAAACAGAGGCTGCCGTCTCAGCATGCTCCAGGTGATTGCGAAGCGGCGGCGGTTGAGGCCGGTGACGAATCCATTGGCGATGATTCCCACGGGCAGTGCAAAGAGGGCAAGGCCGGTCACCATCGTCGCGCCGGCGATGAGCCTTCCGAACGCCGTTACCGGGGTGATGTCACCATATCCTACCGTCGCGAGCGTGGTGATTGCCCAATACATCGCACCTGGCATGGTGCCCAACGTATGCGGTTGCGCTGCGCCTTCGGCGAGATGCATCAACTCGCCGTAGAAGCACACGCTTGCAAGCAATAGAATCGCCGAGGCGAACAGTGCGGACCGCTCGGCCACCAGCACCGAAAGGAGCGCCTGCAGCGCATGGGAATAACGCGCCAGCTTCAGCAGCCGGAACAGACGGAAGATCCGCAGGACGCGCAGGTCTATTCCGAAGAACAGACCTACCAGACTTGGCGCGATCGCCAGGAAATCGACGATCATCAGCGGACGCAGGGCGTAGAGGATGCGCCCGTGCCAGCGCCCTCTTGCCGCGATCCTGGGGTCCTCTGTTGCCGACCAGATGCGCGCGGCGTATTCCAGCGTGTAGACTGCCAGCGAGAAATCCTCGAAAGCGACGAACAGCGGCGCGAATCTTTCATGGAGGGCCGGCACGGTTTCGAGCGCCACCGCGACGACGTTGGCGACGATCAGGAAGATCAGGAACCCTTCGATAATCTGCCCGGGCAACGTTTCCATCTGCCCCTCATCGAGAAGCATGTGAGTCCATTGCCGCAGGTTCCCGCGTTCCGAATCGGATCGGCCCGCCAAGCCGTGCACATCCGATCGGACCGGCAGATCGTTTTTCGTGCCGTCGGATTCGACCGTGACATTCAGCGCAGTTTTCATCGCCGCGTGCGCCTGGCGCGCCTGTTCTTCGTGGCCGAAACTGAGGGTGGTGACGAGCCGGTCCTGTCCATCAAATAGATCGAGGCGCCACCCGACGTCGTGGTTCTGCGGATGGCCTAGCCGAAGCGCGTCGGGTGGCGGTTTCGTCTGTTCCCCGGGGGGTGTAATCATTGGTTGTCCCCAATTCCGCCGGAACAGGCTCGCATTGGTGGCAGGCAATGCGCTTGTCCCGGCGCCTTGTTGATCATGCCGCCGTCCTGACAGTTTTGCGGAACGCATCATGCGCGGAACCGAGCTCGGAGGGATTGCATATGCACGCAATGCGTCCGCTCTCGAGCACGATCACCCGATCGGCACAGGCGACGGTTTCGGGATCGTGCGAGATGACAAAGGTCACGCGATCCTTGCAGCCATCCCGCAGTATACGTCCGAGGCAGGGCAGCGCCGCCGCATCGAGAGCGGAACCGGGTTCGTCAAGCACCAGCAGGCGCGGCCGCCGCAGCAGCGCGCGGGCCAGAGCGACGCGCTGGCGTTCCCCGCCGGAAAGCTTCTCGCCCCTGTCGCCCACGACAGTTTTTAGACCGCGCGACAGCCGCTCGATTACGGGTAACAGGCCCGCCTGCTCGACGGCCAAGTCGACCTCTTCATCGCCGGTTTCGGGAGCGCCGTAACGGATATTTTCACCGATCGAGGCATGAAAGAGCAAGGGAGTCTGCGGCAACACCGCCGTCGCGTTGCGCCATGCTGTTGCATCCCATTCCTCGAGCGGAATGCCGCCAACGCGCACAGCGCCGCGGTCAGGCGGCAGCAGTCCAAGCAGGACGTCCATCAACGTGGATTTTCCGGCTCCATTCTCGCCAATGACAGCCACGATCTCGCCGGGTGCGGCCGACAGCGAAATACCTTTGAGAACCGCGCGGCCAGCGTCCGGATAGGCGAAATGAACGTCCTCCATTTCGACAGTCAGCGGGCCTTCGCTCTTCGCGTGGCCGCTCGGCAGCGAGAAGCCAAGCTGCTTGAGAAATCCGGCAATCCGGCCGAGCATCGCCGCAGATTGCTTGTAATGTGCGAAATATGCGCCAGCGTCCCGAACGGGTTCGCGCATCAGTTCCATGTAGGCGATGAAAGCGACGAGCCGTCCGGGCGTGAGCGCGCCATCATAGACGAGCACGGCACCGTACCACACGACGGCCAGAAACCCGAACGTCGTTATCAACTGCAGCAGCGGCTCCAGCCGCGCCACCACCTGTCCCGCGGCAATTTCCGCGCGCAGGAGACGCTCGCCTTCACGATCGAGCCGGCGCGTTTCGTAGCGTTCGCGGCCGAAGCTCTTCACCGTGCGAAACGCGTCCAGCGATTCCTGCAGTCTGCCGCCGAGTCGCGCCCAGCGGTGGCGGACCGATTTTTCCAGCGTACCGAGGGGACGGGCCACCCGATGCGAAACCGCAGCGACCGCGACCAGAACGGCCGAAACGAGCGACGCCAGCAGCGGCTGCATCCACAGCATTACCGTAAAGACGCCGAGCACGGTCAGCACGGCAAAGGGAACATCGGCGAGCAGATAGATGGCGTGCGCGTCCATCACTTCGCTGTCGCTCATGAGGCGCTGGGCGATTTCGCCTTTGCGCGGACGGGCGAACCAGGACAGCGGCTGCTCCAGCAGGCGCGTGTAAAGATGTTGGCGCAGGCGAAAGGTCGCGCGCGCGACCAGCCGGATTTCGGCGCGCAGATAGGCCGCGTGCAGCGCATAAAGCGCGACTGCGATCACGAGGGTCGCCCCGCCGAGGCGGGGAATCTCGGCCCCTGCGGTCTTCGAGACCGCCGCATCGACGGTGTCGCCCAGCAGAAACGGTATCGACAGTTCGCAGATCCACACGCCCAGAAGAGTCAATGAGAGAATGGCGAATTCACGCGCGCTAGGTTTTAGCGCCCAGCCGAGCAGCGCCATGGATTTGGGACGCGGCAGCGCGTTCGGCATGTCATTTTTCGCCGAGCAGGGCGCGCAGATCCTTGGTCAGCGCGAAAAGGTTCTGATGCGTCCTCCCGTCGTAGAAACGTAGCTCTTGCGCCAGTTCGCGTCTGGCGATGATGGCATCGATCTCAGCCGCCGGCGCCTGACGCGGATCCGTCAAGTCCGAGGCCATGACGAAACCCCAGGTGGACCAGTAGGACGGTACGAAGGTCAGGTAGCTGCGCGTGTATGCGAACAAGCCCGACAGATTCTCGCGTACGCGCAGATGGTCCTTCCACTCGCTCGCGTCGCACTCCATCGCCTGGATCACGAGAATGCCATCCGGCGCGAGACGACTCTTGAGGATGCGATAGAACTCCGGCGTGTAAAGCGCCTCCGCGGGGCCGCCCTCGAAGGAATCGACGGCGTCGATGATGATGACGTTGAAGCGATCCGGAGTCGTAACGATGAACTCGTAGCCGTCCCGGATGAGAAGACGCAGGCGCTTGTCGTCGAAACAGCCGTGGTGCCACTGGCGGAGATGCTGCCGCGCAAGCCCGACAAGCTCGCCGTCGACATCCACCATCACGACTTCATCGACGTCGGCGTGTTTGAGTACTTCGCGCGCGGTGGCGCCCTCGCCGCCGCCCACGATCAGCACACGTCTGGGCTTTACGTGCAGGCAAAGCGCCGGTTGTACCAGCGCCTCGTGATAGATGTACTCGTCGCGCGCTGCGGATTGCAACTTTCCGTCGAGCATCAGCGCGCGGCCGAAATGCGCGAATTCGACGATCTCCGCCGTCTGATAGGCGGTTTGCAGCGATACGATGGTGCGGTCGTTTATGAACCAGTGACCGCCGTTCTCGTCGTCGTGGTCAATATAGAGATTGTCGCGTGGCTCGATCAGCGGGACGCCTGCTCCGGCATGACCCCAGTCGCCGGGGAGGTGTGTTGCGTCGTCCCGAATGGCGTTCTCTTGTCCGCGCCCGAAGGTCACAAAACGCGGTTCGCGCGCACCGAAGGCTTCGACGAGCCACGCGGCGGCGGCGCGCACGTTCACGCGGGAATTGCAGGTGAACACATCGACCGCGGCGAAATCGCGCTCCGGCCGGGTGTGAACGGTCAGGTGAGATTCGCCGATCACGACGACCCCGGATATGCCGTGGGGCTCGAATCGATGGAAATGCTCCCCGACGACGGTTGCCCTGGCGCGGTGCGCCGCTTCCAGCATGGTGCGGCGGACCCACGCGATGTCGTCGAGATGAGGCGTCTCGCAGCGATGCAGGTCCATCACGCATTGCCACCCCAAGCCGTCCTGCCCGCCGCGTTCCGGCTCCGGCCCGATTTCCTGAAACATCATGCACGTCTCCTCTCGCGCTGCCCGCTCGTCGGCAATATCCTGCGGTCGGCATATATGTGCTTGATGCACATATATGCTTTTGTCATACAATTTGCGGGCTAGGTCAAGGGCGGCCGAGGGCAATTCGCGGTATGGTGTATCGGTTCTCGAATCGGTTGGATTGCCATGCATCGCGGGAATGGAGTTCGTGCAATCGAGCGCGCCATGGTCGATATCGCGCGGGCGCTCGGCCGGCGCGACCTCGGTCGGCAGGTCGAGCGGCGGCTGGGAAAGACGGTCGACGGTGCGCATCTGCTGGTCGTCGACGCAATCGACGAGGGAAGCGGGAATGGCGAGCCCCCGACGGTCGGCAAGATCGCGTTGTTACTTGACGTCCACCCCTCGCGGGCCAGCCGTATGGTCAAGCACGCCATCCGTGCCGGGCTGGCCGCCCGCGTGGCCTCGCAGGGGGACGGACGCAAGTCCTGCATCGAGCTGAGCGCGTGGGGGCACGAAATCGCCAGGGCCATTCGCGGCGCTCGCGCCAGATATTTCGCCTCACGCATGAAAGGATGGTCGCGGGCGGATCGCCGGAATTTTGCGAGGCTCCTCGTTCTGTTCGCGCAAAGCGAACATGCGCGGCATGGCGGGCGCGCAGACAACGACAATCTCGCCGTGCTTCCGGACCCGGGGGGCACTTCCGAAAACGGCTCCCTCGGTCTTTCGCGAGACGGCACACGAATCCGCCCGCCTGTCCGGTCCGGGAATCGCAACCGGCGCGCCTGAGCGGAGCCTTCGCGCCCTTCAAACGCCATCAGCGAAATGCAAGCTGGTCATCGTGGGCCCTTGCATCAAGATCGATGCCCTACGATTGATGTAGGCGACAATCCTAATATAAAAGTCGGATATGAACAAGGCTGCCGCCCCGGCCATCGCCTGCGCACCCAAGTCCACCCCCTCACGCACCGCCGCTCTGACGCTCGGCGCGCTCGGTGTGGTGTTCGGCGACATCGGGACGAGTCCGATCTACGCGATGCGCGAATCGGTGCGCGCGACGGGCGGCGCAATGCCCGGACCCGCCGCGGTGATGGGCGCACTCTCGGCCATCATCTGGGCGCTGATCCTGGTGGTCACCGTCAAATACGTCATTCTGATCATGCGTGCCGACAATCAGGGCGAGGGCGGCGTCCTTGCGCTCGCCGCGCTCGCCCATCGTTCGCCCCGGCTGCGGCGCCGCGTGAAGAACGTCATCGGGATCGCGGCATTGCTGGGGCTCGCGCTGTTCTTCGGCGACGGCATGCTGACACCCGCGATCTCGGTGCTGAGCGCCGTCGAAGGCTTGAGCGTCGAGGCGGCGAGTCTGCAACCGCTCGTCGTGCCTTCGACGCTGGTGATCCTGATCGCGTTATTTGTGATGCAGAGTCGCGGCACGGCCAGCATCGGCAGGCTTTTCGGACCGGTGATGGTGGTCTGGTTCGTCGTGCTGGCCGTTCTCGGCGTGCGCGGAATCGCGCAGGACCCGGGAATTCTGTTCGCGCTCAATCCCCTTTACGCGATCATGCTGTTCGTGCGCGCACCATGGACGGCATTCGTCGCGCTCGGCTCCGTCGTGCTCGCGGTCACCGGCTGCGAGGCGCTCTATGCGGACATGGGCCATTTCGGAAAGGGGCCGATCCGCAACGCGTGGATGTATTTCGTGTTGCCCGCGCTGCTGCTGAATTACCTCGGACAGGGCGCGGAACTGCTGCGCAATCCTGCCCTCGCCGGAATTCCCTTCTATGCGCTGGCGCCGCACTGGGCGCATTATCCGCTCGTGCTGCTGGCGACGGTTGCCACCATCATTGCCTCGCAGGCGGTCATTTCCGGGGTTTTCTCGATCGCCCGGCAAGCAGTCCAGCTCGGACGGCTGCCCCGCATGGAGATTCGTCACACCTCGGCGACCGACTTCGGACAAATCTATGTCCCGCGAATGAACGTCATTCTTTGCATCGGCGTGGTTCTGATCGTTCTCATCTTCCACACCTCCGGTTCGCTCGCCGCCGCTTACGGAATCGCGGTGAGCGGCGTGATGGCGATCGACACGTTTCACGCCTCGATCGTCGCAACGAAACAGTGGCACTGGAGCCTTCGCGCCACGATCGCGCTGTTCGGCATCCTTTGCCTGATAGACATATCGTTCCTGGCGGCGAATTCGCTGAAGGTCGTGCAGGGCGGATGGCTGCCTCTTCTGATCGCCGGCTGCGTGTTCCTGATCATGGAAATCTGGCGCACGGGGCGCCGCATCCATCTCGAAAAGCTGCGCGACGAGACGCTGCCTTTGGACCTTTTTCTGCAGCGCGCCGACAGGACGCCGCAACGCGTCTCCGGAACGGCGGTGTTCCTCAGCGCGCGCGGTGATATCGTGCCGGGCGCTCTCTTGCACAGCCTGAAGCACTACAAGGTCCTGCACGAGCGTGTCGTCATCGCCCATGCGGTCGTCGAGGAGGTTCCGATCGTGCCGGCGGCGCGGCGGCTCGAAGTCCGCAAGCTCGGAAAGGGATTCTTCGGCGTCACCGTGCATCATGGGTTTTTCGAGACGCCCGACATTCCGAAAATCCTGGAGGGCGCGCGCGCGTTCGGTCTCGTCATCGACGTTCCCAACACGACGTTCTTCATCGGTCGCGAGTCGCTCGTGCCCGCGGAACATCCGGTCCTCGGCCGGTGGGCCACCTGGGTTTATTTGCGGCTGGCCGCCTCGGCGCTTTCACCCGCGCGCTTTTATCATCTCCCGCCAAACCGGGTGGTCGAGTTCGGCACCCAGATCGCACTCTGATTTTCGATCCGGTTTCATCAGTATTCGCGCAGATCTTGACATAGGGTAATACCCTACATTTATGTAGGCAAGGTCCTACATGCGAGGCGGCGCAGATGGTTCGGATAGGGGCACTGTTCCTGGGGTTGATCTTTAGCGGCGGCGCAATCCTGGCAGCGGGCACGGTGTTCGGACCCGTCAAGAGATCGATCTCAGGCCCACCGGCGGACCGCTCGCCGCGCCGCACGACGCCAAAGTCGGATGGGGGGAGAATGCGCGCAGGTTCGACCCGCGCGCATCGGCGGATGGGTGATGTCGCTCAGCTGCCGGGAGCGACGTAAGCCTCAGGCTTGAAAGAGTGCCCGGCGAGCGGCGAAAGGTCCGCGAGTACCTGCCTGATCTCGGCGGCGGTTTCCCGGATGTAGTCATAGCCTGCTTCCCGGCGGCCCTTCACGACTGCCAGTTTTTCCTCCAGTTCCTTCCGCTCCAACTCGTCCAGTGCGCGGGACCTCGCCTGCCGTTCCAGCGCATCGATCTCCTGGCTCGCGTCGGCGATGCCGTCGAGCGGCATGGCGAGGCGGATCGCGAGGCCGTGGATCCGCGCGCGCAGGCCGGCATCGCGCAGGTCGATCAGGTTTTCGCGGTTGCGCTCGTAAATCTCGATCTCGCGGCGGGCGGAACGCAGCATGCGCAGGGTGATCGGACCGAACGGCTCACCCACCTGTTTGCGGTCATGCGCATAGTCCAGCACGACGGCCGCACTCGTCAGCACTTCGCCGAAGAGCAGCGCCGCATTGCGCTCGCGCCGCTGTGTCTGGACGCGCCATTCCAGCTGGTTGGCCACGAGGCCGCCCGCCGTGGCGAGACAGGCACCAAGGATCACCTGCCAGAGCGTGCTGAAATTCGAAATGAAGTCGAAGGAGTCGGCGCGCATGGTGAGGGTGGTCGCGGTGTCGGGAATTGATGCTAACCGGGACGGGATGGACAATCCAGTATCGGCCAGTCTGAAGCCGTTGCTCAGGTCCTGGATCGACGCTGCGCGTGCTTCGACAAGCTGGGAAGTTTTTACTGCCATCGACGTCTGTGCAGGTACAAATTCCCTCATCCTGAGCTTGTCGAAGGACGCAGGGTACCTGTGCGAATTTCCGTTGAAACGGTGTCCACGTCCACACCGATGGCGTCGGTAACGCGCGCGAAACCATCGCGGTCGAGCAGCGCCAGCAGTTCCGCCTTTATCCGGCCGATCAGTCCCGGCCCCTCAAGCGCCAGCGCCGTGTAGAGTTGCACGACCGTCGCGCCGGCGCGGATTTTCGCATAGGCCGTGGCGCCCGATGAAACGCCACCCACGCCGACCAGCACGAGCCGTGTGCCCACGCGCGCGCGGGTTTCCCTGAGAACCGCCGTCGCGCGTTCGAAAAGCGGCGCGCCGGAAAGGCCGCCGCTCTCCTTCGCGTGGACGCTCCGGAGCGACGGGGGGCGTGCGACAGTCGTATTTGCTACAATCAAGCCTTCGATTGGCGCCGCAAGCGCCACGTCCACGATGTCATCGAGTTCGTCGGGCGTCACGTCCGGTGCAATTTTCAGCAAGAGCGGCACACGCAAGCTTCGCGCCAGGCGTTCGGAAATGAGCGCATCGAGTAGCCGCGCGAGTTCGTCCCGGCTCTGCAATCCGCGCAGCCCCGGCGTGTTGGGAGAAGAGACATTTACGGCGATGTAATCGGCCAGGGACGCGAGCGCATCGAATGCGACTCGGTAATCTGAAACGCGGTCGCCGCTGTCCCTGTTGGCACCGATGTTGATTCCGAGAATGCCGTTGCGGGCACGCCGTCGAAGCCGCGCGGCCGCACGTGCGGCGCCTTCGTTGTTGAATCCCATCCGGTTGATGACAGCCCCGTCCGCTTCAAGCCGGAACAGCCGGGGGCGCGAATTTCCTTGTTGGGGGCGCGGGGTGAGGGTTCCGCATTCCACAAAACCAAAGCCCACTCTCAGCATCAGGTCAGGAACGCGCGCATCCTTGTCGAACCCGGCAGCCAGCCCGATCGGGTTGGGAAAGTGAAGTCCGAGCACCGAAACCGAAAGCCGTGAATCGTCCGGTTCCGCTCGCGGTACCAAGGGTGCACACCATCCCAGAAGGGAAAGCGTCGCGCGATGCGCCGTCTCCGGTGGCAGTCTGCGCAGCAGCGCCGCGCCGGAGTCGATCACGCCCACCACTTTGCTAAGGGTAGCCCTGATCGTGCCGGACCAGTTGGCTGAACGATTCCATGTCTCCGGTCTTCAGCACAGCAAGCAGCTCTCTTGCACATTTCCGTGCATAGACTTCGTAGGCGCTCTGGGGCCTCGCATCGGCGGCGCGGGTCAGCGCATCAAGGATCATGCTGCGATAGGCGTCGTCGTCATGACAGGCGGCGAGCGAAAGCGCGTAGTGAAACCGGATGACCAGATTGTCCGGCGCCAAGGCGAAGGCCTGGGCAAAATCCGCAAATCCGGCTTTCAGATTCGCGCCATAGAGCCAGCGCGCAAGCGTGGAACCCGCGTCATGCGCGATTTCGATATTCCAGCCGCCGAGCGCGGCCCACGCCCAGGCGTTGCGCGGATCGTCGGCGATGGCGGCGTCGATATTGGCCTTCGCTTTTTCGGCGAAGCCTTTGAAATGCGCTTCCAGGACACCCATCAGCCGAGCCTCGTAGCCGAGAGCCACGACGAATTCGATACGCGCTTCGGCGAGTTTGGGATCGAGATCGATTGCGAGTTGCGCCAGCTGCTGGGCGTGCTCGAGACACGGGCGGCAGGGTTCGGGGCGCATCATCTCCGCGGCGAGGTCTGCCTGCGCCGCCGACGCATAGCCCGCGGCGCCGCCCTCCGCGAGGCCCGCTTTTTCGGCATCGACGAACCGTCCTTCGACATAGAATTGAAGGGACGTTTCGGCCTGCGCCGCCGGAGCGAGAAAAACGAGCGCAACAACCGGCCACAGAAGCTTCATGTGTTCTGTGCGAACTCGCCGGCAAGAGCCCGGCGGATCAGCGCGGCGGTTGGCGCACAGCCGAACAGCGCCGCAAATGAGCCGAAACGCGGACCCTGGCTTTGCCCGAACAGGATCTCGTAGAGCGCCTTGAACCAGTCGCGCAGCGGCTCGAAGCCGTGCCGCTTGCCGATCTCGTAGATGACGGCCTGCACGGTTTCGCTCTCCCGCTCGTCCGGCATGGCTTCGAGCCGGTTCGCCAGCTCCTCCAGGGCCGCGCGCTCGCGCTCGTCCGATGCCCGATAACGTTTTTGCGGCTTCACCCGGTCCTCATAATAGCGCAGCGCGTGTCCGACCAGACGATCAAGCCCCGGATTTGTCGTCGGACCGGCATCCGGAGCGTAGGCGCGGATGAATCCCCACAATACGTCGCGCTCATGCGCATTGGAGGCGCTCACCAGATTGAGCAGCAGCGCGAAGCTGACGGGATAGGTTTCGCACGGCGGATGCCCCGCATGGATGTGCCACACGGGATTTTCGAGCCGTTCCGCGTCTTCGTCCAAGGCGCGGTATTGCTTCAGGAATTCGATGTAATCGTCCACCGCGCGCGGAATCACGTCGAAATAGAGCCGCTTCGCCGCGCGCGGCTTCTGGAACATGAAGAGGGCGAGGCTTTCCGGCGGCCCATAGGCCAGCCATTCCTCGATGGAAAGCCCGTTGCCGCGCGATTTCGAGATGCGTTCGCCGTTCTCGTCCAGGAACAATTCGTAGTTGAAACCTTCGGGCGGATCGCCGCCCAGCGCTCGCACGATCTTCGAGGCGAGGTCGACGGAAGAGATCAGATCCTTGCCCGCCATCTCGTAATCCACTTCGAGCGCGAGCCAGCGCATCGCCCAGTCGGCCTTCCACTGTAGCTTGCAATGACCACCGGTAACGGGCACCTCGTCGCGCCGTCCGTCCTCATCATAGACGATGGTGCCGCGCGCCGCATTCCATTCGACCACCGGGACCTGCAGCACGCGTCCCGTACGCGGACAGAGCGGCAGAAAGGGCGAATAGGTGGCGCGGCGCTCCGGCCCCAGCGTCGGCAGGACGATGTCGCGCACCGCCTCGTAATGGGCCAGTACGGAAAGGAGCGCCGCGTCGAAGCGGCCGCTCTTGTAACACTCCGTCGCGCTCAGGAACTCATATTCGAAACCAAAGCTGTCGAGAAAGGATCTGAGCCGCGCATTGTTGTGCGCCCCATAGCTCGGATGCGTGCCGAACGGATCGGGGATCGAGGTGAGCGGCTTCCCGATGTATTCGCGCAGCATCTCCTGGTTGGGCACGTTGCCCGGCACCTTGCGCAACCCATCCATGTCATCGGAGAAGGCGTAGAGGTGCGTGGCTATGCCGCTCATCAGCTCGAACGCGCGCCTGACCCAGGTCGTGCGCGCCACCTCGCCGAACGTCCCGATATGCGGCAGCCCCGACGGCCCATAGCCAGTCTCGAAAATCACCCTGCCGGGCAGGCCAAACCCGGACTTCTCCCGGCGCTCCACGCGCGCCAGCACCTTGCGCGCCTCCTCGAACGGCCACGCCCTGGCCGCGCGGGCGAGTTCCGGCGCGATGGAAGAAGTCATTGTGAACATTGCACTTTGGATGTTTTGCGGGTGCTAAAGCTAGGCTTGCCCATGCGCCGCGGTCAATCTTCAGCCTTGACCGATCACATCCTGGCCCTGCGACGAACGACCAAATTCATGTCTTTGATGGAAACCGATCGGTGCGGTCTCTCGAGGGCGCCTTTGAGCGACGATACGGGAAGCGACGCGGGTTTGATCAGCCAACCTTCTCTCACCCTGAATTCGAGCCGGCTGCCAGTTCTTAAACCAAGTTCCGCACGAATTTCGACTGGAACCACAATTCGGCCCCTTGATCCGACAATTGCTGGCAATAAAGTAGTGCAGGTTTTCGCATTGATTGACCTTTCCTCCGTTCCCGCACTTATGCCCGCGCCGGCCGGCGCGTTGCTGGGTTTTGCCGATGGCACGAGCCGCGTGGCGGCGCGGGAGGAGGCGCGCGCGCTGTTTCGATCGGGCGAGGTGATGATCGCCAACACCGCCTTTGTGGCGGGACGCCTCAGAACCACACCGGCGAAGCCGCTGTTCGACGTGCTCGAATTGTTTGCCTTCGTAAGGCCTGCCATACCCTTCGTGCCGAGCGCGCTTGGTTTGGCGCGCGCGATGAGCCTCTCGATGGAATCCTCTCCCGACGCGGCCGCGCGCGCCTTGCGCGAAGCTGCGGCGAGGCTCCTTCAACAGCTTTGCGAACTTTCCGAATCGGCGCGCGCGCGTCTGCGCCCGCTGGCCGGTCTGCTCGCAACCGCGGGTTGGCGCTGGGGACCGCTTGTCGTGGCGGCGGTGGGCGAGCCGGATGGCAAGGCGTCTCCGCTCTCCGCACTCGCTGTCTGGCACAGCCTGCCGGAATGGGAAGATGAAGCGGCGCCGCCGAGACCCTCTTCGCTTCCGGTGGGCAGCGAAGAGACGCGTTCGCGCCTCGCGCGGCTGATTGGGGACAGGGGCGAGACGCGGCTCGAGCAAAGCGCTTACGCGGAAGCTGCCACACATGCCTTCGGCTCGCGCGAACGCGTCGGCGCGCCGCGCGTGGCACTCCTCGAAGCGGGCACGGGCGTTGGCAAGACGCTCGGCTATCTCGCGCCGGCGAGCCTGTGGGCGGAGAAGAACGGGCCCGGTCTCTGGCTCTCCACCTACACCCGCAACTTGCAGCGCCAGATCGTGCAGGAAATCGCCCGGCTCTATCCCGATCCCGCAGAGCGCGACGACAAGGCCGTCGTGCGGAAAGGCCGCGAAAATTATCTCTGCCTGCTCAACTTCGAAGACGCGGCGCGGCGCAATCTGCTCGCGCAGGGGCAGCGCGTTGTCGCGCTCGGCCTGATCGCGCGCTGGATCGCCGCAAGTGCGGACGGTGATGTTTCAGGCGCGGGCTTTCCGGCTTTTCTCGCGTCGTCGTTCCCCACCCGCGAGATCACCGACCGGCGCGGCGAATGCATCTATTCGGCCTGCCCGCATTACCGCGTCTGTTTCATCGAGCGCGCCGTCCGCCGCTCGCGCCGCGCGCCCATCGTGGTCGCCAATCATGCGCTCGTTATCGCCCAGGCGGCACAGGACTGGTCGTCGCCCGAGAGCGATGAAACAGCGCCGGAGCGCCGCGTGCGCTACGTGTTCGACGAGGGGCATCATCTGTTCGATGCTGCCGATTCCGGCTTTGCCGCCGAGCTTTGCGGGCGCGAGATGGCGGAGCTGCGCCGCTGGATCCGGGGCGCGGAGGGGCGCACGCGCGGCCGCCATCGTGGTCTGGACGAGCGACTGAGGGACATGATCGGCGACGATCGGGACGCGCGCTTGCGCCTCGATCAGGTTCTGGCGGCCGCCGGCGCGCTTGCAGGCGAAGGCGCGATGGGACGCATCGTCAGTGCCGGTGCGCGCAATCCCGGCGAAGCCTTTCTTGCGGCCTCCTACATGCATGTGCGAGCGCGCAGCGCGGATGCCGATCCGTTGTACTCGCTCGAAGCGGAGACGGAGCCGCTCGGCGAAGAACTACGCGGCGCCGCACAGGAACTGGGCGCAAGCTTGCGCGCGATCGCCAATCCGTTGCTCGCGCTCGCGGGCGCTTTGCGGCGCAAGATGGATGTCGAGGCGAAGGATCTCGAATCCTCGGAGCGCGCGCGTCTCGAATCTGCGGCGCGGGGATTGGAGCGACGCGCCAAACAGCTCCTGCCGGCGTGGATCGCAATGCTCGATTCGCTCGACGGGACTCGCGACGGCGAGTTCGTGGACTGGCTCGAAATCGGGCGCGACGACGGGCGCGATCTCGACGTCGGCCTGAGGCGCCACTGGATTGATCCGACGATTCCTCTTTCGAGCGACGTGCTCGCGCCCGCCCATGGCGTGCTCATTACTTCGGCGACCTTGCGCGATTCCGACAGCGGCGCCGACGACTGGCAGTCGGCGGAAGTGCGCACCGGCGCACATCATCTGGCCGAGCCGCCCAGGCGCGCGAGTTTCGGCTCGCCGTTCCGCTATGCCGAGCAGGCGCGCATCTTCGTGGTGCGCGACATCGAACGGCGCGACCCCGCGGCCCTCGCCACGGCCTACCGCGAATTGTTTCTCGCGGCCGGCGGCGGCGCGCTGGGGCTGTTCACGTCGGTGCGGATGCTGCGCGCCGTGGAAGAGCGGATCGCAGCACCCCTCGCAGACGCGGGGCTCACGCTTTATGCGCAGCATGTCGACCGGCTCGATACGGGCACACTCGTCGATCTGTTCCGGGCCGAGGAGAACGCCTGCGTGCTCGGCACCGACGCACTGCGCGACGGCGTCGACGTGCCCGGCCGCTCGCTGCGTCTGGTCGTGTTCGACAAGGTGCCGTGGCCGCGGCCGACGATCCTGCACAAGGCGCGCCGCGCGCGTTTCGGCCGCAGTTACGACGATCTCCTCACCAGGCTGCGTCTGAAGCAGGCCTTCGGCCGCCTGATCCGCAGCCAGACGGACAAGGGCTGCTTCGTGATCCTGGAGCCGGCGACGCCCTCGCGACTGCTCACCGCACTCCCGCCGGAAGCGCCGATCAAACGCTGCGGCCTCGCCGAAGCGGCGGCAGAGATACGCGCCTTTCTGGGCTGACGCGGGAAGCGCCGCGGTGCAATCCAACGGCATGATGATCTACAGTGCCGCCATGTCGGATGTTGAAAGCAGCCTGTTCGGGCAGGAGGAGCAAAGCGGGCGCGCCGAGACATATGGTCGCCATTCCACCAGCATCGTGCCCAGCCATGTGCTACGGCAGCTGATCCGCGCGCGCCGCGAGGTCCTGGCAACGGAGAAGAATAGTCGATCATACATTGTTGCGTTGAATCCACACCTTAGCGGAAATTGTAGGTTAATACCCCACAGCCATTGCGAACGGCTACGGTCCCGGCACAGTGGCGTTGCTGCTGTTATTTCGGGGGATGAGAAAGACAGCGGCAGGTAGGGTCCGCATTGACGGGGGCAGCATGAGGCGGCTACGGCGCGCAGCGCCGGCCGCCTCATGGCATTTCTGGCTGTAGGCATTGGCCTGACAGCAACGCCGCGTGCTAAGCCCGGATCATGCACCACCTCGTCCACACCATCGTTGCGTTTATCCAGCTGCATGGCGCCTGGGCCGGACCGGTGATGTTCGTCGTCTCTTTCGGCGAGTCCTTCGTCGGCCTCAGCCTGCTCTTCCCGGGCACCACCATCATGATCATCGCCGGGACGCTGGTGCGATGGCCCATGAATCCGCACGGCGTGCTGGACGTCTGGCCGCTGCTGATCGGCGGCATTCTGGGCGCGGTGTCGGGCGACGCGATCTCTTTCCGGTTTGGACGGCGATTTGGGCATCTTCTGGAGAAGCACTGGTATTTCGTTCGCCACCCCGATTTTCTGACGCGCGGCTATGCATTCTTCGACCGGTTCGGCACCGCCAGCGTTTTCGTGGGGCGTTTCTTCGGCCCCGTTCGCGCCGCGATCCCGCTTGTCGCCGGTATCATGAACATGCCATGGCGGCAGTTCTGGATCGCGAACATCGGTTCAGCTCTTGTTTGGGCGCCTGCGCTTCTGCTGGTCGGCACCAGCTTTCGCGAGGTTTTGAGAGCGCTGGGCCTGAAGCATGGGGAACCGATCGCGCTCAGCATCGCCGGCGTCGTGCTGTTAATGGTGTTGGTCGCGACCGCTTACCGCTTCGGTCTGTTCGACAGGTTGCTGATATTGTGGCGGAAGCACACGCAGAGGGACGTGGTCCGGTGATCCCACAAATTCGGTTCTGCCTGGCGCTGCTGGGCCTCGTCCTGTTCGCAGGGCCGGCCTGGGCCGCCAATGTGCATCTCGTCGCGAGTTGGGTGCAGATGGCGCCGGGCGGCTTGTCCGAGGCACGCGCCGTCGTCGAGGGCACCAACTACTGCCCGGATATCCGGATCGACGGCCGCAGCATCGCCATGCGGCCGCGTGCTGCAGGCAACATCGCGTTTCCGCAGCTTCTCTGCGCGGCGACGCTTT
This sequence comes from Rhizomicrobium sp., assembly GCA_036266955.1. Lineage (GTDB taxonomy): Bacteria > Pseudomonadota > Alphaproteobacteria > Micropepsales > Micropepsaceae > Rhizomicrobium. Next base: position 68,018 of record DATAWY010000074.1, read on the forward strand.
CGGCATCCATGCGCAATGTGTCGCTGCTCGGGCATGAGCTGCCTTTGCCCGTGGGAGCGCCGCGGCGGATCGTGGTGTTCGGGGATACGGGCTGCCGCATCAAGGGCGGCACTGTGCAGGACTGCAACGATCCCGCGAAATGGCCCTTCCCGCACATTGCCGCGGTCGCCGCCAAACTGAAGCCGGACCTCGTCGTCCATGTCGGCGATTATCTCTACCGCGAAACCGCCTGCCCCGCGGGCAAAGCCGGGTGCAAGGGCAGCCCATCGGGCGACGACTGGCCGGCCTGGACTGCGGATTTTTTCACGCCCGCTTCACCGCTGCTCGCCGCAGCACCCTTTGTGTTTGTGCGTGGCAATCACGAGGAATGCGCGCGATCCGGTGCGGGCTGGCTCAGGCTGCTCGGCCCTCTGCCCGTGAATCCGAAAGCGCCGTGTACGGATCATGTGCCCCCCTGGTCCGTGCCGCTCGGCGGGGTGACGCTCGCGGTGCTGGACGACGCGCATGCGCCCGACATCAGCGCGCCGGACGATCTCGTGACGCTTTACCGCGCCGATCTCGCCGCGGTCGGCCGCATGGGGCCGCCGCCGGTGTGGCTCGCCATGCACCGACCGATCTGGGGCGTCGTGGATTTGCCGTTCGGCATGGTGGTCGGCGGCAATCGCACCATGATGGCCGCCCAGGAGTTGAACGGCATTCCCGCCAACGTGTCGCTGCTGTTGGCCGGGCACATCCACACGTTCGAAGCCATCAACTATGAAAAGGGCGCGCCGCCGCAGATCATCGCGGGCGAGGGGGGCGATCTTCTGGATCAGGCGCCTCGCGATCTGTCGGGCCGCACCGTCGGCGCGCTCAAGATTGCCTCGGGGATGTCGCTGCCGGGCTACGGCTTTCTGCTCTTCACGCGCGAGCCCGCCGGCTGGAACATCCAGGTGATGACCAAGGACGGCGCCCAGGAAGCCCTCTGCATCTTCGCCAGCCGCCACCTCGACTGTCACGCGAAGTAATTGCACGCGAAACCGCCGGGCTATTTCGCCACGAACAGCACGAAGATCACAAAGGACCTAATTTTACTGCGTCATATAATTAGAGGATTGTTGCGTTGGATTTTTCGAGCGCAGCAGGGACATCTTGGCAGGGTTCTGGCGAGTGCGACGCTCAGACGGCGCCGCAGGGTTGCGATCGAGTTGGGAATGTGGCGCTC
>DATAWY010000075.1:0-142764 GCA_036266955.1 Rhizomicrobium sp.
GAACCCACAGCGCTTTGTTATGCCGCGCCACCGCCTCGAGCATGTAACGCAGCGTGGTAATGAAGGTGTAGATGCGGCAGCCGAGATCCTGCAGGTCGACGAGGACCACATCGCAGGTTTCCATCATGGCGTCGGTCGGCCGGCGCACCTTATCGTACAGGCTAAACACCGGAATGCCGTGCACCGGATCGCTGAAGTCCGGCGACTCGACCATGTTGTCCTGCTTGTCGCCGCGCAGGCCGTGCTGCGGACCGAATGCAGCGGCGAGCCTCACCCCGCTGTCGGCGAGCGCGTCGAGGGAATGCGTGAGGCGATGGGTGACCGAAGCGGGGTGCGCGAGCAAGGCAAGGCGCTTGCCGTGCAGCGGCACGCGCAGTTCGGGGTCGGCGAGAAGCCTGTCGATGCCGAATTTCATGCAGACCAGGGTGCTGGAAGCTTGAGCGCAAAGCAATCGGCATGGTGAAAATCCGGCTTCCCCGGCGGGTGCGCCAGCGCCCAATAGCTCATCCGGCCATTCCTTTCTTCGATCACGGCGGACAGTCCGAGGTACCAATCCGCAGCGCGGGAGAGACAGCTCAACTCCAGAACTGCTGCCAGCTTGCAGGTATCGTCGTTTGTATGCACCTCGACGCCCGGGGTGCGGAACCCATCGAAAATTTGCATCCCGCTCCTGTAAGCTTCGAAGCTGTATGCTCCCCACTGCCGGGAAGGAGAAAAGTTGAACTCGAAATAGGGTCCGATACCAGAGGCGCGGATAAACGCTTCGAAGCAGGTGTGCCGCCAGAGTTGGTCGGCACGGCCGGGTTCTCCGGGTGGCGGGAGAAGAAGACTGCCGATCGCCCCGCGCACGCAAAAGCGCAGATCGAGTCGATCGGGACGGCAGCGCAGGATATCGACATCGACGCTTTTCAGTGCATCGCATTGCGAGTCTGGATGGCGTTTCAAATTCCTGTGCACGATATGGGACCGTCCTTACACTCGGACGGCGCCACCTCGAAGTAAAAGTGATGGTGATGGCGACAGCCGGGATTCAACGGCGCGGCGCAGGCCGGGCAGACGCCTGCACACTCCAGATATTGCCGGATGGTCATCTCCGTTCCGCAAACCCCGCACAGAACCGCTATTTCGTCCCGTTCGCTTGCCGACCACAACTGAATCGCGTGGCCGGCCAGCGCATCGTGACAATCCTTGCAGGCATAATAAACGCCACAGCACTTCATGCGGATGGCAATCACGTCCAGAGGGGTGCGGTAATGCACACAGCGCGTCTCGGAATCGGTTTGCACGCCGTGAATGCGCGGCCGCAAAATGCCGCCGCGCGCGGCGGCCACCCGGGCGGTCCCGCCGGCAGCGCGCGCGTGCGCCATTCTGCGGGCTCTTATTCGGCGCCCAGGTAATCGCGCTTGCCGATCTCGATTCCCTTGTGGCGCAGGAGGTCGTAGGCCGTCGCCACGTGGAAATAGAAATTGGGCAGCACGAACCTGTTCAGGAACACGCGGCCCGGGAAGGTCATCTCGCCTTGCGGAAATTTGAGCGTGATCGTGCGGTCTTCCGCGCCTTCAAATTTTTCGGGCGTCACGCTCTTCATGAAATCGATGGTCTTGCGGATACGTTCCTGCAGCTCGGGAAACGTCGTTTCCGTGTCCGGAAAGCTCGGCGGTTCCAGACCGGCGAGACGCGCGGCAGCCATCTTGGCCACGTCGCTCGCAATCTGTATCTGCCGCGGGAAAGGATGCATGTCGGGCGCGAGCCGCGCTTCGAGAAGCTCTGAAAGCGGCATGTCCCGCTCCTTGGCCTGATGCACGGCCTTGTGGAGAATCTTCGACAGGCTCTCGAAAAAATGGATCATGGGCGGGATCGACGCTTCATAGACGGAAAACGACATTGGTATTCTCCAGAAAGAATTGCGGGACGCCACAGAAGAACCAAAACCGCCCGCGATCAAGGGGGCTCGGCGCAACCCCGTCCCGCAGAGTGAAAGCTGTCTGAAGGTGCAGAGCGCGCCCCTGTGGAAGGCCAGCGTGACGCTCGCGAAGGAGCGCGCGGGCAACGCCGCGGCACTGTTCGAGATCACCCCGCCGTCCCCGCAGGCCGTGCTGATCGAGGAGGTGCCATTCGGCAAGACGGCGAGGATCGAGGCACTCTATTCGGCGGTGCCCGACGGCGCGCTGCTTTCTCGCCTCGTGGAGAGCGAGGTCCATGTGTCGTCCATGCCCGACCAGGACTGGATCAAACTCTCGCAGGAGGGTTTGCCCCCGGTGCGCGCCGGACGTTTCTTCGTCTATGGCGCGCATGACGAGGGTGCGGTACCTCATGGCGTGATTCCGCTTCGCATCGAAGCGGGGCTGGCTTTCGGCACCGGGCATCACGAATCGACGGCCCTTTGCCTTGCACTCATTTCCGATCTCGCGAAGAGACGGCGCTTCCGCCATGTGCTCGACCTTGGCTGCGGTACCGGCGTTCTCGCGATCGGCATGGCGCGACTCTGGAGAATGCAGGTCGCTGCGGCCGATATCGACCCGCTGGCGGTCGACGTGGCGCGCGAGAATGCCGGACACAACAAGGCTGGGCCCCTGGTGCGCGCGATCGTCGCCGACGGGTTGTCCCACCCCCTGCTTGCGCAGGCGATCCCGTTCGATCTCATCGTCGCCAACATCCTCGCCGGACCTCTGACCAGGCTCGCGCCGCAAATCGCTGCGGCACTGTCCGCCCACGGGATGCTCATCCTTTCGGGCCTGCTGCATTGGCAGGAAAATCTCGTGCTTGGGTTTTATGGGCGCCACGGATTGGCACTGCGGCATCGGCGCCGCGACGGCCCATGGTCGGCGCTGCTGCTTGAGAGGGTCGCGCGAGCAGGTTAACCTGCGCCAATGGATAAGACCTCTCCGTTTCAAAGCTTCGAAGATCAGTCCGACGCCGCAACCTGCGCGCCGCGGCTTGCGGCGCTTCGCGCCGAACTTGCCAAACGCGGTCTCGATGGATTTGTCGTGCCGCGCGCCGACGAACATCAGGGCGAATATGTGTCCAGGCGCGCCGAGCGGCTGGCCTGGCTAAGCGCTTTCACCGGGTCCGCCGGCGCCGCCGTTGTCCTCAAGGACAAAGCCGCCATCTTCGTCGACGGCCGCTACACGTTGCAGGTTCGCGAGCAGACGGACACTCGCCTCTTCGAGCCGCGCGACCTCGTGGCCGAGGGCCCCGCCGCCTGGATCGGCGCCAACGCGCCGGACGACGCGCGGGTCGGTTATGATCCGTGGCTGCACACGGCCCACGGTGTCGATCTGCTGCGCGCTGCGGTCGCGCAGACCGGCGCCGAAATGATTGCCTGCACGTCCAATCCGATCGATGCAGTCTGGAGCGACCAGCCCGGGCCGCCAATCGTGAAGGCTGTACCGCATGCCCTCGCCCTTGCCGGCGAGTCCGCCGAATCCAAGCGCATGCGCATCGCGGAACATCTCAGAAAGCATCATGTAGACGCGGGCGTGATTACCCTGCCCGACTCCATCTGCTGGCTGCTCAATATTCGCGGCGGCGACATCCCGCACACGCCCTTCGTTCTTTGTTTCGCCCTGCTCTATGCAGACGGATCCACCGATCTCTTCATGGACGCGCGGAAGACGTCGCCTGAATTGATCCAGCATCTGGGCAACGCGGTCCGGGTAAAGGACCCGGAAGAATTTCCCAGCGCGCTCGATGCGCTCGCAGGCAAGGCGGTGCTTGCCGACCCCGCCAATTGTGCGGCGGCGGTTTTCGATCGCCTCGCCAGTGCCGGCGCCGCCGTGAAGCGCGGTTCCGATCCGTGCCAACTGCCCAAGGCGTGCAAGAACGCCATCGAGATCGAGGGCATGCGCAAGGCGCATGTCCGGGACGGCGCAGCCCTCACGCGCTTTCTGGCCTGGGTGGCCCGCGAAGCGCCCGGCGGCCATCTGACCGAGATCGAAGCGGCGGAAGCGCTCGAAGGCTATCGCCGCGCAACCGAATCGCTGGTCGATCTGAGCTTCGATTCGATTTCCGGTGCGGCACCCCACGCCGCAATTCCCCACTATCGCGTCACCCGATCGAGCAACCGCACCATCGGGCAGGACGAGATTTTTCTCATTGATTCGGGCGGGCAATATCCGGACGGCACGACGGATGTGACGCGCACCATGGTCGTGGGTACACCCACGCCCGAGATGCGCGACCGCTTCACGCGGGTCCTGAAAGGTCACATCGCACTTGCGACCGTGTGCTTTCCGGAAGGCACCACAGGCGCGGCGCTCGATGCCTTCGCGCGCAAACCGCTGTGGGACGCGGGCCTGGATTACGATCATGGCACAGGCCACGGCGTGGGAGCCTATCTTTCGGTTCACGAGGGCCCGCAGAACATTTCCAAAAAACCAATCCTGCAGGCACTCAAACCGGGCATGATCTGCTCCAACGAGCCTGGTTTCTACAAAGCCGGCGAATACGGCATCCGGATCGAGAATCTGGTCGTCGTGTCAGAGCCGCAGCCTGTTCCGGGCGGCGAACGCGGCATGATGCGTTTCGAGACCATCACGCTCGCCCCAATCGATCTCAAGCTTGTCGAAGCTTCGCTGCTGACCGATGCCGAACGCGCCTGGCTGAACGCCTATCACGCGCGCGTGCGCGAAACGCTGTCGCCGCAGGTCGATCCCGAGACACGGGCGTGGCTCGTTCGCGCGACGCACGCGCTATGAGGCGCGAACATTCCCTTCCTGCCGGCCAGGTGCATCGTCTGTCGCTCGACAGCCACGTGCTCGAGGACAATCCGCTGGGCGATCCGGCGACCCGAATCATCGACGTCTATGTGCCTTCGGGCAGCAAGGGCGAAGGTTTGCCGCTGCTTGTCGATCTGGTTGGATTTACGGCCGGCGGTCCCGCCCACACCAACTGGAAGAATTTCACCGAGAACGTGCCCGAGCGGCTCGACCGGCTCATTGCCACCGGCGCCATGCCCCCGTCGTGGCCGCCTTTCCGGACTGTTTCACCAAGCTCGGCGGCAATCAGTACATCAACAGCGCCGGCACGGGCCGCTGGGCGGATTTTCTCCTGGAGGAGGCGGTTCCCTTCCTGGAGCGCCGCTTCCATTGTGGCGGCGCAGGACGCCGCGGCGTGTTTGGCAAGAGTTCGGGAGGTTACGGCGCGATTGTGCATGCCCTGCTCCATCCGGACTTCTGGAGTGCGTCCGCATGCCATTCGGGCGACATGGCGTTCGAGCTTTGCTATCTGCCAGAATTCCCGCGTCTGCTGCGGGCGCTCTCCAAGGCGGGAGGATCGATCGAGAAGTGGATTGGCGACCTTTACGCCGCGCCGAAGGTGAAAAACGGTGAGCTGCACGATCTCATGACGCTCGCCATGTGTGCGACCTATGATCCGGATCCCAAGGCGCCCTTCGCCATACGCCTGCCCGTCGATCCGGAGACCTGCGAACTCATCCCCGAACGCTGGAAAAAATGGACGGCCTGGGATCCTGTCGTCATGGCCGAAACGCGGGGTCCCGGTCTGGCCCAGTTGAAAGCGCTTTATATCGATTGCGGCGATGTGGACCAATATGAGCTCGTCTATGGCGCGCGACGGCTGCACCGCACGCTCGAACGTCTCGGAATTGCGCATGTCTATGAGGAGTTTCCCGACGATCACACCGCCGTCGATTATCGGATGGACAAGAGCCTGCCTTTGCTCGCCCGGGCCTTGAGCTGATGCAGCTGCGAAATGCCTTCGGCATGCTGCTTGCCTTCGCCGTGCTCGCGGCCTGCTCCGTCTATCCCATGGGGCAGGATGCGGACGGCCTGAATCTGCGGCGGGACGCCAACCGCGTGATGATGGCCATCGAGCAATGGCATCACGCCAGGCGCACGTTTCCGCAGACGCTCAGCGAACTGGTGCCGCGCTATTTGCCGTCGCTGCCCGACGCGCCGAAGCTTGTGTACCACGCGCACGACGGCTCTCTCTCTTTCCGTTACATTCCGACCTGGCCTCAGCTCCGGCCCGTCTGGTGCAGCTCGGTCGGAGACACCACGAACTGGATCTGCGCCGAGCATCTGCTTGTCTCGTGACTCGCCGGCGCGGCCAGACCTGAATCGGCGCCCACGCGTTGTAGGCTGATGAAGGCTGTAAGCCGGGTTACCATTCGAGGAGATTTGCCGACCATGTCCATCTGGAGAACCTGCGCCGCCGCGCTCGTGTTCGCTCTCGCGATTTGCACCCCTGCGCGTGCACAGGATCCGGCAGCGGAAAAAATTCAGAGCTTTTACAGCACCCTGCTCGACACAATGAAGCGCGGAACCGAACTCGGCATGCAGGGCCGCTACCGGGCGCTCGAGCCGGCCGTCGAGGCGGCCTTCGACGTCCCGGCCATGATGCAGTTTATTGTCGGGCCCGGCTGGGCCGGCATGAGCGAGCAAGACAAGAATGCGCTCATCGCAGCTTTCCGCCGTATGACCATCGCGAATTACGCCGCGAATTTTGCAAGTTACAATGGTGAGCAATTCAAGGTCGATCCGAGTGTGCAGCAAAGGGGGCCCGACAAGCTCGTGCAGACTACGCTGGTGCCTCACGATGGAAAATCGGTGCCGTTGATCTATCGCATGCGCGACACGTCGGGCAGCTGGAAAATCATCGACGTGTTTCTGGACGGCTACGTCAGCGAATTGGCGACCCGGCGGTCGGACTTCGCCGCCACGCTCGCAAGCGGCGGAGCCCGCGCGCTTGTGGCGAAGATCAATCAGCTCTCGGACAATCTGCTGAACGGCAGCGCGAAGGGCGGCCTCTGACGTCCCAGGTCAGACCGTCTCCGGCATGCCGCCCCTGTAGGCGGCTTGCGCCAGCAGGGCGGGCAGCAGAATCAAGACGCACGCCAGTATCCAGCCGAGCGAAATGGCGAGCAGTTCGCCCATGCTCGCCAGTCCCGGATGGCTGGAGAGCCAGAGTGTTCCGAAAGCGGACAAAGTGGTACCGGCGCTCAGGATCACTGCCCTTGTAAGTGGCGATCCCAGAAGCCGACGCATGCCCGAGCGCCACGCCATTACGAAATAGATGTCGAACGCGACTCCTATTCCGAACAGGAGCGGGAGCGCGATGATGTTCGCGAAATTGAGCGGCATGCCGATGAAGACGCAGGTTCCAAGCGTCAGAACGCCCGCCAGCACAAGGGGTCCCAGCGCTATGGCGATGTCGGACAGCTTGCGCAGCGCGAGTGCAAGCAGGGTCGTGATCGACAGGAACGACAGCACGCCCGCCTGGATGAAGGCGCGCACGATCGTGCGGCCCGATTCCTGGATTGAAATCGGCGTGCCGACGGAATTCGGCGCGATGATGCGCACCTGCCGGGTGAACTGCTCCAGCACGGCGTTCCTGTTCGCGTTCCCTTTGGGAAAAACCTGGAGGCGATATTTGCCGTCGGGCGCAAGCCAGTCGCGGGTGAGCGAGTGCGGCAACGACGCGCGCGTAACCGGCTGCGGCGTGAGCGCGGCGCGCAACTGTCCGAGCATGGTCTCGAGCCCTGGTACGAGCGCCGCTGCGGCTCGCCTGCGCAGCTCCGGCGGACCCTGTGCGATTCGTTGGAGAAGGTCTGCGAGCCGCGCGGCCTCCCGCCCGGTCTGGCTGCCGCTTGCGCCGGCGGACCTGAGCGCGGTGGCCGCACTTTCCAGACTGGCAACGACGTCCCTATCCGAAGGTGGCGGCCTGGTCAGAAACGGATTGAGCGTGGGATCGAGCAGATTGTCGGCATCCCGGATCAGCGCGAGCTTCGCTTTCTGGTCGTCGGGGACGAAGCTGTCGATATCGACCACACGCGACACAGACGGCATTGCGGCGAGCGCGGCCGAGAAGCGTTCCATGGCCGGGCGCGAGCGCGCCAGCACATCGATCGTATTGGGCGAGGTGAGCGGATTCTTCATGAGATCGAGCGCGGTTGCGACCGCCTCGCCTTTGGGGCTGCGCAGATCGAGCGGGTTGAAATCGAAGGTCAGATGCGGAAGCGCGGCGATGCCGGCTGCGGCAAGAATGGTCGCGGCGACGATCACCGCATGCCTTCTCCTGCTCAGGAAATTGTCGAGAGGCGCAAGCGATCTGTAACCGATGCGGTGGGGTTCGCCGCCCGGTTGCAACAGTTTCACGAACGCCGGCAGGACGGTGATGCTAAGGACAAAGGTGACAAGCATGCCCGTGCCCGCAATCAGGCCGAGTTCCGCAACGCCGGAATAGCTGGTGGGAAGGAAGGAATAGAATCCGGCAGCAACCGCCGCCGCGGCCAGCGTAAGTGCATTGCCCACGCCCCCGCCGGCATGGGCGAGCGCGAGATCGAGGTCCTTGTTGGTGTGCCGCTCGGCACGGTAGCGGACGCAGAACTGAATGCCGAAATCGACGCCGAGCCCGACGAACAGCGTCACGAAAGCCACGGAGATGATGTTGAAGGAGCCGATGGCGATGAGTGCGAAAGCGGTGGTCAGCGACAGGCCCACGAACATCGTGACCAGAATGGCGAGGATGAGGCGGAGCGAATGGACTGCCAGCCAGAGCATGACGAAGACGCCGAGCATCATCAGCGACAGCATGAGGCCCGCCCGGTCCTTGATGGTGGCGAATTCCTCATCGGACATCGGCACGGGTCCGGTCAGGCGCACCCGCACGCCGACGTCCGGCGTCAGATGCAGTTGCCGCACCAGCGCGCGAATGGCGTCGGTGGCGCGCAAGCCAGGTTCCAGGGATGAATAGTCCAGGCGCGGCTGCACCTCGATGAATTGCCGCGTTTCGAGCAGATCTGGCTTTGCTCCCGTAAGCAGCGAACGCCAAGCCAGGAAGCCGGGCTGGTGCGCGACAACCCTGGACAAGGTGGTAGAGAACGCCGCGATCGGACGCTCGAGCGACTGCAGCTGCGCCTGCCCGCGCCGCACGCCCTGAAGCACCGTCGACAGACTGTCCATGATGCCGCGCAGACTGGGATCGCTTGCCAGAGCGCCGAGAAAAGGCTGGCCGGCGATCAACTCGCTGGTCGTGTCCTCAACCTGCTTGAGGGGCAGGAAAAGCAATCCTTCATGGGCGAAAAAGGCACCATCATCGGGGCGGCGAACGGTGCGGAACAGATCTGGTCGCCTTGCGACCGCCGACGTCAGTGCCGCAGTACTTCTCTCGGCAAGCTCTGGCGTGGCGCCGTCCACGACGATGTCGATGGTGTTGTTGAACTGGGGGAACTCGGCATCGAAAACAGCGGTTCGGCGGCGCCAGTCGGTCTGGGCGGAAATCAGCGAGTCCGCATCGCTGTTCATGGCGAAATGTGTGGCGCTGTACAGCCCCGCGAGAATGCCAAGAATCAGGGCGGCGCCAAGCACGATCCCGGCATATCGGGCGCAGAAGGTAACGATGCGCTCAATGATCGGTCCCGGCATTCGCTTGCTCTCACCCTCGGGGGCGCGATCGGTTGCCCGCGGGCACTCCCGACCGATTCACCACACCGATGATGGCGGGGAAAGCGCAGCGAAGCGAGCCCGCCGGTCAGAAATTGGGCAGGTTTTCGATATTGGCCTTGCCGTGATTGATCTCGGCCTCGCGATGTTGGCGGTAGAGGCTCCGCTCCGTAGCGTAGAGGTCGACCGACGTGCGCTCGATCTGGTTGATGAGATCGATGCTGCGCGCACGCTCATCGACGATCTTCATGAAGCCCCGACCGAGCAAGTAGTAGGTGCTGCTGCGCCAGCTGATCCAGGTGGTCGGGTCGAGCGCAATGTCAACGGCATATCCCGCCGCGTCGCGGGGGTCGCTTGGCCCGAGAAGAGGCAGGACCAGATAGTGCCCCGCCTTCACACCATAGACGGCAAGTGTTTCCCCGAAGTCGGACTTATGTTCGGGAATGCCGAGTTTGGGCGCGATGTTGATCAACCCGCCGATGCCCAGGGTCGAATTGACGAGGAACTGCCCCAGGGCTTCCCCGGCGCGGTCGGCGGCGCCCTGCAGCACATCATTGGCAAAAGTCACCGGCACGTCCAGATTGACGAGAAAATTGTGAATGCCGTCGCGCGCCGGATCTGGCACCGTATTTACATAGAATTCGGCGATCGGCAGCGCGGCATACTTGTCGAGCTTCTGGTTGAACTGGAAAACTTGGCGATTTTGCGCCTCGTAAGGGTCGTTCGCATCCAGGGCGGCCTGGGACGGGGGCGTGCTGGTCGCGCAGCCCGCGGCGCCGAGCGCCAGCAGCAGCGCGGCAAGGTTCCGGAAAAGCGGAGCCATGAAATATCCTCTCTGATTCCCCTGTCAGAACGTCTGAGGCTCAAACGCGGCGCATTTTAACATATGTGCAGGTAGTCTCTCATGGCCAAGATGCAACACCTTGCGTTCGCGGCATAGGTGCCCCCCATTCACTTCGATCCGCCATTGCAGCGCTAGGTGCTGCCCCGTTTGCGGAACCAGTATTCGACTTCCAATACGGCCCAGGTCCCCCCCCCGCCAAAGGCGCCCATGGCAAGCGCGAGGAACAGGTCCGAATCGCCCGTGACCGAGTAGATCGCGAAATAGGCGGCAATCGCCAGCGCCACGGCGGCGATATGGGGGATGGCCCAGTGGCGCCGTTCCGGCGGTGTTTGACCTGAACCTGACGGTGCCATGTGTGATCCGGAGCCGAGGGCGAACAAGGTTAGCCCCGCGGCCGACGGCGCGCCAGCGCCTGTCAGAACCGGAAACCGCGAAACCCTTGGGAAAGGAAAGGAGTTCTAAGCTGACGGGCCGCGGCGGGGGCCTTGCAATCCTCCGGGGGGACCCACCGGCGCGCCGCGTTTGGAGAAACCACCGGTGCGCATGTTATAAGGCGCCCCCGCCAGAGGAGATGGATCATGAGTGCGACGGAATCGGATGTTCAGGCCCTGTCAGAGGAACTGAAACAGTTGCGCGCGGAGTTCACGCGGCTGGGTCAGCTTCTTGAGTCGGTGGCACGCAACGCCGGCAATGAAGCGGCGCAGGCCGCGCGCGCGACCGGCGAAAAAGCCTGGAACGAGGTCAGGAGAAGGGGCGACGATCTCTCCAGCCAGATCGAAGCGCGTCCCGTGACGGCAGCGGCGACGGCATTCGGTCTCGGGGTGTTCCTGGGCCTGTTGTTCGGCGCCCGGCGCTCCTGACTGTCGGGCGGCCGTGCTGACTGGCATCATGATCCGCGGTGTCGTCATCGTCGCGGTCATTCTGGCCTGTGCGACCGGGCTGACGGCCTGCTTTGGCCTTCTCGTCGCGGCGGATTATTTCGCCTACACGAACATCCTGCCGCCGGTCTACGCAGCGCTGGCTGCCGCCGGCACGGCGCTGCTTTTCTGTCTCGTCGCCCTGATCGTGGGGAAGATCATTCTATCGGGAATGAAAAGGCGCGCGCGCCGGAGCATCCAGGCGCGGGTCGCTGCGACCATCGGAGAGATATTCGGCAAGGAACTCGGCGACCTGGCCGACCAATATCCGACGCGCGTGCTGGGCATCGCACTCGCCGCCGGATTCGCGCTCGGCTTCAGCCCGACGCTGCGCAGGGCGCTCGGCTGGTTCGTGCGGCGGTAGTGCGCGGTCCCGTCAGACTGTAGTTCCGATTCTTGCTCTTCCTTTCGAAGGGGCGGAGGGGGCTGCGGCAGAGATTTCCTCCCCCGCGCCAGCGCGGGGGAGGGAATTTTCGCTCAGCAATTCCCCTTCGGCCTCAGTGTTTCCGCTTGCGCTGTTCCTCGTCGCCCGAATTGTCGCTGCCGGCGTAGCCGAGGACGTCGACCGTGATGACCGATTCCTGGGGACCGAGGTTGTTGGACTCGCTGGACACCGCCTGGGCCATCTGCGCGGCGGCGGCAGCCGCCGAGGTGCCGCTCGTTTGCGCGGCGACGTTGACCGCCGCCGAACCGGGCACGCCGACGGTGGCGCCGCTGACGCTGAAGTTGCTGGAGTTGGCGACTGAGAAAGCGGCGACGAAGAGGTTGCCCGCCACGCGCACGCCCGCCGCGCCTGCATCCACCGTGCCGCGCGGCGCCACCAGATAGACGTCGGGCGCGGGCTCGCCGGGCGCGGGTTCGAAGGCCGCGATGCCGGCTCCCGTCACGCCGCCGGAGGAATCGACGTAGGAATACAGGTCCTCGTCGGTCTGGACGACGATCGGCGGGAAGTTCGAGGAGGTCTGCGGACCTTCACCGGCGTTCAGGCTGCCGTTCGACGACCACATGATGATGTCGCCGCCTTCCTCGGTGAAGAGCCGGCTCTGATTGAGCAGGAAATCTGAATCGGTAAATGTGTCGATCGAACCTCCGCGCAGCGTGAGCACGCCTTCGTAGCCCGCGGGGATGTCGGTAATGGTCGACGGATAAGGCGTTCCGTCGCCAGGAGCCAGATAGGGCTGTCCGGGCTGTCCATCGGCACCGGTGACGATCGGGAATCCCTCGAACAATTGCCCGCCGGCGTAAGTGTGCAGCGCCGCCTGGGCCGAAGTCGCAACGGTCGAACCGATGAGGGCGCGTCCGCCAGGTCCGAGGATGTAGATGTTCCCTCCCCACTCGCTCTCGATCGCCGACAGCCTGAGATCGAGATCGCCCGTCTCGACCAGCTTGTTGGCGCCGTTGGTGCCGCCGCCGAGATTGTTCGCCGTATAGCCGAGCGAGGACGGGAACAGCAGATTCACGGCAATATAGCCGCGGCTGTAGTCTTGGTAGGACGCGCCGCTCGGCACCGAGGTCTGGGCGAGCTCGTTGAAGTAAACGTTGTCGAGCAGGAAAATCTCCTGGTCCAGCTGCGGCAGGGTGGTAAACAGATCATAGGCCTGCTGGTAGGTGACATCGGTCGTCCCATAGGCCTGTCTGAGTGCCGCGGCGTCATTCTGTTGCAGCCATTTGATGAGGATGGGCGCATAGACCGGTTCCGAGCGATCCGCCAACTGGTTGCCGGACTGGTCCGTCACCTGCTGGAACAGATAGTTGGGCAGGTTCGGCAGATTGGCGGGGTTGAGATAGTAATTTGCCAGGGCTTCGTAATCCGCGCCCTTGGCGATGCCAAACATCACGTAGATGTTTGCGCCGACAGGCGCGAGCCAGGGATTCCAGTCGTTCCCGACCGAGACGATTCCGCCTGCAAAGGTCAGCGGACCGGTCTCGTCGTTGTTGATGCCCGTGTCCGCGAGTCCGTTCGTATCGGCGGAATTCAGGAACGGTCCGGCGTTGCGGCCCGCTTCCAGGAAGAAGGACCCTGGTCCGCCGATGTAGAAGCCGTTGCCTTCGAGCGCCGCTTCGGCCGGTCCGAACTGATCTCTCTGGTTTTGCTCATTGTAAGCGTATGACTCCACGAGTTCCGTTGTTGCCGTAATATCGCGTCCCGCCACGATGCGCGTGATATCCGTCGGCAGCAGGTTCTGGCCGAAGAACATCATGTTGATGATGTCCTGGCCGGCCCAGATGCGCGCCTGCTTGGGCACGGAGACGATCATATCGAGAAGGTCGCCGCCCGCATCGATGCGGACGGGGTAGGGATCGTCGACATGGGTGGGCGTGCTGTTGTGGAACGTCTGGCGAATCGCCTGCGGCGTGTTCGGCAGCACGCCGGGGAAATTGAACGTGCGCCCGGCAAGGATGATGCTCTCGTTTGAGTCATACGAAAAGAGCGAGAAGATGCCGGGAAGCAGGCCCGGATCGCCGTCTTCCATGTCGATCGTGACAGGCATGATATCCGCCCCGGCATAAAGGTTGAACTGTCCGACCGGGCTCGGATAGAGGATTACGTCGTCGGCCTGATCGCTACTCGTGTTGGTGGGATCATATGAGCCGACGATTGTCAGGCTTCCCGTCAATGACGCCGCGTTCAGCGAACCGGGATACACCGCCGAAGGGACTTCGTTCGTAGCGCCGTCCGCCCTGGTAACGATGCTGTAATCGAACGGCTGAGTGCTGCCGTTCAAGGACAGGAGCGGAGACTGATTGTCGATCTCGATGCTTCCGTCGGACTGTACGGAGACTCCGGCTGTCGCGCTATAGAACCCGTGGGAGTCCAGATTCTCCTGATCTTGCGCCGAACCACCATCGGAATAGACGCCCAGCGCGCCGACGCCTTCGATATCGACGGTGCCCTGCGCCGACACCGAGATCGTGGCGTCGCTGAGGCGAAGGCGCAGCGTGTCGGGCATGGTCGTGTAACTGCTGCCATTATAGAAGATATTGATCAAACCCGCGCTGGCGATATCGCCGCCGGCCGTAATGTCGGCACTTCCTTCGCCGATATCGAAGCGCCCGCCCAGAATGTCGCCGCCCGCGTCGATATCGACGTTGCCGCCGCCGAACTGCCAGATTCCAAGCGTGGGCAGGCCCATCGACCGGCTTGAGATGCTCGCCGTGGTGACCGACGTATCATCCGCGACGGTCAGATCAACGATGTTCTGACCTGCCCTGATGCTGATGTCGCCGCCGCCGAGCGCGCCGACGCCTTCGGTGAACAATTGCGGATTGATCATGATGTTCGTGACGTCGCCCACGCCGCCCACCCGCCAGGCCTGGTCGCCGCTGCCGATCCAGTCATAGAACGTGTTGTTATTATTATAATCGTCGGCGATCCTCGCCTCGTCCCATACGTCGCGCCGCGAAAGCACGTCCTGGCCGGCCGTCAGCGAAATGCTGCCGCCGCCAGTCAGATAGACGGGATTGGTGATCATGACGCCGTTGAATCCGGCATCACCATTGCCGTCGGTTGCGCCATATTGATAGCCCTGTCCACCGTCGATCGGCGGACTGAAGATATCAGCGGTGTCGTCATAGCTGGACGGATCGATGGTGAAGGTATCGCCCGTCAGTTCGTCGACGACCGTTTGTGGCGCAAGAATTGCGAGATGGCCGGCGGTATAAACGGGCGCCCCGCCGAGCTGCAGCCCGCCGTCCAGATTGTTTCCTTGCTCGCCATCCAGAAGGTAGTATGTCAGGTTGTCGCCGTTTTCGAGATTGATGTCGCCCGAGGCCGCCATGGCGATCGAGCCGGTTCCTGTCCGCACGAGCGTCATATAAATGGCGCTGCATGTGGTGCCTTGGCCTTGTTGACAAGTCGCTATTTGCGAGTGCGACGGCAACTTATAATTGCCCAGGATGGTCATTAGGTTTTGAGCTGGTTCGATGAAATCGAGCATGAACAGGTTTGCGATGCCCAAGGTGGTGGAGAACCCATCGACTTTGCCGCCCTTGCTGAAAGTGCTGTACTGGCCCGCGTAGTTATCAAAGAAGTTTTTGTACCAGTTCTGATCTTGGTCCAGCCAGGTCAAGACTCCCGGGGGAGCCTTCGAGAAATCTATATATGTGTACGAATTCGCATCGGCCTCCGGATATTGGGAGAGGAAAGCCATATACCACGCATTGGCGCTCAGGTATTCATCGCCCACGTCGAAATCGAGCTGATCTGCCCAGTTGTACGTTGTCGTCTGTTGCGTTTCGCCGTATGTATAAGTGTTGATCCCCTGCACCACGACGCTGTCGTCGGTGCCTGCGACCGTGCGCAACGGATCCGCGCTCGGATCGCCGCCGGCCCCGGTCAGATCGGCGCCGGCAACTAGCTGGTATGATGTGGAAGCAACATAATGCGTACCGCTCGAGTTCGTCACCAGCGGGAACACCTGCATGCTGCCCAGAACGTCGCCGTCGCCGTCCGCGGCAGGCGAGTTGGCCTGGGGATTGTAGGGCACGGGATTGTCGACAATCGACTGCGTTGCAAACGTGCCCGCTCCCGGGAAGAAGAGATCGACATATTCGGTCGCGAGCGGTCCAGACATCCAGTTGCCAAGCCCCTCGCAGGTTGTGCTAATTCCTTCGCATCCGGGCATCAGGTACGGAATGTAATATCTGTTCCCGCCGCCGAGCGCGACATTCAGATAATTCGGATCGTTCTGGTCGCCGAACTGGAAGAAACCATCGGTGATGCCCCCCTCGATATCGAGATTGCCGCCGGCGCGGATCGTGAGCACCGCCGGCGCGCCGAGGACGGATCCGCCGACGCGATAGGTGAGCGTGGTGTATTTCGAAAAGACCTCGCCCTCGTCGCCGGGAATGACGTAGTACTGGCAATCCGAGGTGCAGGTTGGATCGACCAGCGCCATCAGCCCGACCTTTACGGCGGCGGCGATGTTGACCGCTCCAGCGCCCAGATTCCAATTGGATGCGAGCACGATGTCGCCCGAGTAGTTGAGCTCGACGCCCGGCCTGGCATTGAAGTTGGACTGCGAGGCGAGACCGCCGAGATTTCCGTAATCGGCCGAGATGTTGAAGTTCTGGATGAAATTGACGACCGTCCCGCCAGCATCGTCGGCCAGAAAATTGGGTTCATCTCCGGTCGCTCCGACATCGAGAGTTGCCTGGCCATTCGCAATGGTGACGCCAACAAAGTCGCCGCTGTCATAGACGTCCTGAAGATTCCACCGCTCGAAGCCCACAAGGTCGATCGCGCTCGCACCCTCGATGTCGCCCGCATAGGTCATGTTGACGGTCTCGCCGTCCTGAGCCTCGATCACGGGCAGGCGGAAATTCACCGTGCCGCCGACATCGCCGGGCACATAGGTGTAATAGACGGTGCCATACATCGTCATCGGCACGAGCCGCGCCATGGTGTGCAGTGCCGCCACGTCGATGACCGCACCCTGCTTCACATCGATCCTGCCGTTCTGGTCGGTGCCGATGTTCACCGTGCCGCCAGTGGCCTGGCGCGGATCGAGCCTGCCGTAGCCATCCGCATGCGCGTCGATCAGCGCGGTGGATTCGAGCGTGACGCCGGTGAGGCCATACAGATCGACATCGCCGCCGTTGGTGCCGGAGACGTCGATCGTGCCCCCGATGTCGACCAGCCCGCCATCGGCATCGAGCAGCACGTCCTGCGCCTTCAGCTCGTCGCCGTCCGGCAACACGAGATTGCCGGCTCCGGAGGTGATGTCGATCGCGCCGGTGAAATCCCTGGCGAAGCTCGTGCTGAACGAAGCAAGATCGAAGGCGCCGCCGGTGGACAGGATGAGCGAGCCGCCGCCGCCGGGCGCGGTCGCATCGATCGTGCCGTCGAAATTGAAATTGCCATTGTCGGCGGAGAGCGAAAGCGTGCCCGCCGCACCAGAACTGCCGCCCACGGAGATCGTCGTCCCCGAAGCGGCGTCGATATTGCCGTTCTGCGCGATGAGCGTGAGCGTGCCCCCCGGGGCAGAGACGGAGACCGGATCGGCGGAGTCGCCGAAGGTCCTGGAATAGGACGGTGTCTCGACGACCGCACCCTCCGAAAGGTCGATGCCGTTGAGCGAGTTGAGCGTGAGCGAGCCGGCGGTCGCGCGCAGCTCGGAATCTTCCACGGAAATCACATCGCCCGAGATGGAGAGCGAAGAGCCCGGCGCGCCGGGCACGTCCGGCACGCTCGCGCCGGTCGGATTGGTGATCGAAACCACGCCCGTCGTCGTCAGCGACAGGCTCGGAATGAACTCGTTCACGCCGGGCGCGGGCGTATAGCCGATATCGCCGAGGTAAGGCGTTTGAAGGTTGAGGGCCGCCGGTCCGAATGCGACCACGGCATTGCCCTCCATGAACATGCCTTTCGGCGCCGAGAGCGTCACGGTGCGGCCGAAGCCGTAGGTATTGATCGTGCCCCAGCCGAAGTCGATCCGGGACGCATTGACGGTCAGGTTGCCGCTGCCGCAGGCCAGCCGACCCGACTGGCCGCATGCGGCGCCCGCGGATTGGGTGCTGTTGGTCAAGGTCAGCGTCTCCGCGTTCAGCGTGACGCTGCTGCCGTCAAGGAGCGACAGCCCCGACGTGTCGAATATGATATTGCCGAAATCGTAGATGCCGGAAGCAAAGGCAATCGTGTTGGGCGTGGACGTACCGGACGCGGCCGTGATGATCGTCAGCTCATCGGCCTTGTTGAACAATGTCTGCAGTTGCGGCGTGATGACAAGACCGGAAAGCCCCTGTCCGTTCGACGCAAACGTCACCTGCCCGGCGCCGAGCGCCAGATATTTCGCGGCAATCTGCGCATCGGGGGCGATCGTCAGGTTGCCGCCCGAATCGAGCAGGACGGAATTGCCTTCGAGATCGACATCGCCGACGGTCAGCAAGGCGCTGCTCGACGGCAGCGTGGCGAGCCGCTGCGGCCCGTCGGAAACGCGCAGCAGCGCGGCCGGTCCATTGGTGATATAATTACCGGTCAGCGGAATGTCGGGATTGCCTTTGGCGATGATCGTGGCGCCATTGTCCAGCGTGATGCTGCCGGTCGCGGCCAGAATCACTTCCGGTGCCGTGAGCGGATTGGCGGAATCGTTCTCGACCGTAATCGACTGCGCCATGACGTCGATGGAGGTCGTGCCGTCGGAATTGTCGGTGCGCACGCCGCCGATCAGCAGGCTCGACGCATCGAGGTCGTCAAGAGTTCCGGCGGTGATCTCGATCACGCCCTGTTGCGGTTCACCAAGACTCGAGACGATATCGAAGTTTAATCCACTGATATCGGCTTCCGAACCGCGTCCGCCCGCAGCCGGCGCGGTGAGAAAGGTCGCGCTCGCGAGAAGATCATCCGCAGGCGCGAGAACCAGCTGGCCGGCGTCGATCGGCAGACGCGGCGTGACCTCGCCGTTTGTCGCGGCCAGCTGCGCGAAGAACGAATCCGCCGAGGTGAGCGCGATCTGGGAATATTGCTCGAACACGCTCTGCGACTGCACTTCGAAGGCGACAGGCGTGGCGGTGCGCGTATCGGTTCCGGCGATGCCGTAATAACCGGCGAGGAGCTGGGTTCCGTCGGTCAGCGTCGCGCTCGCCCCCGGCGCGATCTGCGGGTCGTTGAAATCCTCGACGATGCGCATGCCGCCCGGCAGCATGGCATATTGCGCGGGCAGCAGCGTGTACCAGCCCGCGGCCAGCCCCGGCGCCCCGGTCAGATAGACGCTCTGCCCGGCACCGGCGGCGGAATAGAGACTGCTGTAGTTCGCGGAATAGATCGGGTCGTAGGGCGCCACGACGCTCGACGACAGCCCCGGCACGATCGCATAGACCTGCACGGCGCCCGGATAGAGATAGCCGCCGTTGCCGCTGAATTCGTTGGGATTGTCGTAATCGAGAACGTCGCGCGAACCGCCGGTGCCGGGAATGAACTCATAGGCGTAGAGGTCACCGCCGCCGCTCAGGTTCACGGTGGCGCCGGAGTCGAGCGTAACGGAATCTCCGCCGAAGGTGAGGATTGCCGGCGGCGGCGCGGTCAGTTCCGCGCCGTTGCCCGGCGCGAAATACCATTCCGCCTGGTCGGTCGTCGTTCCGTAAGGGATGCTCAGCCCGCCCGCGGAAACTGATGTGATGCTGCCGGGGAGCGCCACGACGGATGTGGTAAGGGGCGCGAGCGTCACATCATTGACGCTCAGCGCCGAAGCCGAGCCGATCGTCAGCGAACCAACAGGCACGCGGATGACGCCGCCGAGCACGACGTTGGCGGCCTGGATGGTCAGATCGGCGCCCGCCGAATAGGGCGTTGCGGGGGTGGTCTTCATCGTACGGCCGAAGCTGATCGTGCTGCCCGTCCCCAGCGATGTGACATAGAAGGTCGAGCCCGTGGTGGGATAGACCTGCGCCGCGTCAATGGTGAGGTTGCCGTTGACGGACAACTGGCCGATCAGCGTGTCGACGTTAGCCCCCGACGGCAGTGTAATGCCGACGGTGAGGTCCGGCAGCTGCGCGCCGATCAGGCGGACGTCGCCGCTGGCATCGAGCGTCACATTGCCGACCGAATCGTCGAACAGCACCGCGCCCATGACATCAATATCGTCGGCCCGGAAGATAACGCTGTTGTTTTCCTGCATTCCCTCGTCCGGCGAGCCGGCAAACTGTTCGATGCTGCCGAGGTTGATGTAGGGCGCGTCGATCGTGAGCACGCCGCCCGAGCCGACGCTCGTGTCATAGGTCGGATTGTCGTCGGCGTCGCCCTGGCCATTGTAAGCCACAGACGTCAGGAAGAACCCGCGGTCCAGGCTGATCGTTGCGTTGCCGGAGGAGTTGATGCTGCCCTCTGCGACAAAGGTGGAAAATCCGGCCGCTGAAATCTGCTGTTCGGAAACGGCATCGGATGTCGGAGTCGAAGGATCGTTCTGATAGAAGACCGGATCGAGCATCTCCAGCGTGCCGCCGAGAGCCTGCGGCGCACCACCCTGCGCCAGGATGTCGGCTCCGGTAATCGTCCCGCCGTTTGCCAGATCGAGCGCGCCGCCATTGCTCCACTCCCGAGTCGGCACAAAAGTGCCGTCAGGCCCGAGTTCGTCATAGACGTCGGAGGTACCCGACAGGTTCAACCTCGAACCCGGATCTGCAACAACCGTGTCGGCCAGAACCTCGCCAGGCGGATCAACGCCCGGGTTGTCTAGTGGATTGTCAAGACCGTAGATACTGAACCCGATCATCTGGCCGAAAATCGGCGCGGTCTCGAAATAGTTGGGCTGGGATTCCAACGTGCCTCCGCCGTAAAGCGTGCCGGTGACATAATGCGCCAGTCCGGGCTGGACCGCGCGCGGGTCGCGTATGCTTGTTCCCGCCAGATCTGTGACGCTGCCGGCGCCGAGATGGACGCCGACGCCGGCGGCGAGCGTACCAAGCAGGTAGAGGTCGTAGTTGACCGCGACATATTCGTTGCTGCAGTAGGGCGTTCCGTTGAGGTCGCAGGTGATGCCGAATCTCTTGTAGGCTTCAACGTCGTTGGCGGATTCGTCGATTGTGCCGTTCGGGTTCATGGTAAATACGTCGGAAAGGCTTTGCACACCCAGATTGGAGGACCCGAAAATCTCGGGAAGAGTCTCCGTCTGATCGATGGTGCCGCCGGGAATGCGTATCGTGCCTTCATTGTCCAGCTGCGAGACCGTGAGAACCCCGCCGGCACTGTCGACCAGCGTGCCGCCCTTGTCGACGTGAAGCTCGATCAGTCCTCCCAGTGTCAGATTCACTGCCTTCTGATCCCAGGCATCGGAGGGAATGTTCGGCTTGAGGACCGAGGAAATGTTCCCGCCCGTCGGCAGGTTTTGCAGTGCAGCGATCTGGGCGGCATCGCGCGCGGGATTATCCAGCGCGAGCGCATAGTAGGATTGCGCGAGGTCGAGAGTTTGCCCGGCCCGGATGGTCAGGACATCGGTCGCGAGAATGGCGTTGTAACCGCCATAGCCGTTGGTGAACTGGTTGGCGATGAGATCGGTCTTGTAGGTGGTGATGTCGTAATTCGCGAAACCCGCCCGGGCAAAGAAATCGAGCGGCAGTTCCGTGCCCGAAGACGCCGTTCCGTCGCCGAAGCTGATCGCCGGGGTGTCGAGGGTGAACGTACCCCCTCCATCAAACCCGTAGCCCAGTATCGTGCCGGGGGCAATCGCGATTCGCGCGTTGATCGCGGACGGATTGTCGGGCAGGTATTGGGAGTCGGTACCCAGATTGATTCCATCGACCCGGAACCCCGGGATTGAACTCTGGTCGCCGGAGTCCCCGCCGCCTGTCTGGAAATAATTTGTCTCGTCGATCAGGCTGACATTTCCGCCTGTTGCGGACAGATCGACGTCACCCAGCGGCGAAACATATCCGCCGCTCGAGACGTCGAGAAGCGCGCCGCGATTGATGAGAATGCTGCCACTGATGTCTTCATTGACCGGCGGGCCGCTGACGCCCTCGACCTCGTTGTACAGAAGAACGCTTGGAGCGGCATTTAGCGTGATGCTGCCGCCACCCGTATAGGCGCTCCCGAGGAGCTGCCCCGGAGCAGCGCCATAGTCGTTTGTCCACAGGCCGCGCGCCGACAGCGTGCCGTTGATGGTGATGTCGAACGATCCGAGCACGGTCGGCTCCGGGACGAACACAGAACCTCCTTCCGTCGGGTTGCCGCTGCCGTAGATGCTTACTGTCTGCAGGTTTATGTTGCCGGATGGTACATATACGCTGCCGTCGACGGTGATCGCGCGGCCCGAAACGGCGTCGAAATCGCCGCCGGGCGTGAGCGTGACATTGGCACCCTGCTCGACGGTGATGTTCCCGCTGGTCGCAAGGGCAAGGTCGTTCAGGCCCATGTTCGAGAGCGCGTCGGCGTCGAGGGAAATCGTGTCGATGCGGTCGAGCGGCAGATAGGACGCCGGGTCGCGCGTCGGGACGACCAGCGCGCCATTCACGATGGAGATCGATTGTCCGTATTCGAGGCTGCCGGATACCGGCTGGTAGTTCGCCTGATCGACAATGTCGATGTCGCCACCACCGCCGTAAGTTTGAGTCGGGTCGTTGGCATCGTCGCCGAGCGCCTGGACGAAAAGAAAGCCGCCGACGGGAAGCTGAGAGGGCGCGGCCTGGACGTTCCGGCCATCGCCATAAACACCAGATTTTCCGGTCCCGATCTCAGCATCGGCGAGCTGCATGGGGCCGGGGAACGCATGCGCGTCGACCGTGCCGTCCAGAACGATCACGGAGGATTTGAGCGTCAGCGAGCCGGCATCGCGGCCTTCGGTATACTGCCCTTCATATTGCCCCTGTGTGAGGAGCGGATCGCTGTAAGTCTGCACCACGCCCCAGCGCGGCTCTACGGCGGTGAAGCCGTTGTAGATTCCGATATAGGTGTCATTGGGATTGGCGTCGCCGATATTGACGATATTGCCAGCCGAATCGATCAGGTCCGTGGTTTGCACCCATCCCGCCTGATAGGTGACCCAGCCGCCATCCAGGTCGATGACTGCGCCGGATTTGACGGTCACGTCGCCCGCGAGATCGCGATTGCCGCCCGGCGTGTAACTGTCGGCGCCCAACGAGACATTGCCGCCCGCCGTCATCAGCTGCCGGACCGAGACGCCGACCTGCTCGGCATAACTCGCCGCCGGAACCAGCGGCGAACCGACCCAGGCCACGCCGTCGGAGCTCACACCGGAGAGCCTCGGATCGACATAGACGGTCGCGCCATCAAGGAAACCGTTCTTGTAGGCGTTGTCGTCGTCCTGCAGCGTGTTGTCGGTGACGGGATGAATGGGAACGCTGTTGAGGGACGCCGGAACGATCACGTTGGGCACGCCGGCCACATCGATCACCGCGCCGGTATCGATGAACACACGCGACTTGCCCTGGCCACCCTCGTCCTGATCGGAATAGGTATCGGCGCCAGGATTGACGCCGATCGTCACGTCTCCGCCCGGCGCATAGATCATCGCATTGTGCTCGATTTCCACGCGCGATTCGTTTCCGCCGATGGCGACCTTCGACGGCTTGAAGTCCTCGAGCGAAACGGGATCCTGCGGGATGGTCTCGGCAGTGGGACCGGGGCCGATCGCGATGGTGCTGCCCGCACCGAGCTGGATGTCCTGCGCATAAAGCTGGACGAACCCGTTGCGCGACACGCTGGTCGTCGCTTCCAGGATTCCATCATTGATCACGCCGCCGAAATCGTTGCTTTCTAGCGACACATAACCCTGCGGCGACGAGACGATTCCGGTGCTCGTGTTCTCGACATAATTGCCTTGCGCGATGGTATTGTCCGTGGACAGGAGCGAGAAGCCGCGGATATCGGGTGAGGCGCTCCCGGCGGCGCCGGTCGAACGCTCGAGCGTAATCAGTTGACCGGCTTCGAGGCTCACCTGCCCCTCGGGCGCGGTCAGCTCGCCGCTGTTTACGACTTCCGGTCCCGTCAGCAGGATGTAGCCGCCACTGTTCGCCGTTATGTCGGCGCCCGCATCGACCTGAACCGGGCCTTCCCCCGTATAGTAATCAACTCCATTCTGACACTCGCTGCCGGTGCCCTGGTCGCACGCAGTAGTGGAGAACGTGTATGTCTCGCTCTTCTCCGACTGCGACGCCTGATCCGCATAGCCGAGCAATCCGTATTCGAGGAAATAATCGTTGCGCTCCGCGATCGTAATCGGCGCGAAGTCATTGTCGGGATCGAGCGGGTGCCCGATCTCCAGCGTGCTCGCGATCAGCGCATTGACGTTGATCTGCGAGGCGCCGCCGAAAAGAATGCCGTTCTGGTCTACGATGAGAACCGTGCCCTGCGCCTTGATCGAACCCAGAATCTCGCTGGGCGGCGCGTCGATATTTCCGGCAACGCGGTTGAGCACGACCCATGATTTCTCTGCTATTCCCTTGAACTCCTGCTCGAAATCGACCGTCGTGTTCTGTCCGACATTGAACGTGTCCCACGACAGGACGGCCCGCTGCTGCGTCTGTTTGATCGTGACCGTGACATTGTTTCCCGACTTCGTTTCCGTCGGCTGGGCAGCGCCCTGCCAGGTATTCTCTCCGGTGGGATCCTGCGACGCCTGCACGGGGTCGGGCACTTCCTGCAATCCGCCGATCACAAGACCGTTGGGCACGCTGCCCGTCGTCCCGAGCACGGCTTGCCGCGCCGCCGCCTGCGCCTGCTGGGCCAGCGCCAGCGCCTGGGCGACCTGCGACTGATAATTCAGCGCCTGCCGGGCAGCCGCGCTCATGCCGGCCGCTTGGGCGGCTTGCTGGTTGATGTTGGGATTCCTGAGCAGGCGGCTGGTGACCAGCTCGTTGAACCGCACCGCAGCCCTGAGCTGTGAAAAGCTCTGGGCGGACGCATGCGAAATGCCGATGGCGGTCACCAGCGCAACCACGCTCGATCCGCGCAGAAGCTTTCCCCGCAGGCTGTCGCCGCACCGTTTCCTGGAAGCCATTCCGCTCATCCTGTCCTCCTTTGGTAGTCCCGATTATGGACCCGTGCCCGTCTTCGCCGCGGGCTGCTTCGCCTCAGGCTGCTTCGCCTTCGGATTGAACTTGCCTTCGTACAGACGATCGTCGAAGCCCTGCGCCTCATTCTCGAGCTCGACGCGCTTGATGCCGATGAAGGGCTCGTTCGCGCCGATGGCGTCACCGAGATCGAATTTCTGATAGGCGTCGAGAATGTCATTGCCCGTCTTGAGCAGCTGCGCATTCTTGTCTTCGCAGATTCCGAGTTGCTTCTGCGCGTCGGCCAGCCCAGTCTGCGCCTTGTCGCGGTCCGCCTGCACCTGCTGGGCGCCGGTGGCGGCCTGGGCGGAGGCCTCCTTGTATTTCTCGACGTCGACTTCCAGCTCCGCCTCTTTCTGCAGCTCGGCGGCGCTCGGGCCGGTGTGGACGGGCTTGGCCTGGGCGGCCGCGAGCTGCGCCTTCAACTGATCGCGCTCCTTTTCCGCCTGGGTCTTTTCGGCCTCAAGCGTGGCCTGCTGATCCTGGAGCTGCTGTACCTGGTTCATGGTCGCGCGCAGCTGGTCGCGCAGCCTGTCCTCCAGCGTCTGCGCCCCCGCCGGCGCGGCCGACAACAATGCAAATCCGACGCAGCAGAGTACGAACGAAAGCGCAGCAATACTTTGTAGGACCGAAGCCTGGAGCACGACCCTGCGTGCTTCGACAGGCTCAGCAAGAGGGAAAATCTTGCCGCCATGGGCGCCTGCGCAAGTACCAGACCTCCTCATCCTGAGCCCGTCGAAGGACGCACGGTACCGATGCAGCCAAAGTTTCTTCATCGTCAGAACGCCGTGTAGAGATCGAGCTGCAGCACGTCGATGGCAAGCGGCGGGCCGTAGACCTGGTCGGCGCTGAACCAGCGCGCCTGAACCCAGGTGTTGTGGAAGAGGCCAAGCGTCACCTTGACGAAATAACCCTTGGCGTTGGTGCCGCCGTTGTGGAAGTCATAATCGGTGAAGGCGTCGAGCACGGCGTCGGGCTGAAGATATTTGTAGCCGGCGCTGATGTTCCATTCTCCGCGCTCGCGCGGATCGGGTTCGCCGAAGGTGAGGCGTCCCATGAACGCATTGGGGCCACTCTGCAGTGCCCCGTTCGTGGAATCGTAGTTGGTGACGGGATAGACGCCATAGGCGGAATACCGGCTCGCCAGGCTGCCGTCATAGGCCAGATTGCGCACATAGTCTGCGGTGAAGATGAGATGCTCCTGCGGCGCCAGCAGCAGATCGAAGGTGGACGTGGCGTCGAATTCTTCATATTTGAACAGCAGCCCCGCATATTGCGGCTGGTAGTAGTCGGTGGGACCTGTTCCCCCGCCCGCACACGGGGCTCCCGGACATGGAATGATGTCGCGGAGGAGGAAAAGGGTGTTTCCCTTCTCCATGTACGGCGGGACCGAGTCGTCGGTCGAGCACTGCTGCGTGCCGAGATAGATCGGGCAAGGCGCCGAAAGCTCGCCCTGATCGTTCAGATAATAATACATGGAAACGGCCGAGCGCCAGTCCCAGCGGGGGTTGGCCCAGTCTTCCCCGACCTGACCGCCCAGCAGCCATTCCGTGTGATCGGGCGCCTTCGTCGGACTGAACGTCGGAAAGTTGTAATTGACGTATCCCACCGGGAACGCGCCGATGGTCGAGAACGTGCCGAGCCCCGGCGCACCCAGCGGCTTGGTGAGCCCTGAGACTTCGACGCCGTCCATATTCAACGTGTCGTGAAACAGAAGGTCGGTGCGGAAGAACGGATCGGCCATGCGCCCGAGCGTGATCGAAAGGTCCGGTATCGGCGCCAGCGCGATATAGGCGAGGTCGAGATAGACGGGCTTCTTGGTGAAGCCGGCGCCGAAAGCCTGCGTCGTGGAAACCGGCCCGTTGTCGCCGCCCGATGCGAGCTGGACGCCCACCTGCACGTTGTCGCTCACATTCGCCGTCATGCCGAGGCGCGCGCTGAAACTAAGCAGATTGATGCGGTTCTGCGTGGCGTTGAGAAACGGAATCGTGTTCAGAATGCCGGTCGGATTGACGTCCGTCGGCCCGTTGGCGTTGAAGGCGTTGTAGTTGACATAACCGTCGATTCCGTCGCTGCCGATGTTGTTCGCGCCGAAGAAATCCGATTCGCTGCGCACGCGCATCAGTCCGTACCAGTCGATGTGGCGGATCCACCCCGGCAGCGCGTTGGGCTGGGCCCAGTTCTCCGCTTTGGCCTCCTTCAGCACCTCCGCCTTCACCTCGTCGCGGATCTGGTTCCTCACGATCAGTGGAACGTAGGGCACCCGCAGCACGCCGGGCGCCGGCGGCGGAACCTCCGGGCGCTCTGCGGGGATCGGCACCGGTGTTGCGGGCACGGAGGCATTGGCAGCCTTCGCCTGCGCCGCCTCCTGCTCGGCTTCCTTGAGCAGCGCATCGGCGCTCGCCTGTGTGATGACCTTCTGTTTCACCAGCAGACGGATGAGATTGGCCATCGCGCTCGATGATGGCCCGCTGCCCGTCTGCGCCAGTCCGGGAGCGGCGCCCAGACACAGCGCCGCCGCGGCGACACCGGCAGCCAAACTCCCCCGCACGGAATTCCCCTTCATACACCAGCCCCTGTTTCAAAATACCGACGCGCTAACCGGACGCGTGCCGCCCTTCGATGCGTATTCTTTGCGGAAATTGCAGGTCCGACGGCGGCGGCTCGTCCAGCGCCGGCATGCCCTGCAGCGCGGCAACCAGATCCTGGTCGATACCCGGGTCACCGCTCGATTTGAGGACGGTCGCATGAGTGATACGCCCGTCGGCGTCCACCCACACCGCCATGTCGGCCGTAAACACCAGATGATTGACGCGATCGTCGTTCTGGATCGTTTGTTGCAATGTCGAACCCAGATAGCGCGTGTAATTGGCGTCGCCAAAACCGCCACCCGAACCGACCTCGCCGCCGCCGCTGCCGGCCTGGATTCCAAACGCGTCGGTTCCCGCCTGGGCCGGTCCCGCTTCCGTGATCGCCTTCGGCGCCGAATTGACCATCTTCGGCTGCTCGACCGGCTTCTGCTCCTCGATCTTCTTTTCCGGTTCCGGCTGCTGCTTCGGCGGAGGCGGTGGAGGAGGCGGAGGAGGCAAGGTGGCGATCAGCGTGGGCAGCGGCGGCGCCTCGCGGCGGATGCCCGCGGTGTCATGCAGGAAATAGAGAATCGTGCCCGCGACCAGGAGCAGGATGGCGCCCGGAATCGCCAGCCCGCGCAGGCGCTGCGACCAGCTTTCCCGAAACTCTTCCGCGAAATCGGACATCGCTTCAACTCTGCTGCTTGCCGGTCACCAGACCGACATGAGGAAGATCGATGCGGCGGAGAAGATCGAGAACATCCATCACTTTCTGGTACTGCACGGTGCCGTCGCCCTTCACGATGACGGGGAAATCGGGCGTGAGTGCCTTCTGGGTGCGGAGCCGAGATTCCAGTTCCGGCAGGGTGACGGGATAGGCGTCGAGGAACACCTGGCCGCTGTTGTTGATGGTGATCGCCTTGGTCTGCGGCTTGGCGAGACTAACCGTTGCGCTCGCCTTCGGCAGATCGACCTTGATCCCCTGCACCGACGCCGTGGTGAGAATGATGAAGATGATGAGCAGCACATAGGCGAGATCGAGCATCGGGGTGATGTTGATGTCGTCGTAGGGCTTGTCTTCGTCCTTGACCTGCATGGACGCGATCCTCCCTATTCCGCCGCGCGGGCGAATTCGCGCCCGCTGTAGAGCTCGGACAGGCGCGTGATGAACTCGTCCACGAACACCTGCATGTTTGCCGAAACGTTCTTGTTGCGGATGATGAGATAGTTATAGCCGAACAGGGCGGGGATCGCGACGGCGAGGCCGGCCACGGTTGCGAGCAGCGCCGCCGAAATGCCCGGCGCGATCGCATTGACGTTGACGTCCCCCGACGCCGCAATTGCGGCAAAGGTAATCATCACGCCGACCACCGTGCCCAGCAGACCCAGAAACGGTCCGCCCGAGATCGAGATGGTGAGCAGCACCATGGAGCGCGCGAGCCGCTGGTTCTCGCGCACCATCGAGGCGTCCATGATCGCACGGATCACTTCGATCGCTTCGGCATTCAGCACCAGCGTGCCGCTGCGCTGGATGCGGCGATGTATCTCTTCCGAGGCGGCGTGATAGATGCGCCAGATCGAGGATAGCGCGAGCTTGCGCCGCTCGGCGGGGTTCATCTTGGAGTCATCGATGGCCATCGGATCGCCGCCCTGGCGGCGGAAGATTTTGATGAAGACATCGTTCGCCTTGTCGACGGTGCCGACGTAGCTCGCCTTCCCGAACATCACGAACCAGGACATCACCGCCATGCAACCGAGGATGCCGATGACCACCCAGGCATCGATCGTCACCGATTTGACGATGATGCCGAAATAGCCGAAGCCGAAGCCAGCCTGCTTTTCATCCACTCCAAATTCGACGAGCCGCGATTCCGGGCCCTGGCCGATTGCGTCGGCCTGGATCAGCGCCGCGTTGCGCGCGACCTTGGAGAGCCTGAGTTCGTCCATGTCGCCGGTAAAGGCCGATACGGGCGAGGTGAGCGTCACTCCCGGCGGCGCGCCGCCGATACCGGTCACACTGTTGAGCGGAGGCAGCGCGCCCGCGGCCTTCGCCACGCTCTTGCCGTTGACATAGAGCGTGATCGCCTTGCCGTCCGCCGTCACGGCGATATGAGTCCACTGCCCTTTCGCGACGGGGTGCGGCGCCGCCACGCGCACGGCGCCCGAGCTCTGGACTTCCACGAAAGGTGTCCCCGAATCGAGCCCGATGACAAGGGCCGAGCCATTGTCGCCGCGGACGTAGAGGCCCTGGCGCGGCTGCAGCAGATCGTCCTTCACCCAGGCGCTGAAGGTGAAGGCGCCGCCCGGCGCGATCGCCAGCGACGGACTGGCCGGCACGGTCATGGCGCCGGTGCCCGCGAAACGCGCGCCTTTGCCGATGACGGCACCGGTGTCGATGCCGGCCGGCGCATTCTGCGCGTTGTTGCCGTAGGCCGTCGTATCCTTCGGCGGCGCGCCGACGGCGTCCTCGAAGTGATAGACCAGGGTGTAATCGGCATCGAAGGTGCCGGCCGGATCGCCGGCCGCGGGGGCTTTCTTGTTGGCGTAATAGAGCCAGATCTGTTTGGCGCTGCCCGCCGGAAAATCTGGAATGTCGACCCACACCGCCGCCACGCCGAGTAGCGGATCGAACTCCTCGATCTGGAACGGCAGCGGCGTCTTGTCGTCGGACGAAGTGAACCGAAGGTCGTTGCCGGTGTCCTGGGCGTCGCCGAAACTGAAATTGCCCGTGTGCAGACGGATGAGCACCGGGACGCGTCCGGCCGGCTGCGCGATACCGGCGCCCTTGGGGGTGGTGTCGACCGTGATCTGCTTGCGGTAGGACCAGTCGGTCTGCCACCAGGCGAGCGCCTGGGTGGGAGCCAGCGCGAGCAGCACCAGCAGAAGCCAGCCGCGGCGCCAGGGGACGCGCCGCAGAGCGGTGGAAAGATCCGGTGTCGTCACGTTAGAGCTCCGATCTGACGCTGAAGGTGAGGCGCGGCCGGCGTGCCGGCGTTGAGGGACCGCTGCGCAGGGGCAGGCCGACGTCGATGCTTCCAAACAGGTGGCCGAGCGTTGCGATGCGCATGCCGGCGCCGATGCTCTCGAGCGTGAATGCGTTGGTCTGGCCGGGCAGCGCGCCCAGAATCCAGACATGCGCGAGATCGGCGAAGCCGAACACGCGCATGTCGTCGATGTCGGCCGGATCGACCCAGCGCGCGAAGGAAGGGCTGCGCAGCTCGTTGGATTCGAGCAGACCGTCGTCGCCGATGGCCTCGGACTGCAGGTAACCGCGCACCGAGGTGAGGCCGCCGGCCGCGAATTGTTCGCTGGAAAGGAGCGGCTGGTCGGCGAGCTGTCCAGCGAAACGGAATACACCCAGCGACTCGAACGGCAGCTGCTGCGTCCAGGTCACATCCTCGTTCAGATGAATGAAATTGGCCGTGGCAAAGGCGCGGTTGTATTCGAATTCCGAGGGGGAGCCGCCCAGGCCGCGCGTACCCAGAACGACCGTCGACATGGAGGTGACCTGCGCCTCCGGGGTCACCCAGTTCAGATTGTAAACGGCGGTGACCGGATAGTACTCGACGACGGCCGTGGTTCCGCTGGAGCCGAGCGTCACGCCTTCCAGAAAATGCTTAAAATCCATCCCGAAATCGAAGGTCTGCGCGAAATCGCCGAAAGAGGGCAGTTGCAGGACGCCGCGCAGGCCCGCGGTATAGCCGTTGCCGAGCACGTTGGTTCCACCCAGCGTGTTCACGTCGCTGTTGGACTGATAGCCATAGGCGAGAATGTTCCAGGGGCTGTCCGGGATCGGTGCCAGATACGAGCCGGAAAATACCTGTCCGCTGCGAACATCTTGTGGCGCCCGAAGCCAGGTGAACGAGGCGCTCTGCCCCATCTGCCACAGATCGTCGTAATGGACGGTCGCGATCGTCCGCAAGGGATCGGTGTCGGGGCTGTGGTCGTTGTTGACCTCCACGGATGCGTGGAGCGGCAGCGTGTCGGTGACATGGAGATCGACGTCGATGGTTCCCGGCACCTCTCCCGGCTTCAGGATCGGCGTCACGCGCCGGTCAGGCAGACGGTTGACCTCATTCAGCTCGTTCTGCGCTTCCTGGATGTTTGGAACGGTTCCCGGCGCCAGCGCCGGAACCTGGGACTTGATCGTGCTGGGCAGAGTATAATGTGATCCCACCACGCGCAGCCGGCCTATCGGTGCTTCGACGACATGCAGCTTGACGATGCCATTGGTTACCGTCTGCGGCGGAATTTCGACCACGACCGACTGATAGCCGCGCGACTGATAGGCCTTTTCGAGAGCCTTGCGCGCATCTTCGACGTCCTCGCGCGACCGCTGAGGCCCCAGAAAGGGATAGACCGCGCTCTCGACCGTTTCCTGGTCGAGAATCGTGTTGCCGTCGATGTCATACGCATCGATATCCACGCGGCGCTCCTGTTTGGCCGGCTCTGCGGCCCGTTGCGCTGACGTACCGGGTGACGCCGATGCCGACTGGGCCATTTGGGAACTCGAACCCGTCGCGGAAGGCGCCTGTTCCGCCCGTGCTCCGGTACCTATTGCCAGCGCGCCAATCGCCCACCATGCAAAAATCCGCCGGGAAAGCCCACTAGGGGGCTGAAAAGACGTCATTTTTTCCAACACGAATGCGCGCCCCGCGTGCGGGTGCGAAGCCCGTCCCGAGCACGTCCCCGTAAAGCCCTATCTGAGACGGTTAACAGTTTGATGACAGTTCGATCGGCGTCCCGGCAGTCCCGCTTCACAGCCAGGCGATAACATCATTCACTCTAGGTATTTACAGAAGATTCGGCGCGCGGGATCCCGCCGTTTTGCAAAAAGTTCACACGAGCTTCATTCCAGTGTCGAAAACCACCGATACGAAAAAACGGCGTTTCCGGGGAGCATGGTAGCCCCGAGGAAGGCGGCGTTATCGGCAAGCTGTTTTGCCAACGCCGCAACAGGACGCTCGACGTAAGTAATTACTATTCCAATTGTAATCGAGTGAGCAGCCTGTTGTTCTATATTAGAACAGCAGCGTATTTGTTTGTTGTTTTATAAGCCCGTGTGACATATTGTTGAAATCTCGGCAACAAGTATTGATACGTATAGAAATGACGTTTATTCATGGATCCGTGCTTGAGCGAGTATTCAGGCGATAGTGCTTTCGGCCCGCTGTGTCGTTAGTCACGGAAAATGTCCGTCGGCGCCGGCCGAAGGTAAGAGGTGTGGGAAGAATACGCGTACCAGCCGCAGGGCGAGTCACGGACTACGCATCCGCGTAAGCATTCCGTCTATTGAACCAACCAAGGAGACCGACTGAAATGCAAAAACTGAATCACATTCTGCTGGCGAGCGCCTGCGTGGCCCTGTTGGGCGCGGCGGGGCTGGCGTCCAGCGCCACCGCAGCTACAAATTGCTACGGCGACACGAATTGCAGCCTGGGCACGCAGCCCTACACCTTCGGCGCCAACGATCTTTTCGGCGGCGGCTCCTCGCTCATTGCGCCCTACTGGCGCCAGGAAGGCGACTGCTATGGGAATCCCGCAGACCTCATCACCAAGGGCACCCCGCCCACCTTCGTGGACGAAAATTTCTACGACGGCAAAGGCCAGGACTGCGCGACGAAGCACGTCAACACCAGCACGACCAGCTGGTATGTCTCGACGGGGTCGGGCAGCGGCATTCTGGGCGTTTTCACCCATGACCCGATCAGCTACTGGGGCGTCGTCAACGAAGCCAAGGGCGACCAGTATTTCCCGTATGTTTCCTTTGCGGATTCGGATGCGGGCCTCGGCTCCTACGACGTCGACTCCTATAACCAGGGCAACACCTCCTACTGCCAGGGCTCGACCTGCGTCAACATCGCGGCACCGGGCGGCCTGCCATGCGGTCAAGAGCAGAACTCACAGTACCCGAATTCCCTTCAGTGCTACGGACCGCTGGTCCAATTCCCGGCCTCGATCGATCCGGTCGCCATCATCTACACCAACGGCGGGACCTACGAAAAAGTCATCGGTTCCGGTAACAAATACCCCGAGATCGATTATCATCTGAACGTCCAGAACGCCAACAAATATGGCGGTCTGCGGCTGAGCGTGAACTCGCTCTGCGGCATCTATAATGGCGAAATCACGAACTGGAACGATCCGGACCTCACAGCCGACAACGGCGGAGCGTCGCTCGAAGATCCAACCGATCCGACGCCGTCGGCTTCGTGGAGCGTCACGCTGATCCCGGTCGCCCGCTCCGACAGTTCGGGGACGACCTCGATCCAGACCCGCCACCTGGCCAATGTCTGCGCCAGCTTTACCCTGTTGAACGGCAAGACGCCGACCAACTACTACACGACTGGCGCGACAACCATCCAGGCCGCGGGCGCCAGTGCCATCGTGGGCAACACCTACAATGTGAACAACCCGAACTTCCCCGGCGTCGACCAGCCTGGCTATATCACGCTCGCGCCGAATTCCTCGGGCGTCGCGCAATACACGGCCTTCACCCAAAGCCCGGCGGGCGAAGGCAAAACGTACTGCTCATCTGGAACAGTGTTGCCCGCCGGCTACAACGCCTGCATCCAGCAGGGCCGCGTCGGCTATGACGGCGCCGACTATGTGCTGCCCTATGTGGAAAATAGTCAGACCAACGACTACGACCTGTTCTCGGCCGCCCTGCAAAACTACCACGGCGATTGGGTCACGGTGTCACCCGCCACCGCGCTCATCGCCTTCGGCAGCGCGCAGCCCCCGCAGACCTCCAGCAAGGGCAAGTACTGCGCCACCTGCACGGACTTCGGAATGCGCAACGATCCGACGGCCTGGGTCGAGGGCCTGTCGCCAACCGAGCCGCTCGCCAATCCGACCGAGGCTGGCGCCTATCCCGATGTCGGCACCACCGACTTCGACTCTTATACGTGCTATCTGAATGCCACCACGCTCGCCAATCTTGAGGGTCTGATCAACTGGAGGGAGACCTCGAAAGCGACTACCAGCAAGAAAGGCGTCCTGGGAGAGGCCGGTCTTTCGCCCCTGCCCAAGCAATGGACGAAGGCGATCGACGACGCTTTCTACACCAACAAGGACAAGCTGAACCTGCAGCCGAGCGTTGTCGCCAAGTCGGGCACGACTCCCGCCTGCGAGACCGTCTACAACAACGGCGGCGGCGCGTAAGTCGTTCATACATCATGCATACCGGGCGGCCCCGTTCATCGGGGCCGCTTTTTTTTTTGCGGCCAGGCCCGTCAGCGCCTCGATATCGGAACGCACAGCATGGGATGCGGTCTGCTCGATGCGGCGATAGCGGGCGACGACGTCGTGTCCGATTCCGCTGAGCTTCGTGCCGCCGCCTTTGGCGCCGCCCGTCGCCGTCACGATCAGCGGCGCACCGATGACAGCTTCGGCGTCGCGCAGCAGCAGCCAGGCCTGCCGGTAGCTCATCTCCATCGCGGTTGCGGCGCGGCGGATCGAGCCTTCGGCTTCGATCAATTCGAGCAAACGCGCCTTGCCGGGACCAAAGGAGCCTTGCTCTTCGAAATCGATGCGGATCGTCAGCCGGGGCATAACCAAATTTGACCCGGGCTCAGGGCCGGCGTCCAGCCGCTACTTTCCTGCCTGTGCTGCCTGTGCTGCCGGCACAGCAGTTATGGCCGGGTCGTTGCTGGCAAGGTGCGGAAGATCGTCCGTCGTCCAGCCGCCGCCGACCGCCTTGATGAGACGGATCGAGGCCTCGACGCGCTGGGTGTCGAGATCGAGAGCGGTCTGCTGGGCCTCAAGCGCAGCCGTCTGCGCGATTACGACTTCGAGATAGTTGACCGCACCGAGGCGGTAACGCGCGAATGCGAGGTCCTGGGTCCGCCGCGCAGCCGTCACCGCAAGCGACTGGTCGGCGGAGGCGTCTGCGAGGTGATGGAGCAGCGCCAGATTGTCCTCCACATCCTGAAACGCCTGCAGAACGTCCGCGCGATAGGTGTCGGCGGCCACGTTCTTCTCGGCCTTGGCGAGATCGAGCTGGGCGTGGCGGAGGCCGCCCTCGAAAAAGGTCATGGCGACGTTCGGTCCGATCGACCAGAACAGGTTGGGCGCGGAAAGCAGGCCCGGGCCGCCCGTGTTCTGCACGCCCAGCGCGCCTGCGAGCGTGATATTCGGATAAAAGGCGGCACGCGCCACGCCGATTTCCGCGTTCGCCGCCGCGACCTCGCGCTCGTCCGCGGCGACATCGGGCCGCCGTTCCAGCAGCGTCGATGGCAACCCGACCGGCACGTTCGGCACCTTCATGACCGCAGGCGCCGGCGCGAGCGAGAAATTCGACGCGGGCTCTCCCACCAGCGTGGCGATCGCGTGCTCGTAGAGCGCGCGCTGCCCGACCACGCCGGAGCGCTGCGCGCGCGCAGCGTGGAGCTGCATGGTGGCACGGCCGAGATCGACACCCGAGGCGATGCCGCCCGAATGGCGCAGCACGACCAGATCGTAGGCGCGCTGGTAGGCGGTCACGGTGCCGTTCAGGAGCTGCAGCTGTGCATCGAGGCCGCGCAAACTTGCATAGTCGTTTGCCAGATCGGTTTGGAGGCTGAGGCGCGCATCGGCAAGAAGCGCCGATGCGGCCTGCTGGCGCGCCTTGCCCGCCGCCACCGTGTTGCGCACTGAACCCCACAGGTCGATCTCGTAGTCCACGCTCGAGCCGAGAGTGTCGGACGTATAGACGTCGGGCTCGTTGGCGCCCCTGAGCGGGCGGTTGTTGGATTGACGGTCGCGCGTCGGGTTCCAGTCGGCTCCGATGGTGGGATAGAGGCCCGCTTCGGCCTCGGCCACATAAGCGCGCGCCTCGTCATAGCGCTGCAATGCGGCGGCAAGCTCGGGGCTCTCGCGCTCAAACCTGCTCTCCAGACCGTCAAGCACGGGATCGTCATAGACTTTCCACCACGCACCGCGGGGCAGCGAGTCCTGGGGCGCGGCCTTCACCCACACGCCCACCTCCTTGAAGGTCGCGGGCGTCACGGTTTCGGGGACATGGTAGGCTGGCGCCAGCGAGCAGCCGGCGAGGAAAGCGGTCGCGAGCGCGATGAGCGCTCCCCGCCCCGATGCCACGCTCATCGCGCCGCCACCGCCTCTGAGTCGGACTTCGCGAGCCGCACCGGATCGCCCGTCGCGATCGAATCGGGGGGATTGTCGATCACCCTGTCGGAGAGACTCAGTCCGGTACCGATTTCGACCTTGGTGCCCAGATCAACGGCGATCGTGACCGGCTTCATCAGGACCCGGTGGTTCGGCAGAACGGTCGCGACCTCGAGCCCGTGCGCGCGGAAGATCAGTGCGCTTGCCGGAACTTCGAGCTGGCCTCCGCCGGCGGGAAGATCGAGCCTGACGCGCGTAAACTCGCCGGGCTTCAGCGCGTCGTCGGGATTGTTGGCAAGAAGCTCCACGAGCAGCGCGTTCGATTTGTAGTCGATGGCGTGCGAGGTGGAATCCAGAGTCGCCGAAAACACCCGGCCGGGATATTCGGGCACTGTCAGCGTAGCCGTGACGCCGGAGCGGATCTGCGCCGAATATTCCTGGGGCACGTCTACATAGACGCGCATCTGGTGGACGTCCTGGACGCTGAACAGCGGCGTTCCGTCGGAACCCGCGCCCGCATCGATGAGTGCGCCGATATCGACCGAACGGCTCGTTACGACCCCGTCGAAAGGCGCGGTGATGCGCGCAAAACCCTTGAGCGCCACGAGCCGGTCGAGATTGGCCCTGGCCGCCGTGACTTCCGCCTGTTTGACCGCAAGATCGGCGGTCTTGTCCTCCTCCTCCTGTTTCGATACGGCATCGAGCGCGAGCAGGCTCGTCCAGCGGTCGGCGGTTGACTGCGAAAGCTTCTCCGCCGCCAGCGCATTGACAAGCTGCGCCTTCGCCTGATCGAGCTGCTGATCCAGCTCCGGCGTGTCGATGATGGCGAGCACGTCGCCCTTGTGCACTTTTGCGCCGATGTCCTTGTACCAGATCCGCAGATAGCCTGGAACGCGCGCATAGATCGGCGCATCGTAAAATGCGTCGAGCGTGGCCGGAAGCACCAGGGTTTTGGAACCCCGCGACCGCGAGGGGATGAGCACGCTGACCGTCTGGATCGCCTGCGCGCTGGTCCACTTGCGCACCGCCCTGTCCGCCTGCAGGCGTGTGACGATGCCGCTGACGACGATCACCGCGGCAACCCCCGCCGCGACAATCCCGGCGAGCCTGAGCCACCGTTTCCCGTTCGCGCTCAACAGATTGAGATCAGTGGGCATAAGCCTCTCCACCCGCCTGCGGATCAAATTTGCCTTCCCCGGCCCTGCCCGGCTTGCGCTCCCCATGCACGAGACTGAACACGACGGGCAGGAACACCAGAGTCGCGCAGGTGGCAAAGAGTAGTCCGCCGATCACGGCGCGGCCAAGCGGCGCGTTCTGCTCGCCGCCCTCGCCCAACCCGAGCGCCATCGGCGCCATGCCGATGATCATCGCCAGCGCAGTCATTATAACGGGCCGGAAACGCGTCGCTCCCGCATCGAGCGCAGCGCGGACGGCATCTCCCGTCGCCGCAAGCTGCTCTCTGGCAAAGCTGACAACCAGCACGCTGTTGGCGGTCGCCACGCCCATGCACATGATGGCGCCCGTCAGCGCGGGAACGCTGAGCGAGGTGTTCGTCGCAAACAACGCCCACACCACGCCTGCCAGCGCTGCGGGCAGCGCGGTGATGATGATGAAGGGATCCGACCACGACTGGAAATTCACCACGATCAGCAGATAGATGAGCACGATGGCTTCCGCCAGCCCGAAGAACAGGCCGGAGAATGCCGTGTTCATGGTCTCAACCTGGCCATGCACCGCAACCGCGGTTCCCCTCGGCCGCTCGCTGGCGGCACCGGCTATGATGTTCTGGATGTCCCCTGCCACGGCGCCGAGATCGCGTCCCTGGGTCGTCGCGTAGATATCGAAAGCCGGCTCGATCGCATAGTGCGATACGATCGCGTCCGTGTCGTCGCGACGGATCGTGCCGAGACCGCCCAGTATCTGCAGCTTGCCTTTGTCGCTGCCGGTTACCGGGATGTTTTCCATGCGGGCCAGGGAGTCCAGACGGTATTGCGGCGTCTGCGCGACGACGGGGTAGGAGACGCCGGTCCGGGGATTGAGCCAGAACACCGGCGCCACCTGGAACGTTCCGCTCAGATTGGCGACAAGACTGTTGGTGACGTCGCGCTCGGTGATTCCGACTTCATCGGCCCGCGTGCGATCGACATTCACCGAGAATTCCGGATAGCGCGAGGATTGCTCCAGCCGGACGTCCGCCGCTCCCGCCACATGCGTTATGCGGCGCATCAGCGACTCTGCATAGCGCTCATTGGCTACCTTGTCGGGGCCGGTCACGAGAACGTCGATCGGCGCGGGCGCGCCGAAGTTCACGATCTGGCTGACGATGTCGGCCGGCAGAAAGGCGAAGGAGGTGCCGGGAAAGCTTCTCGGCAGCAACTTGCGCAGGGTTCTGACATAACGAGGCGTCGGGTCGTGATTTTCCTTCAGCGAAACCATGATGTCGCCGTCTTCCGGACCGACACCGCCGTCGTTGGAATAGGCGCGATTGATGCCACTGACCGGCAGACCGATGTTGTCGACTATGGTGTCGAGTTGGTCCGGCGGGATGACCGCTCGAATCTTGTTTTCGATCCGATCGAATTCGGCAGCCGTTTCCTCGATGCGCGTTCCGAGCGGCGCGCGCACATGCAGATACATTTCGCCGGAGTCGACGGAGGGAAAGAAGTTGCGGCCGAGGAAGAATGTCAATCCGAAGGAGGCGAAGACGAAAGTCAGAAATCCCGCGATGAACAGCCCGCGATTCTGGAGGGCCAGCGCGAGCACGCCGCGATATCCGCCGTGCACGTTCTCGAAACCCCGCTCGAAGGCGTGCTGGAACTGGATCAGCGGATTGCGCGTCTTCGGAACATCGACCTCCGAATCATGCGTGCGCATCACATCGACCGCATGATGATGTCTGCGCCCTGTCAGGAGACGGTTCGCCATCACGGGCACCAGCGTGCGCGACAGCACGAAGGACGAGATCATCGCGAACACGACCGCCTCGGCCATCGGCGCGAACAGATAGCCGGCAACGCCCGGAAGGAAGAACATCGGCACGAAGGCGATGCAGATGCAGAGCAATGAAACGAAAGCGGGCGTGACGATCTGCTCCGAGCCGTCGAGAATCGCGGCCTGGATCGTCTTGCCCTTGGATAGATGCCAGTTGATGTTCTCGATGGTGACGGTGGCGTCGTCCACGAGAATGCCGACCGCCAGCGCGAGGCCGCCCAGTGTCATGATGTTCAGCGTCTGACCCACGGCGGAGAGGACCGCGACCGACGAAAGGACGGAAAGGGGTATGGACGTGGCGATGATAACCGTCGACTGCCAGCTGCCCAGAAACAGCAGGATCATGAGGCTGGTCAGCGCCGCCGCAATCACACCCTCCTTGATCACGCCGGATATCGCCGCTCTGACGAAGAGCGACTGATCGCCGACGGCAGCCAGGTGCAGAGTCGAAGGCAGCGTCTCCTCGAGCCTGGGCAGCAGCGCCTTGACCCCGGCGATGATGTCGAGCGTCGAGGCAGAGCCGCTCTTCAGCACCGACATGAGCACCGCGCGCCGGCCGTTCATGCGCACCACGTTGCGTTGCGGCGGATAGCCGTCGCGAACATGTGCCACATCGCGGATGAAGATCGTGGTTCCGTTTACGGTCTTGATCGGCAGATCGTTCAACTCGTTAACCGTGACGGGGCTGTTGTTCAGGCGCACATTGTATTCGAACTGCCCGATTTTGGTGGTGCCGGCGGGAATGATCTGGTTCTGGGCGGCGATGGCGTTTTCGACATCTTCCGCCGACAGCGCATTGGCCTGCAGCTTCTGTGGATCGAGGTCGATCTGGACCTGGCGCTCCTTGCCGCCGTAGGGCGAGGGAATGGCCGATCCGGCCACGGTCGCGAGCGAAGGCCGAATGAAGTTCTGTCCCAGGTCGAACAGCTTCTGCTCGGGAAGCACCTCGCTCGAAAGCGCGAGTTGCAGGATGGGAACTGTGGAGGCATTGTAATTCAGGATCAGCGGCGGCGTGATGCCGGGCGGCAGCTGCTTCAGAACGGTTTGCGAAAGCGAGGTCACCTGCGCCGTTGCCGTGCGGATATCGACGCCGGGCTGGAAAAAGATTTTGACGATGCCAATTCCCGTCAGCGACTGACTCTGGATGTGCTGGATGTCGTTGACCGCAGAGGAAAGCTGCCGCTCGTAATAGTAGATGACGCGGCCCGCCATGTCGTCCGGCGACATGCCGCGATAGGTCCAGACCACCGCGATGACCGGGATTTTGATGTCCGGAAAAATATCCGTCGCGGTCCTGAGCGCGGCCAGGGCGCCGAAGATGAGGATCAGAATTGCCAGAACGACAAAGGTATAGGGCCGCCGCAGGGCCAGACGAACGATTGCGACCATCCGATGCGGCCTCCGTTGCTGGCCGTTGTACCGCGTCCTTCCCCGGGGAGAACCCGGCGTGGAAAGGATGCGCGAGCGCGCCCCATGCTTCCGGGCGCGGCCTGATACCCCCCTCTACATGAATCGGCCTTGTCCGCTGGATGAAAGCTTGTTCATCTCGCCGGGACCGCCGCCGGATCCAGGATCAATTTTGTGCGGTGCAGCAGGCGACGAGGTCACCTGGGAACTGCGTCGCCTGCATCCAACCGTCAGAACGGATAA
The DNA here is from genome assembly GCA_036266955.1 of Rhizomicrobium sp. Lineage (GTDB taxonomy): Bacteria > Pseudomonadota > Alphaproteobacteria > Micropepsales > Micropepsaceae > Rhizomicrobium. Next base: position 40,985 of record DATAWY010000075.1, read on the forward strand.
TAGCGGAAGCTGGTGAACAACATGTTTTCATCGGTGGTGGGTCTGCCGCCGACGCCCTCGAATGCCTTCCGTTCCGTGTAGGAATACTGCAGCCCGATTTTTACCTTGCCGAAGTCGCCGGCGTAGGGGGTTCCCCACAGTCCGGTCGTTATCTGATCGATCTCCTGGGTGTTGCCGACGCATTTGGCGGTGAGCGCCGCCGCCAGGCTGAAACAACCGGTGTTGGCGTAGAGCGGGTTTCCGTAACCGTAGGGGGTAGTGCCGGCGTAATAAGCCGCCGCATCGTCATGCTCGCGGCCCGCAAAGACATAAAGATCGAGATCCGGCGTGGTGTGCCAGGTGCCACCGGCCATCTCGATATTCTCCGTCAGCGGCGCAATCTGCCCGTCCGGCCTGAAGGTCGCATCGGGCAATTGACCGCTGCCGTAGCGGCCGATGCCGTTGCCGTACATCGCGTCCGCCTGGATGTCGAAGACGCCGGGAACGAGCTTGATCAGCGCCGATCCGCCGACCCCGCCGCCGGAGACATCGTGGGTCGACACGTCCGAGAGATCGGGATTGGTCCCGTAGCGATCGTAGAAGTCGCGGTAGATTCCGAAGGCTTCGAGATGGACCGCCTTGTCGAACATGGACGGTTCGACCACGACCTTGCCGACGATGTCGGGGACGTGGTTCAGCGAAAGCGTGATTCCGGAATTGAACTCGGAACCGGCGCTGCCCGTGCCGCCATTGAATCCGTTTCCGCTGTTGTAATAGAGCCCCGGAACGTCGGGAACCGTCCCGCCGAAGGTCGTCTGCGGGTTCTCGGCTGAAACGCCCAGCCACACCTCATCGCCGAAATTCTTGACGATGCGAAGCTGCGGTTGGCGCGCCCAGTTGAAGCCCGGAACGTATTGCGCGTCTATCGTGGGCGGCGGAAGTTCGCTGCGCGGCGACATGCCGTTGGCGGTAAGCGTCATCAGGGACCAGTTCTGTCCGAACAGGATCTCAACGCCGGGATCGTCCCAATCCACCGTTCCGTAGAGCGCGCGAACGCGGGGCTGATAGGAATTGCTCTCGTTGGAATTGGCGCTCGCTGCCGCGCCCAGGAAGTCGAATTCGCCGTACATCGCCAGATGGGTGACCGGATCGATATCGCCCTGGACAAGACCGGAGATACGGCTCTGCCGCGCCGTCATGCGAAACTCGTCGGCATGGGCCTGCGGACTGTCGGGATAGGGAATACCGCTGTAGCTGGATCCGATATCGGCAAATTCCTGCCGCGAGCGATAGACCGATTCCGCCGCGAGGAAGCCGCCGAACGTCACTGTGACGCCTTTGAAATGGACCTTCTTGTCCCTGGGTGCCGCCGCGGCCGTTCTGGCCTGGGCGGCCTGCTCATAGACCTGGTTCTGCAGCGCCTGGAACTGTGCGGCGCTGACCTCTGGCTGGGCGGGGGGCGGCGGAGCAGCAGCGACCGACGCAGCGCCCCCGCTGGCACCAGGCCTGACCTGCGACTTCAGCGCGCGGATTTCCGCCTGCTGTTCGTCGATCACCCGTTCAAGCCGATCAAGCCGCTGTTCCAGCGACACGTTCGGATGATGATGGTGCCTTGCCGGCGGCGCCGGATTGTCCTGTTGGGCGAAAGCGCTTCCTGAGAGCAGGGCGGACGCGCACGCCCCGAGCAGGATGATCCTCGATTTCATAGATTTCCCCTGTGGTGGACCCCTGCGGCAGTCGCAGCCCGCATCCGCCGCATGCCCTCCCTAGATGGGTAATTTGCCGATTTTGATGACAGTTGTGTGACATTTTTGCAAAGCCCACAGCTTTGCGTCACCATAAACACTATTGTTATTATCGACTATATTGACATGATGGTTTTAACGCGCAAAATTCCGGTCAGCGCAGATGATCAGCGAGGGGCAAATGTCGAATCTATTCCGCCTGAGGTTTTTCTTGATGCTGGGGGGCATGGCGGGCGCGCTCGCGGGGCCCGCGCTGGCGTCGGATACGAACGGCGATGCGGCGATCCAGTCTCTGCAGCAGCAGATCAATGATCTGAATACCCAGCTGCAGGCGCTGAAACAGAAGGAACAGCTGCAGGAGCAGCAACAAACCGCCGCGCCGGCGAATGCGATCGCACCACCGCCGGCAAGCTCCGTCTCGGATGCGACAGGCGCGACTGCCACCCCACCGTCGACTTCAGCACCGAGGCCGCTGGGCGCCTCCATCGCGAACGGCATCGTGAACGGAAAGCCCGTGTTCAGCTCCTCGGACGGCAAGTTCACGGCCGCCATCCGTCTGCTCGGCCAGTTCGATACGGCTTATTACATGCAGGGCAATCCCGCGCGCTCCTTCTCCAACGGAGCCGAGCTTTCGAGCGGAGAGAATTTCCGCCGCGCGTGGTTCGGCATTTACGGCAAGGCTTTCGGCGACTGGTCCTATGTCGCGAACTTCGATTTTGGCGGCAGTTCGGGAACGGAAAGTCCTGGTCACATCCAGTCGCTTTTCATGGAATATGACGGGCTGAAGCCGTTCGCCTTCCGCATCGGCGCCTATCCCCCGCCCGCGGGCCTCGAAGACGCGACACCGTCAGCCGACCTGATGTTTCTCGAGCGGACCTCGCCGGCCGACCTTGGCCGCACCATGGCGGGCGCCGATGGACGCGACGCCGCGAGCATTCTCTACATCGGTGACCGGATCTTTGGAGCCTTCTCGCTGACCGGCGGCAAGGTCGGCGACACGCCGGTCTATCAGGAGCAGGATGCACTGCTTGGCCGTGTGGCCGGCCTCCTCTATTCCACCGCCGACACAAACGTCGTGCTGAGCGCGATGGGCACAGACATTGCGAAGCTTCCGGACCAGACACCAGGACCCGATCCCCTGACCGCCATCAGTCTCGGCGATACGCCCGAACTGACTGTCGACAGCAACGGCACGAAACTCGTGAGCACCGGTACACTCAGTGCCAAGAGTGCGCAGAACTGGGGCGTGGAAAGCGCCGCGCAATGGCGCAATTTCTACGGCCAGGCGGGTTATTTCGGCTACGACGTCAATCGCGAGCATTACGGATATCCGGATGACAGTTTCAACGGCTGGTATGCGCAGGCGAGCTGGGTCATTACCGGCGAGCGCAAGGAATACCGACCATCGCTCGGCGCATTCATCGAGCCGGATCCCGCCCACCCTCTGGGTGAGGGAATCGGCGCCTGGGAACTGGTCGGCCGCTACAGCGACCTCGACCTCAACCAGGACGTGGGACTTCCTGGCGAGTCGACGCCCTATGGTGGGGTGCGCGGTGGCGACCAGAAAATCTGGACCATGGGCCTCAACTGGTATCCGAATTCGCTCTTCCGCTTCATGCTCGACTACCAAGACATCGGCATCTCGCGACTCTCGTCATCGGGCGGTGATGTCGGCCAGACCGTCCAGGCCGTCGCCATGCGCGCGGAGGTTTCGTATTAGGTCTGCCTGCTTGCATCAGCAAAGAGTAGTGGGGCGCAGCAGTCGAGCGTTGCACCTGTAACCGGAAGCTCGGTCTATGACGTCAAATTCGTGTTCGACTGCCAACGCATGGATGGCGGCGATGCGGACAAGCTCGGGAACGACGGCGAGTTTACGCTCCCGTCCCCCGACGCTTAAGCGACGTTCCGAGAAACGAACCGTTTCGGGCATGCGCCCCACGACTGTTCATCTACCACCAGTCGTTTCAAATTTGTGATGGAGACCAGACCATGCGAACGCTCGGTATTTTTACTTTTGTCGCCGCGATCCTGGTGGAAGCGATCGGGGCACACGCGGCCAATGTCCATCTTTTGAATGTGAGCTACGATCCGACGCGAGAGCTCTACAAGCAGATCAATCCGGCCTTTGCGAAGGACTGGAAGGCGAAGACCGGCGATACCGTCACAATCGACATGAGTCACGGCGGTTCGGGCAGCCAGTCGCGGGCCATTATTGACGGTCTTGATGCCGACGTAGCAACTCTCGCCCTCGCCTATGACATCGATGCGCTGCATGACAAGGCGAATCTCATTCCGGAAAACTGGCAATCGGAACTGCCGGACAACAGTTCTCCCTATACCTCGACCATCGTGTTTCTGGTGCGGGCCGGCAATCCGAAGCAGATCCGCGACTGGCCCGACCTCATCAGACCGGGCGTGCAGGTGATCACACCCAACCCGAAAACGTCGGGTGGCGCGCGCTGGGCTTTCCTTGCAGCGTGGGCCTGGGCCGAAAACGCGCCGGGCGGCGATGCCGAAAAGGCGAAGAAATTCGTCGCGGCGCTCTACAAACATGTGCCGGTGCTCGATTCCGGTGCGCGCGGCTCAACCACAACCTTTGTCGAGCGCGGCACCGGCGACGTGTTACTTTCCTGGGAGAACGAAGCCTATCTTGCGCTCGACCAGCTCGGCCACGGCAAATACGAGATCGTCGACCCCTCCGCGTCGATTCTTGCGGAGCCGCCAGTGGCGGTCGTTGTTGCCAATGCGGACCGTCATGGCACGCGCAAGGCGGCCGAGGCTTATCTGCGCTTCCTCTACTCGAAGGCGGCCCAGGAGATCGAAGCAAAGAACTATTACCGCCCGCGCGATCCCGAAGTGGCGGCCGAGTTTACCAGGCAATTCCCGACCCTCAAGCTCTACACCGTCGATTCCAACTTCGGCGGCTGGCGAAAGGCGCAAGCGCGTTTCTTCGCGGACGGCGGCGTCTTCGATCAAATCTACACCCCGGGCGGCCGATGACTGCTGCCGCCGTCCCCCGCGGTTTTCGGCGCCAATCTCGCGTCTTGCCGGGCTTCGGGCTCTCGCTCGGATTCACACTCGTCTATCTGTCGGCCGTGGTGCTGGTGCCCGTGGCGGCCCTCCTCATGCGGCCCTGGGCGATCGGTCTCGACGGTTTCGTTGCCGCCATCACGGCACCGCGAGCCGTGGCGGCGCTCGAGCTTTCCTTCGGAACGGCGGCTGCCGCGGCCGCGGTCAATGCTGTGCTTGGATTCGCGGTCGCGTGGACACTCGAGCGCTACAAATTCCCGCTCAGGCGTCTGGCCGACGGGCTCGTCGATCTTCCCTTTGCGCTGCCGACCGCGGTAGCCGGCATCGCGCTCAGCACGCTCTACGGTCCCCATGGCTGGCTCGGCGCGCCCCTCCTCGCACTCGGCATCAAGATCGCGTACACGCGGATCGGAATCCTCATAGCTCTCGTCTTCATCAGTCTTCCATTCGTCGTACGCACCTTGCAGCCGGTGCTCGCCGACATGGGCATGGAGGCCGAAGAAGCGGCGGCTACGCTCGGAGCCTCCCGGCTTCAGACGTTCGTGCGGGTGATCGTTCCAAGCCTCGCGCCTGCTATCCTCACGGGCACTGCGCTCGCCTTTGCACGCGGCCTGGGCGAATACGGATCGGTCATCTTTATCGCCGGCAATCTCCCGATGAAGTCGGAGATCGCGCCGCTTCTCATCGTCACCAAGCTGGAGGAATTTGATTACGCCGGCGCGACATCCATCGCCGCGTTGATGCTGCTGGCATCGCTCATCATCATCTTCGCGCTAAACGCGCTGCAGGCCCGCCTTGCGGCGCGCCTTTAGGAGCGGCACATGAGGGCGAGGCGGCCGACCGAGGATCATCCCGCGACGCGCGCACTCTTCGTGGGCGCCACCATGGCGCTGATTATTGCCTCCCTCGTGATGCCGCTGGCCATGGTGTTCGCGCAGGCGCTCGCGCAAGGCGTCGCGGTGGCACTCCGTTCCGTGGAGAGCCGAGACGCGCTTGCAGCGATCCGCCTCACGCTTGTCACCGCGGCAATCGCCGTGCCCCTTAACATGCTCTTCGGAATTGCGGCGTCATGGGCGATCACCAAGCACGACTTCCGCGGCAAGAGCGTGCTCCTCTCGCTGATAGACCTGCCCTTTTCGGTGTCGCCGGTGATTGCGGGCCTTCTCTATGTCCTCATTTTCGGAATGCAGGGCTGGCTCGGACCCTGGCTCCGCGACCACGACATCAAAATCATCTTCGCGCTGCCGGGGATCGTGCTTGCCACCATCTTTGTCACCTTCCCATTCGTTGCCCGCGAACTGATCCCCCTGATGGTCGATCAGGGCCGCCAGGAGGAAGAAGCGGCAATATCGCTCGGCGCGTCGGGTTGGCAGACCTTCCTGCGCGTGACCTTGCCCAATATTCGCTGGGGCCTTCTCTATGGCGTGCTCCTTTGCAATGCGCGCGCCATGGGAGAATTCGGCGCGGTTTCGGTGGTGAGTGGCCATATCCGCGGCCTTACCAACACGATGCCGCTTGCGGTCGAAGCCCTCTACAATGACTACGAATTCGTCGGCGCCTTCGCCGTCGCGGCGCTGCTCGCGCTCCTCGCCATCGTTACTCTTGGCGCCAAAGCGCTGCTCGAATGGCACTACGCAGGCGAGCTAGCCGCCGCACACCGCCACTGAAGGAGGCAGCCCATGTCGCTCGTCATCGATTCGGTGCGCAAACGCTTCTCGGCCTATCCGGCGCTCGAAGGAGTGAGTTTTACGGCGCCGCAGGGCGCCTTCGTCGCCCTGCTCGGGCCATCGGGTTCCGGCAAGACGACGCTGCTCCGCATCCTGGGCGGACTCGAATTCCCCGACGACGGCAGCATCCGGTTTGCGGATGTGAATTGGCTTGCCGTGCCCACGCGCGAGCGGCGAGCGGGCTTCGTATTCCAGCACTATGCGCTTTTCCGCCACATGAGCGTGGCACAGAACATCGCATTCGGACTGAGCATCCGTCCACGGCGCGAACGCCCTTCCCGGACGGAAATCGAGCGACGCGTTGCGGAGCTGCTCGCGCTGGTTCGTCTGGACGGTCTCGGCCGGCGGTATCCGAGCCAGCTTTCCGGCGGACAGCGCCAACGTGTTGCCCTCGCCCGCGCGCTGGCAATCGAACCGCGCGTGCTGCTTCTGGACGAGCCGTTCGGCGCACTTGACGCCAAGGTGCGCAAGGAACTGCGTGGATGGTTGCGCGCGCTACACGGGCGCCTCGGCATAACCTCCATTTTCGTAACGCACGACCAGGACGAAGCATTCGCGCTGGCCGATCTTGTCGCGGTCATGAACAAGGGCAGGATCGAGCAATATGGCTCGCCTGCTGAAGTACGGAACAGTCCGGCTACGCCATTCGTGAGAGATTTCCTCGGCATGAACGCGTCCGAATTGCCGAATCCTGGCATACGCCCGGCCCAGGTCCGCCTCGACACGGTTCGCAATCGGAATTCCAGCAAGGAATTCGGTTCGTAATTGTCTGTGCGCGCAACCAAAGGCGATTATTATACAGCCGGGTGATGGAATAACCATACATCAGCGGCGTTCCGGGCTCTACACAAACAAATCCCGGTAGATTTCCCGCAACGAGTTCTTCTTGACCTTTCCCATCGCGTTGCGCGGCAGGTCGTCCACGAAAAACACGCGCCTGGGAAGTTTGAACCTGGCGAGCCTCTCGCCCAGCGCCGCGAGCACGTCTGCTTCGCAGATCGCGCTGCCGGGCTTGCAAACGACGATCGCCGTCACCGCCTCGCCCAGATCGGGATGCGGGGCACCGATCACCGCGGATTCGAGAACGCCCGCAAGCGCGTCGATCTCCACCTCGATTTCCCGGGGATAGACATTGAAGCCCCCGCTGATCACGAGATCCTTCGCCCTGCCGACGATATGCAGATAGAAGCTTTCATCGATCTTTCCGAGATCGCCGGTGATGAAGAAGCCGTCGGCACGAAACGCCGCTTGTGTTTGTTCGGCTTTGCGCCAGTAGCCTTTGAACACATTGGGGCCGCGCAATTCGATCATGCCGATTTCCCCGGCCGCCAGGGACGCGCCGGTTTCCGGATCGGCGATGTGCAAGTCCACGCCCGGCAGGGGAAAACCAACCGTGCCCGCGATCCGTTCGCCGTCATAGGGATTGGACGCGATCATGTTTGTTTCGGTCATGCCGTAGCGCTCGAGAATCGCATGACCGGTGCGCGCGAACCACGCCCGATGCGTCTCCGCCAGCAGCGGCGCGGAGCCTGAAACAAACAGCCGCATATGCGCCACCGCGCGGCGGCCGAGCCTTCGATCCGCCAGGAGCCGCGTATAGAAGGTCGGCACGCCCATCATCGTGGTGGCGTGGGGCAGCTGCGCGAAGATTTCCTCGACGCCGAATTTCGGCAGCAGGATCATCGAGCCGCCGGCCAGCAGGATCGTGTTGGTGGCGGTGAAGAGCCCGTGCGTGTGATAGATCGGCAGCGCGTGCAGCAGGACGTCGGCCCGCGTGAAACGCCACAGATCGCACAGCGCGCGCGCATTCGACACGAGATTGCGCTGCGTGAGCATGGCGCCTTTGGAACGGCCCGTGGTGCCCGACGTGTAGAGGATCGCGGCGAGATCGTCGGCCGACCGCGGCACATCGTGAAACCCGCCCTGAACCCCGCGCGCCCGCTCCACCAGCGACCCCGAGCGGCCGTCCTTGTCCAGGTTCAGAAGCGTGGTGCCGTCGCGCAGCAGACGTTTTGTTACCGACTGCTTCGCGGATGATACCACGACGCAGGCGGGCTCCGCATCGCCCAGGAAATATTCCATCTCGGCGGGCGTGTAGGCCGGATTGAGCGGGAGATAGACGGCGCCCATCCGCAGACAGGCGAGATAGAGAAGTAGCGCTTCGGGGCTCTTTTCCACCTGCGCGGCCAGCCTGTCGCCGGGACGAACACCGATGGATCGGAACAGATTGGCGAACTGCCCCGAACGCGCGAGCATGTCGCCATAGGTCAGGATGCGGCCGTCCGCGAGCCGGAGAAACACGCGGCCGGTGTCCGGCATGGCCGCGCGGATCGCCGCGAACAGCCCTTCATCCGCAGGCGGTGCCTTCAAACCAGACTCCTTTTCCACCATAATCGCCTGCAGCCTTCGACGATCGGGCAGATGTTCGAGACATCCATCATCGCTGATGTGAGCAAGCCGGAATTCTACCGGCAGCTCGCGCAACAGCTCGAGGCGCTTCTTGCCGGCGAAAGCGACGCAATCGCAAATGCGGCGAACACCGCCGCCCTGCTCTACCATACCATGCCCGATCTCAACTGGGCCGGATTCTATTTCCTGCGCGGCGAGGGGGAACTTGTTCTCGGTCCTTTCCAGGGCAAGCCCGCCTGCGTGCGCATCGCGGCGGCACAGGGTGTGTGCGGCGCGGCGGTGGCGGGCCGGCAACCGGTTCTGGTGGAGGACGTGGAGGCATTTCCCGGCCACATCGCCTGCGACAGCGCTTCCCGCTCGGAACTGGTCGTGCCGCTCGTCTCAGGCGATGAAATCCTGGGCGTGCTCGATCTCGATAGTCCACATGTCGCCCGCTTCGACAGCGAAGACCAGATCGGAATCGAGCGCGTGGCGGCGCTGTATATGGCGGCGAGCTACGGTCCCTTCAGGAAACTCGACCCATGAACGCCAGGGCGTTCATTTTCTTTCTTGCGGCGGGGCTTGCATGGTGCTCGGCGATGCCGGCCGGCGCGCAGCCCCTGCAGGCATGCCCGATGATCTACCAGCCCGTTTGCGGGGTCGTGGTATCGGCGCGCGAAATCGCGACCTACGCGAATTCGTGCCGGGCCGATCAGGAGCGCGCCGCGATCCTGCACGACGGGAAATGCCAGGGCGCAGACACTGCGAAATGTCCACGCGACATCGTCCAACCCGTCTGCGCAAGGAAACTCAAGTCGGGCATTGAAACCACCTACGACAGTCTCTGCCGGGCAGAAAAGGACTGGGCGGTATTGGCGCACAAGGGCCGCTGCTGACGCAGCCGGAAGAACGCGCAAGCACTCGCGGAATCGCACACGCCCGACTGGGCTTTCGCATGTTACAGCGACCCGAGCGTGGAAGACGAATTTGCGGCGGCGCAGAGCATCCTATCAACCAGCGAATACCATGCCATGCCACGGAAATGGATTGTTGGGGGCCTTCGCGACGGACTCACGCAGTGGGCTTCGCTCGCGCCTGCGGAAGATAGTGGACGTTCTGTACGGTCACGGCGCGGCGCCGCATTTCCTCGCGAAAAACCTCCAGGATTTTTGCAAAGAAATTGGGCGCAATGAAGCCGTAGCTCCAGCGCTCCTGGGCACCGGGAATCCGGGCCAGATCGTTTGGCCAGAATTGAAGATTGCATTCCGAGACGATGACCCAGTTGTGGGTCTCCCTGAATTCGAGATGCGCCGCCAGCTTTGGCGGTATGAGGAGGCATTTTTGGTCGTCTCGCGGCGGCTTCGAGGATATCGGCAGATACACGACCTCCGGCATCGGCAGGCCCTCGCTCTTGGCCACAACGTTGCGCACGAGCATGATGCAGGCGGGACGATCCTTGCGAGCTTCCTGTTCGCCGGCCCATCGATAGAGGAAGCGGACGACCAAACCGTTTTCCGGTTTTGGCGGAGGCTGGGACGCGTAGGGACTCATTCCGTAAGTGTGTTGAGCGGATCATGGCGGGCATCCATTTCGGCGTTCGCCAGGTCTTCCAAAAGCGTCTGATCCAGTTCCGAAAGCCTGAAAACGCGTGCTTCCGCGACGCGATTGAGGTCTTCGAATGCGGAATATGACATCATCACATGCCGTTTGCGGCCGTGATGGGTGATCATAATCGGCTCGACAAGCGCAGCTTCCTGGACCTCGCTGGTCCTCTTCTGCAGATCCTGGGAGGTAAAGGATTTCATAGACGGGTGCTTTCGAATTGCGTGGATTATATAATCGACGTAAACAATGTAGTCAAGGTGCCTGGAGGCACAATATATGGTGAAAAATTCGTCATTCTGTGCCGAGCCAGCGCGGCTACTGTAGCCACGCTGGCTTGATAATGGCGGTGTCTTGCCGCTGTCGTTGCGCGCTCGAACATTGGGGTCGACTGCAATTGCTGGAATTGAAATCGACCGCAACGTCGTCGAGACCAAGCTTGCGACCGAGGAGCGGCTGGTGAGGCGTTCAGTGGATTTGTCATTCAACCCGATCACGCCAGGCCACGCAGATGTCCGGGACAGTAACTTTCTGGAACAGGTGCGGCGAGGCGACTGCGGAGGCGGGATAGGTCGCGAGCTTCGCCCGGAATTCGGGGTTCATGATGTCAATCGGCAACCCTTACGACGATGAGCCGAATCGCCAGTAGCCCCCGCGGAGGGAAGCCCTGAACGGCCTCGTGATGGAACTGTTCCGGTGCAACAGCCTGCTCCTGACCGCCGGCGACCGGCTGGTCGCGCCGCTCGGCCGCACAGGGGGAGCGGTTCAATAATTTTGGGCGGTTGTGACAGTCTCCCTGCGCTCCTTCGGAGCTTCCGCCTGCGCGCTCGCGCTTCGGCGGACTCGTTGGGAGACACCCTTCGCGCTTTGCAGTTCAGGGTGGCCCGCGGCCCGAAGCTGCGCAGCAGCGAAGGGGGGACACCATCGCCTGGTGGCGAAGGCTTTTCCCGGGCCGGATTTGAAATAGCGTTCAAGGGACGGGGCGGTTGGCTCATCCCGCACGCCATTTGCGGCGGCCTCGAAAATCATTGGCATTGAATTCGGCATCAAGTGATGCCAATCTCCGTGCTGTTCCCGGGACGATCGAATATGCGAACAACGCTCGCGCTCGACGATGAGCTGGTTGCCAAGGCCCAGGCCTTTACCGGTCTCAAGGAGAAATCGAGCCTCGTTCGTGAGGCGCTCAAAGCCCTCATCGAGCGCGAAAGCGCGCGGCGGCTGGCGCGCCTGGGCGGCAGCGAGCCCGATCTGAGAGCTCCTCCGCGGCGGCGGCCCACCGCTGGATGATCCTGGTAGACACGTCCGTCTGGGTCGATCATCTCCGGTCCGGCAACGCCGTACTCGCCGGGCTGCTGGAATCGGGAATGGTAATGACCCATCCCTTTGTTATCGGGGAAATCGCTCTCGGCGATTTGCATCGGCGCCAGGCGGTTCGGGCAGCTCTGTCGGGCCTGCCCCGCGCAAGCACGGTCACGGACGGGGAGGTCATGGATTTCATCGAGCGCCATCGATTGTGGGGGCGCGGCATCGGATATGTCGACTGCCACCTGCTCGCAGCGGTCCGACTGAGTGCGGGGGCAACACTGTGGGCGCACGACAAGCGGCTGCACGCTGCCGCGGCCGATCTTGATTTGGCGACAGATGTCTCGCTGCGGCGCCAGCCATAACGCCCGGTTTCTGTCGAAAACGATTCAATCCTGATTGACGCCGGTGAAACGGGGCGGCCCGCCCGAGAGTGAACTATTGGCCGGGTGCCCAATAGGCGCTCTGGAGTTCGAAGGAAATAAAGTACCACACGGGTGTGCTCCGGCGGGCAAACGCTCGACTTGTGCACCAAATGTCCTGTCGCGGTTTTCGCAGCGGCGGCGAATGCGACAATTACCGACATTGGTCTTCCTACGCTCCTGCGGAGCTTCGGGAGACACCGTCCTTCGCTGTCCCGACGCACTGTGGCGTGCCGTCCGAAGCTGCGCAGCAGCGAAGGACGGTGGGCCCGGAGGGACTCGAACCCCCGACCAGACCGTTATGAGCGGTCAGCTCTAACCAACTGAGCTACAGGCCCTGGAAGCCTCTTAGCGTCCGCCCACCGCGGCGACAACCGCCACATGCCCCACAAACGCCGCAGTCCGCCGCCAGACTATCATCGGGGTGGAAGGAGATGGCCAATGCGCCTCTCGCAGCTTGTTCCGGGAATTGCGCTTGGCGGCCTGGGCGTTGCCGCCCTGGCGTCGCCGAGCCTCGCGCAAGGCGCGGGCGCCGCGGCCGCGCCATTCGAGCGAACCTTGACCGTTTCCGGCGAGGGCGAGGTAAAAGCGGTGCCCGACGAGGCGCATCTCTCCGCCGGCGTCGTGACGCAGGCGCGCCGGGCGGCCGATGCGCTCGCCGCGAATACGCGCGCCATGAACGCGGTATTCGCGGCGCTCAAGCGCCTCGGCATCCCCGAGAAATCGATCCAGACCGCGGATTTCTCCGTCACGCCCCAAAGCGCCGGCGACCGCGGCGGGAATGCGGGCCAGAAGATTTCCGGCTACGAGGTTTCCAACGAGGTGTGGGTCGCGGTGGACGATCTCGCGAGACTGGGACCGGCACTGGACGCGCTGGTTGCTTCCGGCGCCAATACGCTCGGCGATATCGATTTCACCCTTCGCGATCCCAAACCCCTGCTGGCAGAGGCGCGCGCGGACGCCATGAAGGATGCGATCGCCCGCGCCGGAACCTACGCCGCCGCCGGCGGCTTCAGGCTGGGACAGATCCTTGCCGTCAGCGAAGTGGGCGCCGAGATGCCGAGGCCGATGGCGGCCGCGCCGATGATGCGCATGGCGGCCGCGCCCGTCCCGGTGGCGGCTGGCGAGAACAGCGTCGGCGTCACGGTGACTGTCACATTCGAGATCCGCTGACGCTTGCTTTCCGCGCCCGAGCATCCATTCTCACGGCTGAACCTGCCCGGAAGGCTCCACGGATGATCCTGCGCTCCGCCGCATTCGTTCTCGCCCTCGTCACGGCGACGATTCCTGCCGCAGCCGCGCTGCGGGCGCCCGCTCTCCCGATTTCGAACCTCTCCGATCTCTCCGTCCCCGACCGGCCCTTCGACGAGAGCGCCAATGCCGATGTGGCGCTGGCCGCCGCGCTGGCGCGGGCGAAAGCCGTTCACAAACGCGTGCTCATCGATCTCGACGGCAATTGGTGTGCGGATTGCCGCATCCTGGCGGGCATCATGGAGCTGCCGGACATGCGGCGCTTCCTCGTGGCGCATTACGTCGTCGTCATGGTCGATGTGGGCCGGTTCAACAAGAACCTGCAGGTGCCCGCGCGCTTCGGCATTACCGAGCGGCTCGAAGGCGTGCCCGCGGTGCTGATCGCCGCTCCCGACGGCACGCTTGTCAACAAGGATCACATCTTCACGCTGGATGACGCGCGCAGCATGACGCCGCAGGCGATCGCCGACTGGCTGTCGCAATGGGCGGGTTAGGCGGCGTCAGGCTTCTATCGTGGACGACGGATTGCCGATCACGCTCAGGAATTCGCGGCGGGTGAGCGGGTTGGTGCGGAACTCGCCCAGCATGGTCGAGGTCACCATGCTGACGCCCGGCTTGTGTACGCCGCGGGTCGTCATGCATTGGTGCTCGGCCTGGATGACGACGGCGACGCCCTTGGGCGCCAGCACCTTCTGGATGCAGCGGGCGATCTGGGCATTCATCTTTTCCTGCACCTGCAGCCGCCGCGCATAGGCTTCGACGACGCGGGCGAGCTTGGAGATGCCCACGATCCTGTTCGTCGGCAGATAGCCGACATGGGCGCGCCCGATGATCGGCGCCAGATGATGTTCGCAATGGGATTCGAAGCGGATGTCGCGCAGCACGACCATGTCGTCATAGCCTTCGATCTCCTCGAAGGTGCGCGCGAGATAGTCCTCGGGGTCCACCTTGTAGCCGGAAAACCAGTCCTCGAAGGCGCGCGCGACGCGAGCCGGCGTATCGCGCAGACCCTCGCGCTCGGGATCGTCCCCGGCCCATTTCAGCAGCGTGCGGATGGCCGCCTCGGCCTCGGCGCGCGAGGGCATTGCCTCGGGCGCGGCTGCTGGCCGCAAGGGCAATTCAGAGCGTTTGGACATGGAATTCCCTGAAAAAAGCCGCAAGCGCGCGCGCGGCGTCAGTGAATCTGGCGGCGCTCGTAGGGACTTTCAAGCAGGAACATGGGGATGTCGGCCTCGAAGGTCTCGCCCGAGGCCGCACGCAGCTGGTAGCGGCCGACCATTGCGCCGGAAGGCGTCGGCAAGGGACAGCCGCTTGCATATTCGAATGCATGCCCCGGCTCCAGCACCGGCTGCTCGCCCACGACGCCCGGCCCGCGCACTTCCTGAACATGGCCGCGCGCGTCGGTGATGTGCCAATAGCGCGACAGCAGCTGAACGGTTTCCGGCCCGTGATTTTCGATGGTTACCGCGTAGGACCAGACATAGCGGTTCTCCGACGGATCGGACTGATCGTCGAGATAGGCCGGCTTGACCGCGATGCGAATGCTGCGCGTCGTGCGCTCGTAGACATAAGCCTGATTCTTGCGCGGCGGCGCGGGACGACTCGATTCACGCTGTTCCATGGCGCAACTATCGCCCGCCGCGGCGGCCTCGCGCAAGCTTTTCCGCATTAACTTGTTAACGCGGCCTCACTACCTCGGCTCGACCGCGACCTCGGTCTTCACGGAATTCGCGATGAAACAGTCCGCATGGGCCAGATGGTGAAGTTCCGCAAGCTGCGTGGCGCTCACTTCCACACCCACGGCAAAACGTACCAGCGGCCGCAGGGTGACGTGCGCCATCCACAATTTTCCGTCTTCGCCTTTCTCAAGCCTGCCGCCCGCCTCGTCCTCATAGAAATCGAGCGTGAGGCGCCGCCGCGCGCATATTGCGAGGAACGTCAGCATGTGGCAGCCGCACAGGGAGGCGACAAACGCCTCTTCGGGATCGACGCGTTCGGGATCGCCCCGGAACTCCGGCGCCGAGGAGGAGGGCAATACGATCGCGCCATCCTTGAAAAGAATGTCATGAGCGCGGTTGTAGCTCTGCCAGGTGAAGTCGGGGCTGGTACGTTTCCAGCGCAGCTGCGCGCGATGATCGGACATCATGCTCCTTCTTCAAACAAATGCTAGTGCCTGTGCAAGGTCTTCGCACAGGTCGGCGGGGTCTTCGAGGCCGACCGAAAGACGCAGCATGCCGTCGGAAACGCCCAGTTCGGCGCGCGCGGCCGGCGTCAGCCGCTGATGCGTCGTCGTGGCGGGATGGGTGAGAAGGCTCTTGGCATCGCCCAGATTGTTGGAAATATCAATCAATCGCAATGCGTCGGCGAAGCGGAATGCAGCCGTCTTGCCGCCCTGAACTTCGAAGGTCACCACGCCGCCGCCCCCTGACATCTGCGCGCGAGCAAGCGCGTGCTGCGGGTGATCTTCGCGGAAGGGATAGATCACGCGCGAGATGGCGCCTTGTGCGGCCAGGAAATCGGCGACTGCGGCCGCGCTGGCGCAATGCGCGGTCATGCGCAACGCGAGTGTTTCGAGACTCTTCAGATGCACCCAGGCATTGAACGGGCTCATCGAGGGACCTGTATTGCGCAGGAATATCTGCAGATGCTCCTTCAGAAATTCCTCGCTGCAAAGAATCACTCCGCCGAGGCAGCGGCCCTGGCCGTCGATATATTTTGTCGAGGAATGGACGACGATCTCGGCGCCGTACTCCATCGGTCTCTGCAGAGCGGGCGTGGCGAATGCGTTGTCGACAATCACTTTTGCACCGTTGCGCGCGGCGATCGCGCACACGGCGTTCAGATCGACGATGGAGAGCGTGGGATTCGCCGGCGTTTCGAGAAAGAACATCCGGGTCGAGGGCCTGAACGCGCCCTCCCACTGCGCAACGTCCTCGCCATCGACCAGCGTATGGGCGACACCGAAGCGCGGCAGCACCTCCTCGATGACATAGCGGCACGAGCCGAACATCGCTTTGGCGGCGACGACGTGGTCGCCCTGTCTGAGGAAACACAAGAGCGCCGCGGTGACGGCCGCCATGCCGCTCGCGGTGGCGCGTGCGGCCGGCGCGCCTTCCAGCGCTGCCATGCGCGCTTCGAACATGGAAAGCGTGGGATTGCCGTAGCGGCTGTAGATGAAGCCAGGCGCGCCCTTGAAACGCTCTTCGGCTTCCTCCGCGCTGACATAGGCATAGCCTGACGTCAGGAACAACGCCTCGGCGGTCTCCTGGAATGGGGTCCGCGTCTGACCGCCCCGCACGGCCAGCGTGCGCGGCCTCCATACCCTCTCGTCCTTGCGCGCCGACACACCCGCTCTCCCGCCGAACTGCCTGGTGCAGTGCCGCGCCTTGCCCGCCCCGGTCAAGCCGCACTATGGTCGCGGCACATTCGAGGATTTTCATGAACGCCATCAGCCATCACGCGGCGCTCGTCTATGTCATGGTCGTGGTTTCGGCGTCCGACGGCAACATGAGCGAGCGCGAGTTGCGCACCATCGGCGATATCGTCCGTACACTGCCGGTTTTCCGGGGCTTTGATGAGAGCCGTCTGCTCGCCGTTTCGAAAGAATGCGCCGAGATCGTGCAGGAGCGGGACGGCCTTGACGCCGTTCTGGGCCTGATTCGGGATGCCGTGCCCGAGGCTTTGCGCGAAACCGCCTATTGGCTGGCGCTGGAGGTGGCTCTCAGCGACCCGCAGGTAAGGGTCGAGGAGGTGCGCATGGTCGAACTGTTGCGCCGCTGCCTGGGGATCGACCGGCTCGTTGCGGCGGCGCTCGACCGCGCGGCCGAGGCGCGATATCGAGCAGCGTAATCCCATGAAACGGCTCCTTGTCCTGCGTCACGCCAAAGCCGCCGCTCACGACGAAAAGCACGACAAGGAACGGGCTCTGGTCGAACGCGGGCGCGAGGACGCGGCGCGGATGGGGCGCGCCATGCGCGAGCGCGGCTATCTGCCCGATCTGGTGCTGTGTTCGAGCGCCACGCGCACGGTGGAGACATGGGAGCATGTGGCTCCCGAACTTCGAACGCGTCCCGAAACCGAATTCCTCGATGCTCTGTACGACGCAGCCGAAAACACAATTCTTGCCTGCATCCATGCGGTCGAGCGGAGCGCGCCCGCGCTGCTCTATATTGGCCACAACCCGGGCCTGGAGCGGTTCGCCCGCATGCTGGTCCGAAGTCCGGTGGACAGCGATGAACGGCGCCGCGCCGGGGCATTGGCGCAGAAATTCCCCACCGCGGCGCTCGCGGTTCTTGATTTCGACAGCGCCGAATGGGCGGCGATCGAGCGGACAACCGGGCGGCTGTCGGATTTCATCATGCCCGCGGAATTGAAGGACAAATAATCGCCGCCCGCGTCAGCGCGCGGTGCTGCGCTGCACCAGTGCAAGCCTGCGCCAACCGAAAGCGGCCTCGGGCACCGGATCGCCCATCATGCGCTGCACGCGCTCGGCGACCAGACGCCCGCCCATCGCTTCGTAGAAGTAGCGCGCGGGGTTGCGGGCATGAGCCCAGACCATGCAGGACGAAAACCCACGTGCCCGCAAGGATGCAAAACCGGCTCGCAGGAGCGCCCGGCCGGTCCCGTGGCCGAAAAAAGCCGGATCGACGTAGAGCGTATAAACCTCGCCGTCGAAGCCCAGACCGCCGTCGCGCGAGGGTCCCACGCTCGACATTCCCACCACGCCGTAAAGATCGCTCTCCGCGACCAGCACCTGCTCGCGGCTGCGCGCGCGAATGGCCGCCCGCCAGCGCGCCGCCTGGCCCTTCGGGGTCATCGCACAGAGAAGCCGTGTCGGCAGGATTGCCGCATAGGTGTCGTGCCAGGAATCGACATAGATGCGGGCCACTGCGGCCGCGTCTTCAGGCCGCGCGACGCGAACCGTCGTGACCAGTTCGTCCATGTTCGCAAGCTTGACCGAAGACAGGCGGATTCCGCAAGGGCTCCACAATGATTCGATTCTTGCCGGCCGCCGCGACGCGCGCAGCGTCACAATGCGGCCCGGTGTGGCCGCAGATGGCCGGATTGTGACGGCCAATTAGTTGCCCGCGGCGTTTGCGCCCGGAAGAAAATTTGCGTGAACCCCTTGGGATCGGAAGAAAAAGAGTTACACTGCCTTTCCGATCGTCTCTGATTTGCCCGCGAGAGGGCTTAAGGATCGAGACCCTCGAACAGGTGTCGAAAAAAGGGTGTTTGTACGGGGGGAGGCGGGCCTTGCGGCGGCGCGGGATGCTGCACGCGCGAAGGCGGCCGACGCAGGAACGACACCGGTCATTATGGATTACTTTACGGGGCAGTGAGAGGCTGCCCGGAAGGCGGAAGTATCACAGGTCTTGTCATGTCCGCGGAGGGCCACGACATCAGTCGTGGAAGGCGTGCGTGATGTACAAGGAGCAATGATGATGAGCACGCTGGATGTGTTCGACATGTTCTCCCGGGACTACGCGCGGGAGCGACTGGAGACGATGAGCCTGCGCGACTGGCTGCTGGCGGCGCGCGACGATCGCATGCTGTACGCCGGGCCCGCGGAACGCATGGTGGCGGCGCTCGGCGAACCGGAATTCGTCGATACGTCGCAGGATACGCGGCTCGGACGGATATTCTTCAACCGCACGATCAAGATTTACAGCGCCTTCGGCGGATTCTTCGGCATGGAGGACACGATCGAAAGGATCGTGGGCTATTTCAAACATGCGGCACAGGGCCTCGAGGAGAAGCGCCAGATCCTTTATCTGCTTGGTCCGGTCGGGGGCGGCAAATCGTCGCTCGCGGAGCGCCTTAAGGACCTGATGGAAAGAAATCCCATCTATGTCCTCAAGGCCGGCGAGCAGGTCAGTCCTGTTTTCGAATCGCCGCTCGGACTGTTTCGCTCCGAGGAACTCGGCTCCCTTCTCGCCGACCGCTACGGGATCGAACGTCATCGCCTGACCGGGGTGATCAGTCCCTGGGCGGTCAAGCGCCTGGACGAGTTCGGCGGTGATATTTCGAAATTCGAGGTGGCGCGCATCGTGCCCTCCAAGCTGCGTCAGCTTGCCATCGCGAAAACCGAGCCCGGCGACGAGAACAACCAGGACATCTCCTCGCTCGTGGGCAAGGTGGATATCCGCAAGCTCGAGCATTTCAGCCAGAACGATCCCGATGCCTATTCCTTCTCGGGCGGCCTGTGCCGTGCCAACCAGGGCCTGCTCGAATTTGTCGAGATGTTCAAGGCGCCCATCAAGGTCCTGCACCCGCTGCTGACGGCCACGCAGGAAGGAAATTACATCGGCACCGAGACATTGGGGCCCATTCCGTTCAATGGCGTGATTCTCGCCCATTCCAACGAGGCGGAATGGCAGGTCTTCAAGGCCAACCGCAACAACGAGGCATTCCTCGATCGCATCTGCGTGGTCACCGTGCCCTATGTGCTGCGGGTGACGGAAGAGACGGAAATCTACCGCAAGCTCCTGCGCTCGAGCGAACTTCAGTCCGCGCCCTGCTCTCCGGAGACGCTGGAGATTCTGGCGAAGTTCTGCGTCATGACCCGGCTCAAGGAGCATGTGAATTCGAACCTGATTTCCAAGATGCGCGTCTATGACGGCGAGAAGCTCAAGGACACCGACCCCAAGGCCAAAACGCTGCAGGAATATCGCGACGCCGCGGGCGTCGACGAAGGCATGACCGGGATCTCGACGCGCTTTGCCTACAAGGCGCTGTCGGAGACGTTCAACTACGACGTCACGGAAGTGGCCGCCGATCCCGTGCATCTCATCTATGTGCTCGAGCAGGCGATCCGGCGCGAACAGTTCGCCGGCGACACCGAAAAGAAATATCTCGAATTCATCAAGGCGGAGCTGGCGCCGCGCTATGCCGAGTTCATCGGCAAGGAGATCCAGAAGGCCTATCTCGAGTCCTACGGCGAGTACGGCCAGAACGTCTTCGACCGCTACATCGCCTATGCGGATGCCTGGATCGAGGACCAGGACTACAAGGACGCCGATACGGGCCAGCTGCTCGACCGCGCCGCGCTCGACAACGAACTCTCCAAGATCGAGAAGCCCGCCGGAATCGCCAATCCGAAGGACTTCCGCAACGAGGTGGTGAAGTTCGCGCTCCGCTATCGCGCGGCCAATGACGGCCGCAATCCGGCCTGGACGGCCTACGAGAAAATCCGCAACGTCATCGAGAAGCGGATGTTCAGCCAGGTGGAGGACCTGCTGCCGGTCATCAGTTTCGAATCGAAGAAGGACACCGACACGCAGACCAAGCACAATGAATTCGTCAAGCGCATGCTGGCGAGGGGCTATACCGCAAGGCAGGTGCGCCGGCTGGTCGAATGGTACATGCGCGTGAACAAGGCGGGGTGATGCCCCCGCGATGAGCCATTTCATCGACAGGCGGCTCAATCCGAAGGGCAAGAGCCTCGCCAACCGCCAGCGATTCCTGCGCCGCGCGCGGGCGCAGATCCGCGAAGCCGTGCAGAAATCCCTGAAGGATGCGGCCGTTGCCGACATCGGCAAGGAACGCAAGATCAGGATCTCGACCAAGGGCACGCGGGAGCCGCGATTCCGGCTCGATCCGCGGGCCGGCGGCGAGCGCGATTTCGTGCTTCCCGGCAACAAGGAATTCACGCCCGGCGATGAAATCCAGAAGCCGCGCTCCGGCGAAGGGGGGCGTGGCAAGCAGGCGAGCGACTCCGGCGAAGGCGAGGACGACTTCGAATTCACCATGACGCAGGACGAGATTCTCGACATTTTCTTCGAGGATCTCGAGCTTCCAAATCTGGTGCGCACCACGCTCAAGGAAACGCCAAGCCGCAGCTGGAAGCGCGTCGGCATTACGACCTCAGGCTCGCCCACCCAGATCAATCTGGTCCGCACCATGCGCAACGCCTTCGGACGCAGACTGGCGCTGAAACGGCCGCGTCCGGCCGACATCGCAGAGCTCGAAGCCCGGCTGGACGCGCTCGAACGCAGCGAGCCGCAGACCTCCGAGGCGCGCGAGCAGATCGTGGCGCTGAAGGAGGAGCTGGCCCGGGCCAATGCGCGGCGCAAGTGGATCGCCTTCATCGATCCGGTCGATGTGCGCTTCAACGCTTTCACCGAACAGCCCGTACCCACGAGCCAGGCGGTCATGTTCTGCCTGATGGATGTGTCGGGCTCGATGGGCGAACGCGAGAAGGATCTCGCCAAGCGCTTCTACATGTTGTTGCACCTGTTCCTGAAGCGCCGCTACGAGCGGGTGGATATCGTCTTCATCCGCCATACGCATGACGCGCAGGAGGTGGACGAACAGGAATTCTTCTATTCGCGCCAGTCCGGCGGCACCATCGTCTCCACCGCGCTCGAGAAAATGCTGGAAGTCCAGAAAGAGCGTTACGCGACGGCCGACTGGAACATCTACGCGGCGCAGGCTTCGGACGGCTACACCCAATCCGGCGACGCGCGGCATTGCGTCGAAATGTTGAACGAACTGATCATGCCGCTCTGCCAGTACTACGCCTATATCGAGATACTGGACGAGCGGGAGATGGAGGTGTTTGCCAGCGAGGATTCCGGCGCCGAGCTGTGGCGTGCCTATCGCACCATCTCGCAACTATGGCCGAACTTCGCCACCAAGCGGATCGCCCGGCCGTCCGATATTTTCCCGGTCTTCCGCGAGCTGTTCCGGAAAAGCGAGACGGCGTGATGGCGCCCACGCCGCTCTTCACCGAGCCTGAATGGAATTTCCAGACCCTCGACCGCGTCTGCCGTACCATCGAGGAGATCGCGATCGGCGAGCTCGGTCTCGACGTCTATCCCAACCAGATCGAGATCATCTCGACGGAGCAGATGCTCGACGCCTATTCCTCGCTCGGCATGCCGCTGATGTACCATCACTGGTCCTTCGGCAAGCTGTTCGCGCGCGAGGAACAGCTCTATCGCGGCGGATACTCCGGGCTCGCCTATGAAATCGTGATCAATTCGAGCCCCTGCATCTCCTACCTGCTTGAAGACAACAGCATGACGATGCAGGCGCTGGTGATCGCCCATGCCGCGTTCGGCCACAACCATTTCTTCAAGAACAACTATCTCTTCCGCCAATGGACGAATGCGGAGGGCATTCTCGACTACCTCGCCTTCGCCAAGCGCTACATCGCCGCCTGCGAGGATCGCCACGGGCGCGGCGAGGTCGAAGCGATTCTCGATTCCGCCCACGCCCTCATGGAACAGGGCGTGTTCCGCTACAGCCGGCCACCCAGGCCGTCCCGGGAGCGTTCGCTCGAAAAGCGCCGGCGGCGCATGGAATATGAGGACATTTCGCGCAACGAATTGTGGCGCACGCTGCCCGCCGGCATCGAGCCGCCCGCCGCGCCGCCGGTCGTCGATCCGGAAGAGGATTACGGCAGCGAGATGACGCTGCCCGAGGAGAATCTCCTCTATTTCATCGAGAAGCATTCCCCCGCGCTGCGTCCCTGGCAGCGCGAACTCCTGCGCATCGTGCGCAGCCTCGCCCAGTATTTCTATCCGCAGCGGCAGACCAAGGTGATGAACGAGGGTTGCGCGAGCTTCGTGCATCACACGATCATGCACATGCTTTACGACCGGGGCCTCATCACCGAGGGCTCGCTGCTCGAATTCCTGCACAGCCACACCGGCGTCGTGTTCCAGCCCGAATTCGACGATTCCCGCTACAGCGGCCTCAATCCCTATGCGCTGGGATTCGGCATGATGGCCGACATCCGGCGGATCTGCGAAGAGCCGACGCCCGAGGACCGCGACTGGTTTCCGCAGCTCGCCGGCAGCGCAGACTGGATGGGCGCGCTGAAGGACGCCTGGGCGAACTACCGCGACGAGAGTTTCGTGGAGCAGTTCCTGAGCCCGAAGCTGATGCGCGAGTTCCGCCTGTTCCAGCTCTACGACCGGGCCGAAGACTCCACCTACCGCGTCACGTCCATCCATGACGAGAACGGCTATCGCCGCTTGCGCAGCGCGCTCGCGCGCCAATACGACGTGGGCGTCAGCGACGCCAACATCCAGGTGATGGGCGCGGACCTCCAGGGCGACCGCAGACTGCTTCTTGCCCATATGATGCACCGGGGCGTGCCCCTTCACGAGGGCACGCGCGAACTCGTGTGCGTGCATCTCGAGCGGCTATGGGGCCATGAGGTGGTGCTTGAGGACGTCGAGGGCGACGGATAGCCCGTGTCCGGCGCGCTTGCCATGTCCAGTAAATAAATGTTAACAGTGTGGCACCTTCAATATGGTGATCGCGTTTGATTCGGGAATTGGATCGCGCAGCGCAGGAGGATTTTCATGAAGTTGCAGCAAGTGTTTCTCGCCGCGGCATTGGCACTGGCGCCGATCGCCGCGTCCGCGCCGGCCTCCGCCGTCGTGGTCGGCGTCGCCATCGGGCCCGGCCACTATCACTGGCACGGCGCCTACTACAAATACCATTGGCATGGCGGCTACTACAACTACTACTGGCACGGCCATTACTGGCGGTCGCGTTGGCACTGCGGGCACCGCTGGTGCTATCGCTGATCATGAACGGAGAGGCGCGGCCTAACGGCCGCGCCAATTCTCCGGCTGTTATATTTCCTGCAAACCGCCCGTCCATATCCTGTAGTTCGTGGCTCCAATTGCCAATTTTGGACGAATTGTTGGGCCGCGCCCCGCGGGCATTGAACGAATACAGGGTCGTCGCTACAGCAGGGCGGCAAAATCATTTCCTCGTAGATATACGGAGCCGCGCGAGCCCGGCCTGATCTGGACCAGGCTATAGGTCGACGGCGCGATCCGCCGCCGGGGCGCAAACAATGTGTCCGGCACAGCAACAATCGCCTCGGCGAAGGCGTGGTCGTCTTCACTGACCAGCCGCGCGCGGGCATAGGTCACGCCGCCATTGTTTGCCGGGATCGGGATGACAACCAGGTTTTCGTCGGACAATTCATCCTCCGTCGCGTCTGGCGGAGGTGACGCCATATCCGGCAAAAGCTATCGCACGCAATCGCTGCGCTGGAGCGGGCGATGGGAATCGAACCCACGACATACAGCTTGGGAAGCTGTCGTTCTACCACTGAACTACGCCCGCGAGGGTACCTGTCTAGCACGGGGCTGGGCGTCTGCGAAGATGCTCGGAGCCCTTTTGTTGGCGGGTGGGCGCAGAGCGGGTCCAGCGGACAGGCCATGCAATCGGGCGCGGCGCGCTTGCAGAGCGCGCGGCCGTGTGCGCCCAGCAGCATATAGTCTTACTGAGTCAGAACCCTGAGTCAGAATGCCGCGGACTGGCTGGATACGACTCGGTTAGGTTGAGGAGATTCGTTTTAAGGCGGAGAGCCTGGATGGATCTTCTGGAAAGTTCCGAGAGCGCGGCGCGATTTTCGCGGTATGTGGACGGTCTTGCAAGCGTGATGGGGGCACTCGGGCAGGGTAATCGGGTGAAGAAGTTCGTGACAAAGGGTTGAAGTGCTGAATCTGTCGAAGTCCTCTGATTCGCGAGGAGGGCGGCGATGGACGCGCAAGAGGCGGAGTGTGGAGCGCTTGGGGAAGCGATTGTTTTTCTGAGTTACTTCAAGGATTTGCCGGACCCGCGGCAGCGCGGCAAGGTGGTCTATCCGCTCGACGAGATCGTGCTTTTGTGTCTGCTGGCGATTTTGGCGGGCGCTGAAGCGATCACCGACATTGCCCGGTTTGGCGAGAAGAAGCTGGCGCTTCTGCGCCGTTTCCGGCCGTACGAGGACGGAACACCGTCACATGATCACCTTGGCGACATTCTGGCCAGCCTCGATGCGGAAGCGTTTCAGCGCTGTTTCGTGGCCTGGATGGCGGCGCTGACGAAAACGCCGGCCGAGGTGATCGCGTCGACGGCAAGACGGGGCCGCGACTTCCTTGGGGCGCGATTCGTAGACGGAATGGCTCGCATTGGCGAGTTCGGTTGTGTGGCCGCGCACGCGGTTGGCATCTTTTCTCCCGTCGACTAGGCCGCATCAGGGATTTTGTCCCTGATGCCGGTCCCTGCCGTTTCTCCCTGGCAATGCCGCTTCGTTCAGGGCTTGACTTTGAACACCGTGCCGGATTCGTTCGTCGTGCCTCCCATGAACGTTGTTCCGAAGAGCAAGCCGCCGGCTCCGAATGTCAGTCCGGCTTCCGGCTGTGCGCCATCGGGCGAATCCGCAAAGGTATGCAGCACGCTTTCCGTCCACGAGCCGCCCTGCTGGGCCGGCGGCGCGAGCGCGAACACCACGCCGTTGTGAAGGGTGCCGCCGGTCTGGGTGGTGCCGTAAAGATTGCCGCTGTCGTCCATGACCAGGCCGGAGTAGGCGGGACTTCCGCCGTCGGGCGAGAACCCGAAACTGTACAGGACGGTCTCGGTCCAGGCCTGGCCCTGCCCGGCCGGCGGGCTGACTTCGAAGATTGCGCCATAGCCGACGCTGCCGCCGCTCTCGGTCGTGCCGTAAAGATTGCCGGCGGCATCCATGATGACGCCCATGCGCGGTTCGACGCCGTCATCGGCGGCGTCGAAGCTGTGCAGAACGGTTTCGGTCCATGGCCCGCCACCGCCGCCCGCGGGCGCCGACAGTTCGAACACCACCCCGTTTCCGGTGTTCCCGCCGTTCAGGGTCGTGCCATACAGATTGCCGGCGGCATCGAAGATCGGCCTGGAATAGGGGTAGCCGCCGCCGGCATCGTTGCCGAAATCGAAAAGGACCGTCTCTTTCCAATGGCCGGAGTCGCGTAGCGACAGCCTGAACACGAGGCCGGCGCCGCTGGTGCCGCCATACCCTGCCGTTCCATAGAGATCGCCGTCCGCACCGAACACGAGCGTGCCGTGGGGCGTCCCGCCGTCGCTGCCTCCCGTGAACCGGTGCAGCACGATTTCTTTCCACGGGTCGCCTTCGTTCGCAGGCCGCACCAGTTCGAATACCACGCCGGCATCATTGGTGCCGCCTTCCGACGTTGTGCCGTAAAGATTTCCCTGGGCGTCCAGAATGACGCTGGAGTCGGGATAAATTCCGTTCTTCACATTCGTGCTGAAGTGATGCAGCACGGTCTGGACCCATTTCTTCGAGCCGTCACCGGACCGCGACAGGCTAAAGACGGTCCCATTGCCGTCCGCGGCACCGGTATAGGTCGTGCCGTAAAGCGCGCCGGTGCTGTCGCTGGTGAGGGCGGCGCGCGGACGCGCACCTTTCTTGACCGCGACAAAAGTATGGATGACCTTCAGTGAATCCGCCGAAGCGGGCATTGCCGCGACGGAACAGGCCAGAAGCGAACAGGCGCTCAATACGCAGGCCCTGATGCCGAACATTGTCTTCTCCCTTTGGATGGTTGAACCGGGACTGGGCCGGGGCGTCAATCCGCATGCATTTCCCCGTTGTCTTGACGCAAAACAGCCACCATGTCCTGATTCAGATTCTGAAATTCCCACACGTCACCCAAAGACAGGGCCAGAGAACAAGGATGGGCAGCGAGCCATACCGCTTTGGTCGGTTCACTCTCGATCCGGCCAACCGGGAACTCCGCGCGGACGGGACGCCAATTCCGCTCGGCGCGACGGATTTCCGACTCCTGCTGACGCTGATCGAACGGACCGGATCGGTCGTGACCAAGGACGAGCTGATGTCGCGCGTCTGGGGCAAGTCGGCCGTCGGCGACAACACGCTTCACGTCCACATCACGGCGCTGCGCAAGGCATTGGGCGACGACTTCATCGCCACGAAGCAGGGGCGCGGCTACAGATTCGTCGACCATATCGGCCAGACCGGCCGGGCCGCGACGCACCACGCCGGCAATCTGCCCGCTTACGCGGCAATTGGCTCGAAAACCGGCAGGTCCCGCCTGATCGGACGAGACAGTCAAATCGGCGCGCTATCGGGCCTCCTTGCGCATAACGTCCTCGTGACCCTGGTAGGACCGGGTGGTGTGGGAAAGACCCGGCTGGCGCTGGAAGTCGCGAACCAGGCCGCCTCCACCTTCAGGGACGGTGCCTGGCTCGTGGAATTGGCGTCGGTTTCCGACGGCGCTTCGACGGCCGGTGCCGTCGCAACCGTGCTGGGGATCAAGATCGGCGAGAGCGCCACGCCATTCGAAACGCTGGCGCGTCAGCTGGCGCGCAGGAACCTTCTGATCGTTCTGGACAATTGCGAGCAGATCATCGCCTCCTGCGCCGCCCTGTGCGAAGCGATCGTCGGAGCGGCGCCGAATGTGCGCATCCTCGCGACCAGCCGCGAGTCTCTCTCATGCCTGGGCGAACAGCTGTTCGAGGTGCCTCCCCTCGCGCTTCCAGGCGATGGTGTTCCGATCTCCTCCGCGACCCGGAAGGTTGCCGCGGTCAAGTTGTTCGTCGAACGCGCCAGGGGATTGAACAGCGATTTCAAACCGGGGGACGATGAGATCGCGATCGTCGCCAGACTGTGCCGCCGTCTTGATGGCCTGCCTCTCGCCATCGAGATGGTCGCGAGCTGGGCCGGCATTCTCGGCCTGCCGGCGCTGGAAGCGAAACTGAACGATACGCCGAAGACCTGGCTGGGCGCACGACGAACCGCGCCCCTGCGCCATTCCACGCTGCGCGCGACGCTCGAATGGAGTCACGACCTTCTTTCGCCGGAGGAACAGATCGTGCTGCGCCGCCTCGCCGTGTTTGCCGGACACTTCTCGATGCCGGCGGCGGAAGCCGTCGTCGCCGTGAACGATCTTGCCGCGGACGATGTCTTGCGGCTGACGGCCAGGCTGATCGGCAAATCCATGCTCGCCGTCGTCCCCGGATCGCGGGAAAACCTCTACCGCCTCCTCGAAACCACGCGCGCGTTCATGCTGGAAAAGCTGGGCGCGTCGGACGACCCGCGGTCCGTGCGGCTGAAACATGCGGACTACGTCCTTCGCACGCTGCGGCAGGCGATGCGCGATTGGGAAACAATGAGCGATGCGGTGTTTCTCGAACGCTATGCGCCCGTGCTCGACGATCTGCGCGCCGCACTGGACTGGTGCGCGCGCGACGACAGCGATCTGGCGATCGCATTGGCGGGAAGCTCCTGGCCGCTTTGGCGCGAACTGCCCGTGCGTGCCGAAGGACGCAGACGGCTGAGCGCGGCCGTGTCGCTGCTCAAGCCGGATACGCCATGGGAGCTGGAAGCCCATCTCCGGCGCGGGATGGGCCAACTGTATTTCAACACCGCTGCGGTAAAGGATGCGCGGCTGGAATTCGAACGCGCCGTCGCGCTGTTTCGTGCACTCAACGACGCGCCGAATCTTGGCAGCGCGATCGCCGATTTCGGCTATGCGTCCCTCATGCTCGGCAACATTGAGGAAGCTCATGCCTCGATCGACGAAGCGCTGCAAATGGCGGAGCGCGCAGGGCGGCCCCGGGCTTTGGCGGCCGTCTGGGCCGTAAAGTTTTGCGTCGAGGCGCGCCTGAAATCGCCCGCCATGCGCGAAGCCGGAATGAAGGCCGTTCGGCTATGCGAAGCCGTCGGGGCGGACCGCGCGGCGCTCGTCGTATCGGCAAATCTGGTGGAAGCCGTTCTGGAGATGGGCGAGATCGATTCCGCGATCTCCGGCGGTCAGGAGTTGGCTGCGCGCCTGCGGGATACTTTTCACACCGATGTCCTGGGGTATGTGCTTGGCATGGTCTCGAGCGCCTTGTCCCTGTGCGGCGATACGGACGCGGCGCTGACGGCGGCACGGGAGGCCGTGCCGTTGCTGCGCGATGAGGGCATGCTGTTCTGGTTCTTCGATCACATGGCGCTACGTCTGGCCATTGCAGGACAGTTTCGGGATGCCGCGCAGATCTCCGGCTACGCGGATTGCGTGTTCCGCAAATTCGGCCGCCCGCGTGAACCCGTGGGCCAGCAGGCCGTCAGCCGATTGTCGGAAATTCTGCGCGCATCACTCTCTGACGACGAAATTGAACAGTTGCGCGAAATCGGAAACCACCTGAGCGAAGATCGGGTTATCGCCATCGCGCTGCGCACCCAGGATGGGGGCGACATGCGCTCGCAGTGATTCTGATCATGTTGAAACACGCGAAGCCTGTCATCCCTGATTCAATTTCAGCGGATCGCTATGACGGACTGAATTCAAACCGAACCTTTACAAAGCGTTCAAATACCGGTGAACGAACAGTAAATAATACAAACAAACTTATATGTAATCGTAAAGGAACAATAAAATTGTCGTTTGCGCGCGATTGCTGGAACAACTTGGCGAAGTTTGCATTTCATTGATGCAGATATTGCAAAGGCGGACCCTGTGTGGGTCAGTCGCTCTTATCGCGGCCCTTGCAGGAGAGGGCCGGCTACTACCGCGACATGGCGGAAGAAGCGATGCGGCTCGCCCAGTCCAGCCCGGCCCTGCAAGTCTATTACCTGAATCTGGTCGCGGGCTGGAAATCGCTGGCAGACGAAGCGGAATGGGAACAGGAGCGACGGGGCCGCATCTCGGCGATTCTCGCAGCGCACGGCATTGAGAATGACGCGCAGCCCGCCGGAATAAAGCCCGCCCCCTGAAGGGATATTGAGGTGCCCTGCGCCCTCGCTCCTCAGCCGGCAAGCTCGGGAGTATTTGGAGGCGCAAAATATTCCAATGTCTCGAACCGATGTCGCATGCATGGTAATCAGCCGCCGGTCGCTGCGATAGCAAGAGCGGATCCACGACGGAGGACACGGAGCAGAAGAATTGCACACTTCGCGCGTCGTTCTCTTCTCCGTGATCTCCGTGTCTCCGTGGTAAGTCTATTTCGTTCGTGTTGGCGCGCCTCATGGACCTCGTTCGCCTCGCCGTCTGAGCAGCACGACGCCGCAGGCGGCCGCCGCGAGGCATGCCGCGGCGCAGGCGACCGCAGCCGTGTGGAAGGCATTAAACAGCGGTGACCCGCGCGCTGCGAGCACGCCGCCGATGAGCGCAGTGGCCACCATGCCGCCGCTCCTTGCCACCGCGCTGTTGAGACCGGAAGCCAGACCCGTGTGGGTGGGATCGACGGAGCCGAGCACCGCTGTCGTCAGCGGAGCAGCCACGCCTCCCATTCCCAGCGCAATCATGAGCATCGCCGGGAGTACTTCGCCCAGGAATGCGGCGCGGGCGCCGACACGCAGCAGCAACAGAAAGCCGGCGCTGATGACGAGCGAACCCACACAGAGCGGAATGCGCGAGCCGATCCGCCCCGCGACAGCGCCCAACATCGGCGAAACCACGGCGAGCACCACGGGAAACGGCAGCAGTGCCGCACCCGCCTCCGTCGCCGAATAGCCCGCACCGCGAATGAGCACGAACGGCACCAGCACAAGCAGGCTGCCGAGCGCGCCATAGACGAGAAAGGTCAGCACGGTGAGGCCGGTGAATTCGCGCGAGTCAAAAAGGGCGAGCGGCATCATCGCGTTCGCGCCGCGCCGCTTTTCGGTCCACAGGAACAGGCCGGCAAGCGCAACGCCGCCGGCCGCGAACTCCACAATCGGCGGAGTCCAACCCGCCCTCCCCGCGCCTTCGGTCAAACTCCAAGTCAGCGCGAGCAGCGACGCGGTGGCGAACAGCGCGCCCCATCCGTCGAGCGGCAGCGGCTTTCCGCTCCGCGGCGGATTGCGGACAAAGAGAAGCGCGAGCGCGATGGCCCCGGCCGCGAGCGGCAGGTTGACAAGAAAGATCGCGCGCCATCCCACAAGGTCGATCAGCGCGCCACCGAGAACCGGGCCGATGGCGGCGGTGATCGCACTGGAGGCCGACCAGATGCCGATCGCCCGGCCGCGCGCCGCGCCCGAATAGGCGCTGCCAAGTACGGCCAGGCTGTTCGGCAGCAGGAACGCCGCGCCCGTTCCCTGCAGAACCCGCGCGGCGAGCAGCCATGAAAGGCTGGGGCCGAGTGCGCACATCGCCGAGCCGACGGCAAAGACGCCAATCCCCGCCGTGAGCACATCGCGGCTCCCGAAGCGGTCGCCCACCGCCCCGCCCAAAAGAAGGAATGCCGAGAGCGGCAGCAGATAGGCGTTGATCACCCACTGAAGGTCCGCGGCGCTGCCGTGCAGATCGCGGCCGATGGCCGGAAGGCCCACGTTCACGACAGACCCGTCAACGAAGGCCAGGCTCGATGCAAGGATAGAGGCGGCCAGGACGAGGCCTGGACGTTCGCAGCGTGCGCTTCCGGCCACGCGCGCCGCGCAAACATCGCCCGCCGTCTGATTGTTCCAGGTCAAATAGGCGCGCTCCCCGGACGGCAGCGATTGCCGTGCTTCAGGATATCAGGAGATGGCGATGGCGGTATCCTGACGAGTCACCGCTCCTGAGCGCGCGATATCCAGCACCGAGGCTATCGGCGCGTAGGAGAGCCGGGATAGGATACAAGCGAGCCGCCAACCTCCTCGCACCGGAAAGGCGGCGCCTGATGCCCGCAAAGGAGATGATCGCGCCATGCCCGAGCCCCAACCAGACATCGCGGAAATCGACGCGCGCATCGCGGACATCCGGGAAAACCTGCGCGAACTGGTCGAGCAGGCGGCCGCCTATTCCGGCCCTGCGGACGACGAGTTGGTGTCGCAGCGCATTGCCGACCAGGAAGCAGAGATCGAGCGCCTGACAAAGCTGCGCGACGAGCTCACGCAAGCCAATCGTTGAGCGAATAACCGCCCCATTCGTCGCTGAAATCGTACAGCGCCGCTAGGGCCGGCGATCGTGCTTGCGGCGACATCGTCGGGACCGCGCTTCTCGCCCGCAACTCTTTGAGAATTCGCCAAGCGGTCCAACCGCAGCTGGTGCCGCCCTAGCGGAAAAACAGCAGCGGCAACACCTGACTTCGGATAAGTTTGCGCTTGGCGAGCGGGACCAAGCGTTCCTCGCTCGGCGTCTGCAAATTGGAGGTATCCGATTATGACAAGCCCCTGGACCGGTTTGTTTGCCGGTGCGGTCGCTTGCGCGATGCTCCAGATTCCGGCTGCGGAAGCGGCCCGGATCGACCGATATCCGGACGCCAAACTCACGCTTTTTAATCCTGAGGGGTCCATCTGGACATCCACGGCGAGCATCGACGACATGGACTCAGTCGCAGGTTATTACGAAGACGGCGGCAACGTTGACCACGGATTCGTACGCGCTCATGATGGAACGATTTTCACGTTTGATCCGCAGGGGTCGATCGGAACGTACGCGCAGAGCATCAACAAGAAGGGCTCTGTTACGGGAGAGTATTACGACAGCGACGACATCGCGCATGGTCTCGTTCGGACTTCGGACGGGACAATCACGACGTTCGATCCCCAAGGGTCAATTGCAACAATCGCATTGAGCGTCAATAACAAGGGATCAATCACGGGGGAATATGATGACGGCAGTCAGGACCACGGCTTCGTTCGGACGTCCGACGGCACGATTACAGTTGTTCGATCCATCAGGATCAATGAATACTGCGGCATATGGCATCAATGCGCCAGGCTCTGTAACGGGATTCTATGAAGACAGCAGCGGCATCGAGCACGGTTTCGTAAGGACCTCGAACGGAACCATCACGTCATTTGACGTTTCCGGATCAACAGGTACCAGCGGCATAGGCATCAATACCGCGGGAGCCATCACTGGGTTCTACGAAGACGATAACCTACAATATGGCTTTGTGCGCGCACCTAGCGGAACGATCGTGACATTTACCGTCGGATCATACGGCACGATTGGCGCAAGCAAAAACGACTTGGGATCAGTCGCTGGATCTTGCGGCGGGCGCAGCTTCATCCGAATTCCGTGACAGTCGCCCCAGCGTGGTCGCAAGGATCTGGAACGAGACTCGCCTAACCCTTGCGTTTGAAAAGTGCCTGGCAATTGCGATTGTGCCCTCGAGCGTTACGGCAGCGGCAATCACGCAATCAGAGCCCTGATGTCCTTGAGCAGCAGAAAAAGGTGCATCGGATCGGTGGGGGATGCAATGAAATCGAAATGCTCGTAGAAGCCGCGCGCCTCCTCGTCCTTGGCGTGAACCGCGAAGGCGCGAATGCCGGCGATGTCGGCCGCCTGCAGTGTGCGCAAAAGCGCGTCTTTCAGCAGCGTCGGGCCGACGCCGCGCTTCTGCCAATCGAGGCTGACGGCCAGCCGCGCGAGCAGCATGATCGGAACAGGATGGCGCGCCAGACCCTTTGTGAGACGTTCCGGCGCTGTGGCATGTGCGACTTCGCCCACCACCAGCGTGTGATAGCCGATCACGCGGCCGGCAGTGCAGGCAACATAGGTCTGTGATGCGTTTGCCTGCTGGTTCTGCAAGGCGTTCCGCAGCAGAAACCGGCTGAGCGGTTCTTTTCCGCAATCGAAACCTTCGAGGCCATGATCGCGCCTGAGCTTCTCGATCCCGAAATCGAAGCTCATTTTCGGCGCGTGGCAGGCGTTCCGGCTTTCTTCAACAGCTGCTTCAGCCGGGGCAGCGGCCGCGGCGGGGCATCGAGTGCAGCCTGGAACGCAGCCCATTGGCGGTCGTCGAGTTCGAACCGCCGGCGGTCCGGAAGCGTTTCGGCCGCGCGCGCGAGCGCGCTTTCAAGCACGAAGTCGCTCACCGAGCGGTGCGCCGCCGCTGCCGCGGCGTGGAGTGTCTTCTTCGCTTCCAATGTGAGTCTCAGGTCAAGCTTTTCCGAACGGATCGCAGCTGCCGGCATTGTCGCGTCTCTCCTTCTCCGCCTAGAGGCTAGAAGCGTTGCCGGACAATGTCACGACAGAATTTCCGGCGCGTCGAAGTCATATTCGCGCCGCCTGCCGCTCCGCTCAGTGCGTCCATTTGAGGGCCAGGTTGTAGGAGAACCTGTCGCCCTCGCGGGCGTCGACGATGCCGGTGTTGACCGAACCGACGAGGTGCCATTCGTCGCTGAAATCGTAGAGCGCGGCGAGCCCGACGGCGCTGCTCGCGGCCATGCCGGCCGAGCTTCGCGTCTGGCCGAAGAGTTCGCCGCCCAGCGCCAGATTGTTTGTGATCTGCCGCTGCAGCGCCCAGCCGTAGATTTCAAAATCCCGGTTGCGCGATCCCGGATTGTTGACAATGCCGCCTCCGCCGAAGCTCGTCCACGCGCCAAAGGACTTCTGCAGCCAGACCGGCAGGAGTTCGGTGGTCGGCGTGGTATGCGAGGCTGAACCCACGGGAATGAAGACCTGCGGAAAGATGGCGGCCTGTGGCAGCCAGCCATTCTCGTCCTCATCAAGAAACCGGTATTTCACGCCCCCGCCGAGCGGTGCCCAGGCGAGTCCCATCCCGCCCGGACCGGGGTTGGGATTAAGCGGCACCGAAACGGTCAGCTGCGTCTCCGGAAAGGCCCCGTAATTGATTTCGATACCGGACTCGGGAGCGGCGAACGCGCCTTCCGCGCGCGTGCCTTCGACATAGAGGTAATTCTCGAACTGGCCGGTGTCGGTGGGCTCGGGGTCGTCGGTGACGTAAGGCGGGCCGGCGAGAACGGGAACGGGTAGCGTCAGGAGCACGAACGCGAAGAATCCTGCCCTTCCCCGCGCGACCGCCATGTCAAACGCTACGCTCTTTCAAACGCGCCAATGCCTCCGGAAACCGGCGCGACAGAGGAACGGACAGACTTCCAAGCTCAATCGAATAGTCGCCCGAGCCCTCGGGTCTGAGGGCGGTGACGTGCTTCGCATTGACGATCCACGACCGGTGCGCGCGCAGAAAGCCACGCGGCGAAAACTCGGTCTCGAGCGCCGTGAGCGGCGAGCGCATGAGAAGGCGGTTCACGACGCCGACAATGACGGCGATGGCCGCGAAGGAATAAAGGAAGGTCCGGCGCAGCCTTCCGCTCGTCCCGAAAACGTCGCCGCCTGTCCCAAGCCATTGCCGGATATCACCGATCGCGGGCGACCGGTCCCGGGACGCTTCCCGCGGAACGATCGATTTGGAAGAAGTCTGATGCTCGGACAACGCGGTGCTCTTGGGGCGCAGCGGGCGAGTATAGGGACGGCCAGTTTGCGGGAGAAGGCGACGATGTTGAGACGGGATTTCCTGAAGACGATGGCGGCCGTGGTGGCCCTGCAGGGCCTTTCCCTGACGGGCTTGCGCGCATTTGCTTCCGGCTTTCGCCGTGTGCGGCCTGGCGATGCAGCGTGGCCGGGCGCCGCAAGCTGGCAGAAGCTGAGCAACGCCGTCGGCGGCAACCTCATCAAGGTCCGGTCCCTGTTCGTGACCTGCCAGGCGGACGCGAAGAGCGCGGCCTGCATCGACGTCTTAAAGAATGTGCGCAATCCGTTCTATCTGGGCGATCAGCCGGGCGGCACCCAGGTCAGCGGGTGGTGGAACGCCTGGATACCGGCGCCCAGCGCCTATGCAGTTCGCGCGCGCAACGCGAAGGACGTGGCCGCGGCCGTCAACTTCGCGCGTAAGAACAAGCTGCGCCTCGTCGTGAAAGGCACGGGCCACAGCTATCAGGGCACGTCGGACGCGCCGGACGCGCTCCTGATCTGGACGCGCGGCATGAACCAAGTCGTGTTGCACGATGCATTCGTCCCGCAGGCCTGCGCGGGCAAGGTTGCGCCTGAGCCCGCGGTGACGGCGCAAGCGGGCGCGGTGTGGATCGATCTCTACACTGCCGTGACGACCAAGGCGGGGCGTTATGTGCAAGGCGGCGGCTGCACCGATGTGGGCGTGGCCGGGCTTATCCAGAGCGGCGGCTTTGGAAGTTTCTCCAAGGCTTTCGGCACCGCGGCTTCGGGTCTGCTGGAGGCGGAGATCGTGACGGCCGATGGCCAAATCCGTATCGCCAACGCCTGCACCAACCCAGATCTCTTCTGGGCGCTCAAGGGCGGCGGCGGCGGCAGCTGGGGCGTGGTCACGAAGCTGACGCTGCGCACGCATGCCCTGCCGGCGCATTTTGGTTCTGCCTGGGGCACGATCAAGGCGAAGTCTGACGATAGTTTCCGCAAACTGATTGCGCGGTTTGTCGCGTTCTACGCCGACAGCCTCTTCAATCCGCATTGGGGCGAGCAAGCACTGATCCATCCTAACAACAGCCTCGAAATCTCCATGGTCTGCCAGGGACTCGATACGGCGCAGATGCAGGCCGTCTGGCGGCCGTTTCATGATTGGGTCGCGGCGCAAGCGGACCTTGTTGTGACCGAGGAGTTGGGCGCGCGCGCCGTTCCATCGGCACAGCATTGGTGGGATGTCGAAGGCAATCCGGCGATGACGCCCGACACGCGCCCCGGCGCGCCGAAAGATCATGGCTGGTGGAAAGGCGACCAGGGCGAGGTCGGCA
Source organism: Rhizomicrobium sp. (assembly GCA_036266955.1). Classification (GTDB taxonomy): domain Bacteria; phylum Pseudomonadota; class Alphaproteobacteria; order Micropepsales; family Micropepsaceae; genus Rhizomicrobium. The sequence goes on from DATAWY010000075.1 coordinate 77,637, forward strand.
TTTTCCTGCATGGCTACGAATCGCTCTGGCTGCCTGCGGCGCTGCTGCAGAAAGGTCGTCAGCAGCAACTGACGAACGCCTTGTTCGCCGCCAGCCGCTACAAGATCGTCCGCCTGCACGTCAACAAGGGGCTCGCCGGCGCGCCGGACGAAGCGCTCGCAAGCGCGAAGGATACGGCGACCAATCCGGCCGTCACCGAGGCGTTCACGCTCGTCATCATCGCCGACGGCGAAGCTCCCGCCTATCCCGGCATGCCGGGCGCGAAGATCGACCGGGCAGCGGCGCAGAAAGATGCGCGCCTGATCGATCTGGCGGCGGCGGAGTTTTTCAGGATCGCTCCCGATGCGGGCTCATACGTTTCGGAGAGCAACTACTTCAATCCGCGCTGGCAGGACGCCTATTGGGGCGGCAATTATGCGCGGCTGCAGGCGGTCAAGGCAAAATACGATCCGGAAGGACTCTTCTTCGTGCATCACGGCGTCGGCAGCGAAGGCTGGAGCGCCGATGGATTTGCGCGCTTTTAGGGCGAAGCACGAAGCCTCGGAGCTGCCTCGCGGGGACCACGGGTGGTGTTACTTCGCGCCTTTCAGATGCCGGTCGTACCAGTCGAGGATGCGGGTGAACATGTCGATGTTGTAGCTGCCGTTCTTCGGCGAATGGCCTTCATCGGGATAGAGCACCATCTCGGTTTCGACACCGAGATGTTTCAGCGCGCGGTAGAGGCCCTTCGATTGCCCGACCGGATTGTTCTGGTCTTCCTCGCCGTCGAAGATTAGCGTCGGCGTGTGCGCGTTGGCGATGTAGGTTGCGGGCGAGTTGCGCGCATAGACGTCCGGGTGCTGCCACGGCGTGCCGAAGAATTCCCATTCGTCGGCGGCGGGATCGTCCTCGGTCTCGAATTCTGCCTGCTGGTCGAACACGCCCGCCCCTGCCACCGCCGCCTTGAACCGGCGCGTCTGGGTGATCGCCCATTCGCTCATCTCTCCGCCATAGGACCAGCCGCCGATGCCGAGCCGGCCGGGGTCGGTTTCGCCCCGTGCAATCACGGCGTCGAGGACCGTCACCAGGTCCCGGTAATCGCCACCGCCCAAGTCGCCGCGATTGGCTTTCACGAAATCCTCGCTGTAGCCGTTTGACCCGCGCGGGTTGACCATCAGCACCTCGTACCCATGCGCCGCGAGCAGCTGCGACCAGGCCGTCTCCCAGCCATAGCCTTCCGAGAAATTCGAGTCCGGGCCGCCATGCACGCGAAGGACGAGCGGCAGTTTTTCATTTGCCGGGGCGTCGATGGGCATCATCAAGGCGGCCTCTATGGGCGTGCCGTCGAAGCTCTTCGTCCAGAAGGTTGTGGTGGGCGCGAGCCGGATACCGTCCCAACCCTGCTGCAAATTACCAAGCTGGCGGATGTGGCCGTCCTTATTCCGAAGATAGATTTCAGGCAGGTGCGTGAAGTCCTCGCCGGCAAAGGCGAGGCTGCCATCGCGCGAGACATCGAAGGAAGCAACGGAGTACGGCAGATCGATCGGCTGCGGCGCGGCGCCCCGGGCAAAGCGCCAGATTTCGTTCCGAAAGCCATGAACCAGTCTCATCCATAGCGCGGGCTCCTCGTGCCATTTCACCTCGGCGACGGCCAGATCGGGCGGCGCAGATGCGTCGTGCAGGCTGTTGCCGCCGATCTTTCCCATGAGCAGATCGCGCTCGAGCGGACCATGGGCGCGGGTCGAACGCACGGCGAATTCCTTGCCGTCGGGCGAGACAATCAGACCGTCGAAAGGCTGCGGCGGCCGCAAGACGGGCGTAAGTGCGCCATCGCGTGTCGCAACGCTGTAGATAGAGTTGGTGTATTCCTCCACGCGAGGCTCGCTGGTCGCGGCGATGAGGATGTGCGCCGGATCCTGCCATTGAAAATCGTCGATGCGAATGCCGGTCAGTCCGAGCCTGCTTGTTTTCCTGGTCGCGGGATCGACGAGCCACAGACGTGAGAGTTCGCTTTCCCGGTCCGCGACCCGCGGCCCGCTGTCTTCGTCCGGCGCCGTATCGTCCTTCGCCAGGTATGCGATGGTCTGCCCGTCGGGCGACCAGTGAAAGCTGTCCACGCCGAATTTGCGCGCGGTGAGCGCCGTCGCATCTCCGCCGCCGGCCGGCATTGTGTAGACCTGCGTCTTGCCGCCGCGATCGGACAGAAAGGCGAGCAGCTTTCCGTCGGGGGACCATTGCGGCGAGCGCTCGGACTTCTTCGGCGGCGTGAGTTCGCGCGTCCTGCCGGTAGCGACATCGGTCACGCGGATATGCGGCTGCCAGTCCCAGCGATAGCTGATGGCGATGTAGGCAAGCTTCGATCCGTTGGGAGAGAAATGAAGATCCCCCACGCGCACATAACTCAGAGCCTGCGCGGGCGTGAGCGCGGGATCGGCGCAGCAGGCGGTCGGAATGAACGCGAGCAGCGTGGCACGGGCAAAGAGCCCGAAAAGTGTCGATTGCATCCTGCGAGACCCTGAAGCGGCCCGCGAAGCTTAGCGGCCTCCGGCCCTTGCGTCTTTCACATGCCGAGCGCGCTTGCACGTGGCTAGCGGAAACGATTGAAATTGCACGCGGAGCTGCGAAAGGCGAAGATTCACAATGAGGCGGTGAGACACCGAGAACGAGCGCGCGTTGACGCGCAGATCTCGTACTCACTGTCTCATTGTCTCATTGTGCGACTTTTCCCGGCGACTTCGCGTGCGCTGCATTGCGAAACGAGGTAATACCGTGCTGGCACAGACGGACCTGCGCATCTGCCGATACAAGAAACTTCAATCGATGGCACCGCATGCCCATGACGAGGCATCGATGGGCATTGTCGTGCATGGCGGCTTTCTGGAGCGGATAGGCAACGGCGAGCGCGACTATGGGCGCGGCCATGTTGCTTTCGTTCCTGCCGGCGTCATGCATTCGCAGCTGTTCGGCGCGGCGGGCGCGCGCCAGATCATCTTTCGCCCGCCGAATAGCTGGCTCGACTATCTCGCCGACTGCGGGACAAAACTCGCGGACGCGCCGCACAGCGGAGCGCCGCCGTTCCGGCACCTCGCAGATCGCCTTTTCGCGGAGATGCACAACAACGATGGATTTTCCGCCGTCGCACGCGAGGGCATTCTCCTCGAGATCGTCGCGGCTTTCGGCCGGACAGGCATCGCCGGGGCCGCGCGCGCCACTCCGCCGCCCTGGCTAAGGGCGGCGCGCGACTTTCTTCACGACAACGCCTGCGCGCCGCTGAGCCTCGCCGAAATCGCACGTGCTGCGGGGCGTCACGAAATTCATCTCGCCCGCGAGTTCCGGCGTTACTACGGCGTGTCTGTCGGCACCTACGCAAGACAGTTGCGAGTAGAGAAAGCCGCGCGCCTGCTCGCCATGTCCATGATCGGCATCAGCGCGATTGCGCTCGATTGCGGTTCAGCAGCCATTCTCATTTGTGCCGCGCATTCAAGACACATTTCGGGATCACGCCCGCGCAGTACCGTTCGGAGAGAAAAATTCTCCCGCGCAGACTCGACGTTGACGCAAGTCCTTCCTTTTAGAGCGGAGCGCTTGCGACGGTCGCGCCCGGCATGCTCCACAGCTGGCCGCGCGTCAGGTCCGTGTAAAGCGCATCCTCGTCCGGGTCGAAGCGCAAATCGCCGGGCTGCACCCAGACTGAAACGCGCCGGTTGAGAGCTATCTCCACGCGCGAAGGCCGCCCGTCCGGCGCGATCTGCACATTGCGGACGCGGCCGACCCAGCTGCCGCCCGGACCCTCGACGGGAACCTGCCAGAGCTGCTGGCTCGGTTCGGCCATCAGATAGAGCGGCTGAAGACCATATTCGTCGCCGTAGTGATAGACATAGGGTTCAGGATAGCTCCACGCATACTCCGCAAGATCGTATGCCTCGACGTTCTGCGCGTAGCGCTCGCGCTGGTTGGTATAATTCTGCTGCTCCCGCCCATAGCGCTGCATCTGATTCTGGTACTGCTGCTCCCGCTCCTGGTATTGGGCGTATGGCCCATACTGCGTCGGGCCGTAACCAGGCTCTCGCTCCGCGGGATTGTTTGGCGGCGGCCCGTATTGCATCTGTCCGCCCGGTCCCGTCGCATAGGGTTCGTCGCCCACCGGCGCATTTTCATTGGCCGGGGGCGGCCCGGCGTATTGCGTCTGTGAATAGGGGGAGTTCTGGTAAGGCTTACCTCCTTCGTATCCTGCCGGTCCGTTCTGGTAAGGCGCGCCTCCTTCGTATCCTGCCGGTCCGTTCTGATACGGCGCCGGAGCCTCTCCATTCAGCACGGCGGGCGATTGCGTCGTCCCGTTGATCGCCTGCTCGTTGAGCCGGGCCGTCTGTTGCATCTCGGCGGGGGTTGATACGGGCGGGCCATAGCCGTAGCGGGCGGCGTTGTCGGTAGACTGTGCGAGCGCCGCGGACTGGCCGAGCGCCGCCACTGCCGCCGCCGCGCCTGCGAGAATTGCTGCCTTGATGGTCATGAAAATCTCCCTTTTTTCTTGAACGCTATGCCGCCTCCGCGCGGACTCAACGCCAGGGGTTCAAGGCCCCGGCTGGCCGTTGCCAGCCGGCGGACTGAGCGGATAGGCCGTCTGCGGCGGCGTGCTGATTCCATTGGTCGGGTTGCCGGTTCCCGGGGCGCAGCCGCCTGCGCTGCCGGTCGAAGGCGCGCAGCTCGACGTGCCGAGCGGCGCCGGCGTGGCTCCCGGAGTCGTGTTTGTCGGTGTGAGATTCGGATTGCTGCCCGCCGGGCCCGTCAGGGGACTTGTGGCGCCCGGTGCCGAATTGATGCCCGGCGTCGTGTTGATCGCCGGGTTGGTCGAAGAATTGATTCCAGGCTCGCTTCCGGTCGTGGTGCCGGTGATGCCCGTGGTGGTTCCGGGAGTGGCCTCGAGCGTGCTGCCGGTTGCGGGTGTGCCTGGCGTGCTGCCGGCAGGCGTCGAGCCGGCCGTCTGTGCCTGCGCGGCCAATACGCCAGCGAGGCAAACCGCCGCCGCTGCCGTTGCCACGCGAAATCCGATCGATGTCTTCATCATTCAACGCTCTCCTTTGTCACGCTCCAGCCCCGGCCCTCCTTGCCTGGCCGCGCTCCGTTTTTGTAAACGTGGGGTCTCAAAATGGGTTGCCTCCGCGGCGAAAACGCGAAAGGCGCGGGCCCGGCCCGCGCCTCTCGGTTCGTCAAGGACGCCGTCAGCTGCTGGGCCCGGGCGGATTTGTGGGCGCGTTGTTCTGGTTTGGCGCATTCTGGTCAGTGGGGTTTCCCGGTGCGCCGACCGGCCCGTTGGCGCCCGGCGCAGTCATGTAGGAGGCACCAGGTTCCGCTCCGTTGCCCTGGGGCTGCTGATAGTAGGGACCGGCGTTCCCGGGTTGTACACCGGGCGTCTGGGTAGTGCCCGTACCCGGCTGTCCGCCGGCATTGCCGCCCATGGGCTGCGTATAGCCGGCGTTTCCAGGCTCGTTTCCCGGAGCGGCGCCAGAGGGCTGGGTGTATGTGCCCGGCTGCATGCCGTTCTGCCCAGCCGTATAGCCGGTGGGTGTTCCGGGCGCCGGCTGGGCGCCGTTATTCGTGGATGAACCATTCGCGCCATTGGCCATCTGGCCGTTGTTCGTCGGGCCCTGATTAGCTGCCGACTGGGCCATCTGGAGCTGTTGCCTGTTCAGGTCGTAGGTCTCCCGCTTTTCGGCGGGGGTGGAGGGTCCGTGCAGGGACGCGGTCCTCGTGCCATGATGCACATGATGCCGATAGTGATGCTTCGCGTGCGAGGTGGTGGACGTGCCTGCTGCGGGCGAGGACGTGTCCGACGCCTGCCCCGCCGTCGGTTGCGCTGCGGGCTGGCTCGCGTTGTTCTGATCACCTGTGCCCTGCGCGTAGGCCGCGCCGGACAGAGCCAGGGCCACCGCGCCGCCCAGCAGCATCGATTTGCATCGCATGATGCGTCTCCTTCTCTGTTGGTTTTATCGCGAGGCGCGTCGCCTCTGCGTCAAATGAGAACGCCGCCCGGGCGGGCGGCGTTCCATGTGGTCCCGAAATTAGAAAACCACGATCCGGGAGCGGTTCAGCCCGCGACAGCTATGTACTCGCGCAACGACTCGGCCTCGCGCACGGTTTCCGCAATGCGCGTCTTTACCACATCGCCGATCGAGACGATGCCGCACAGGCGCTCGTCCTCGACCACGGGTATGTGGCGGAAGCGCCCGTGCGTCATGGTCTCCATCAGCTCGTCGACCGTATCGCTTTCCGAGCAGGTCAGCACAATGCGTGTCATGTGCCGGTCTACGGTCTGGCCGAGCGCGCCCACGCTGTTTTCCGCGACCGCCCGCACGATATCGCGTTCCGAGAGGATACCCGCGACGCCGCCGTCGCCGTCGCCCACCACAAGGGCGCCGATGCGGCGGCGGGCAAGCAGGCGGGCGGCTTCCGACAGGGTGGCGTCGCCTCCAATCGTCACCACATCGCGGCCCTTTTCGCGCAGAATTTGTCTGACCAGCATGGCGGAACTCCTTATGTTGCGCCTCGTTCCTTCGTGTGGGACCAGCCTTCCTGTCGGACCAGCGTCGCGAGGCGTCGCTCAACACGATTTCACGCCCGCAATGCTGCTCCCGTGCGCGGCGCGTGGCAAGGGCGGACGCTCGGGCCTGTCTAATTTGATATAATATTTCCGTCTTATGAGAAGGCCAACTTCCGCAACGCGGCCGGAACGATTGGCGCGGGTCGCGGGTTCCTCCTGTGCAGCCTGTGCAAGGGAGCATCTCATGCGGTCCATATTGTTGGTGGGGGGCGCTGCGCTGGCGCTGCTCGCGGCGCCCGTTTCCGCCCAGAACCTGCCGGCGGCTCCTCCTACGAGCGAGGTGGCGGCGACCAATGCAACGATGACGGGCCAAACGTTCGTGAACAAGGCTGCGATAGGCGGCGAGTACGAAATTCACGCCGCGAAGATCGCGGAGCACCGTTCTCACACCGCCCGCATAGACGCATTCGCGCAACGCATGATCCACGATCACGGCAGGAACGACGCCCAGCTTGATGCCGTCGTGGCGAAAATCGGCGGCCTTCATGTTCCGCTCCATCTCGATCGGCAACATCGGGGAATGATCCAGCAACTTGAGACCGTGAGCCGCAACCAGTTCGATACGGTCTACGCGGAACAGCAGGTGCAGGCACATCAGAACGCGGTCGCGCTCTTCGCCTCCTACGTACACAACGGCGTAATTCCACGTCTCAAACGCTTTGCAGCCGAGACGCTTCCCATGCTGCACACCCATCTCGCGCTGGCGCGCGAGCTTCCCGGTGGACCGCAGGTCGCGCGCAATCGCTGACCGCACCGCACACGAGGCAGCCAACGAACAAACGGAGGATTCCGGTGAGCGGAATGCCGGAACGAAAGACGATTGCCATACTAGCGACGGACGTCCGCCACGAAGCGTCGTCTGCTGTTCATCTTGATGCAACACTTCCCCCTCCGCCTCGCTGCGCTCGGCACCTCCCCCACGATGGGGGAGGTAAGAAAAGGCGCCCGCTTTTGTTTTCCTCCCCCATCGTGGGGAAGTCCGGCCGAAGGCCGGGGAGGGGGGAGCCTTCTCCCACGATTCAATTCGACCGGATCGTGCCCCATTGCGCAGGCCTGACATAGAACAGCGATGTCATGTCCTGAACACCATGCGCCGTATCCCCGGCGTGGCGGAGATACTGATCCATGCCGAAAGCGTCTTCGGTGGTGCGCAACAGGGAATAGTGGTTGCAGGGATTGAGGTCGGTCAGCGCGCGCGGTCCGTGATTGGTGATCACGATGGTCGGAATCCAGCCGCCGCCTGGATTGTCGCGATCGCCAGGCACCGAGCCGCAGCAACCCTGCGCGTGGTTGTCATCCGGGTGTTCGACGTCGCTCTCGTCGAATGTAATCACGATGGCGCTGTTGTCCGGACGCGACCACAGAGCCGAACGCATGATTTCGCCGACGATCCGGCCCGCGACGGCGTCGCCGCGCGAGATGAGTTTCGTGCCCGCGTCATAGACGCAGTCGGCCGGCACGTTCGCGCCGGCGGGAAGCCCGTGCATGTCATCGCACTGGTTGGGCACGATCTGCGCGTAGTTGGGAAGGTTGCCGGACGCGACATCGCGCTCGAACGCATCGAAGCCCGCGATTTTCTGCGCCAGCGCCGGATCGTCCTGCACGTCCTTGAAATTCATGAAGCCGTTGTGCTTGACCGCATAGAGTCCGGCCGGCTTGCCGGCCACGGGGTGCGCGGCGTCCGGCCAGCGATACGCGCGCGAGCCGGGCGTCGGAATGTCCTCGAAATAGCCTTTCCAGGTGAGGTGATGCGCGGCGAGCTGCGCGGCGAGGCTCGGTGCGTCCACCGTGTGATCGACATAGCCCGGTGCGGCCGCGCTCGAACAGGCCGGATCCTTCACGCCCGGCTTGCACCAGAATGCGTCGTCGTCGCTGATGCCGAAGGTGTCGCCGCCGAGGATGGCGACATAGTTGGGCTCGCTGGGGTGACGTTCCGCATAGAAGCGCCAGGCATAGCCGTAGTTCTGCGCGAAGCGGGTGAGATTGGGCGCGGCCGGATTGGGGACGATTTCGTCCGTGGTGTGATTTTCTTCGATGATGACGAAGATATGCGCGTAATGCGGCATCGCCAGCACCTGGGGCTTCTGTCCGGTCTGCGCATGCGCATTAGCTGCGGCCGCCGCGAGAAATACGGCCGCGAACGCGGCGGTTGCGATCCTCTCACGTATGTTTTTCATCTCTGACACCATTTGTGACACAACGGATGCAAGGATAAACGCGCACCCCGCGAAGGTCGATATTATCATTCATTCCGCAGGCGCCGCTGCGAAGCCGATGCGTATGGGCGCGGTCTCCGGCATCAGCGCTACGGAAACAAGCCCACACACTCCGCTGGCGATCAGATACCAGGCGGGCGCAAGAGGATTGCCGGTCACATGGATGAGCCAGGTGACGATGAGCTGGGCACTGCCGCCAAAAATCGCGATGGAAACCGCATAGATCGTGCCGAAGGTGCTGCCGCGGATGTTCCTGGGCAGGCACTCCGTCAGCGCTCCATAATATGGGCCGAAGCTCATGGTGCCCAGAAACACCAGCAGGGCCGAGGTGCACAACACGGCGGCGGCGCTGCGTTCGCTCACCATCCACAGATAGAGCGGCCAGACGAGGAGAAGATACAGGACGCGCGGCCATATCATGGCCGGCAGGCGCCCGATGCGGTCCGATAGCCATGCGCCATAAAGCGCCCCGGCAATGCCGCAGACCCCCGTCACCAGGGTCGCGGCGAATGAGACGCCATTGCCCAGATGGAGCACCGTCTCGGCAAAGGTCGTCATGTAATTTGCGACATAGGTGAAGATGGTGGCGCTGGCGAGCGTGACGAGGCCGAGCACGATCACGCGGCCATGCGCGCGCCACAGTTCCCAGCTGCTCCCGGGCCTGGCGCTCGGCGTCGCCGCATCGGGCAGATGCAAGGTTTCCGGCAGGTCGCGCAGGAGATAGAGTCCCAGAGGAAGTGCGAACGCGCCCAGCATAAAGGCGATGCGCCAGCCATAGGCCTGAAGCTCGGCCCCATTCATCAGGTCCGACAACAATACGCCGACCAGGCCGCCGGCAAGAACTGCCACATATTGGCTGCCGCCCTGGAGCGCCGCGTAGAAGCCGCGCTCACCGGGCGGCGCTGCCTCCATCAGATAGGCCGTTGCGGGCCCCACCTGCCCACCCAGCGCGAAACCCTGCGCCATGCGTGCGACCACCACGAGCACCGGCGCCGCCACGCCGATGGCCGCATAGGACGGCGTGATCGCAACCGCGAGAATGGCCGCGCCCATCAGCATCAGGCTGAACTGCATTGCCGGCCGTCGCCCCACGCGGTCGGCATAGCGGCCGATCACGATGCCGCCGATCGGCCGCATCACAAAGCCGGCCGCGAAGGTGCCGAGCGAAAGCATCAGGCTCACATAGCCGCTGTGCGCCGGGAAAAAGACGTGCCCGATCTGCACCGCGAAAAAGGCGTAAGTGATGAAATCGTAGAATTCGAGCGCGTTTCCGCTCACTGCGGCCGCGACATGCCTGATCGACAGTTGCGGCACGGCAGTCATGAACCCAGAAATTCCCTGAGAATGCGCTCGGCTTGGTCGGGCTGGTCGCGATGCACGCCATGGCCCGCGCCTTCGAATATCTCGAGCCGCGAAACCCCGCGCCGCAGCGCGGCATGGATTTCCTCGGCACAGGACACCGGCGTGATCGGATCATAGGTGCCGACCATCACCAGCGTGGGGCAACCTATGCCGGGGAGCGCCGCCCGCGCATCCATGGTGCGGATTTCGCCCAGCGCGAAATGGCGCATCACGTCCAGGCGCATGATCGCGCGCTTGCGCGCCGCCGCCCACAGCGTGGAATCGCCCGGATTGTAGAGCGGCATGCAGACGCGCAGATAATCGGCGAAGGCCTGTTCGTCCACGCTGTTCCAGAAACGATCCGCGATATCGCGCGCCTCTCGCCCGCCGCGCCCCTCCATGATGCGCAGCGTCTCGTCCAGATGCATGCGCGCCGCGGTGGAGGAAAGAATGAGCTTCGCCGGATGGCCGGGGTGGCGGGTTGCGTAGGAGACCGCCACCATGCCGCCGAAGGAATTGCCATAAACGATGGGCTTCTCGATCCCGAGCGCGTCGCAGAGCGCTTTGACGTCGTCGCCCCATTGCGCCAGTGACCAGCCGTCCTCCGCACCGGTCGAGCGCCCATTGCCGCGGTGATCGATATAGACGACCTGATGGGTGTCGGCGAAACGGTCGAAATAAGGCCGCATGGTCGAATGATCGAACCCCGGCCCGCCATGCATGACGATCAGCGTCGGCCGCTCGACCATGCGCTCGCCGTCGACGGCGAGTTTCGAACCGGCCGAATCGAAGAAGATGCGCGCGCTGTCGAGGTCGATGAACATCACGAAAGGTCCTTAAGCCAGCGCCCGATCGCGCACGGCCCACCATCTTCGACGCCGCTCACCGCTCTGGCAAGCATGAGACGGATTCCCTCGCCCCTTGGGGGGAGAGGGCCAGGGTGAGGGGGCCTCGCCGCTCCACAACCGGACCAGAATGAAACCCGAACCAAACAGCGAACCTTCGACCATATCGTCCACGACAGCCGCCCCTCACCTCTCCCCCTCGAAGGCACGGCTGTCGGGGGAAAACGCGCCCTTTGCGCGCTCGGCTTTCGCACGAGGGCGAATCCCGCAAAATCCGTCCGCGCAGACTCCGTTTGTATATATAAACCCCGTCATGGCCGGGTTTGTCCCGGCCATGACGGGTGTGGGGACATCTCACCTCTGGTTGGACGGCACTCTTACGCCAGGAAAAGAGGAACGCATTCCCCAAGTCTCCCGCGCAAGAATTGGCTAGCCATTCGACGAACACGCATGTCTGGCAGCCGAACCGCGATCTTCCGCGGACAGTTCTGCCTCGAAGGGGGAGAGGGAGTATTTTCTCAATTCCTCCCTCAGAATCTCCCTGAACCAGGGAATTCCGCGACGGGCTGGAAATCGTTGCCCACGTGGCTGCGCGCCGGCGGCAGGTAACAACAGACCGGGTCCATTTTTCTTGATTCCTCGCTCAGAATCTCTCTGATGCAGGGAATTTCCGATTGGCTGGGTTGAGTCACGGCGGCCGTCGCGACGCGCCATGTGGCGGGATTGGAAAAAGTCAAAGCCATGATGCCTCAAGGCACCATTGAGGCGTTTTATGTTGGCTCAAGGCTACAAAATCCATGCGGACTTAACTAGAGCCAAATAGGAAAACGATCCTCCCACGACAGGAAACCCGGCCGGACGCCCCGTCAGACATGAAGGCCGCAGATTTTGGGGCACGGAGCGCCGAACCGCCTAGGCTCCGGTCCCTTTGCAGCCCCTTGGCGCACAAGACCCGTTGCCAATTGCTGCCCATCCCCAGTGGCCATTAGTGTAAAATCGCATGCTCGCTTCATACATGCCGCAGGTGGGCCCTTCGAAACGGTCGGGCGCCGACCTCTCGCCCGTGAGCCGCGCGACGTAATCGATATCCGTGGCGAGATTGGCCGACCAGAGCGCGAGGAAAGACGGAATGAGATGGCCCGGATCGAAAGCGGCCGTTGCTTCCTCGACGATGTGCCCGAGACCCTCGCAGAGTTTCGCGGCGGCGCACTCCGGGCCGCAGGCCCAAACTCCCTGTTTACCCCAAGATACTGTCATATGTATGCTGTTGCCGAATGGTTTCACTCCATGTTGGGGGCTTTTGACCATCGGCGGGCCTTTCTCAACCCAGGTGCTCGGACGATTGGGGCTCGGGGCGATGTACGAGACTGCGCAGACTTTTCCCCAACTCGCTCTCCGATATCGGTTTGGACAGGATCGCGCAGTCGGAATAGGGCTCGGGGAGATCGACCCGCATATATCCACTGGAGAATACGAATGGAATTTTCTTTCGCATGAGCTCGTCGGCCACGGCCAGGCTGTTCTCTTGCCCCAGAGAGATATCGAGAATCGCCGCGTCCGGCATCTCGCTCACGACTATGGTAAGGGCTTCCCGAACACTTGGCACGGGTCCGAGCACATGATAGCCCAGACCTTCAAGTACCTCCTCAAGAAACTGCGCGATCAGCCATTCATCTTCGACGATGAGAATTTTTGGGCGTGATTCAGCCATCGCCGTTAAGCTCCTCGCGCGGAAAGCGTACCACCACATCCAGGCCCTCGGGCTTGAACTCGATATGGGCGCAGCCGCGAAGAGCGTAGATCGCTTCTTGACGTATCAGCTTAACGCCAAACCCTTCCCTCGCGGGCTTTGCGACCTTGGGGCCGCCGATCTCTCTCCAATGAAACGCAATAGCCGGTGTTTCCGCATGTTCCTCGCGCCATTCGATCCCGATGCGGCCCTGCGAAGTTCCGAGCGCACCATATTTGGAAGCATTGGTGGCCAGCTCGTGCAGAATCATTCCGAGCGACAGCGCCTGGCGCGGCGGCAGGCGGATGTCGATCTGCCCCATGTTCACGCGTTCCATGCCAAAAGGCTCCAGATGCTTGCGCACCAACTCTTCGACCCGGGCGGTGTGCCAATTCTCGTGCGACAGCAGCTCATAGGAGCGCGCCATGCCCCGAATGCGCTCGACGAGCCGCACTTTGAACGTCGCCGGATCGCCGGCCGTGCGATAGGTCTGTTCGGCGATGGCGATAACAATCGCCAGCATATTCTTGACGCGATGGTTCAACTCGGCGATAAGACGGCGCTGGTGCTGCTCGGCTCGGGTGAGCGACGTAACATCCACGAATGTCAGCACCACGCCCTCGACGCCGGCACTCTGGTCGCGGTAAGGCGCCAGCCGCAGCAGGAAGTACGTTCCGTTGCCGTCCGGTACGACCGTCCGCTCCAGCGACTTGCCACTGTTGAAAACCTCGCGCACATCATCCGCCAGCGTGGGCAGGCTGAATCGGCTGGAAAGGTCGGTCAGCGGCCGGCCGCGGTCGGTCGGCAGGATGTTGAAGATTTGCGATACCGCCGGCGTATAGCTGCGGATGACGAGATTGCGGTCCAGAAACACGGTCGCGACGCGCGTGCTCTCGAACAGATTGGTCAGGTCGCTGTTGGAGCGATCCAGCATCTCGACCTTGCCGTTCAATTCGGCGTTAACGGTATGAAGTTCCTCGTTGACGGACTGGAGCTCCTCCTTGGAGGACTCAAGCTCCTCATTGGTCGACTGGAGTTCCTCGTTGACGGAGACGAGTTCTTCGTTGGAGGATTTTAGTTCTTCCAACGCGGTTTCGTATTCCTCGATCAGAGACTGGAGGCGTTCGCGCGACTCGCGCAGTTCGCGCTCGAGATGGGCAGCCGTCTCGTCCGGCGCGGTCGCGCGCTGCACCCCTTCTTCCCGGCTCAACAGCTTTCCGACATCGGCAAAGACGAGAAGAAACAGGCGGTCCTCGCCGCTGCTCTCGGCCAGAGGCTCGACGGACAGATTGACGATCTGAATCTGTCCTTCCTCGGTTTCCACGCTGACGCCTTGGCGAATAACGCGTTGTTCCGTCTCGATCGCCTCGCGCAGCAGCGTGCGCAAATCGAGGCGTAGACCCTTTCGCGCCATCGCCAGGATCTGCCGCGTCGGTACGCCGGCCGTGGCTTCCAGATATTTGCCGGTACGGGGGGAATAATATACAACGTCGCCGTCGCGGTTCACGACGACATGAGCCGGCGCGAAGCGATCGAGAACCTGCGCCTCAACAGTTTGGCGCAGGACCATACCGCCGAGCCCCCTGCCGCGGCGGTCCAGCATGGCAAACGGGGCGGGCCTAAGGCCGCTGGCGACCAATGGCACCCGGGCGTGGCTCGGGGCACCCTCGCGCCTGCGGAAGACGCGTTGCTTCTTGTCGAGCGCCACGAAGAAATCGCTGAATTGCGTGACATTCTCGGATGTGCCCAGGAAGAGATAGCCTCCGGGGCGAAGTGCATAGTGGAAGGTCATGATGACCTGGTTCTGCACCTCCGGCCCGAAATAGATGAGCAGGTTTCGGCAGGAGATAAGATCGAGGCGCGAGAATGGCGGATCGCGGATCACGCTGTGCGAGGAGAACACGCACAGCTCACGCACGTCCTTGGTCAGAAGATAGCTGCCATCCTCGGCGGTGAAGAAGCGTTTGCGCCGTGCCGCCGACACGCTGTCGAGGAGGGCTTCGGGATAACGTGCCGCGCGCGCCACGCTCAGGGCGAGTTCATCAATATCGGTAGCGAATATCTGCACGCGCGGCACGGCAGACAGCGTGTCCATATATTCGCGCATCAGAATGGCGATGGAGAAGACTTCCTCGCCCGTGGCGCAACCCGGCACCCAGACCCGCACGGTGTCATCTGCGCCGCGGCCGGCGAATAGTTTCGGGATGACGCTTTTTTCCAAAACCTCGAAGGCATCCGCATCGCGGAAGAAGTTGGTGACGTTGATCAGCAGGTCGCGAAACAGCGCGCCGATCTCTTTCGGATCGTGTCGCAGTTTTTCGGCATAAGCCTCCAGCGTGTCGATATGGTTGACGTGCATGCGGCGCTGCACGCGGCGGAGGAACGACTTTTCCTTGTAGCCGGAGAAATCATGGCCGATCTGATTGCGCAGCAAAGCGCAGATATCGGCGCGCGCTGCCCGCAGAAGACGTTGACCATCTTCCGCACCGGATACCTCAAGCCGTTCGAGCATGCCGAAGCTGCGCGCGAATTCGACGATGCTGCGTCCCATCTCCTGGACGGGTGTGGCGACATCAATCATCCCGCTGGCGATGGCACTCTGCGGCATGCCCATGTATTGCGGTTCAGTGCCGTCCCAGGTCTGCGCAAGCGTGAACCCGCCGCGCTCCTTGATCGCCTTAATACCCAAAGTCCCGTCGCCGTCGCCGCCCGAAAGGATGACGCCGACGGCATATTCGCCGATGTCCCTGGCAAGCTGGCTGAGAAAGATATCAACGGGCTTGCGCTCGCGCTTGGCCGAGTTGGGCTTGCGCAGCGAAAGTGTGCGATTCTCTATACCGAGGATGGCGTCAGCGGGTAGGACGTACACCTGGTCGGGCTGAGGAACCGTCCCCTCGGCGGCGACGTATACCGGCATGGACGTAAATCGCGAGACGATCTCCGCAAGGAGGCTGGGCCGATCCGGGCTCAGATGCGTGACGATGACAAAAGAACACCCGCTATCGGCAGGCAATCCTTTGAAAAAATGCTCAAGCGCCTCAACCCCCCCGGCGGAGGCCCCGATCCCGACAATTGGAAAAGCAACCGATGCTTCACCCATCTCAACCCCTCCGGCCACCGAAAACAGCCAGGTATTGGTCAATGCCCCAAGGGCTCTCCTGGTTGCAACGCTGGGCCCGGGCGCTCCGTGCGACGAATTTCTACGCCGCCAACATTTTAGGATCCGCCGGCCCAAAAGCGGGTTCGGCGAGGTCGGATCGTGAAGGCCAAGTCAAGGCAGGCGGATAATGTAGTTTGATGCGCTATTCGATGTTTTGCAAAGTCATTCGGCGTCCTCCGTTAACCTCCCCGCATGGACCACTTGCAGACGCATGCGTTGCCCCCCGCTCTCGAAATCCGCGGGCTGCGCAAGAGCTTTGCGCGGCCGGCGGTGGACGGGCTCGACCTGAGCATTCGCGCGGGCGAGTTCTATATGCTGCTCGGCCCCAATGGCGCGGGCAAGACGACGACGCTGCGCATGGTGAGCGGGCTGATGCAGCCCGATGCCGGCGCGATTTCGGTGTTCGGCATCGATGCGCTGGCCGATCCGGTCTCTGCCAGGCGCATCATGGGCTGGCTCTCCGACGAGCCGATGATCTACGACAAGCTGACGCCGCTCGAATATCTCGAATTCGTCGCCGGGCTGTGGAGCGTCGAGCCGCGGTTGGCCGAGGACCGCGCCCGCGAACTCATCCGCTGGCTCGGCCTCGAAGCGCTGGCGCCGACGCGCGTGCAATCATGCTTCCGAGCGCGCGCCCGGAGGGAACCGTATCCGCTCCCGTCCGGGCAGACGCGCATCCTTCAGGGTGCCAGAGTGACCACCTCGAAATCGCCAAGGTTGTCGGAATAGTTACCGGGCCAGTCGTTGACCGCCAAGAGCAAATCGCCGGTTCCGTCCGCGACAAAGCTGGCGCTTTTGCCGAGGCAATGCCAGACGCCGGTACCTGCGATCATGCCGATCAGCTGGCCCAGCTGGCAATCAGGATCCGTCGCCGACCCATTTGCTCCAAGTGCGCCATCCGGCGGAAAATAGCCCTCGCTGCCTTCTGCCTGGGGTTTGAGGGGTTCCGGCTGCGTGCTGGTCACGCTGATATAGCCCGCAGCCTTCACCGTCACGGTCTGGCCCGCGTTGAAGGACACACCCGTGTCGACGCCGGACTCCGATGTGGCAGGAACGGCTGTGATGTAATACTGGGCTTTGGCTTTGGTTTTGGCGTTGGCGGCGCCTACGCCCACGCCCGCGGACACCAGCGCCGCGCATGCCAAACCTGCAACAACCCTGTAGTTCATTTCGCTTCTCCTGTGTGGAGTTGCACCCCGTCGGACTGCCAACCCCGTTAACCATCTACCGCTGATCCCCCGCCGACCCTTGGTCGCGGCCTAGGAACGTCACGGCGGCCGGTCTAAAAAGCCTGCTGCCCCGTTGTACGGCGACAGGCGTTTGCGGGCATCTGCGCGCATTTGCAGGAAAACCCTCAAAGTTCGACGCGATGCCAACCGCCGATCCCCCGTCACACAACCGTCGCCTTGGGTCCTGGAAGGAAGTCGCGGCTTTCTTCGTGTCCGATGAAAGCACGGTGCGGCGATGGGAAAAGGAGCGCGGTCTGCCAATCCATCGCGTGCCGGGACGCGGCGGCGCCAAGATATTCGCCTATACGGAAGAACTGCATGGCTGGCTGGCCGGACGAAGGGGCGAGACCGCGGCGGCCGGGAACGGTTCCCGCGTTGCGCAAGGCCCTGCGACAGACGCAAGCGGACCGGACGCGAATTGGACTGTCCGGCGCTGGACTGAGATCGGCCTGGGCGCAATCGTCCTCGTCGGCGCGCTCGCCGTGGTTCTGTTTTTTTCCGGGCGGCTGGGACGCCCGCAGCATCCGGCCATGCGCTCCATCGCCGTGCTGCCCCTGGCCAACCTCACGGGCGACAGCTCGCAGGCTTACCTTGCCGCGGGTATGACCGACGAACTGATCACCGAACTCGCGCGCATCAGTTCCCTGCGCGTCGTTTCCCGGACTTCCGTGCAGCAATATGCCAGGACCACCAAGCCGCTGCCGGAGATCGCCCGCGAACTCGACGTGGCTGCCATCGTCGAAGGGTCCGTCGGGCGGGGACGCAACGGGATTCGGGTCAACATACAGCTGCTCGATGCGCGCAATGACCGTCACATTTGGGCCGACGTGCTGGAGCGCGGCATGGAGGATGCATCTTCCATGCAGCACGAGCTGGCCGAAGAGATCGCCCATCAGGTCGGCGTGCAATTGACTCCGCTGGAGAAACAATACTTCGCCGGCCGTCACCCCATCGCACCCGAATCCTTCCAGGATTATCTCGAGGGCCGCTACTACTGGAACAAGCGCACGCCCGATGGACTGAGCAAGGCGGAAAATTATTTCCAGGACGCCGCTGCAAAGGATCCCAAAAATCCGCTGGCTTTTGCGGGACTGGCGGACACGTATTTGCTCGAGAGTCTGTATAGCCGCGCCCCGAGCGATGAACTCCTTCGCAAAGCCCAGGATGCCGCCTCCCGGGCGATTGCGCTCGATGACCAGCTCGCCGAAGCGCATTGTTCCAGGGCCTATGTCCTCTTCCTGCGGGACTGGGATTTCGCCGGCGCGGAAAAGGAATTCCGCCGCGCGCTGCAGCTGAACCCCAATTTTGCCACGGCGCACCAGTGGTACGCCGAGGTCCTTTCGGTTCTCGGCCGGCACGCGGAGGCGATCGCGCAGATCCGCCGGGCCGAGGAACTGGACCCGTTTTCCATGATCATTCATCACGAGGCGGGTCAGATTCTCCAGAACGCGCGCCAATATGCGCAAGCCCTGGAGGAGTATGCCAAAGCCGAAACGATCGCGCCGGATTTTCCGCAAGCCCATGACAGCGCCGCACTGGCCTGGCGGCGGCTGGGAAAGTTCGATTCTGCTCTCAAGGAAATGCGCAGCGCGGCCGAGTTGAGCCCCAATTTCCTGGGTCCCGGCGCTGTCGATGCCATTGCGCGCGCCTATGCCAGGTCAGGACGGCGCGGCTTTCTCCTCCAATCGCTTGCCTTGCTTCGTTTCTATCCGCATCCCGCCTATTCCGCGGCTCTCGACTACGCCGAACTCGGAGACAAAGACCACGCCTTCGCCGCGCTGGAAGAAGCCTACCGCGATCACGATCTCGACGTGCTTTCGCTGAAATGTTCTCCCGAGCTGGACGCGCTGCGCGGCGATCCCCGTTACAAGGATCTCGCGTGGCGGATCGGGCTCGCCGGGCGGGATTGATTCTGGAGGAGTTGGCTGCAGGTTCAAGCAATCGCAGCGTGTGGCTCAGCGCAGGTAATTTGCCGTGAACAAAATACAGCAGATTGTTCGCGGGAGGCGGCTCATGTGCCGCAAGATGCAAAGCCTTGGGCCGCAGTCCGACAGGGCGGGGCGCTTACGGCTGCGGATATCCTCCGGCGCCGTCGATCCTGCAGGCCACCTAGGCAATTCGGGCGGACGCGTTGCAAGGCAGCCGTGAAGAGGATCGTTCCAGGCCGCGTGCCTAGATCGCCGTCGGCGCGCCTTTATGGCTCGGAAACCTGTCCCCCGTTAACCTCCCCGCATGGACCACTTGCAGACCCATGCCCTGCCCCCCGCCCTCGAAATCCGCGCGCTGCGCAAGAGCTTCGCGCGGCTGGCGGTGGATGGGCTCGACCTGAGCATTCGCGCGGGCGAGTTCTACATGCTGCTCGGCCCCAATGGCGCCGGCAAGACGACGACGTTGCGCATGGTGAGCGGGCTGATGCAGCCCGATGCCGGCGCGATTTCGGTGTTCGGCATCGACGCGCTGGCCGATCCCGTCTCCGCCAGGCGCATCATGGGCTGGCTCTCCGACGAGCCGATGATCTACGACAAGCTGACGCCGCTCGAATATCTCGAATTCGTCGCAGGGCTTTGGAGCGTCGAGCCGCGGTTGGCCGAGGACCGCGCCCGCGAGCTCATCCGCTGGCTCGGCCTCGAAGCGCAGGCGCACGAGCGCTGCGAAGGCTTTTCGCGCGGCATGCGCCAGAAGGTGGCGCTGGCGGGCGCGCTGGTGCACGAGCCGAGGCTCGTCATTCTCGATGAACCGCTGACCGGCCTCGACGCCGGATCGGCGCGGCTGGTGAAGAACGTGCTCGCCGAGCGCGTGCGCGCCGGCAACACGGTCATCATGACCACGCATATTCTCGAGATTGCCGAACGCATGGCCGACCGCATCGGCGTGATCGCGCAAGGCCGGCTGATCGCGGAAGGCACGCTGCACGAATTGCGCGGGCAGACGGGCCGGGTCGGGGCGAGCCTTGAGGAATTGTTTCTCGCCATGGTCCATCGGGATATCGCCGCCGAATGAGAGGCGCGGGATCGCTCGCCTGGTTCGCACGCCATGAACTGAGGCTCTCCTGGCGCGACATGCTGTCGATGTTGACCGCGGGCCGCCGCGGCCGCGAGCCCTTTGTGGCGCTGTTCGTCATTGTCTTTCTCGCCTTCATGCACGGCGTCGCGTTTCTGGTGGTCGGCCGGGCCGGGCCGGGCGGCATCCGCGCCGATCTGCCGACGCTGATCGCGGTCACCTCCGCCCTGCTGCTCTCGGGTTCGGCCATGCTCTCCCAGGCCATGGAAAGCGTGACCCGCGCCTTCTACACGCGCTCCGACCTCGAACTGATTCTCTCTTCTCCGGCACTGGCGCACAAAATTTTCGCGGTGCGGATCGGTGCCATTGCCCTGTCGGTCGGAACGATGTCGCTGCTGCTCACCGGCCCCTTCATCGACGTTCTCGCCCTGCGCAACGGCTGGCGCTGGCTCGGCGCCTACGGCGCGATCCTGGCGGTTGCGCTCATCGCGACCGCTCTCGCGGTCGTGCTCACGCTGGCCCTGTTCGCCGCCGTCGGCCCCAGACGCACGCGGCTGGCGTCGCAGATCGTCGCGGCGATCGTCGGCGGCGCTTTCGTCATCGGCATCCAGGTCGCCGCCATGCTGTCGACGGGGACGCTCTCCCGCACGGCGCTGCTGCATTCGCCGCTTGTGACATCGCATGTGCCCGGAATTGACAGCCTCTTCTGGTGGCCGGGGCGCGCCGCGCTGGGCGAAGTCGTCTGCCTTGTTGCCGTGCTGTCGGTCAGCCTGGTCCTGTTTCTCGGCGTGACGGTTCGTGCCGCGCCGCGCTTCGCCGGCTGCGCGCTCGCGGCCGGCAGCGTTTCAAGAGAGCCGGCACGGCAGCGCAAACCGCGCCGGAGCTTCCGGTTGCGCGGCGTCGCCCAGGCGCTGCGGCGCAAGGAATGGCTCCTGCTCCTGCGCGATCCCTGGCTGATGTCGCAATCGCTGATGCAGCTGCTCTATCTGCTGCCCCCGGCGCTGCTGTTGTGGCGGAGCTTCGCCTTCGGCGGCAACGCCTCGGCGATCTGCGTGCCGGTGCTGATCATGGCAGCCGGACAGCTCGCGGGCGGGCTTGCCTGGCTCACAATCTCCGGCGAGGACGCGCCCGACCTTGTCGCCTCCGCGCCCGTCCTGCCCGCGCGGCTGCTGCGCGCCAAGATCGAAGCCGTGATGGGCGCCATCGCATTCGTTTTCGGTCCCTTCGTCGTCCTGCTCGCGTTTCTTTTGCCGTCGCGCGCGCTTGTCGCGGCCGTTGGAATCGCCTGCGCCGCCGGCTCCGCGACCGCCATCCAACTCTGGTTCCGGTCGCAGGCGAAGCGAAGCCAGTTCCGGCGGCGCCACACCTCCTCGCGCATCGCCACCTTCGCGGAAGCCTTCTCCTCCATCACCTGGGCCGCAACCGGGGCCATCGCCGCAGGAGGCAGCATGCTTGCCGCGATCACGGCGCTGTTCGCGCTGGCGATACTTTTTCTCGTGCGCCGCCTGGCGCCGGCGGAGCCTGGCGCCAAAACGCGACTGGCGCCGGGCTAACGTTTCTCAGGGCGCGCGTTCGATCCAGGGATTGATCACCGGCACGCGTGCTTTGATGTAGTCCTTCGTGTCGCGCGAGACCATCGTCAGGCCGTGATGCAGCGCTGTCGCGGCTATGATCAAATCCGGCTGCGAGAAGGTGTGGCGCGACTTCCGGCCGTCTTCCACGAGCTGCCGCCAGCGCAACATGATGTCTTCGGACACGGGCAACACCCGCTGGCCGAACATCGGCCGGACTTTGTGCAGGAGCCAGTCGTTCAGTTCCGTGCGGCGATCCAGATTTGCGAGGCGCGCAATTCCGAAACGGAGTTCGGCGAATGTCACGGTACTGACGAACAGAAGTTCCAGCCGCTGATTCTCCACGAACGCGACGACTTTCCGCTCCGGCCGGGGCCGCCGCAACTCCGACAGAATATTCGTGTCGAGCAGCCAGCCGGTCACAGACTGACGCGGCGAACGGGTAAGCGGAGGCGTTTGGGCTCGATCCCGGTATCGGGATGCGGCGAGGCGCGGCACGCATCGACCAGCGCCCGTCCGGTGAGATTGCCGTTCAAGCGCCGATATTCCTCCTCCGACACGATCACCACTTCCTCGCGCCCGCGGACAGTCACGTGCTGGGGACCATCGCTGCCGGCCCGGCGCACGACTTCGCTGAAACGCGCCTTGGCGTCTTGAAGGCGCCAATGGGCCGGCCTCTCTTCCGCCGAACGCTTCTCCCGGGACTTTGGTGGCGAATGACTGGTCATCCTGACCAGATTGGCATGGGGCGCGCTGCGGCGCAAATCGGAGGGTGAGTGGAGGGTAAACGCGTTTTTTGCATGTCCCCGCGACAGGCGGCATTGCGCCGTCCCCGGAAGAATGGTGGTACGAGCAGGGTTGCGATCAGGACCGCAACAATACGCCCGCGTCGCGCGTTGCGATTGGATCAGGGCAATGTCGTTCGGGGACCATCCATGCTCCAGCATCTCAAGCAGGCCGATATCGACGCCATCATTGCCGCCTGCGAGGCCGCGCGAAGCGGATCGGAGGGAGGCACGCCCGACGGAGAACTGCCCTTCGCCGAACGCGATCGTGTCTATTCGCTGATCGACGCGCTGGGGGGCGAAGCGCAGGACGAGCTTCTCGCCCTCATGTGGACCGGCGGCCCGAAGAACGAAACGAGTTTCGAGGACAATCTCGAATTGGCGCGAAAAACCGAGGACGACAATCACGCAGCCCATCTGTCGGAACAGGCCGCGAGACTGCCGGAATATTTGAAGCAAGGCTTGAAGAAGATGGCGGGGGGATGAGCGGGCTCGGCGCCCATCCAGAGCTGCTTCGGATTGATTTTGATCACCATGGCCGGCCGGAGAGCCGGCCACCCGGTAGCGAGCGTCCGCAGGCGGAAAGACTCTCTCGCCGCGCCGACGCGCGGCGGCTGGTTGGCCGGGTCAAGCCCGGCCATGGTGAACGTGTGAGAGGCTGATTCAATCCAGGCTAATACGTTCTACGGCCGCCCCGTCAGCCCCGGAACGCGCACTTCGAACAGCAGCGGCCAGTCCTTGCCGGTGACGAACAGCCGGTTGCGGGCGCTGTCATAGGCGATTCCGTTCGGCACCGCGTCGGGATCGGTGTCTCCGATCGTCCTCGCCAGCGCGCCCACATCGATCCAGCCTTTGACCCTGCCGCTCGCGGGGTCGATCCGGGCGATGCGATCGGTCATCCAGATGTTGGCGAGGATTTCACCCTTGACCCATTCGAGTTCGTTGAGGCGCTCGACCGGCTGTCCATCCGCGGTGACGCTCAACCGCCGAACGACGTTGAGCGTGAGCGGATCGAGGAATCGCAAGGTCGGCGTTCCATCCGAAAGAATGATGTTGCGGCCGTCCTCGGTCAGCCCCCAGCCTTCGCCGTCATAGTGGAACTCGCCCAGGCGGCGAAAATTCGCGAGCGACCAGCGAAAGCCGGTCCCGCTGCGCCAGGTGACGCTGATGAGCTGGTCTTTCCAGGCGACAATTCCTTCGCCGAACAGCTCCGGCGGAATGGCGACGCCGCGCAGCACGCGGCCTGTCGCGAGGTCTTCGACGCGGATCGCCGATTGCCCTTCCAAACCGGTGCTCTCGTAGAGCAGTCCGTCACGGAAGAAGAGTCCTTCGGTGAAGGCGTGGGGATCGTGCGGCCAGGTCTTGACGACCTGCACGGGCACCACGGGCAGTTCGGCGCGCGCAAGCCCGGGCGCGAGAGTCCAAATCCATGCCGCACAGGCGGCAATTCCGGACAGTTTCGTGATGGACCGCATGTAGCAATTCCCGTTGAGGTCTGACCCCGCGCTTCGACAGGGCTTATCACACCAGCCCCTGCCCGCGCAGCTTCGAGCCGCCATTATTGTTGGGCCGGCAGCCATGCGCGCCTAAGTTGGCCCGCCATGCGGCCGCCGATTCTTTTCCCCCTGTTCGCGGAGACCCGCAGCCTTGCGGGCGTGGGACCAAGACTTGCGCAGCTCATCGGCAAGGTGGCAGGCGGGCGTATCGTCGATCTTCTGTTCCACCTGCCCGTGGGCGTCATCGACCGCTCGTGGCGACCAACGCTGGTCGAAGCCGACGAGGGCCGGACCGCCACCTTCACCCTCAATGTGCTCGACCATATTGCGCGCCGCGATCCGCGCCAGCCCTTCCGCGTGCGCTGTTCCGATGAGACTGCCGCGGTCGAACTCGTCTTCTTTCATGCGAAGCAGGAATATCTTTCGCGCATCCTGCCGCTCGGCACAAAACGCATCGTCAGCGGGCGCGTCGAGCGCTTCGGCGGCCGGCTGCAGATGGTGCATCCCGACTACATCGTGGCGCCCGAGGAAGCAGACCAGCTGCCCGCCCATGAACCCATCTATCCGCTGACGGAGGATTTGTCCGGCAAGGCCCTCGCCAGGGCGATACATGGCGCGCTCGGGGCGCTGCCGGTTCTGCCCGAGTGGCAGGACAAGGCATTTCCTGCCGCGCGCGGCTGGCCGGCTTTCGGCGATGCGATCCGCGCCACACATGCGCCGACGTGCGACGCCGATCTCGCCCCTTCGGCGCCGCCGCGCGCACGTCTCGCCTTCGACGAATTGCTCGCCAACCAGCTTGCGCTGGCCCTCATCCGCCGCCGCCTGCGCACGCGCAAGGGCCACGCGCTGGCCGGCGACGGCCGCTTCGTCGCGCGCGCCCGGGCCGCCCTGCCCTTCGCTTTGACCGGGGCGCAGGAGCAGGCCTTCGCGGAGATCAGAGCCGACATGGCCGCGTCTCCGCGGATGCTGCGCCTGCTGCAGGGCGACGTCGGCGCGGGCAAGACGATCGTTGCGATGCTCGCCATGCTGAACGCGGTGGAAGCGGGCGCGCAGGCTGCGCTGATGGCGCCGACCGAACTGCTCGCGCGCCAGCATCTTGGCGCGCTGACGCCGCTGGCGACCGCGGCCGGCGTGCGGCTCGACATTCTCACCGGGCGCGAGCGCGGCGCTCCGCGCGAACAGGTGTTGACCGCGCTCGCGACCGGCGAGATCGACATTCTCGTCGGCACCCATGCGCTGTTTTCGGAAACTGTCGCGTTCCGCGATCTGGGCCTTGCGGTGGTGGACGAGCAGCACCGTTTCGGCGTGCATCAGCGGCTTCAGCTGCAGGGCAAGGCCGATAGTCCCGCCGACGTGCTGGTGATGACCGCAACGCCCATTCCGCGCACGCTCGCGCTGACCGCCTATGGCGACATGGATGTGTCGCGCCTGGCCGGATTGCCGCCCGGCCGCCAGCCGGTCGATACGCGGCTGGTCTCGACGGAACGGCTCGAAGAAGTGATGGCGCGCCTGGAGCGCGTCATCCTGCGCGGCGAACGCGCCTTCTGGGTCTGCCCGCTGGTCGAGGAATCCGAGAAGCTCGATCTTGCCGCGGCGGAAGAACGCGCGGGCGCGCTTGCGCAGAGTCTCGGGGACAGGGTGGGACTGATGCACGGACGCCTGAAGCCGCAGGAGCGCGACGCCGCGATGGCGCGGTTTCGCGCCGGCGAGACCCAGGTTCTGGTGGCGACCACCGTGGTCGAAGTGGGAGTCGATGTGCCGGAAGCAACGATCATGGTGATCGAGCACGCCGAGCGCTTCGGCCTCGCGCAACTGCACCAGCTGAGGGGCCGCATCGGGCGCGGCGCGGGCCGCGCGATCTGTCTGCTCCTCTACCAGCCACCGCTCGGCGAGACGGCCAGGGCGCGACTCACCACGCTGCGCGACACCAACGACGGCTTTATCATCGCCGAAGAAGATCTGCGCCTGCGCGGCGCGGGCGAACTGCTTGGGACAAGACAAAGCGGGATGCCCGCGTTCCGCCTCGCCGATCTCGCCGCGCATGGCGAGCTTTTGGCGGCGGCGCGCGACGACGCGCGGCTGATCGTGGCCCGCGATCCCGAACTGGAATCCCCGCGCGGCGAGGCCCTGCGCGTCCTGCTCTATCTGTTCGAGCGCGACGAAGCGGTGCGCTACCTGCGCGCGGGGTAAGCGCCGCGCCAAATGAAACAACAGCTTGTCATCCCCGGCGAGCGAAGCGCGCTTTCGCGTTACGCGCCCTCGGTGCCGATGATGGCCACGGAACAGACATTCATCGCCGGCGCGCCGCCGAGATTGTGGGTGAGGCCGATCGTCGGAGACGGCAGCTGCCGCGGGCCCGCGCGGCCGAGAAGCTGCAGATACATTTCGTAGAGCATGCGCAGGCCGCTGGCGCCGATCGGATGGCCGAAGCATTTGAGGCCGCCGTCGATTTGGCAGGGCACTTCGCCACCGGCGTCGTAGAAGCCGTCGAGCACGTCGCGCCAGCCTTCGCCTTCGCGGCTGATGTGCAGATCCTCCATGGTCACGAGTTCGGTGATCGAGAAGCAGTCATGCACTTCCATCATGGAGACCTGGCTGCGCGGATTTGCGATGCCGGCCTCCTCATAGGCGCGCCTGGAGGCGATGCGCGCGGTGTGGAAATAGCTGCCGTCCCAGGAATTGTGCTGGCTTTCGAGGCCGTTCGACAGGGCCAGCTGCAGCGCCTTCACGGTGACGAGTTCGGTCTTGCCCATGCTACTGGCGATTTCCGGCGTGGTGACGATCGCGCAGGCCGCGCCGTCCGAAACGCCGCAGCAATCGAAGAGGCCGAGCGGTTCGGCGATCATCGGCGCCTTCAGGCACATCTCTTCCGTGATCGGTTTCTGCAGATGCGCCTTCGGATTTTTGGCGCCGTTCGCATGGCTCTTGACCGAGACATGAGCGATCGCCCGCTTGAGATCGTCCTTCGAGACGCCGTGCTTCGCGCGATAGGCGGAGGCAAGCTGCGCGAAATTGCCCGGCGCGGATCCGTTCGCATGCCAGAGCGGACCAAGCGTGCCCTGCTCCCGGGCCGGCAATCCGCCGTATCCCGTGTCCTTCAGCTTTTCGACGCCGAGCGCGAGCGCGATGTCGCAGGCGCCTGCTGCGACCGCATAGACGGCGCCGCGGAAGGCCTCCGAGCCGCTGGCACAGAAATTCTCGACATGGGTGACCGGAATGTTGGGCAGGCGCAGCGCCACGGAGAGCGGCGTGCCGCCCTTGCCGACATGAACCTCGTCGAAGGCGGTCGAGAACCAGGCCGCCTGGATCTGGCCCGTTTCCACACCGGCGTCGGCCTGCGCTTCCAGCCAGGCCTCGACCATCAGCTCCTCGGCACCCGACTCCCAGCGCTCGCCGAATTTCGAGCAACCCATGCCGAGAATGGCAACTTTGTCCCGGATTCCGCTGGCCATTCCGTACCCACAATTTTCTGTCGCAGCCGATCTAATCTCCGCTTCCAGGGTTGTAAAGCCGCAGGTTATCCATCAAAAAGCAAGGCTGCGCGGGAACCTCGCGGGTGCGGACGCGTTTGGTCCGGGTGTGAAGGCCCCAAGTGTTTCGTCGATAACGTGCGCGAACGGCCGATCCGGCTTGACGTGGCCGCAGCAATGAGGAGTGGTGAATGATGTCGTGGAAATTTCCGGCAGCGGGCGGGGCAGCAGCCTTGGCCGCCGTCTTGGCGGTAACGAGCCCGGCCGACGCGGCCGGCGTGAAGGTGGGCGTGCTGACCTGCCATGTCAGCAGCGGCTGGGGTTTCATCTTCGGATCCTCGAAGGACCTGCGGTGCAATTTCGCCGGTAACCGCTTTGGCGAACGCTATGTGGGCAGCATCAACAAGTTCGGGGTCGATATCGGCTACACGGCCGGCGGCGTGCTCGTGTGGGACGTTTTTGCTCCGACCAGCGGAATGCGCCGCGGCGCGCTGTCGGGTAGCTACGCCGGCGCCACTGCGAGCGCGACGGTTGGATTAGGGGTCGGCGCCAATGCGCTAGTGGGCGGTTCGGATCGATCCATTGCGCTGCAGCCGCTCAGCATCGAGGGAAATTCGGGATTGAACGTTGCGGCCGGCATCGGCTCAATCACGCTTCATTATGTCGGACCGGAAGGTCCGATGGGGCCGCCGCCGGGTGCAATGCGCGGACCGCCTCCTCCGCCTCCCGGGCAGTAACAACTCGCAGGCACGTAACGGAAGCCCACCGCCTTGGCGGTGGGCTTTCGCGCATCTCCCGTCAGGCGGGTACGGCTTTCCAGAAGTAGCGGCGGAAGCCGCGCTTCCCGTCGAAATCCTTGATCCGGAATGCCATCCGCACCTTTGTGCCGCTGTCGATCTGCCCTTGGTCGACATCGGTGATGTCGGCCATGAAGCGGCCCCCTTCGGCGAAGGTAATCATGCCGTAGTGGTTGGGCGGCGCCATGGAGTAGGTGAGAAAATCGGCCGACCATGAAAGCACCGTACCCTCGCATTCCGCGAAACTGTACGGCTCCTGGCTGTCGACGGCGCCGCAGTTCGGATTGACGCAGATGCGCGTGCGCGGAAACTGCGCGGTTCCGCAGATGCGGCATTTTCCGCCGACCAGCGCGGTCAGCATGTCGTTCTTCCGGTATAGCACCGACAGCGCCGTCTTGCGGTCGACTTCGGCGCGCATGCCTTTTTCAAGTTCGACGAGACCGTTGAAGGCCAGGTATTTCAGGTAATTTGTTTCCTCCTTGCGCCGCGCGAGCGCGCCGCTCACGCCCGCGCGCTTCGGCAGCCCGGGCAGCGCTTGCGTCGCCTCGAAAAGGACCGCGTCGCAACCCTCGCCGAACTGCGCCGCCAGAATTTTTTCGCCGGGCTTCGCCGTTTCGAGCGTGTGCGCGAGCATCAGCAGCGCGTGCGCGGCGCCGGAATCGCCGAGCTTGCCGGCGAGATTGTCGCGCACGTTCGAAGGATCGATGCCGCAGCGTCCCGCAATCTGCCGATCCATGCGCGCAAACGGACATGGGAGTATGAAATGCGCGATGTCGGCCGCGGCCGTGTTCGTCTTCTGAAGCAGGCCGTGAATTGCAGCCGGAACGATCTTCGCGTAGCCCTCGTCCCGGATCCAGCGTTCTTCCCAGCCATAGTCGAAGTCCTCGCCGGCGGCGCGAAAATGATCGACGAAATCGACGCTGAGCGCATGCGAACCGAGAAATCCGGCGATCGGTTCCTTGTCACCAAGCGCCAGCGCGACGCCGGCATCGCCGAATGACAATTCCTGCGTGGATGCCGCGCGTGCCTTGCGCTTTTCGCCGGCGAGGACAAGCGGGTGCCGGGCGCGCCCCGAGCTCACGGCATCGAGGGCACAGACAAGCGCGCCCAGCCCCGCCCGTTGCGTGGCGCCCACATCGGCGACCGAAACGGCTTCGGAAAGGCTCAACGCGCGCGCGGCGATACCGCCGTTGGAGCGGTCCGAGAATGGCGCGCTGGTGGAAGCAAAATAGACCGCATCGACAAACCGCCGGTCGCGCAGCGGGTCCGTTGCGAGCAGGCAATCGCGGCCCGCTTCCACGGCCATGGTGATCGCATCCTCGTCCCAATTGGCCATCGCGCGCTCGCCGCGGGCCGTCCCGAGCAGCCCCGGTGCGAACCAGCTGTTGGCCTCCGCGACGGCCTTGCGCTGCAGCCTCAACCGCGGAACATAAGCGCCATAGGCGATGATCCCTGCCATGAAAGCCGGCCCGTTTGCATGCGCAATCAACAAACCAGCTTTGCTGGAGACTGACAACGCGGCCATCCGGTCGTGGACGATGCAAGCCCTGGCGTGCCAAGTACCGATTCCCGTCGAGGGCCTGTTGCCAACGAAGAAGGTGAAAGCCAATGCCCAAGCCGACACCCATCCGCAAAGCCGTGCTGCCGGTCGCCGGCATGGGAACCCGCTTTCTGCCGGCAACCAAGGCCGTGCCCAAGGAAATGCTGCCCGTGGTCGACAAGCCCGTGGTGCAATATGCGGTCGAAGAAGCCAAGGAAGCCGGCATCGAGCAGTTCATCTTCGTCACCGGCCGCGGCAAGCATGTCATCGAAGACCATTTCGACCATGCTTACGAGCTGGAAAGCCTGCTCAGCTCGCGCGACAAGACTGCGGAGCTCAACAGTCTGCTCGAAGATCTGCCGATTACGGGATCGGTCAGTTTTACCCGGCAGCAGAAGCCGCTCGGGCTTGGGCACGCCATATGGTCGGCCCGGCACTTCGTGGGCGACGAGCCCTTCGCGGTCCTGCTTCCCGACGATCTTCTTGTCGGCAAGCCCGGCGGCATGGCGCGCATGATCGATGCCTACAACAAGGTCGGTGGCGGCATGATCGTAGCCGCCGAAGACAAACCGCTCGAAGAAACAAGACGCTATGGCGTGATCGCACCCGGCCGCATCGACGGTGACATCGTCGAGATCAGGAGCGTGGTGGAAAAGCCCAAGCCGGAAGACGCCCCATCGCGGCTCTGCATCATCGGCCGCTATATCCTCCCTCCGGAGATATTCGCGGAACTAGAGCGGCAGGAGCGCGGCGCCGGCGACGAAATCCAGCTCACCGATTCCATGGCACGGCTGATCGGACGGGTACCGTTCCATGCGGTGCGCACGGGCTGCACGCGATATGACTGCGGCGACAAGGTGGGTTTTCTGCAGGCGAATCTTGCGGTCGGGCTCGCGCGTCCGGATATCGCCCCGGCGCTGCGCGCGATGCTGAAGGAGGCCGGCATGTCCATAATGGGCGATACCGGCTGAATACGTTCACAAACGGGGCATTTCGAAACGGAGCCGGTTGGACCGGCCGCATCGGCATGCGATGGTCCCGCCACACCGGGTGGGTGAGGTGAAAATGGTGTCGAGGTCGGCTTTCCTGCTTGTAGCGGGCGTGTGCCTTTTGCCTTGCGTTGCCGCCGCAGATGACGAAATGCATTTCTCGGGCGTCCTTGGCAGCGGTGACAGTTTCTACGATGCGCCCAACGACCATATCGGCGACTGGAACACGAATGGTTCCGTTCTCTTCACCATCGACAACCCCGGCTTCGACCTGCAGGGCAACTTCAACAATGACGATCTGAGCGCCTCGGCGGGTGGGGGCGATTTCATGGGCTTTGGAGGAGACGCGTTCTGGCGTGATTACGCCGGCGCCATCGGACTGAACGTCGACGCGCACGCGCTCTGGAACAACGTCGCGAACGGACGCAACGCGGATTTCGACAGTTTCGGCACATTCGGCCAATGGTACGTGGCACCGGAAGCGACGCTCGAGTTCAAGGGTGGCTGGCTCTCGCAGCATTACGAGGGGCCCTATGGCGGCGTGGCGGCCGTCGCATACCCTCTGGACGCCATTGGGGTCACGCTGAGCGCCGACTACGCCAAGGCAAATCACCTGGAGCCGGAGCTCAAGGACATTGCTCTCACCGCCGAATGGCTGCCGTTGACCGAATTGCCGGTCTCCATCGCCTTCGGTTACACGCGAGCACAGATCGACCGCCTGCCGGTGCCGCCGGATCCCGATTCGAACCGGTCCCTCGACATCTGGAGCGTGGCGTTGAAGCTGTATATTGGCGGCGGCGGCGAAGGGAAGACACTCCGGGATTACCAGCGCAACGGCCCGGTAAACTACGACAGCGCTCCCGCGGGCGTCATCGAATTCGCCCACTAGCGCCCGTCTCTGCCGTTAACCATATCTGGACTAGGCACTCCTGCGACGGCGGGCTGGTCTTGAATTTGCGCAAAAACCGCAGCGTTTCCGCGCTGGTGCCATTGCGGGAGCCAAGCATCGCTTCGGAAGTTTCCAATGCGATCGCAAGGGGAAATACATGAACATTATGGCAACATTTGCCCGACGCGCCGCCATCGCCGAGTTTCTTGCAGGATCGCTGCTGGCGGCATGCATCGTCCTCGGCGCAACTGCCGCCCAGGCCCGCGAGCGTCCGGACGCATCAGGGCCGGACTCCTATGTCGTGCGATTCGACCACTGGACGGATGCAGACGAGCGCGACTTCGGCCAGTTTATCACCGCGATCGGCAATTCCTCCTGCACGACAGTGGACGCCTGCCTTCACGATCCGGGCAATCCGTTCCGGGCGTCCGACGCTCCCGGGGTCTTTTTCCGTTCGGACTGCGCCAATCTGCCCTATGTGCTGCGCGCCTATTTCGCCTGGAAACGGGGCCTGCCGTTTTCCTACGAAAGCGGCGTTGTACCTGTGGGCGGTGCCACGGACGACCGCTACTCGCCCAACGGCAACCGCGTAACGGCGCGCACCGACGTTCTCACCGGCAGCACGTCGGGTTACGCGCTGCTCAACAAGCTGCTCGAAGCGACATCGTCGGCCTCCTATCGCATCGACCCGGATGTCGACGGACCGGTGCCGCCGGATTTCTATTCGGCCGCGATCGATGCGAAGGCAATCCGGCCGGGGACGGTCATCTACGACCCCAACGGGCACCTCGCTCTGGTCTCTCATGTCGAGTCGGACGGCCGCGTCCAATATATCGACGCCCATCCCGACAACACGCTGACCCGCGGTTATTATGATCTGCGCTTCGTCCGCGCCAGGCCGGGGGTGGGAGCCGGTTTCAAGAACTGGCGGCCGATCACGCTCGTGGGCTACACGCAAGGGGCGGACGGCGCGCTGATCGGCGGCCACGACGAGCTTGCCCGCAACGACGAAATTCCGACCTTCTCCGACGAACAGTATTACGGCAACGGCCCGCGCCCCGACAGCGACGACTGGGCGAACGGCACATTCGCGCTCAACGGCGAGACCCTCGATTATTACGATTACGTCCGGGCGAAGCTCGCCGGAGGAAAACTGCAGTTCGATCCCGTCAAGGAAATCGGCGAGATGGTCGATTCGAATTGCGCCGATCTGCATTACCGCGCGCTGGCGGTGGAAATTGCCATCGCGGCCGGTATCCAGAACCGGCCGGAGCCCGACCGCCTGCCCCGCAACATCTATGGCACGAACGGCGACTGGGAGACCTACTCGACGCCTTCGCGCGATGCGCGCCTCAAGACGGCATTCAACGAACTCCGCAACCAGGCGCAACGCTTCGTGGAAATGTATCAAAGGGGAGATAGCAGGCACCTTCTCTACACGGGCACCGACCTCGTGGACGACATGCTCGCCGCCTATGACCGCGAGGCGGGGAAATGTTCGGTGACCTACACCCGCACCAATGGCGCGCCGGTGACGCTTTCCTACGAGGACGCGCGCAAACGCCTGTTCCTGGTTTCTTTCGATCCCTATCAGTGCATCGAGCGCCGCTGGGGGGCCAGCGATCCGGAGGAGCTTTCAAGCTGCCCGGACGGGGAGGTCAAGCGCGAATGGTATGCGGCGGAACAGAACCTCCGCAACCAGATCGACCGGACCTATGACGCGCGAATGGATTTCTCGCTCGCGGATTTGCAGACGCCCGGTCCGGGCAAGGGCGTGCCCGTCCCGCCCGACACCGATGCGAGGGGCTATCTCCTGTCCATGCGGGGGACGGTGGCGCCCCAAATGGCCTTCACGACCGCGCCTTCCACCCGGGCAATGGCGCCGCTCGTTCCGGTGGAGACGGTGCAGGCGCCGGATTTGGACGCCTGGCGCGCCGAGCGGCAGGCCGAATTTGCCAGCTGGCGGGCGGCGCGCGGCGGACCCACTCCCCAGACCGCAGCACTTTACAGGCCCTATCCGCCCGGAAGCGCGGGGCAATACCCCCCGACCTATGGCGATCCACCCACCGGGGCGCGCGTCTCGAATGCTGCGATCTGGGATTCGCCCGAGACCCCCGAGATGATGATGATACCGTCCGGCAGCTTCATCATGGGATCGCCGCCGGACGAACGGGGACGCCGTCCCAGCGAAGGACCGCAGCATCGCGTCGAAATCCCCTATGCCTTCGCGCTCAGCAGGGATCTCGTGACCTTCGACGAGTGGGACGCCTGCGCGGAGGACGGCGGCTGCAGACAGTATTTTCCGCCCGACGAACATTGGGGACGGGGCAATCGCCCCGTGATCAACGTCAGCTGGAACGATGCCCAGGATTATGTGGTCTGGCTGAGCGCGAAGACCGGGAAATCCTACCGCCTGCCGAGCGAGGCGGAATGGGAATATGCAGCGCGGGCCGGCACCGCCACCCCCTATTATTCGGGATACGAATTGTCGACCGACAGGGCGAATTATGACGGTGTCGATTACCCAGGCGACGGTTCGCCGGGCATCTATCGCCAGACGACCACTCCGGTCGGCAGCTTTGCGCCCAACGGCTTCGGCCTGACCGACATGGAGGGGAATGTCTGGGAGTGGACTGCGGATTGCTGGGACGCGGACTATCGCGGCGCGCCCGCCGACGGGTCGGCACGAACCAGCGGCGACTGTAACCGCCGCGTCGTGCGGGCTGGCGCCTTCAATAACCGACCCGCCTACGCCCGCAGCGCATTCCGGTTCTGGGAGGTGGGCGAACTGCGCTCCGCCTTCGTCGGTTTCCGGGTCGCTCGCACTCTGGAATGAAAAAAGGCGCGGAAACCCCGCGCCTTTTTCCGAATCTATTCGCCGACGCTCACTTGGTCGTCGTCGTGCTGCTGCTGCTTGAGGTGACCGCGATCAGCACGCCCGCAAGAACCGCCGCGGCTCCGATGCCGATCAATGCCTCATCCGAAAAAAACGGGGCAGCGGCTGGCGCTGCAGCCGGACCCGCCTCGGGAACGGCCTCAGGAGGAGGAGCCGCTTCGGGCGCCGGAGCTTCCGACGTGGCGCCGCCGGACGTCGCGCCGCCAGAGGTCGCCCCGCCAGAGGTCGCCCCGCCGCTCTCACCCTGCGCGAAAGCACTACCTGTTACGGCGAAGAGCATCGCTCCGCCCGTCAAAATCGACAACAACTTCCTCTGCATGGCAGTTCTCCCGCAAGATGGACGTAACGGCAGATCACACTCTAACTTTCGCCATTGCGCAATGTCAACCACTGACCCGCCACAAAACCGCTCCCCGCTGCCGGCCCGGCAAGCGCTTGCGCGCGTCTGAGAACGAGCCGGTCGGCTCATGGGATGATGCCGAAATCCCGGAGATAATCCACGATCTGCGCGGCGAGGTCGGCGGGGTCGGCCCCAACCGTCTTGACCCTTATCTCGGCCGTGGCGGGATCTTCGTAGGGGCTGTCGATGCCGGTGAAATGCTTGATCTCGCCATGCCTTGCCTTGAGGTACAGCCCCTTGGGGTCGCGGGCCATACAGACCTCTATGGGCGTGTCCACGAAAATTTCGATGAACTCTCCCGGCTGCAGCATGTCGCGCGCCATCCGCCGCTCGGAGCGGAATGGCGAGATGAAGGACACGAGAACGATGAGACCGGCATCGACGAAAAGCCGTGCCGCCTCGGCCACACGACGGATGTTTTCGACCCGGTCCGCGTCCGTGAAGCCCAGATCGCGGTTCAGGCCGTGGCGCACATTGTCCCCGTCGAGGACATAGGTGTGCCGCCCCTGTGCATACAATGTGCGTTCGACGAGGTTGGCAATGGTGGATTTCCCGGAACCGGACAGGCCGGTGAACCACAGCACGGCCGGCTTCTGATGCTTGGCGTCGGAGCGTGAAAGCTTGTTCACGTCCAGCGCCTGCCAATGCACGTTCGTCGCGCGTCTCAGGCCGAAATCGACCATGCCGGCGGCGACCGTCGCGTTGGTGTAGCGGTCGATCAGGATGAAGCCGCCGCTGTCGCGATTCTCTGTGTAGGAATCGAAGGCGAGAGGCTGCGCCGCCGAAATGTTGCAATAGCCGACTTCGTTCAACGCCAGGGTCTTGGCCGCCATATGCTCAAGCGTGTTGACGTCCACCTTGTGCTTGAGTTCGCTGACCGAGGCCGGAACCGTCCGCGCACCGATCTTCACCAGGTATTGGCGACCCGGAAGGAGTTCATCCTCCGCCATCCATATGACATGAGCGGCGAACTGATCGGTGACCTCCGGCCTTGCGGCCGAATCGCAGAGCAGATCGCCGCGGGATACGTCGATTTCGCGATCCAGGGTCAGCGTAACGGCTTCGCCGGGCAGCGCTTCCTCGAGATCGCCATCCATCGTCACGATGCGCGCCACGCAGGCCATGCGCCCGGACTGCGCGACCACGAGCTGGCTTCCAGGCCGGACACAGCCGCTCGCCACGGTCCCGGAAAATCCGCGAAAATCGAGATTGGGCCTGTTCACCCATTGCACAAAAAGGCGAAACGGCTTCTTCGCCAGTTCGGTCTCGACATCGACCGTTTCGAGATGATCGAGGAGCGAAGGCCCTCTGTACCAGGGCGTATTCGAACTGTGCCCGATGACATTGTCGCCAAAGCGCGCGGAAATCGGCACCGGCACCAGGGTCGCAAAGTTGAGCCGTTCTGCGAATTCGGCAAACTCTGCGGCAATGGTCTCGAACACGGACTGCGAGAAATCGACAAGGTCGATCTTGTTCACCGCAAGCACGACATGGCGGATGCCAAGCAGCGACGCGATGTAGGAATGACGCCGCGTCTGCGTCAGGATACCCTTGCGCGCGTCCACCAGAATGACCGCCAGTTCGGAATTGGAAGCGCCGGTAGCCATGTTTCTTGTGTACTGTTCATGGCCCGGCGTGTCCGCAACGATGAATTTGCGATGATCGGTGGAGAAGAAACGGTACGCGACGTCGATCGTGATGCCCTGCTCGCGTTCGGCTTCCAGGCCGTCTACCAGGAGTGCAAAATCGATGTCGCCGCCCGTCGTCCCGTGCTTTTTCGAATCCTTTTGCAGCGACGCCAGATGGTCCTCGAACAGAAGCTTCGAATCGTAAAGAAGACGGCCGATGAGTGTGGACTTGCCGTCGTCGACGCTGCCGCAGGTCAAAAACCGCAGAAACGTCTTTCTTTCCTGCTCTGCGAGATAGGCGGCAAGCGCGCCCGTGGGCCCCGTCATCAGAAATAACCCTCTCGTTTCTTCTTTTCCATGGACGCATTTTCGTCGTGATCGATGACGCGGCCCTGGCGCTCCGACGT
This sequence comes from Rhizomicrobium sp., assembly GCA_036266955.1. Taxonomy (GTDB): domain Bacteria; phylum Pseudomonadota; class Alphaproteobacteria; order Micropepsales; family Micropepsaceae; genus Rhizomicrobium. The sequence goes on from DATAWY010000075.1 coordinate 114,602, forward strand.
GCGCGCGGTGAGCATCTCGGTAACGATCGCCTCGATGGTATCGGCGGAGGATTCAATTGCGCCAGTGAGCGGATAGCAGCCGAGTGTACGGAAACGGACAAGCCGCATCTCCGGCTTCTCATGATCCGCCAGTTTCATTCTGTCGTCGTCCACCATGATGAGCGCGCCGTCGCGCTCCACCACCGGACGCCGCTTCGCGAAGTAGAGCGGCACGATTGGGATGCCCTCGACCATGATGTACTGCCAGATATCGAGTTCCGTCCAATTCGACAGCGGAAATACCCGAATGGATTCTTTCGGGCGCACGCGCGTGTTGTAAACGCGCCAGAGTTCGGGCCGCTGGTTCTTCGGATCCCAGGCGTGCTGGGCCGTGCGGAAGGAGAAGATGCGTTCCTTCGCACGCGACTTTTCCTCGTCGCGCCGGGCTCCGCCGAAAGCGGCATCGAAAGCGTACTTGTCGAGCGCCTGTTTCAACCCCTCCGTCTTCATCACCTGCGTATGAAGCGCCGAACCGAAATCGAAAGGATTGATGTTGCGCCTGACACCGTCCTCGTTGACATGCACGAGCAGTTTCAGACCGAGACGTTGCGCGGTTTCGTCCCGGAATCGTATCATTTCCCGGAACTTCCAGGTGGTGTCGACATGCAGCAGGGGGAACGGCAGCGCCGCCGGGTAGAAGGCCTTCAGCGCGAGATGAAGCATGACCGACGAGTCTTTGCCGATCGAGTAGAGCATCACGGGATTGCGGAATTCCGCGGCGACCTCCCGGATGATATGGATGCTCTCCGCCTCAAGCCGCTTTAGATGGTTAACACGGCCAGGCAAATCGACGGTTTGCGCAAGTTCCACCAGCTGCCCCATTTGCTAACGCCTTGCCGCCAGCGTGCCCGGGGGCATCCGCGTGGCGGGCCGTCTACATAGCGGCGCCAAACGCTCCCCGCAAGCAAACATCCGCCCGAAGCCGGCCGGCCCGCGCCCGAACATCGACCGGGCTTCTCCCGAAGGCCGATGAGGATACCAATGCCGGACGGGATTTCGTGTCTGGGCTCTTTGCTTTCTTTAAGCGGATTGCCGTGTTCTATCGGGGCCGGGGGTTTTGTCGCCATAGCGGCAGAGGTCGCGGACCACGCAGATCGGGCATCTGGGTTTGCGCGCGACGCAGACGTAGCGTCCGTGCAGGACCAGCCAGTGGTGGGCGTGCAAGAGATATTTTTCGGGCACTTTTGCAACGAGCTTCGCTTCGACTTCGAGCGGCGTCCGGCCCGGCGCGAGGCCGGTACGGTTGGCGACGCGGAAGATGTGGGTATCGACGGCGATCGTGGGTTCGCCAAAGGCGACGTTGAGGACGACGTTCGCCGTCTTGCGTCCCACGCCCGGAAGCTCTTCGAGCGCCCGCCGGTCGTGCGGCACCTCTCCGCCGTGTTCGGCGATCAGCTGCCGGGAAAGCGCGATAATGTTCTTCGCCTTGTTGCGGTAAAGGCCGATCGTACGGATGCGGGCGGTCAGCCCCGCTTCGCCGAGCTGCAGCATCTTGTCCGGTGTGTCCGCAATCGGGAACAGTTCCTCAGTGGCCCTGTTCACGCCCCTGTCCGTCGCCTGGGCGGAAAGCACGACGGCGACGAGCAAGGTGAACGGGTTCGTGTAGGACAGCTCCGTCCTGGGATGTGGCGTCTGTTTCTTCAGGCGCTCGAAGAAGAGTTCGATCTCCCGGCGCGTGAATGGCTTGGGCATGATTCCCCCCTGCACCGTCATCGCACTGTCGCATTCCGTGCCCCGGGTTTGTACCGGTTGCGCAATCGCTGTAAATTCCTGTAACCGGAACAATCAATTGCGATCGCCCGTTAGCAAAGTGGGCGTGGGGAGGCAGACGTGAAGTGGAGCAGGCTGTCGATGGCCATCGGTGGGGCGCTTTTCCTTGCCGGGTGCGGCATGTTCTCCGGGACCGAGCGTGTCGCTTCCGCGACGCAGGTCCCAGCGGTGCTCAATCCCTCGATCGGGACCGACCTCGGCGCGGCCAGCGGCCAGGTTCCCTCGACCATTAACGATCCCTGCACGCTCAATGCCGGCAATCCGGTCTGGCGCGATCATGGCGGCGCGGCAGCCTTCGAACGACGTTGCGGGCATCCCCCTCCTCCGTGACATGGGTGCGCTCGCAGATACCGTTATCTTCGACGCAACGCTGCGGCCCAACCCGCCCATGCGGCCGGTCGTACTGAAGCTGGTCATCGCCGTCGTCGCGATCATCAACCTGACGTTCGGCGCGTATTTCGTGATCCATGGCGCCTGGCCCATCACGCCGTTCATGGGGGCGGATGTCGCTTTCCTCGGTTGGGCCTTTCATGCCAGCGTCGTAGCGGCCCGGCGGCGGGAAGATCTCCGCGTGACGCGCAGCGTTCTTTGCGTTGACCGCTATCCGCCGCGGGGCAAGCCCGTGCATCTCGAGTTCAATCCCTATTGGGTGAGAGTCGAGTTCGAGGAGAGCTCGAAACGGCTCACTCTGGCCAGTCACGGACGCAGCGAGCAGATCGGGGCATTCCTTCCGCCGGCAGAGAGACTGACCGTTGCGCAGGCACTCAGGGCCGCCGTTCGCGAAGCGCGGTCAACACCGCTCCTCGGCAATGCCTAGAACGTCCGCCATTCCGTACAGGCCGGGCTCGCGCGACTGACCCCATTTGGCTGCCGCAATGGCGCCCCGCGCGAAGATTGTGCGGTCTTCCGCGACATGGCCGAGAATGATGCGTTCTTGCGCACCGGCCAGGATAACATGATGTTCGCCCACCACCGTTCCACCGCGCAGCGAAGCAAAGCCCACGGAGCCCTTTTGCCGCTGCCGCCCTGCGCGCAGCGTCTCGGCTTCGAGTGCCTCGCCACGTCCCTCTGCGGCGGCGCGGCCGAGCAGCAAGGCCGTTCCCGACGGCGCGTCCACCTTCATGCGATGATGCATCTCCAGAATTTCGACATCGAAATCCGGTAGTGCCCTTGCCGCCTGTCTGACCAGGGCCGCGAGAAGCGTGACGCCCATGCTCATGTTGCCGGATTTCACGATCACGGTTTTCCCGGCGGCGGCCGAAATCTGCCCTTCGTCTTCGCTCGAGAATCCGGTCGTGCCCATTATATGTACGATGCCCATTTCGGCCGAAAGCGCCGCCAATCCGACCGAAACGGCAGGCACGGTGAAATCGACCAGCGCATTGGCTTCCGCCAGGACCGCGCGTGCGTCATGCGAAATGATAACGCCTGCGGCTTTCGCACCGGCAACGATGGCCGCGTCCGCTCCGCAGTGAGGATGGCCGGGGGCTTCCAGCGCACCCGCAAGCGAACATTCGTTATCCTCGAGAACCGCGTGAACGAGCGAACGGCCCATCCGGCCAGCTGCTCCCGCAATGACCATGCGAACGTCGTTCATGTCTCAAACCGGATCAAAGGGGACTTGCGGTGCCCAAGCACATTATGACTCCTTGCCCGATGCCTGTTCGGCACCACCCGCCTGCCCGTCCTCCTTGCGCGCCACGGTCACCATCGCCGGGCGGAGAAGCCGATCCGCTATGACATAGCCAGTCTGGACGACATTGACGATCGATCCGGCCGGGCGGCCTTCCGCCGGCACCTCGGCAATGGCCTGGTGCAGATGCGGGTCGAATTTGGCGTTGGTCGTATCGATGGCGCGCACGCCGTGCCGCTCCAGGGTGGCGGCGAGTGCGCGCTCCGTTGCTTCCACACCCTCGAGAACCGCTTTGACCGCCGGGGATGCATCGGCGCGGGCCTCGGCTGGAAAATGCGCAAGCGCCCGCTGGAGATTGTCGCTCACAAGCAGCATGTCGCGCGCAAACCGCGTGACGGCGTATTGGGAGGCATCGAGCCGCTCGCGTTCGGCCCGCCGTCGCGTGTTTTCGGCATCCGCAAGCGCCCGCAGGTGGCGCTCCTTCAGCTCCGCGACCTCGGCCTGGAGGGATGTTATTTCGTCGGCCGCCGCACCGTTTCCGGCGGGCGCGTCCTGTCCTTCGGACGGGGTCTGGTTGTCGTTGTCGGCCATGAACAAATCCCTCGTTTGCCGTCAGGCGAGCAGTCTGCTCACCACTTTTGCCGTGTGGTCAACCATCGGAATGATCCGGGCGTAATTCAGCCGGGTTGGCCCCAGAACGCCGATCACGCCCACCACGCTTGCCTGTGCGTTCGCATAGGGCGCGGCGATGATGGACGATCCGGAGAGGCTGAACAGCCGGTTCTCCGAACCGATGAAGATGCGCACGCCGTCGCCCTGCGCGGCAAGTTCGAGCAGACGGATCAGATCGTTCTTGCGTTCGATGTCGTCGAACAATGTGCGTACGCGCTCGAGGTCTGTCTGGACCTCCAGCCGGTCGAGCAGATGCGCCGTTCCGCGGACGATCAGGACCTTTTCCTCCGCGGCTGGAGTGAACCCGGGCGGCTCGGCCAAAGTTGCCAGGCCCTCGGCGACGATCTTGGCGGTCAGCGCGTCGAGCTCGGCCCGTTTCGTTTCCAGATCGGCCACGATTTCGGTGCGTGCGGCGTCGAGCGTGCGACCCCTCAGCCGCGCGTTCAGATAGTTGGAGGCTTCGCTGAGCGCCGAGACGGGCAGCCCGAGCGGCGTATTGATCAGGCGGTTCTCGACCTGCCCATCCTCCGAGACGATGACGACGAGCGCGCGTCCCGGCGCAACAGCCACGAACTCCACATGCTTGAGCGTGCCATCCTGCTTGGGCGCGACCACGAGCCCCGCGCAATGCGAAAGGCCCGAAAGCATCATCGTCGCTTCGGTGAGGACGTCCTCCACACCCCTGCCGGTGCGCGTGATGCGCGCTTCGATGCCGCGGCGCTCCTCCGGCGAAAGGTCTCCGATCTCGAGAAGCCCGTCGACGAACAGTCTGAGCCCCTTCTCGGTTGGCACGCGGCCGGCGCTGGTGTGGGGCGACCAGAGGAGTCCCATGGCCTCCAGATCCGCCATGACGTTGCGAATCGAGGCAGGCGAGAGCGAATGCGGAAGCCGCTGCGACAGCGTTCGTGAACCCACCGGCTCGCCCGAGGCCAGAAAGGCGTCAACAAGATGGCGGAAGATCTCGCGCGGCCGCTCGCCAAGATCGCCGACGAGCAGCCGCGCCTGCATCGTGTCAATTGGAGTCGGTTCCACGGTCAAGCCCTTGAAATTTCATCGTTATTTTCACGTCCGGGCGCGCCGCATTGCGCCGGCCCGCCGGCAAGGCTAGGTAGCGGCAGCCACTCCAAACTTCAAGGGATGCCATGCGGCCCAGCAAACGTGCTGCCGACGAGATGCGCCAGATAAGCCTTGTGGCCGGCGTGGCCCGCCACGCCGAAGGCTCCTGCCTTGCCAAATTCGGTGATACGCATGTGCTCATAACGGCGAGCCTGCAGGAACAGGTTCCAGCTTTCCTCAAGGGAACGGGAAAAGGCTGGGTGACGGCCGAATACGGCATGCTCCCCCGATCGACCCATGAACGCATGCGGCGGGAAGCTGCGCAAGGCAAGCAGTCGGGACGTTCCCTCGAAATCCAGCGCCTCGTCGGCCGCTCGCTGCGGGCGGTGAGCGATCTGACCGCGTTGGCCGAGCGGCAGATCATCCTCGACTGCGATGTGCTGCAGGCGGATGGCGGCACGCGCACGGCCGCGATCACCGGAGGGTTCGTCGCGCTCAGCCAATGTGTCGCATTCATGCGGAAACTCGGCATGATCAACAGACCCGCGATCAGGGATCACGTCGCCGCCGTGTCCTGCGGCATCTGGCAGGGAACGCCGCTGCTCGACCTCGATTACGACGAGGACTCGACCGCGGACACCGACGCCAATTTCGTCATTACCGGCGCGGGCGGGCTGGTGGAACTGCAGGGAACCGCGGAAGGCGCTCCGTTCTCGGAAGAACAGTTTGGCGAACTGCTCAGGCTCGCGCGCAAAGGGGTCGCGGAGCTGATCGAACAGCAGCAGAGCGCGCTTGCATGATCCTGGGCCGGACTCTCGTGATCGCGAGCCACAACCCCGGCAAGGTGCGGGAGATCCGCGAGCTTCTGTCGACATTTTCGTTTTCCGTGAAGGGTGCCGCCGAACTCGGTCTTCCCGAGCCGGAAGAAACGGGCCGGAGTTTTTCGGAAAATGCGGCGCTGAAGGCACGCGCGGCGGCAGAGGCGACGGGCGTGCTCGCGCTGGCCGATGATTCCGGACTCGTCGTGTCTGCACTGGAGGGTGCGCCCGGCATCTATTCCGCGCGCTGGGCGGGTCAGGAAAAGGATTTCGCGGCGGCCATGGCGCGTGTGGAACGGGAGCTGAAGGAAATCCGCGCCGACGATTATTCGGCCAGATTTGTTTGCGCGCTGGCGCTGGCCGAGCCCGGTCGGCGTCCCGAAACTTTCGAGGGCGAAGTGCAAGGGCGGCTTGTTTTCCCGCCGCGCGGAACGCGGGGGTTCGGCTACGATCCGATTTTTATTGCGGAAGGAATGGACGAAACGTTCGGCGAAATCGATCCGGTTCTCAAACATTCCATAAGCCATCGCGCGCGCGCCCTTGCGAAGCTGAAGAGCCAGCTCGAAGACATCGGCACGCCTTGATGAGCGCAGCCGGTTTCGGAATCTATGTTCACTGGCCTTTCTGCGCGGCCAAATGCCCCTATTGCGATTTCAATTCCCACGTCCGCACGCGGATCGACGAGAATTCCTGGACGCGCGCGATCGCCAGCGAATTGGCCTATGTAGCAACGGAGCTTGCGCCGTCGCACAAAACCGTGACGTCCGTCTTCTTCGGCGGCGGCACGCCGTCGCTGATGGGCGGGAACGCGGTGGGCGGGACGCTCGGGGAAATCGCAAAGCTCTGGCGCGTCGCGGCGGATGTCGAAATCACTCTGGAAGCCAATCCGGCCAGCGCCGATGCGGCGCGTTTTCGCGACTACCGGGAGGCGGGCATCAATCGCATTTCGCTGGGCATCCAGGCCCTGAACGATCGCGATCTCGCATTTCTTGGCCGCCTGCACGATTCCGCCGAGGCCGCCGCCGCGGTCCGCCTTGCCACATCGCTCTTCGAGCGCGTCTCGATCGATCTGATCTATGGCCGGCCCGAGCAAACCACGGCGCAATGGCGCAACGAACTGCGCGGCGCGCTTGCCTTCGGGACGGAGCATCTCTCGCTCTATCAGCTGACCATCGAGGAAGGGACGCCCTTCGCGGCGCTCGTGCGCACGGGGGCTCTGATTCCCCTCGGCGAGGAGCCGGCAGCCGATCTCTATGAAACGACGCAGGAGATCATGGAAGACGCCCGACTGCCGGCATACGAAATTTCCAATCACGCGCGGCCGGGGCGCGAATGCCGGCACAATCTGCTCTACTGGCGCTACGGCTGTTATGCGGGTGTAGGACCCGGCGCCCATGGCCGGCTGGCCCGCAAAGCCGGACGGATTGCCACCGCGACCGAGCGCCTGCCCGAGCGCTGGCTTTCGCGCGTCGCGTGCGACCGGCACGGCATCTGCGAAATCATCGAGGTCAAGCCCGCCGAGGCGGCCCGCGAACATCTGCTCATGAACCTGCGACTCGCAGAAGGAATCGACCTCGAAGACTACTTCGCGCAATGGGGCATCCGCATCGACTGCGAACGTGTTGCCGCGCTGGCGGACGCAGGTGTGGTCGAGCAGCACGGCGCGCGTCTCATGGCGACGCGCAAGGGACGGCTGGTCCTCAATGCCGTGATTTCCGCGCTCGCAGAAACGGGCGACCCGTCTACGATCCGGACGCCTGGAATGTCCTCGGTGCGGGGCTGATGATTGCGAAGCCGCCGCCCGGCTCGACCTTCAGCACCGCAAGGCCCCGTTCGGAGGTGCCGTCCGGGTCAAAGCGGAAAATGCCGTCCGCGCCGGAAAACCCGCTCGGATCGCTCAGCGCTTCGGGAGTGAACCGGTGATAGGGCGGTCCCGACGCCAGCAGCGAGATCAGAGAGACCGCATCATAGGCGAGCACGGACAGGGCCGGCGGATTGCTGCCGTATATCTCGCGAAACCTGACGTCGAACGAATGTTCCGCGTCGGGGTCGGGAGCCGCAAACCAGCCGCCCGCCAGATCCGGTTCCTGCGCCGTGGCAGGATCGTCCCACAATCCGGTGCCGAGAAGCTGCACCTGCTGGCTTCCGGCGCCATCAGCCGCGAGTGTCGATGCAATATCCCCAAGCAGGGCGCCGCCCTGCGCGATCAGGATCGCATCCGGCTTCGACTGCGCCACCTGCGAGGAGGGCTGCGATATCTCACCGTTTTCGGGGACGAAGCTTTGCAAATCGACGATGCGCGCTCCGGCCTCCCTCACGCTGTCCCGGAAAGCCTCCGCGACGCGATCGCCATAGGCCGTTTGCGGAACCATCGCCGCGAAACCGGAATGGCCCTGCTGGGCGGCGTAGGAAACGATCCGCTTCACCTCGCTCGCCGGCATAAAGCTCAGCAGATAAATGCCGTCTCCCGCGACCCTGCGATCCGTGGAGAAGGAGATTACGGGCACCGCGTGGTCGCGTGCGATGGGCGCGACAGCGGAAACGGATTGCGAGAAGAGCGGACCGATAATGATTTCGGCCCCTTCCGCAAGCAGCGTCCGGGCGGCCGCAGCCGCGTCGGCGCCGCCCGAGCCCTCGTCCGCCGACATCAGGAGCATGTTCCGTCGTTTCGATTCGAAGAGCGCCAGCTCGGCCGCCTTCATCAGATTCGACGCGAGCGTCCGGGTCGAGGCCGAGCCGTTGGAAAAGGGCAACAGTACCCCGATACGGACGGGCGTTTGTTCCTGGGGCAGGTTGCCAAGCCGCACGAACCCGCGCTGCTCGCCCGAGAGCGGATGTCTTGCCAGCGTAACCGGACGCGTGGGCGCCGGAGCCGGAGGCGGCATTGCCGGGCGGGGAGGCTGAGGCGGCATGCAGCCCGCCACAACCCCTATCGCAGCCAGCGATACGATCGCGCAGAGTCGCCGCAGCCATGCGCCGGGAGCTACTATCGGAACAATGCCGGGACGGTGGTTCATCGAGCCGCAGACTCGCGCGAGAGGCAAAAGAAGGAATGAACAGACCTGCGCCGCCGGATGCCCGAAGCCCGCTCAAGCCGGGTTTGTACGTCATCTCCACGCCGATCGGCAATGCGCGGGACATCACGCTGCGCGCGCTGGACATCCTGCGCGACTGCGATGCCATTGTTGCGGAAGATACGCGGACCACCGCAAAGCTCCTCGCCATCCACGCGATCTCGCGGCCGCTCCTCTCCTACAATGATCACAACGCGCCGCGCATGCGTCCGGCGATCCTTTCGCGGTTGGCACAGGACGAACGGATTGCGCTGGTCAGCGACGCCGGCACCCCTCTCATTTCCGATCCCGGCTACAAGCTTGTGCGGCAGGCGATCGCGGCGGGGGCACGTGTGGAAGCGATACCCGGCGCCTCGGCGGCGCTTGCTGCGCTGGTGCTCTCGGGCCTGCCGACGGACCGATTCCTGTTTGCAGGATTCCTGCCGACCACCAGCGGCGCACGGCGGTCGGCGCTGGAGGAGCTGAAGCCGATACGGGCGAGCCTGATCCTGTTCGAGGCACCGCGGCGGCTCGGCGAATCTTTGCGCGACATGCGGGAAGTCCTGGGACCGCGCAGCGCTGCCGTCGCAAGAGAAATGACGAAGCTCCATGAAGAGGTCCGGCGGGGGGAGCTGGACGTGCTTGCGGAGTTTTACACGGTCGGCGCTGCCCCGCGCGGAGAGTCCACGATCGTTGTCGGGCCTCCGCCACCGGACCAGCCGGATCCGGGCCGTGCCGATATTCTGCTCGACAAAGCATTGGCGTTCATGCCCGTAAGCGCGGCTGCGGACCTTGTTTCCGATGCGTTGAACATGCCGCGCCGCACCGTTTACGCCCGCGCGCTCGCGCGCAAAGAGTCGCGGGCGGATGGCTGAACGCTATCCGGCACTGCGGCGCGCCGCCGAACGCCGGGGCCGGCGCGGCGAGTTCGTGGCCGCGCTACTGCTGATGGCGAAGGGCTATCGTATCCTCGGCCGGCGGGTGCGGACTCGTGCAGGGGAAATCGATCTCGTCGCGCGCAGCCCTCATGGACTTCTTTGTTTCGTCGAGGTGAAGACGCGCAGCTCAATGCGCGAGGCGCAGGAATCCCTTCTGCCGCGTCAGCAGGCCCGCATCGCGCGCGCGGCCGAACTCTATCTTGCGCAGTGGCGGGGGCTTTCTTCGTGCGGGGTGCGCTTCGACACGATCATGATCTCCGACCGTCACTGGCCCCGGCATTTGCGCGACGCTTGGCGTCCGGAGGCGAGGTAGGGCAATCTCCGTCCGTCATGCGTCTGCTGCCGGAATATCCTGCGGAGTATCTGCGCCGGCTCGGTGAAGCCGGCGACGGCCCGCATGACATTGCCGGAGCTGCGCTGATGTTCGCCGCGCTCGACCATTTCGGCCGCGATCTCAGCCCTCACATCGCGCATCTGGCCGAAATCGCGGAACAGGCGCGGCTGGAATCGCAAATGGCTGTCAATGCCGAGGAGGGCGCGCGTGCTCTCGCAGGTCTTCTTGCCGGCCGCCATGGCTATGACGGCGACCGGCTCGCCTATGACGATCCGCAGAATGCCGATCTGATCTGCGTGATCGACCGCCGGCGCGGACTGCCGGTGACGCTCGGCATCCTCTATCTGCACGCGGCGCGCGCGGCAGGCTTCGATTCCGCAGGTCTCAACTCGCCGGGCCATTTTCTCCTGCGCATCCGGTGTCGCGGAAGCGAAGCTTTGATCGATCCCTTCAACGGCGGTGCCGCGCTGGAGCGCGAACGGCTCGGTGCGCCGCCTTCCATACGCGGCGCGAGTGTCGAGGACGACCGGGCAAAACAGGCGGTCGAAGACATCGAGATTCTCTTGCGGCTCGGGAACAACCAGAAGCTCCGCGCCATGCAGGCGGGCGAAATGCTGCGCGCGCTGGAGATCGCCAAGCGCATGGTGCTCATCGCGCCGCGGCGTCCCGAACTGTGGCTCGATCTGGCCCAGCTCCACGAAGAGGAAGGAACTCTCGGCGCCGCCCGCGACGCCTATGATGCGTGCCTCGCACTTGCCGACGCTGGCGCGCCGCTACACAACGAGGCCGCGCTGCGACTGCAGGGCCTGAAGCGCCAGCTGAATTAGGAACGTAACTTGGTCCTGAACGTCGCAATTCAGATGGATCCGATCGAGCGTATCGATATCTCGGGCGATTCGACTTTCGCGCTGGCGCTCGAAGCGCAGCATCGCGGGTATGAGCTTCTTTATTATGGGCCGCGCGACCTGTCGTTCCGCGACGGCGCCGTAATCGCGCGCGTGCGGCCGCTTTCGGTGCGCAACGAGCCCGGCAATCATTTCACGCTGGGGCAGAGCTTCGTGGTCGATCTCGCGTGCACCCAGATCGTTCTCATGCGCCAGGACCCGCCTTTCGACATGGCCTATATCACGGCCACCCACATTCTCGAGCGGCTGGTGCCCGCGACGCTCGTCGTCAACGACCCGTTTCATGTCCGCAACGCGCCCGAGAAGCTGTTCGTCACGCTGTTCAAGTCCCTCATGCCGCCGACGCTGATTACCAGCGACCGCGAGGAGATACGGAGATTTCGCGGCGAACATCGGGACATCATCCTGAAGCCTCTCTATGGCAACGGTGGGGCCGGGGTTTTTCGCATAAAGGAAGACGACGAAAATCTCGGCGCCCTGCTCGAAATGTTCACGCAGCTCTATCGCGAGCCAGTCATCGTGCAACGTTATGTGCCGGAGGTCCGCAAGGGCGACAAGCGCATCATTCTCGTCGACGGCGTATTCGCGGGCGCGATCAACCGCGTTCCGGCCGAAGGCGAGGCGCGGTCTAACATGCACGTCGGAGGCCGGCCTGAACCTACGACACTGTCGGACCGCGAGATTCAGATTTGCGAGGCGCTCGGCCCCGAACTCAAGAAGCGGGGTCTTGTCTTCGCCGGCATCGACGTCATCGGCGAATATCTCACCGAGGTGAACGTCACCTCTCCCACCGGCATTCAGGAAGTGAAGCGCTTCGGCGGGCCGGACATTGCGAAGCTGTTGTGGGATGCCATCGAACGGCATGCCGCCGCGCGCGGAATTTTGCCGGCTACAGCACCGCTCCGAACCGATCCCGATAACGCGAATCGATCCCCGCCACCGGCATGTAGATGAAGACGTCCGTGGTGCCGAACTGCAGATCGATCACCGCGCCGTCACCGATCTGGGCGCCCGCCCGCAAATAGCCCTTGATGAGGGGCGGCAGCGCGCGGCGCGCCTCGCGCACATCGATCGCCTCCTTCGGAAGGCGGTCCATCGGAACGTGAAGCTCGCTGCGCGCGCGGACGCGCAGACTCTGAGGCGTCGCATGAAACTGGTGCAGATAGGAGAGCGGCAGGGCCAGCGCGTCGGGGTCTGTGCCATGCAGCGACGCACAGCCGAACATCGTATCGATGGAGAAGCGTGCGACGCACACCATCACCCCGCGCCAGAGCAGCTGCATCGTCACGGGCTTGGCACGATAGGGCTTGAGCACGCAGGAACGCCCAAGTTCAAGGAGCCGGGTTTCCTCCGAACCGGCTGCCCGCAGCCCGGAGAGATTGTATTCGCCGGAGGTGTAGAAACCTCCGGCGCGCCGCGCATCGGCTTCGCGCATGAGACGGTAGGTTCCGACGACCGCAGGTTGGCCTTCGTCGTCGACGGTTGCACGGTCGACGACAAGAATATGGTCGCAATGGCTGTCGAACTGGTCGAAGTCGCGACGTTGCTCCCGCATGGCGGGGCTCGGAACGGCCGACATTTCCTCGTAGAAAACGCGGTAGCGCAGACGCTGGGCGGCTTCGACTTCGGACTCCGTCTCCGCAAGACGGACTTCCAAAGCACCGGCCGCCGCCAGCACCGGCCATTGCTCGAGAACACCCTCGAACACGCCTGGTTCGTGTATGCTGACCAATTGAACGCCACCCTCACGAGCGGAGCCGCGACCCACGCGACCCTCCGCAGCCGACACAATGCTACCGAAACCGCGGTGAATGTGCAAACGGGCAGCCGGTCGGAGCCCCGTCTTCGCAATCCTAGGAGGCCGCGAGCCGAAGCGGCCGCTGGCGGGCCGCGAGTGCAATGAACAGAATTATCGCCGGAATGCCGGTCATTCCGGCACCCAGAAAGAACAGCCGATAGGCTGAAAGCAGCCCCATGTGAGCGGCCATGCCTTCCACCAGAACGCCGCTCGATCCTTTCAGAATCTTGCCAACCCAGGCGTAGGTCGAACTCAGAAGCGCATATTGCGTGGCGGTGTAACCCAGACTCGTCAGGCTCGACATGTATGAAACAAGCGCGACGCCGGCAAAGCTGGTGCTGAAATTATCTCCGACCATGACACAGGCGAATAGAAACGTCTGCGGGTTCGGGTGCGCGAGGCTCGCAAAGGCAGCGATTGCAAGCGCCTGGAGAACCCCGCCCACGACAAGCGCGCGCATGTAACCGAATCGCAGCGCGCAGGCGCCCCCCGCGGCAATTCCCGCGAGCGCCGCCGCCAGGCCGACCGTGCCACGGACGGTACCTACGTAGTCCTTGGACAGGCCGATATCGTGATAAAACGGATTGGCCATCGGACCCATGACGAAATCCGGCAGCCTGTAGAGGCTGATCGCCGCGAGCATCAGCAGGGCCACCCAGCCGTAGCTGCGGAAGAAAACGACGAAAGGTCCGCAAATTGCGTCCATCAGGCCGCGCTCGGACCAGAGCGGCGCCCGGCTGCTCTTGGATTTGATCGCCTCATCGGCCCTCGCCGGCTCGCGTGCAACGAGCGCCGCGGCGATGCCGACAACCATTGCGGCGGCGCAGGCGCCGTAGGAGAGCTGCCAGCCGAGATGGGCCGCAGCGATCAGGATGAGAGCATCGGTGGCGAGCAGTGCGATGCGATAGCCGAGCTGATAGGCCGAGGTCAGCAGACCAAGCTCTTCGCCGTCAGCAGCGATTTCGATCCGCCATGCATCGATGACGATGTCCTGCGTCGCGGAGGCGAAGGCGACGACCAGCGCAAACGCGCCAAGCAAAAGAAGATTGCTCCTGTGTCCCTGCATTGCCATCAGGAAGAGGCCCGCCGCGACGGTGATCTGGGCCAAGAGCATCCAGGCGCGCCTGTGCCCCAGAAATCCGACAACCGGGGGCTTCACGCGATCGATGACGGGCGCCCACAGAAACTTCAGCGAATAGGCGAGGCCGACCCAGGATATAAATCCGATCGCCGCCAGCGAGGTGCCTTCGTCGCGCAGCCAGTAGCCAAGCGTGTTTCCGGTCAGGAGAAAGGGAAGCCCGGACGAGAATCCCAGCGCCAGCATGACGAGCACGCGCGGCTTGAAATAGAGCTTGTAGCTGGCGCCCTTGCGCAAAGGCCCCGTCATTCGGCGGCTACGCGCACGTTCCCGGGAAAAAATCTCGCGATCATCTTTTCAAGCTCCGCCGGGGCGACCGGCTTGCTGAGAAAACCATCCATGCCGGCATCCTGGCAAGCCTGTCGCCCCGCATCCAGAACGTCGGCGGTGAGTGCGACGATGGGAATGGGCTCGCGCCCGGACGTGATCTCCGCGGCGCGAATGCGCCGTGTCATCTCAATTCCGTCGAGGCCCGGCATGTGGATATCCGTGAGAAGGAGATCGAATCTTGCATCCTCCACCGCGGCGAGGGCGCCTTCGCCGGAGGTGACCTCCGTCACCCTGTGGCCGCGGCGGTGCAGCAGCTCACGCGTCAGCAGAGCGTTGATCAGATTGTCCTCGGCAACCAGTATGTGCAAGCTGCGGCGATCGTTTTTTGCCGCTGCAGGGTGGTGCGCTCCGAATTCGACAGGCTTCGGCTGGTCGACGCCCGAGCGGCTGGCCGTTTCGCTGTGCGGCACCGCGCGAATGCGGTTGATGAGCGATGACTGCCGCACCGGCTTCACGAGATAGGTTGCAAATCCCGATTCGTGCAAAAGCCGGAGATCGCCGCGGGCGGCTGGCGCCAACATCACGATCGAACGGGTTTCTGCGAGCGGCGGCGCAGGCAGATCGATCGCACTTGAGGTGCCGGCGTCGATCAGGATCGCATCCAAGGATGGAAGTTGCGACTTGCCGGCGGGACCCATCGGCAGGAGCGGCAACACTTCGCCCCCCGCTGCCGCGATCTGGGCTGCCAGCCCTTCGCGCAGGGTCGCATTGCGGGTCACGATCGCGACTCGAACACGGGCAAGCTGTGCCCGGTCGGCCGGATCCGCCTCGCGGAGCGTCGGGGCCTGCATTGTGAACCAGAAAGTGCTGCCGCCACCGGCGCGCGCTTCCACTCCGATGTTGCCCCCCATCGCTTCGACGAGCCGGCTGGAGATGGCCAGACCCAGCCCGGAGCCCTCGAACCGGCGGGCATGAGTCGAATCCGCCTGCACGAATTCCCGGAATATGTCTGCGCGCTTGGCTGCGGGCACGCCCACTCCGGTGTCGTGAACTTCAAACCGCAAGAGTCGCCGGTCGCGATTTTCAGCGGTCCTGACATCAACGCGCACGCCGCCCTTTTCTGTGAATTTCACGGCGTTTCCGACCAGGTTGGTCAGTACCTGACGTACGCGAACGGCGTCGGCGCGGATCAGGGCAGGGGTATCGGGCGCAATCACCGCGACCAGTTCGATGCCTTTGTCGTGCGCGCGGGGCGCCAGCAATTCAACAACCGCTTCCGTGATGCCGCGGATATCGGTTTCGCCCGGGTCAAGGTCGATTGCTCCGGATTCGATCCGCGAGAAATCGAGAATTTCGTCGATCAGCGACAACAAAGCCTCGCCTGATTGTTGGATGGCCGTGGCGTAGGTCTTTTGCTCGGGCAGCAACTTCGTTTCCAGGAGCAGTCGCGCCATCCCGAGGACGCCGTTCATGGGCGTTCGGATTTCATGGCTCATGGCGGCGAGAAAGCGCGACTTGGCCCGATTGGCGGCCTCTGCCCGGTCGCGCGCCTCCGTCAAGGCGTTCTCGAGAGCCTTGCGCTCGGTAACGTCCCGGCCGACGCTCTGGACCTCGATGAGACGGTCCGACGCGTCGCGAACCGCGTAGTCCTCCCAGGCGACCCAGCGCCAGCCATAGGCGGTGCGGACGTTCTGGTCGTAGCGGGTTCGTTGCGGCCCCTTCTCCATTGGGCCGAAACTGGAAAAAGCGGGGATGCGGCTTTCGGGGTGCGGCTCGGGCGCGAAAGCCTGGCCGATGGCCTGCTGCGGCTGCTGGCCGAACAGCTTGAAGAAGGCTTCGTTTCCATAGATGAGGCGGCTGTCGGGGGTCCGGCGAAAGATTGCGTCGCCCTGCGCATCCACAAGGCCCTTGTATCGCGCTTCGCTCTCCTGGATCCGGTCGTTGGCCGCCGAGAGCGACGCAAGCGAGATTTCGAGCTTCTCGGTCAGGGTCTGCAATCCTGATGCGCGCGCTTCAAGGGCGCGAGCCTGGGCGGCGGATTCAAGCAGCGCCAGAAACAGGCGCAGCACGCCCATGATCGCAACCGCGCCAAGAAGCCAGGCGGTCAATGGTGAAGGTCCGCGCCGCGCCATTGCATTCGCCACGGCAATACAGCCGGCGGCGAATATGCACAGGCCAATGACGGCGTTGAACATGCGCCGGACTGGAATCGACATTTCTCCCGGGCCCCGCGCAACTCAACAGCCAATCTGGTTGTCGAAGGGTTAAAGCAGGGAGTTGATTTGTCTTCCCCAGTGGCGGCCGCACCGGGACAGGCACATGGCTTGTCACAAAAGCTTCGTAGAATTGTGATGGACGTTGCATCCGCGCGGGTGCTTATCGAAGCGTTGGGGCGGAGCGAGTCACAGGGCCTGACTTTGGGCTCGGCGCGCAGCCGGCCGCAGCGAAGGCCCCTATGAAGGCGTGTCTTCAGCGTCTTGCCGCCATCGGTGCCGAGAGGAATGAGGGCGCAGCCGGTAATGTGGCGCACACGGGGGGAGCGATCGGTTACGTCGAATATGCCTATGCGAAGCAGAACCGCCTCGACTTCGTGCGCATGATCAACCGGGATGGCGTGGCCGTTTCACCCACGTCGGCTGCTTTTCAGGCTGCCGCGGCAAGAACCCACTGGGCGCATGCGAAGGATTTCTACGTCGTGCCGATATCGATCCGTCGGCGGTTCCTTGGACGCCGGCCCGGGTCACGGTGATATCAGTCATTCGGGTATCGGGCTCCCAATGGCGATCGGGTGCTCAAGAGCGTCGGGCGAAAGATGATGACCTATGCCGCAGCGACAGCGAACCCAATGCGCGGCGCCGTTGACGCAAGCCTGAAAAGGTTCGCGCGAACCGACGCCAGGTTTCGCTACTTTACGTTCGGCGCAGCCTGTCTGGTGCTGCTCGTCTTCACGGGCATCATCATCGCGCTCGGCAACGGCGCGTGGCTTGCCATCAGGACATTCGGCGCCGGATTTCTGACGTCGACAGTCTGGAATCCCGTCACGGAAAAATTCGGCGCCCTGCCCGCCATCTATGGGACGCTGATCACCTCCGCGCTGGCGATGCTGGTTGCAGTTCCCGTGGGCATCGGAATCGCGATCTTCCTGACCGAACTCTGCCCACGCCCGCTGAGGCGGCCGGTTGGCATCGCGATCGAACTGCTCGCGGGCATTCCCTCCATCATCTACGGCATCTGGGGCCTGTTCGTGTTTGCCCCGTTCTTTCAGCAGACCATCCAGCCCTGGATCATTGCCTCGGTGGGCGACATTCCGGTCCTTTCCAGCCTGCTTGCCGGGCCCCCCTACGGCATCGGCATATTCACGGCGTCGCTGATACTCTCGATCATGATCCTGCCCTTCATTTCTGCGGTAACGCGGGATGTATTCGAGACCGTGCCGCCGATGCTGAAGGAAGCCGCCTATGGGCTCGGCTGCACGACATGGGAAGTTACCAAGAACGTTGTGCTGCCCTATGCGCGCAGTGGCGTTGTGGGTGGCGGCATGCTGGCGCTGGGGCGCGCACTCGGCGAAACCATGGCGGTCACCTTCGTCATCGGCAACGCGCACAGGATTGCCGTGTCGGTGTTCGCGCCCGGCACGACCATTTCCGCAAGCATAGCCAACGAATTTACCGAGGCCCTGGGCGACCTGTACGTCTCCTCGCTGGTGGCGATCGGGCTTATTCTGTTTGTAATTACCTTCCTCGTCCTCGCGGCCGCCCAGCTCATGTTGCGCGGCCTCGAGGCCCGCGCCGGAGGGCACTCGCAATGAACCGGGCGCTTTATATGCGCCGGCGCCGGCGCAACCGCTTTTTTCTGGCGCTTTGCATTGCAGCCGCCGCTTTCGGCATCGGCTGGCTCGCGCTCATCCTGGGCACGCTGCTGGTGCAGGGCTTCGCGGGCCTCAGTCCGACGCTGTTCACGCTGATGACGCCGCCGCCGGGTTCCAACGGCGGCCTCGCCAACGCGATCCTCGGCAGCGTCATCATGAGCGCCCTGGCTGTCGTAGTGGGAACGCCCATCGGCATTTTTGCCGGCACCTGGCTCGCCGAATACGGGCGCCATGCGCGGTTCGCCGTGCTGGTGCGCTTTGTGAACGACATTCTGCTCAGCGCGCCGTCGATCCTGGTCGGGCTTTTCATCTACGAGCTGTTCGTCCTCCACATGGGTCATTTCTCGGCCATTGCCGGGGCAGCGGCCCTGGCCGTGCTGGTCATACCAGTGGTCGTGCGCACCACGGAAAACATGTTGCTCCTCGTCCCCAACACCCTGCGCGAGGCGGCCGCCGCGCTCGGCACGCCGCGGAGCTTCGTCATCCGCACGGTCACCTGGCGCGCAGCGCGTGCAGGAATAGTAACGGGCGTACTGCTCGCGATCGCCAGGATATCGGGAGAAACCGCGCCGCTGTTGTTCACCGCGCTCAACAATCAGTTCTGGAACACGGATCTCAACGCGCCGATGGCGAGTCTTCCTGCCGTCATTTTCCAGTTCGCGATGTCCCCCTACGAGGACTGGCACAGGCTGGCCTGGGCCGGCGCGCTGCTGATCACCTTCGCAGTGCTTTCCATGAGCATTCTCGCCCGCATTTTCGAAGCCAAACGGATGACACAATGAACTCGGCGCTTCCGACGCGGATAGACATCAGGGATCTGTCGTTCTTCTACGGCGCCAACAAGGCCCTGAAGGATGTATCCGTGCCGCTGTATGGCCGGAAGGTCACGGCTTTCATCGGTCCCTCCGGATGCGGAAAGTCAACGCTGCTGCGCGTCCTGAACCGGATCTACGAGCTCTATCCCAATCAGCGCGCGACGGGCGAAGTGATTTTCGACGGCAAGAACATCCTTGAAGGCGATCAGGATCTGAACCTTCTCCGCGCCAGGATCGGGATGGTATTCCAGAAACCGACGCCGTTTCCGATGACCATTTACGACAACATCGCCTATGGCATCAAACTCTTCGAGCGCCTGCGGAAACCGGAACTCGATGCGCGCGTGGAGCAGGCGCTCAGGCGTGCCGCGCTCTGGAATGAGGTGAAAGACAAGCTCCGGGAATCGGGACTAAGCCTGTCTGGCGGTCAGCAGCAGCGGCTTTGCATCGCCCGCTCGGTCGCGACGAAGCCTGAAGTGATCCTGCTCGACGAACCCTGTTCTGCGCTGGATCCGATGTCGACGGCAAAGATCGAGGAACTGATCGACGAACTGGCCAACGAATACACCATAGTCATTGTCACGCACAACATGCAGCAGGCCTCGCGCGTCTCGGACTTCACCGCGTTCATGTTCCTCGGCGAACTCGTCGAATTCGGCACGACGGAAAAACTCTTCACCAGCCCCACCAACAAGCGAACCGAGGAATACATCACCGGCCGCTTCGGTTGAACCGCCTCCGCGCGGCACCATTGAATTGGCGGAGCAATCGCAGGGCCGGCCGCATGTAATTTTAACTCGAACAATCCCGCCTTAACGGCCGCCGGTCAACTCGTGGACGAGCGCGGTCTGTCCGTACACTTTTTTCAGCGCCTCCGTGATCGCGGCGGTGGAGACGGCCACGGCGCGGTTCACATTGTCGTCGAACGCGAACGCGCCGCCCAGGCTTTCGATATTGCCGTCGAAGATGGCGCCGATCACATGCCCCTTCGCGTCAACCACGGGCGAGCCGGAGTTGCCGCCGATGATGTCGTTGTCGGTCGTAAAATCGAACACCGTACCATTGTTGACCTTGCCCTGGGCCGCCTGCCACCTCGGCGCCAGGTTGAACGGGAATTTGCCGGTGGCGCGCGCCCACAGCCCGGCAAAATAGGTAAAGGGCCTGACCGCCACGCCATTGTCGGTCCAGCCCGCGACGCGGCCGTAGGAAAGGCGCAGCGAAAAAGTGGCGTCGGGATAGATGCTTGTTCCGTAGATGGCGAATCGCGCCTTGGCAATCTGTTCGGCTGCGCGGTCGGTAGGTCCGGTCACGCGGTTCTCATACTCCTTCCGCACGGCGCGCGATGCCTCATCGGTCGACAGCACGAAGCGGATCATGGGATCATTCGACGCGTTGATCGCCGCCAGCCCTCCGTGCCACAGGCTCTTTCTGAGCGCTGGATCGCCGAGGGCGGATTTTGCAAGCTTCGCGGACAGATCCTCGGGCGAATCCTTGCCGAGAAACGTCTTCGTTCCCGGCGCATCCGCAGTGAGATTCTCACGCAGTTTCGAAAGCCAGAATTCGAGCACGACCTGCTCAAGCTCGGGATAGACGGGCTTGGGGTCGAGCACCCGCTTTTCCAGCAGCGGGAGCTGGCTGTCGGTGTACTCGGGAAGCCGTTCGGAATTTGGCTTCGCCCGCTCTTCGGCGCCACGCACCAGCGCGCGCGCATAAGCAAAGAGATCCGAACTGTATCCGGCCCGTGCTTCCTCGAATGTGTAGGGGAGGTTCAGCTCCTTGCGGGACTCCTGCGCACGGGCAATGTCGTCCCACGGGTCGCCGATGCTGTGCGCCAGCGCCGGATTGGCGGCCACCTTCGCGCGCAAAGCCGCATCGTCGCGGCGTTTGGCCTCGATGAAGGTAGGATTAGACAGGGTTTTTTCCTCGCCGTGCAGCGCCTTGAAACTGTTTTCAAATCCGAAAAGGCGGTCATCGGCGATCCGCGCATGCTCCGCGCTCTCCTCGCTGAAGCGGATGAGGCGGCCGCGCAGTTCGGAAAACTGAAGGAGCGATTCGGGCAGAATGAAATCGCGCAGGGATTCCAGCTGGTCCGCCGTCAGCAACCGCTGCGTCGAGCCGGGATTGCCGGCGACAAATACGGGCTGGCCATCGCGCGGCGGATCCGCACTCCACGTCAGATGATCGGGTGTCGGGACCGGCTTTCCGTTTTCGTAGAGACGCACGAAGGAAAAATCGAGATCGTAGCGGGGAAAGTTGAAATTGTCGGGATCGCCGCCGAAGAAGGCGGTCTGCAGTTCCGGCGCGAACACGAGCCGCACATCAGAGTACTTCCGGTAGGTATAGAGCTTGTACTGGCCGCCCTCATAGAGACTGATCACCTGACAGCGATACAAATCCTCTCGCCCGGCGCAACCGGCCTTCTCGACCTCGGCAATTGCTCCGTCGCGCGCCTTGACAAAATCCTGGCCTGTCTTGCCGGTGGTGGCGGGTGTGATCCTTGACGTCACATCGTCGATGTTCGTCAGCACTTCCGCCTGCATTCCCGGGCAAAGACGCTCCTCGTTCCGCGCCGCCGCGGCAAATCCGTCCTTCACATGGTCCACCTGGGCCGTTGAAAGATTCTGGGCGCAATCGCGCACGCAATGATGATTGGTGAGCACGAGCCCGTCGGCCGTGACGATGGATGCGGAGCAGCCGTTCGAAAGCCGGACTGCCGCCCCGCGGACGCGATCAAGCCACGCCGCGTCGATCGCAACCCCGTATTTGGCCTCGACCGCCGCCGCCGGAAAATTGTCGAACGTCCACATGCCTTCGTCCGCGCGGGCGGCCGATACGGTGGCGAAAACCACTGAAGCGCACGCGAACGCAATTCGGAGCTTGTTCAAAGCGATCTCCGTGAGTGGTCTTGTGCGAAGCGCCCCCGGCCCATCGAAGCCGGATGCGCAGGGGAGGACGACATCGCTATTTCGTGTTCGCGTATATGGCCCAGAGATGGGCAATCATCGCATTGTTTGCGTCGGTCTTGGAGACCGCGCCGAAGGCACGGACGGCGGCATCTTTCTGTCCGGCGTCGAGACTGGCGATGCCAAGCTGGATTTCTGCATTGTCCTTGTCCGCAACCCCCTTTTGGATCCCCGACTGGATTTCGTTCACGGCATCCTGGCCTTTTCCGGCGCCCGCCATTTCCTCTCCGAGCTTGACGGCATCATCGCCTGTCTTTGCCTTGGACGCCGCTGCGGCCCTCTTGGGGAAACTGGAAGCGTCGGTCGCCGCCTGCGCCTTTGCCGTGTTGAGCAGCTTCATCGCGCGGTCGCCCGAAAGCACTTTCGCGTCGAGACCCTTCTGCACGAAGTCGGCAGCTTCGGCAGCGGCGCCGAATTCCAGGGCCATTTCGGCGGCCGTCATGTAATCGTCGGCCGATTTCATCGTGCCCGTGCGCAGCCGCAGCCGATAGAGATCGAGTGTCTGACGATCCTTGAGCCCCTTGGCATTCCCGGCGAGCTGCAGCAGATTTTCCCAATATTCCTGCTTGGGATAATCAGCGACAAGCTTTTCGAGAGCGGAGCGCATTGCCTCATTGTCGCCTGCCTTGTAGGCGGCGCTGTACATGAGTTTCAGCGGAGCTTCAGCGGGACGCGCGCCCGCGACCAGCGGCTTGAGGTAGGCGACCGCCTGTTCGGCACGACCCGAAAGGTAATAGGCCTGGGCGACGATGATCTGGTCCTGCGCCGTGAACCCGCCATATTTCTTCAGAAGGTCGACGTCTTCGCCGGTCACGGCGCTGTAACGGCCCGCATTGTAGTCGGCGGCAAACTTCGCCGCGGCCGCTGTCGCGCTCCCGCCGCCACCGCTGAAATTTCCGGTCTTGGCCGCGATGTAATTCTTGGTCTGCGCGATGGCCTGTTCTTCGCTCGCGGTGAGGCCGCTGACGGACTCGGCCTGCCGCACCGCGGCGTTCGCTGCGCTTGCATTGCCCCGGTTGGCCTGCGCAATCGCCGCCTGCAGCGGCTTGCCCACCTGCGGGCGCACGCCCGCCGCTTCGGCGCTCAGGGGCACCATCCCAGGCCCGGTACAGGCAAAACCGGTCGCCAGAAGCAGCACCAAACCGATGCTGCGCAATTTTGGGGATTTCATTCGAGACCTCTTCGGCAAAATCTGGAGGGCGCTGGTCCCGGACGCATGCGGCCGCATGTTCCGTAACCGCGGCCGTTCTCCGCTTACTGCATGTACTGTTCTTCGTTCGTAAACCCGATCTTCTTCACGCCGTCGCGCGACGCCTCGGCCAGAACCTTGGCCACGGTATCGTATTTCGCCAGGCGGTTGGGACTGACGTGGATCTCGTCCTGATCCTCTTCCTGGGCGATTCCCTTGAAATAGGGTTGCAGGGCCTGCAGATTCGGAACGGTTTTGCCGTCCCAGCTGATGGTGCCGTCGAAATCGATCCCGAGCGTATGGACGACCGGCTGGGTCGGCGGCGGTTTCGCATTCGGGTTCGGCATGTTGAGCTTCACGGCGTGCGTCTGGATCGGGATGGTGATGATGAGCATCACGAGCAGCACGAGCATGACGTCGATCAGCGGCGTGGTGTTCATCTCCACCATCACCTCTTCGTCACCCCCGGCCTTGCCTACGTTCATTGCCATCGTGAATTGCCTCTGCTCGATAAGCGGGTGTCAGGACTCTTCGTTGCGCGGCTCGGTGATGAAGCCGACTTTTTGTATCCCCGCCTGCTGGCAGGCCAGGATGACCTTGCCGATCGCTTCGAACCGCGCATCCTTGTCGCCACGAATATGAACCTCGGGCAGCGCAATGCCCTTGGCGAGCGCGGCCCTGAGCGCGTCCGCAAAGCGGCCCTTCAGCTCGCTCACATCGACGGGTGCATTGTTCCAATAGATATTCTCGTCCTTGTCCACCGCTATGACGATGTTCTCGGGCTTGGTCGTTGTCGGGATGTTGCTTGCATTCGGCAGTTCGACCGGGATCTGCTTGCGGATGACGGGTACGGTGATGAGGAAGATGATGAGCAGAACCAGCATCACGTCCACGAGGGGGGTCGTGTTGATCGTGGTGTTCAGCTCTGCCTCATCCGCTTCCGCGGCATGGACGGTTATCGACATTCCGGCGTTCCTTCGGGCGGGGGCAAACTCCGGCGCTCCGCGCTATTTCTTGTTGGTGATCAGATAGGTCTGGAGGTCGCTCGCGAAGCTGCGAAGCCTCTCGTTGATGACCTTGTTGCGCCGCACGAGGTAGTTGTAGCACAACACCGCCGGCACCGCGACGAAAAGGCCGATGGCGGTTGCGATGAGCGCCTCGCCCACCGGGCCCGCCACCTTGTCGATGGAGGCCTGGCCTGCGATGCCGATGCCGATCAGCGCGTTCAGGATGCCCCACACCGTTCCGAACAGGCCGACGAACGGCGCCACCGAACCCACGGAGGCAAGGAACGCCACCCCACCCTGCATGCGGGCATTGGCCTCCTCGAGCTGGCGGTTGAGCGACATGCCGATCCAGTCGTTGAGATTGACGAGACCGGTCGCTTGACCTGCGGAAGCGCGTACGCCGCTCTCGGCGACGCTGCGGAACAGGCTGTTCTTGGGCAGCTTGTCGATGCCTTCGTTCAGGTTGGCCGAACTCCAGAAGCGCCGCTCCACGACACGGGAGTGATTGAGCACCCGCGTCTGCTCCCAGAATTTCATGAAGAAAATGTACCAGGTACCGATTGACATGATGGCGAGGATCGCCACCACGCCCCTGATGACCCAGTCGCCCGTGCGGACGAAGGCGTAGAGCCCGTAGGGATTGCCTGCACCGGTCACAGAATTGGTCGCAGGAAGCGTCACCGCGGGCGGCTTTGCGGGCGTCGCCGCATCCGGTGTGGCTGCGGGTGTCGCCGCTCCCGTTTGATCCTGAGCGGCCGCCGGGGCGGTCGATGCAGGCGCAGCGGCGGCCGGCGGGTTCGCTGTCTGTTGGGCAAAGCCTTGCCCGGCCCCGAACACTGACAGGAAGGCGACGGCAGCTGCGATCGCCAGATATTTCGAGATCATGTGTCTGTTACTCCGTCATAAGCCTCTGATCGGCAAGTTGATGGCATTATTTATTCTTCTGGTGCTTGTTGCCACACGATTTTGACTTCGGTTTGGGCCGCTATGGGCCGTCCGTCTTGTAGTGCGGGTTTGTAGGCGCCCCAGCTCCCGGAGGTCACGCACCTGACCGCCGCCTGATCCAGCGAATCGTAGCCGCTCGAACCCGCGACCTTTGCATCAGTCACCTGGCCGTCCGCAGATATCGTGAGGCGGACAAGGGTGGTGCCATGCTGGTTCAAACGTTGCGCGATCGGCGGATAGTATCTGCTGTTGCACTCGTGAGCGGCTTTCAACGCAACGGGCGCGGTTATCCCCGCCGGCTTCGGCGGCGCGACGACGCGCGGCGGAGGCGGGGGCGTGGAGACCTTCGACTGAACCGTAATCGTGTTCGGCGCAGCCTCCGTCTGGATATTGATTTCAGGCGGGGGCACGAAGGGCGGCGGAGGTTTCTGAAGCTCCGGCGGCGGCGGCGGCGGCGGCTTCACCACTTCCTGCTTGGGAGGAATGACCTCCGCCTTGAATTCCTGCGGGAGCTTCGCGATGAGATTTTGCGCCAGACCGCTTGCCAGCGCGTAGATCGCTATTACATGGAGGAGCGCCACCATCCCGAAGCTGACGAAGCGGTGCGTGGCGGGGCGTTGGTCCTGGAAGGGCCTGAGATCGTGTAAGGGTTGGTCCATTGTT
This sequence comes from Rhizomicrobium sp., assembly GCA_036266955.1. Classification (GTDB taxonomy): domain Bacteria; phylum Pseudomonadota; class Alphaproteobacteria; order Micropepsales; family Micropepsaceae; genus Rhizomicrobium. Next base: position 140,476 of record DATAWY010000075.1, read on the forward strand.
ATTGTAACCAGACAAAATGAAACCCGACGCGGCTGCGCCGGGCGAGGTTGCGACCAGTCAGACCCGCCTTTCCCCCGAATGCCCCCCGGGCGACGGCGTGCCCGGTCTTGCTATCGCATATCGTAATCATGCTTTTTCGGCGTGGTCCAGCCTTTCCGTACGAACCGTCATCTCCTGCGCCCTCGCCGCGGCGGTACGCCGTCGGGAGCGGTGAGCCCACACAGCCTGGCGCCGTCAGTCCGCCCGATTTCCGTTCGGGGCTGTTTCGAAACTTTTGTGCGGGGCAGTCCGATTTTTGCAAGATTCGTTTCCCCGAACATTTGGGTTGCCCGGTCGGCTGCGCATGCATATTGCCCCAGAGCAGCTTTCCTTGGCATGAGCTTATCAAACGCGACCCTCCCTAAGGCCATCCATTAGCGTACACAAGAGCGTGAGGTTCCACGAGACGGTGCAAAGGACGCGGTTCGACGTCGCGGCTGTCGCCGTCGGGCTGCGCAGCATCGAGCAAGCGAACGCCCTGTGGAGCGTCACCTGGAACGGGTGGATGGAACGTGGCCTGCCGGTGGGCCGACCGGTCCGCGTATCGCCAGATGGAGATTTTCGCGAGGGCTGCGAGGATCAGTGTGCTGCGATTTCGACGAAACCTTCGCCGGATGTCAGCACAACCTGTGCATTGAGCAGCTGCGCCAGCTTGTAGGTCAGGTAGGGCTGAATGCTGCGCCCGTCGAGGGGTCCCAGCGGCTCCCCGTGGAGCGCTTTTTCCGCCTCTTCATGCAAGCGCGCACCCTGCCCCGCGGCACGCACCAGGAACCCGGGAGACGAAGTGTCGCGCGCGGTAGCGATCCGCACCCGGCCCCCGCGTGGCAGACAGTCTGCCCCGACAAGCGCGCAGTTCATCAGCAGCTTTGCCCAGTCCTTTGGCCAATTGACGGCCGCGGCCTCCCAGGTGATCTCGGTCTTTCCGCCCTTGAGAAGGCCGCAGAACATGCGGCCAACCTCGTTCAGATCGAGTTCGGCCCCCGCCGAGCCTGCGGCTCCATAGGCAATACGGGCGAACTGGAGCCGGGCCGCAGCGAGTTCGGCGCTCGACGTGATCAGCTTCAGCGCATCGGCGCGCATGGCCGCGTCTCGCTCTTCGTCAAGCACTTCAAGACCGTTGACCACTGCGCCGACGGGGCTCACAAGGTCATGGCACAGGCGCGAAACGAGCACGGCCGCAAAGTCGAGATCGCTGATCGAAGAAAATTGCCTCGCGCGGCCGTTCTTGGTTTCCATTTCGTCACGATCCTCCATACGGCTTAAGGAACGCTTAAGGAGACTTGGACCAATGCGCTCGGCTCCGACTGGATCCGCCGTTCGTCTCGCCGGGATCGCCTGGCGTGCCGGAGAGATACTTCTGAGGCACTATGCTGCCGAAACAGTCGGGGAGCGGCAAAAGGCAGATCACTCCCCGGTCACCGATGCCGACGAAGAGGCGGAAGCGCTTATTCTGGAAGAGCTGCTCGAATTTTGGCCCGGCGTGCCCGTCATTGCCGAAGAGCAGGCGGCGAGCGGGCGCGTGGCGGAAATCGGAAGCCATTTCTTTCTCGTCGACCCTCTCGACGGCACCAAGGAATTCCTGAGCCGGAACGGCGAATTCACCGTCAATATTGGGGAAATCGTCGACGGACGGCCCGTTCGCGGGGTCGTATTCGCCCCGGCGAAGGGCCGTTTGTTCGCGGGTGAGGAAGCATCGGGAGCCTTCGAACTGGGCACGGAGCCCGGAGTTCCGCCGGATTTCGCGCGCCTGCGGCCGATTGCAGCGCGGCGCGCGCCACAGGAGGGCCTGGTGGCCGTGGCAAGTCGTTCCCATCGGGACGCGGCGACGGACGCGTATCTGGCCGGCTATCCGGTGAGCCAGTTCGTCAGCGCAGGGTCGTCGCTAAAGTTCTGCCTGGTCGCTGCCGGCGAGGCCGACATCTATCCGCGGCTCGGCCGGACCATGGAGTGGGATACCGCCGCTGCGCATGCGGTCTTGGCGGCGGCCGGCGGCAGCGTCACGACCGTCGATGGAAAACCCTTCCTGTACGGCAAGGCCGGGGAGAAATTCGCCAATCCCTTCTTCGTCGCGCGCGGGCGCGACTAAGCCGGGTCCAGCGACTTGCCCTTAGTGTCCGTCCGGAGACTTTGCGAGTCGGGGGAATCGGTTAGCGGGGGGGGGAGAGCTTGAAGGGGTGGAATCGGTTGTGATTCGTTGAGTGGCACTGATTCGTTTTGCGAGGTGCCGCATGTGGACGACAGAAAACCGCC
>DATAWY010000076.1:0-23671 GCA_036266955.1 Rhizomicrobium sp.
TCGGACTCTCTTGTGAGCCGCGGGTAAGAGGCGGGCGCGGGTTCGCGGCCTGCGTCGCGGATTTCGTAGGCTTCGAGCGCGCGCTCGACGATGTCGGCGAAGGATCGGTTCTCGCGACGCGCCAGGCGCCGCGCCAGATCGCACGCTTTTGCGCCGCGCACCAGGAGTTGAGGTTTGGCCATTGCCCAGGTCCAGCAGGGGGCATCGCCAGCATGGGAAAGCCGTCCGCAGATGGCATGAGAGGTGGGTGGAAAATTAATGTACCGATACGGTTGACAATAGCCCACATTGGTTTCAACTTCACCCGGTGTATATCCGAACGAGGCAGTCATGACCGCATCCACCGCCGCCCACACCATCGGCCGCGGGAAGGCGCCGCCGCATACGAGGTTCCAGAAGGGCCAGTCGGGCAATTCCGCCTGCGCCCTGCCTCCGCCGATGCGAAGCCCCGGCTTCGCGCAGGCAGGCAAGGCTTCGGCGGACAACGAGTTTCACCAGACCCGCCGACCCGCTGCGCTCGCGCGACAGCGCGGCGAGAGCTTCAGCGTAGGCGGGCCCAGCGGCAAGCCCGGGCCGGCGAAGCTCGCGAAACTGCGCTTCCAGCGGGCGCCTCTCGCGGCGCTGGAAGAGGCACCCGAGGCGCTCGCGCTCTCGAAGCCCGAAAACGGATTCGCCGCGATGGCCAGGCAGATGGCGCTCGATGCCGCCGCCGGGCGCGGTGCGGCGCAGCGGCTGGTTCTGTCCCGGCTCGACGCGGAATGCGAGCGGGAGGACCAACTGGCGACGGAGCGAAACGAGGCGGATGCGTTTTCCCTGGTTCAGGGAGAATCTGAGGGAGGCGGAGAAGATTCCGCGGAAGCAGTACTCCAGACGGAGAGATACCCCTCACCCGCAACGGCGCAGGTTTCGAGTGCCGTACCTGCAAATCTCTCCCACAAGGGGAGAGGGGAAATTCGGCGCATGGCGCGGACGGACTATGGCGCGACGATTGAGCGAAACGAAGCGGATCCGTTTTCCCTGGTTCAGGGAGAATCCCAGGGAGGCAGAGAAGATTCCGCGGAGGCAGTACGCCCGATGGAGAGATACAACTCACCCGCAACGGCGCAGGTTTCATTAGTCGTACCGGCAAGCGGCGGACAACGCTGGCGCTACGGCCCCCACAAGGGGAAAGGGGGAATTCGGCGCATGGCACGGACGGACTGCGGCGCGACGACTGAGAGGAACGAAGCGGACCTTTCTTCCCTGGTTCAGGGAGAATCTCAGGGAAGCGGAGAAGATCTGGCGGAAAAAATTTGCGTGGCGGTTGCAGCCAGCAGCACGCCGTCCGCCGCGCCGGTGCACTCAGCCATGCGGGCGCAGCTGATGATGGGCACGGCGGCCATGGCTTCGGCATCGGTGTTTCCTGCGCGCCTCAATCGGCAATCGGCGTCGGGCCATTCGTTGGTGGAACGCGCAGCCTGTTCCTCCAGAATTGACTCTGGCTGACGAGCCCGATTCGGCGTGCGGGATCCTTTCGAAGTCCTTCCGACGGCGTGGCCGGAGAATTGGCGGCCGCGTCGTGAGCGGCCGCTATCCTCCGAGACCGAACACCGTGACCGTCTTGTAGGCCGGAACATAGACGCGGCCGTTCGCTTCCATCGCCGAGAGGAAGGAATTGGCATTCGAATTGGACCACGAACCCGCATTCGCCGAAAAAAGCGGGGCGCCGAGCGCGAGGGCGTCATAGGCTTCGAGCTGGACGGTCGTGCCGCGCCGGACCAGCCACACCACGCCGGTACCCGAGGTCGAGCCGTTCGAGGACACGATCGGCAGCGAACCGCCGTAGCCGGCATTGGAGGTTCCTTCGGCCACCTGCGTCAGCGAGGGTTTTGATCCGGTATTGACGCTGAATCCGCGCAACACGCCGTCATTGATCTGCGCATAGACCATGCCGCCGCCCGGTCCGTTGTAATAGGCCGGCCCGCCCCACAGCCCGCCTCCGGAGCTCCCGAGGCTCTGCCATTGCAGCGCACCCTTGTCACCGGTTTTCTCCTTGCCCAGCTTGTCCTGGTCCAGGAGATAGAGCACGGATGACTTGCCCATCGCCACCGCCATCGGCGGCGCGGTCTGCCCCTGGACGACCGGCAGCAGCATCACCCCGCCCGAACCGAAATCCGTGTCGTGGGCGTTGAGAGTTTGATAACTGGCGGGCGTGAAATAATCCTGCACCTTGCCAAGATCGGACGGCAGGTTCAGCACGCTTTCACCCCAGTCGCGCGCGCCATGCCCAAACGCGCCGTTGCCGGTGACCACGAAAATGTCGCCGCTGGTATCGATCGCGGGCGCGAACCCCGTCATCCAAACGCTGGAAAGCTCGTAGCTCTCGGCCGTTTCGATGGTGTGGAAGTGGTGGAGCAGCTTGAGCGTGGTCGTGTCGTAATCCAGCAACCAGCCCGAAATGGCGCCGGCGTTGTGGTCGCAATGCGAGCCGATGCCAACGTAGAGATTGCCATTGTTGAAGGCGAGGCTCGCCCGGTTCCACTGGTTCTGCGGATCGAAGTTGACGGTGCCACCGCCCTTCACTTTCGCCTGCGGCGCGATCTCTACCGGGGGGACCACGTCGGCGCCCGTGGCGAGATCGAGTTCGTGCAGCTGCGTGTGGAAGGACAGAGACGCCGGTTCCGTAGCGGCAACGACATAGATTGATGCGGCATTGGCGCCGCCGCGCACGATGACGGGCGTGCTCGAAATTCCGTATTCCGGCTCCACGTCGCCGCAGCCGACGTCACCGCTCGATTGCGACGTGCCGAGGCTGACCTGCCACAACGTCGCGTAGGAATCCGCATCGAACGCATAGACCGAGTCATGGCCGGTGGCGACGATCAGCACGTCGTGGATCGAGCCGTCAGGCATGGTGAAGTTGGAGACGAGCAGCGGCTGCGCAAACACGTTGCCGTCCACATTGAGCGTGGTGAGCTGGCCAAAATTGGCGGAATTGACGTTCGCCGTCGTGAGATCGGTTTCAGTTTGATTCCAGCCGGTGCGGTTGAGGTCGTAGTGGTAGGTGAGCACGTCGATGGGCGTGCCGGGATAGCGCCGCTTCAATCCGGCGGCTGCGTTTTTCAGCAATCCCTTCTCGGGGAGCGCGGACGGCGGCGGTGTATGCGGCCCGGTATGATGCTGCATCGGCTGCGGCGTGCCGTTGCGCTCCAGGCTGTCGGCCGGCAGCGGCCGGTGAAGTGCGGCGGCGGACGCTCCACCGACGGGCAGGATCAGGGCAAGCGCCAGCGCGGCACGCGTAAACTTTCCGGACATGCGATTTTCCCCTTCGACTGCCACGCACGATTGGGGCAGAAGTTCCAGAGTACAGGAAAAGCGCCGACGGGAAATGCCCGGCAGCAGAAAATTAATTTGAATCGGCGAGCGATGGACCCATACCGAAGACTGTCACGGATTTGTAGGCCGGCACATGGACTCGGCCGTTCGCCTCCATGGCCGTGACAAACGCATTGCCGTGGCTGTTTGACCAGGAGCCCGCGCTCGCCGCAGGCAACGGCGCACCGAACTTCACGGCGTGATAGGCCGGCAGCACGACCGTGGTGCCGCCCTGGATCACCCATACGACGCCGGTGCCAGTGCCGCCGCAGCGTTTTTCAGCAAGTGCGGACCCGCCAGCCTTGTGCGTCGGAACGGACGGCCCGCGATGCTTTTGACGGACGGCTCGCCGCAACGCGGCATGGCTCCCGACTTTACGGGCGCATTGCACGGCGGTAAGCTTTTCCCGGCGACGGAGCGAGGCTCCATCGGGGAGCGTCGGTCGATCCGATCGCATCGGCGGGGAAATCTCATGCGTCCGGCACTCAGCGCGCTTTGCGGCAATTCAAGCCTGCTTGTTTTCGCAACGATCGGGTTGCCAGCCCTGATGGGCATCCAGGCGGCATACGCCGCTGTGACCATCTCCTCCAAGGCGACAAAAAATATGAGTTGTTCGGGAGGCGTTTGCGAACCGACCGCCACGAACGCGGTGCTGAACGTGGGCGATCTCGAAACAATGCTCGCTTCGGGCGATGCGACCGTGACGACCACAGGCTCCGGCATGCAGGCGAACGATATCGTGGTTTCCGCACCGCTGTCCTGGAGCACGCCCAACGCCCTTGCCCTCGATGCCAATCGCTATCTGACAATCGACGCGGCGGTTTCGGTTTCGGGCATGGGCGGCCTCGCGCTCGCGGACAATGGCGGGCTTGGTTCGCTTTCCTTCGGCGCGGGCGGCGACGCGACCTTCGCCAATCTTTCCAGTACACTCTCCATCAACGGCACGTCCTACACGCTCATGGACACAATTTCCTCGCTTGCCGGCGCCGTCAGGTCCAATCCGGCCGGCACCTATGCGTTTGTGCAGAACTACGATGCCAAGAAAGACGGAACCTACTCCGCTCCCCCCGTTGCCACTACGTTCACAGGTGTTTTCGAAGGCCTGGGCAATACGATTTCGAATCTGAAGATCAAGGACGCCGCAGACGAAGAGGTGGGATTTTTCGAATACATCGATGGCGGCGCCGTGCATGACATTGGCTTTGAGAAAGCGAAGGTCAGCGCCGGCGCGAGCAGCGTGATCCTCGGCGTGCTTGCCGGATATGTCCTGGGCGCCGAAGAGATGGGAAATTCCTACAGCGGCGTCGTCACCGGTTCGTGGGCGAGCGGCACGATATCGGATACGGCGAGCACCTATGGACAGGTCGGCGGATTGGTCGGCAGCGCCTGCAATTACGGCTCGGGCTACCAGATGGACGCGGTGGCGGGTTCCCACGCCTCGGTCAAGATCTCGGGCGGCCAGTCCAATTTTGCGGGCGGCCTTGTCGGTTACAGCTGCGGGGACGGTCTCATCGAAAATTCCTATGCCACCGCCGCCGTTACCGCCGGGACCTGCTCCTACGTCGGCGGTCTCGCCGGCGCCAGTACGGCTTACGTCGAGGACTCCTTCGCCACCGGCGCGGCGACCACCGGCAGTTCCGGAGAGTGCGGTCCACCGCCCTCGGCAGGCGGACTGGTCGGGTACAATTTCGGCCTCGGCTCCTCGCCGGGCACCATCACCAACTCCTATTCGACCGGAGCGGTCAGCGGTGGGACGGGCACGAATGTCGGCGGAATGGTGGGCTTGAGTGACGACGGCACGATCTCCGATTCCTACTCGACAGGCGCGCCTTCCGCGGGCTCGGGCAGCTATGTCGGCGGCTTCGTCGGCGATGACAGCTCGGCCACGTTGACGGACACCTATTGGGACACGACGACGAGCGGCATCACCAATGCCTCCCAGGGTGCCGGCAACATCTCCAACGCACCGGGAATCACCGGGCTATCGACTTCCCAGCTCCAGTCGGGCCTGCCCCCCGGATTCCGGAAAGGCGTCTGGAAGGAAAGGACGAAAATCAACGGCGGCCTGCCCTATCTCGTGGCCAATCCTCCTCCGAAGTGATTCGCTGTTTCGCATTCCGGTCGACTCGCGATTTTCCTCCCGTAACGCGGGGGAGGAAATCCGCTATCCGCGAAATAACACGAGCAATCCGCAAAGGGTCAAGCTGCGTGCAACGCCGTAAACCTGATAGAAGAACCACAGATCAGGGACATCGAAATCGGGCAGCAGAAGGCGCCCAACGCCGACGGCGCCGGCATCGACGCGGCCTCCAAGGATGGCCTGAAAACGGCGACGGGGACGGCAGGTATTTCGCCGCCCCCCATATCGGCGCCACGTCGTGGTACTGCCTTGCCAAACAGGGCGGCAACCCGTTCAAATTCGTAGCTCCATCGCGGTAGCCCCGCCGCGCCTGCCGAAGCCCGTTCTTGAATCTGCCGATGTCCACACTCGTAATCTTCAACTCCGCTGCGAGGCGGCTGTTTCTCTACAACCATGCGCTTGGCGATCGGCCGGCACACAGGCTGGCGCATCATGAGGTGCTGTCGCTGGTCCGCAGGCTCGGCTTCGTGCAACTCGACTCGATCAACGTGGTGGAGCGTGCGCATCACATGATCCTGTTCTCGCGCGCATCCGGCTATGCGCGCGAACGGCTTGCCGCGTTGCACCAGGAGCACAGGGCGCTTTTCGAACACTGGACGCACGACGCTTCGCTGCTGCCCATCGAATTCTATCCTTATTGGCATCACCGCTTCCGCACGGCGAAAGCACGGCTGTCCGACTCGAACTGGCAGGCGCGGTTTGGCGGCGCACCGCAACACGCGATCGCGCGCGTGCGCCGGCGCATCCGCAAGGAAGGGGCACTTGCCGCGCGAGATTTCGAAGACAAGGGCCAAGGCTCCTGGTGGGGTTGGGGTCCATCCAAGACGGCCCTGGAATATCTTTGGCGAGCGGGGGAACTGGCCGTCGCGCGCCGCGACGGCTTCGAGAAGATCTACGACCTGGCGGAACGGGTGATCCCCGCGGATTTGCGCGCCGAGCGGCCGACACGGAAGCAAACGGTGGATTGGGCCTGCCGGGAAGCGCTCGGACGCCTCGGATTCGCGACGCCCAGCGAGATAGCAAATTTTTTCGATCTCGTGGATCTCGCCGAAGCGCGGCTCTGGGCGAAAGCAGCGCTGCGGCAGAAGAAGATCATGGAAGTGACGATCACGGGCGCAAACGGGGAAATGAAAGCTTCGCTCGCCTATCGCTCGATCGAATCAGCCATTGAAAATCTTCGACCTCCACCTATTGCCCCGCGTTTTCTTTCGCCGTTCGATCCCGTGATCCGGGACCGAAAGCGCGCGCTACGCCTCTTCGGCTTCGATTACACGATCGAGGTGTTCGTCCCCCGGAGCAAGCGCCGCTACGGCTATTATGTGCTGCCGATCCTGGAAGGGGAGCGGTTCATCGGCCGTGCCGATTTGAAAGCGCATCGTGACGAGAAAGGGATCGAGGTGAGAGGCCTGTGGTCCGAATCCGGGGTCGTGCTGGACAAGCCCCGGCAGGCTGCCATCGAATCGGCCCTGGCCGAACTGGCTCGATTTGCCGCGAACGGCGGGGCGTAAGCCGCGGGCGGATCGCGGCCACCTGCCTTTCCCGCGCGCAATCCCGCATTACGGGCGCCGAAGCAACCGCAGGTTAACATGATTTTTACGCTATCCCCTCAAAACTACGCTCGATTGTGCTGACTTCGCTTCTTCGGAGCAGCTCCCCGCAAGCGAGGGCGATATGGGCCTGGAATCTTCCTGGAGTCTTATGGACATCCCACTGGATGCGCGGGATGCCGCCCAGGCAGCCGCGCACCGAGAAGGGCTTTCGCTCGGGGAATGGCTCACCCGACGCATTCTCAAGCGCTATTCGGAGCTGAATTCCCAGGAGCGCGAAGACGCATTCAACCAGCTCGGCAATCGCATCAGCGAGCTTGCGGGCCGGCTCGAACAGTTCGAGGGCAAATTCCGCTCGGAGCCGATGCGCGAGGCCGTGAAAAAGCTGCATCAGGGTCTGGCGCGGCTGACCGAAGAGCTGGTCCAGACCGCAGGTCATTCCGCCATCCAGCTGTCTGCGCTGGCGCGCAACATGGAGAGCGTGAACCGCCACCTCGATGAGGTCCGTGCCTGCACCACCCAGGCCTGCAGCGGCTTCGACGAGCGCATCATCGCCGTCCGGAACGGGCTCGAAGCGCTGGACCAGCGGCACCACGACGCGGTGGGTACGCTGGGCGCCAGGCTGGAAAACGTCACGCAGACGCTGAACGACATCTGGACCAAGGCGTCGCGGAACTCCACCGCACTCGAATTGCAGGGCGCCCGCCTCGAGCAGGGCCTGGGCGAGTTCGATGCGCGTCAAAGCGAGTCCGAGAGGGTTTGGGGCGGCCGTCTGGAAAGCCTTGCCGGAAAACTGGACGAGGTCCGCGTGGAATCTTCGGTTTCCGCGTCAGCACTCGAAGGTCGTGTGGTGCATTTGCAGCACGGACTGGAGCGACTGGATGCGCGCGCGGACGAGCAAAGCCGTTCCTCGGCCGGAAAGCTCGAGAACCTGGGCGCAAAACTGGACGATGTGCGCGGGGAGACGACCGGTCTCTGCGGCGCGCTCGACAACCGGCTCCTGCTCATGCAGCAGGGTCTGCAGAGCCTCGACACGCGCCAGGTGGAAGCCTCGCAGGTCGTGACTCGCAATCTGGAGTTCGTGGCCGGCAAACTCGGCGAAATCCAGACCGAATCTTCATCGGCCTGCGCGACATTGGAGAACAATCTCGTGCTGGTCCAAACCTCCGTGAAGGATATCGACCTTCGCCAGCAGGAGATGTCGCGCTCGCTGTCCGAATCGCGCGGTCGGGAAGAAGCCGCGGCTTCGGCCGTGCTGAACCTGGAAGGCAACCTCGCACTGGTCCAAAACTCCGTGGGCGATCTGGATCTTCGGCAGCAGGAAACTTCGCGCGCGTTGTCTGAAACGCGCGGCCGGGAAGTAGCCACGGCTTCGGCCATTCTGAACCTGGAAGGCAACCTCGCGCTGGTCCAGGCCTCCATGAGCGATCTGGATATTCGCCAACAGGAAGTGTCGCGCACATTATCCGAAGCGCGTGGCCGCGAAGAAACCGCAGCTTCCGCAGTTCACAGTCTGGAAGGCAGCCTCGCGCTGGTTCAAACCTCCGTGAATGACCTCGACCTTCGCCAGCAGGAAGCTTCGCGGGCGCTTTCCGAAGTGCGTGGCCGGGAAGAAACAGCGGCTTCGGCCGTGCTGAATCTGGAAGGCAGCGTCGCGGAGCTGAAATCCCGGTTCGGCGAGATTGCAACGGACAATCGCTACGTGGCGCTCGAGCGCAGCCTCTCGGAACTCACAGGCCGCACCGAAACTGTCGAGGGTGGCCTCGCGGCTCTTCACACCAAGACGGGCGCCGTCGACGATTTGCTGCACCAGCTCGGCGAGCATTTCGAGTCCGAAGCGCGCAAGCAGCAGGACGCCCTCGCTGACCTGAAGGCGACGCTGCTGGGCGCGACGTCCCAGGCGATCGGCGAGAAGCTGGAAGCGGAGAGCAGAAAGCAGCAGGACGCAATCGGGGAATTGAAATCGAGCTTGCTCGACGAATTGTCGCGGACGCTCGGCGAACGTCTGGAAACCGACGAAAGAAAGCAACACCTCGCGATTGAACAACTGCACGCCAGCTTCATCGAAGATGCATTGAAAGCATTCAGCGACAAGCTCGAAACCGAAGGCAGGAAGCAGCAGGATGCCATCGCCGAACTGAAGGCCAGCCTTGCTTCAACTCCGGCGCAGCTGCCGCAAACCGCCCCAGCCGAACCGTCTGCATCGCCGCTCGCCGCAGCCGGGCAGGAAGCCGCCGCCCCGCCTCCGCCCGCTGTCCAGGTTGTGCCGCCCGCCGTCGGCTTCGGGTCGCATGAGGCAGTTCTGGACCTCACCACGCCAGAGCCCCCTATGCCGGAAGTGCCCCCGACGGATGCGGCAGGGGCCGACGATCCGAACAATCAGGTGGTACCGCCGCCATTTCCGGAGCCGCCCTCTGCTGCGTACGCAACGCCTGAGGCGCCCGTCGCCATGGGATCCGAGCATCTCCAGCCGGCAGTTGCTTTCGCGCGCAGCGAAGCGGTGGAGCAGCCTGCGAGTGCTACCTCCTACCTCCACGCGGCGCGGCAGTCCTTGCAGGCCGCGACCGCAAAGAACGATACGGAGGCCAAGGGGAAAGATTTCTTCGGATTCCAGTTCCTTCGCTCTGGCGGACAGGAAGACAAAGGCCGAAGCGAGACGAGCAGCTATGCGCTTCTCGCCGGACTCGTGCTCGTCGCGATATTGGCTGTTGCCGTCACGGCGGGCGAGCTGATCAGCCGGTCGGCCCCCGGCGATAGCGTGCGCCCGGCTCCTGCAGCAGCAGCTGCCATCCGGTCTGTCCCGCATGTCGTGGCGCGCAGGCCAGTGCAAACGACTGCAAAGACGCCGGCAGCGCCTCCCGCTACGGCAGACGCCAATCGACTCGCAACGCTCGCCAACGCGGGCGACGCGCAGGCGCAGCAGTTGCTGGGCCTGCAGGAACTCGGCGGTCCAAACAAGGCAGATGCGGCCAAATGGCTCGAACGCGCCGCCCTCCAGGGCGAACCCGTGGCCCAATATCATCTGGGGGCGCTTTACGCGGAAGGCCACGGCATGCAGGCCGATCCCGCAAAAGCCTTCCAGTGGTATCTGACGGCGGCGAAGGGCGGCAATCGCAAGGCCATGTCGAACCTCGCCGTAGCTTATGCACAGGGAATCGGCACGGCAAAGAATCCGCCGGAAGCGGCCCGATGGTTCTCGAAGGCGGCCGAACTGGGTCTCGTCGATGCGCAATTCGATCTTGCCATCCTCTACGAGCGTGGCCTCGGCGTCCCGCAAAATCTGACCGACGCCTACCGCTGGTACGTCATCGCCGCCAAGGCGGGCGACCAGGAGTCGAAAGACCGTGTCGAGGCGTTGGCGTCCCAGCTTTCCGCCCAGGACCGCGCCGCAGCCCAGGCAGCCGCATCCCAGTTCAAGCCAGCGCCCATGAATCCCGCTGCCAACGAGCCCCAATAACGAGGAATTTCGCGCGGAGACGCGGAGTAATTGTCCCCTGCCCCCCTTGCCGGACAGATTTTTTGGCAGAGTTGCCGTCCGGTGACGAAGCGGCGTGGCCTAGTCTTGGGCTGCGGCCAAAGTTGGGATTCGGGGTAGTTTCATGGCGCATCCTCCAGCTGGGTGCCGAAGCAGGCGCGCCCCGCCAGCCGATTCGCACAACTGTGAGCAGCCTGACCGCTCCATTGCGTATTGCGAGGCCCTCTCCATATTGAGCTTACCACAAGGCTAGATTGAGCTTACCACAAGGCTAGCCGCGCGCCGGGCGATTTGTGGGATCATCCGGAGCGGCACATCTGCAGTGCGAAGCGGGCACAAGGAGGACTCCAGCATGAACGAGAAAGACGCAAGGGACCGGCGCACCGCGCCGCTGCACACGCCGAACGATCTCGGCGTCAATGCGATGACCGACATTTCACCGGCGCTGACGACGCTGCTCGCCGACGCCTATGCCCTCTATCTGAAAACCAAGAACTTTCACTGGCACATGTCCGGACCTCACTTCCGCGACTATCATCTTCTCCTCGACGAACAGTCCGACCAGATTTTCGCGATGGCTGACCCCATCGCCGAGCGCGTGCGCAAGCTCGGCGGCACCACGTTGCGTTCGGTGGGTCATATCGCCCGTTTGCAACGGCTGAAGGACAATGATGCGGATTACGTAACGCCCGGCGACATGCTGGCGGAACTGCGCGAGGACAACAAACAGCTCGCCGCTTCGATGCGCGAGATGCACGATCTGTGCGAGGAGCACGGCGACGTCGCCACCGCCAGCCTGCTCGAAGTCTGGATCGACGAAACCGAACGGCGTATCTGGTTCCTGTACGAGACGGGCCGGGCGGGGTAGGACGCGCTCTCGTCTTTATCTTGGGCCGGCCTCGGGCCGGCCAAGCTTGCCGCGAACGACCGCGAGCCAGATTGGCTCAGCGTTCGATGGACTGGGCCACAGGCCGCGCGCCCGGGTCAAGCCTAGCCATGATGAATGCGCGGGCACGTGGCGTTGCCAGGCACCCAAAGCTTATTCGGCTGCCGAACGCAACGCGGCCGCGCGCGCCCGGCTTGCAACTACCTCGATTGCGTCGTGCTCGGCTGGTTTCAGCCAGTCCGATCCATTTACCGCCCGCTGATCGAGCATGCGCTGAATGTTCGGGTGAAGCAGCGCCACCTGCGCCGGCTTTGGCTCGGGCCGCTCCGCCAAGTCGATTCGCGCGACCAAAGGGTAGGGCCACGTCTGGCTGTCGCGTGCCGGCACCTGCTCGGCCCATTTCGCGCGACGCTCCTGCGTCCGGGCGGCCTGTTCCTGCTCGCGCCACATCCAGACAAACTCAACGTAAAGCCGGTCGCCGAGCATCTCGCGCAGATCCGTCAAGGTGGGCAGAAACGTCAACTTCATGACCCGGCTCCGTTCGTGGCTCGGCCGACACATATGCCAGCCCTAATCTGAACCCAGTATGAAACGCTTGGACTGTGACAGAGTGTCAAAACTCACCCTCCTGCGTCATGAAGTCCTAATACCGGGACTAAAATGCAACACTGATATGGTTGCGCCTCGCGGCCTTGCAATGGCCGGGCCATGCGCCAAAAGTGCAGATGGCCCAAGCGCCGGCTGCAACACGCCTCCAACCCGCGCCACGATCACATTTTTTCCCGCTGCCACGGGCTGCTAATCTCCCAAGGTGAGAACTTTTGACGCGGCAGTTCTGGGTCTGGGTGCGCTGGGAAGCGCCGTGGCATTTCAACTGGCCAGGCGCGGCGCCCGGGTGCTGGGCTTGGACCGGTTCGCGCCGCCCCATGCGATGGGCTCCAGCCACGGCCAGACGCGAATCACCCGCCAAGCCATCGGCGAAGGCGAGCATCTGACGCCCTTCGCGCAGCGTTCACATGATTTGTGGCACGACATCGAACAGGAAGCAGGAACCCACGTCCTTTCGGCTTGCGGACTGCTCGTCATTTCGAGCGCCGATAAGACGAGCTTCACCCATGTGGAGCAGTTTTTCGCCAACACCGTTGCGGCGGCCCGAAAGCATGGCATCGCGCATGAATTGCTCGATGCCGCGGCGATCTGCCGCCGTTTTCCCCAGTTCCGGATCGCAGATGGGGAGAGCGGCTATTATGAGCCGGACGCCGGATTCCTGCGGCCGGAAGCCGCTGTCGCCGCCCAGCTCGATCTGGCACGACGGCACGGGGCCGAACTTCACGCGGACGAGCGCGCAATCAGCTTTGCGCCGCGCAGGGAAGACGTGCTCATCACAACGGTCAAAAACACCTACGTTGCGAAGCAGCTTGTGATCGCGGCCGGCGCCTGGCTGCCCGCGTTGCTGGATGACCGTCTGGCCCGACACTTCAGGGTGTTTCGCCAGCAGCAGTTCTGGTTCGCGCCGACCGACACTTCGTTTGAACCCCGCCGGTTTCCCGCCTTCATCTGGGAACTGAGCGGCCGGAAGCAGGGGCTCTACGGTTTTCCGGATTTCGACGGAAGCGGGGTGAAGGTCGCGACAGAGCAGTTCGAGGTCACCACCACGGCGTCCTCCGCTGCGCGCGAAGTGGATCGGGCGGAGTGTGCGTCCATGTACGAGCTATATGTTCGTCCGTTCCTGCCGCAGCTGAGCGCGCAATGCACGCGCGCCTCTGCCTGCCTCTACACGGTGACGGCCGATTTCGGGTTCGTGATCGATCGCCACCCCGGCTGCGATCGCGTTCTCATCGCTTCCTGCTGTTCGGGCCACGGCTTCAAGCATTCTCCCGCGCTTGGCGAAGCCATTGCGGAACTCGTCCTGGACGGGCGCAGCCGGATGGACCTTGCCCGCTTTTCGCTCGCCCGGCTGTGCGCCGCTTAGCCTGCGGGTACCCCCGCGCCAGAGTCTGGCGGAAGCGCAGATACCGCGCCTTACCAGGAAGGCAGCTGGGTTCGTCGTTGCGGGCGCATTATCATTTTCCACTTGTATGTGCGGGAATGAAACGCGACATTGACGGGTGAAAGAAGGGGCGCTTTGCCTGGAGAAGGCCCTGCAATGTTTGAGCTTTATTACTGGCCCACCCCCAACGGGAAAAAAGTAACCATCCTGCTCGAGGAACTGGCGCTTCCCTACACCCTCAGACCCGTCCATATCGGCCGTGGCGATCAGTTCAGCCCTGATTTCCTGAGAATTTCGCCCAACAACAGGATGCCAGCGCTTGTGGACAGCGAGCCGAGGGGCGGCGGCGCGGCGGTCACGATTTTCGAATCCGGCGCTATCATGCTGTATCTCGCTGAAAGCGCCGGACGCTTTTGGCCGCAGGAGCCGCACAACAAATACGATGTGGTGCAATGGATCATGTGGCAGATGGCCAACCAGGGTCCGAAATTCGGCGAGCAGGGCCATTTCATGCGGGCGTCGCCGATTCCTGCCAATGGCGACCTGACCTATGGTATCCGCCGTTTCAGCGACGAAGTGCATCGCCTCTACGGCGTGATGAATCTGGGCCTGTTCGAAAAGCAATGGCTCGCGGCGGGCGAGTACACCATTGCCGATATGATTTGCTATCCTTGGGCTGCGGGCTGGAAAATCCGCGGCATCGATCTCGACGAGTTTCCTAATGTGAAGCGCTGGCTTGCGGAAGTGGGCGAGCGTCCTGCCGTGCGCAAAGGCATGGCAGTCGGCGCGGAGCTGCAGGACGATCCCGCAACGCTTTCCGAGGAAGAAAAGGCGCGCCGTCTTAAGCTCCTCACCAACCAGCGCGCCACACAGATCCCGAAGGAATGGACCAGGGCGGGGTGAGGATGCACTGAACTTGCATCACCTCCGTGCGTCCTTCGACAGGCTCAGGATGAGGAGATTTGTGATTGCACGAACACATATGGCAAAAAAAGATTCGCTCATGCTCAGCCAGCCCGCCGACGCTGAAGCTTCGGCGGGTCAGTAGCGCACAAGAGACCGCCGGAGCCCTGGCGAAGGCGGATTGAGGCACGCATACTGGCGATCCAGCGTACTACTCCAGATCCGGATAAGGTCCCTTGCCGCCTTCGGCGATGAAGCGGTCGATGCGGGCGGTGAGCACGGGAAGCGGCACGGAACCCATTTCCAGCACGGTGTCGTGGAAAGCGCGCAAGTTGAATTTGGCGCCGAGCGCCTTCTCGGCTTTCTCCCGCGCCTTCAGGATCGCCATCTCGCCGAGATAATAGGACAGCGCCTGGCCGGGCCATGAGATGTAGCGGTCGACCTCGGTGCCGATCTCGCGCTCGGGCAGGGCCGTGTTGTTCCTCAGATAGTCGATCGCCTGCTCGCGCGTCCAGTCTTGCGAATGGATGCCGGTATCGACGACGAGGCGCGCCGCGCGCCATATCTGGTAACCCCACATCCCGAACACGTCGTAGGGCGTATCGTACATGCCCATTTCGAGCCCGAGCCGCTCGCAATAAACGGCCCATCCTTCGCCATAGGCAGAGATGTAGGTCTCGCGCCGGAAATCCGGCAGGTCCTTTCGCTCATTGGCAAGCGGTATCTGGAAAGCGTGACCGGGCGCGGATTCGTGCAGTGTCAGCGCCGTCAGATTGTAGAGCGGGCGCGATTTGAGATCGTAGGTGTTGAGGAGATAGACGCCGGGCCCGCCGCGGCCCGCGGTATAAAACGGCGCGATATCGGCCGGCACCGGCTTGATCGCGAAACGCGAGCGCGGCAGCAGGCCGAAATAGGTGGAGGCCTTGCCGTCGAATACCTTCGCGATCCAGGCGGCGCGGCGCAAAAGTTCATCCGGCGTGTTCACGTAAAACTTCGGGTCGGCGCGCAGATATTTGAGAAACGCCGGGAAGTCGCCCTTGAATCCGGTCTTGTGCATTTCGTCGACCATCTTCTGATGGATGATGGCGACCTGCTGCAACCCGATCTGATGGATCTCTGCCGGGTCCATGTCGAGCGTGGTGAACTCGAGAATTTTCGAACGGTAATAGGCTTTGCCGTCGGGCAGCGCGTCCGCCGCGAGCGTCGTTCGCGCGCCCGGAATGTAGACCTTGCGCATGAATTCCAGCAGATCGCGGTAAGCGGGGATCACCGAGTTCTGGATTGTCTTCAGGGTATCGGCCCGCAGCCCATTCCATTCAGCGTCGGGAATGTTGAGCGTGTTCTTCTTGAACGGCTCGAAGAACACGCTTGCGTCCGGCTTCGCATCCGCGACCGCCGCGACCGCTTCGTCGCGGCCGGCGAGCGTCACCTTCGGCGGCGTGAATCCGCGCCTGAGGCCCGCGCGCATTTCGCCGATTTCTTCCTGGAAATAGCGCGGAACATCCGCCAGCCACTTCACGTAATTGCGATAGTCCTGGACGGTGCGGAAATTGCCGCGCGCCGTTTCGGCGAGGTCGCCATAAAAGGACGAGTCGGAATTGACCGGCATTTCATAGTCGCGGAAACGTTCATCGGCGATCAGCGCCGCGATCTGCGGCCGATACACGTCATAGTCGACCTGCACCTTGGGCGAGAGGTCGGCGCGCGGAATGGCTGCGACCTCGGTCTGCACCTTTTCCCAATAGGCGAGCCGCGCGGCTTCCGCGACCGGGTCCATTTTCGGCAGGTGGTCGGGGAGCGGTTCGCGCGTATTGGTTTCGTCGCGCAGTCCATATTGCTCTTTCCGCCACGCCCATTCCTTCGTGTAGATCGCCTTGAACCGCGCATCCGTGCTGGTGTCGGCAGCATAAGCACCCTGCGTCGGCATCATCAGCGCCACCACCGTAAATATTCCCGCGAAAGCCAGGACCATGCCGCCGCGTCTGGATGGACATGCGGCCAAAGGACTCTCCCGGCTCGCGGATGCTCCCATGCCTTGTTCCCGCGTTCCCGGGGATGGCAAATTTGGTTTGAGATCCACGCCTACCCCATCCCGGAAATTGACGCCGGCGTGATCTCATAGATCACCCGGACTTCGCCGGGCTGGCGGAACGGATATTTGTCCTGGCCCAGATATTTCTTCGCAAGCGAATCGATGTGCGCGTCGGCACCGTCTTCGATCACACGGCTGACGGTGCCGCGCACCTGGACATAGCGATAGGCATTGTCCGGGTCCATGATCGCAAGTGCAACCGGGGAGCCTTCCTTCATGTTGCGCGCCTTGACGCGCCCTTTCGCGGTGTTGACGCGAAAATGTCCGTCCGCGCGGTCGAACCAGACGGGTGTCACCTGGGGCGAGCCATCTGGCATCAGCGTCGCCAGACTGGCGAATGCTTTCTTCTGCTCGAAGAGGTCGCGGTAAGCTTCGGGATCGGTTGTCACGGAGAGATTCCTTCTGCAAGCCCGGGGCATTCAATCGCGCAGCCGTCCTGCTGTCCAGCACCGCGCGTATGCGGCTTCGTCCGGAACACCGGACCAGTTGAATCTCGAAGGCTGGGCTGACCGATGCCCGGACGAAATGCCGTTCAAGCCGCTTCGGCTGACGCGCCGGAGTCGAGCCACGCCTTCGCCCGGTCGACATATACGGCCCAGACTTCGCCCGCGCGGTCTTTCGGCCGGTAGAAAAGTGCCGCGCCGCTGTCCCGCGCACCGCTGGTCTCCTTGCCGGGTTCGGCGACGCATTGCCGACAAAAAGCGCGCTCGACTTCATCCTCAAAGCGCAACGGAAGCTCCAAGCCACGCATTTCCTGCCGCGCGCGGATTGCGCGCATGACGGACCAGCGCCGCAGACCGCCGGGATGCTGCATAAGAACATGGATCAGATCGTACAAATAAGATTGCTGGGCCCGGTATCGTTCCGAGCTGGTTCCTGCGGTCCGGCCGCCGCGCGGGGACTGCAAATCTGCCAACGCATCCATGTTCGTTGCCTTATGCCGGTTTCCAGGTTGCTGCACACGCCGCGGCGACGGCGGAAACCTCGATTGCCGCCGCCGCAGCGAAACGTTCAGGCGGATTGCAGATTGACTGCCTTGCTGCCCCTGGCGTCCGGCTGAATGTCAAAGGTCACACGTTGTCCCTCGTTCAACGTCCGCAGCCCGGCCTTTTCAACGGCCGTGGCATGCACGAATACATCCTTGCCGCCGCCCTCCGGCGCGATGAAGCCGAATCCCTTCGTGGTGTTGAAAAATTTCACTGTTCCGACTGCCACCGAACTCTCCTGATGCATCGGGTTCCACGCAGACTTCTGTCCGCGCGGTGCGATTGGACGCAACCATCAGGTTTGGAAGTTCGGCTGTCTGGTCCAGGCGCGCACTTATGCGAGTCGGATTTACAACAGTGCGCTTCGAGATGACGGACGCCGTCGCCAGCGCAATCTAGCTGCCAGACGTCAAGATTGCAACACGCATAATCCACAGCGGATCATTCACCCGTCGGCCAGCTGAGCAGGAGATGCGCGGAGCGGCCGTCCACCCTACCCGCGATGGCGCCGCCGAAGAGGGTCACACCCTGGAGCCGGAATGTCCCGATGTGGTCGCGCTTGCTCGTTATGCCGGGCAGTCCGGGCCGCTGCAGGCCGGGAGGCCGGGCGGGAGACTCGGCCGGGCCGGGGCTTTCCGGCTCGCGCGGAAGCGACTGGAGCGCGTCTTCGCCCGCAGCCGGCATCTGTGACGGATGGAATCCTGCGGTCAGATCGATGGGTCTGTTGAATGTGCCATCGGACGTGGATGCGCCGGTCGCAATTCGCGCTACGGCGTCGACGGGATCGGCCACTGCCGGCGCCGCCCCTGCGAACACCAGCGCAACAAACAAACCTGCGCGCAGCATCGGCATCCGCCTCCCCCAATTCCGAAGAAACGCGTTGCGCGTGCGATCCGTTGCGCCATGCCGCACTGCGGCAACGTATTTTCATGTTCCTATCAGGAATCTTTCCCCTGTCGCAGCGATTCCCGCGATTAACCTTCACAAGCCTCGCGGCGGCATGGTGGAAAGCCGTCCGGGAGACCCGTCGCAGTCGAGTGAATCCGATATCCGCAACGAATGCGCGACGGGCGCCTCGAAAGGCGGATAGATCGGCGCGGGCGAATGTGCATCGCTATCCGGACGATCTCGTCATCGTCACCAAGATCGGCGCCCGCCGCGGCGCCGACGGTTCCTGGATCCCGGCCATCTCGCCCCAGAACGTGACGCGCGCCGTGCACGACAATCTGCGCAATCTGGGCCTCGTTGCGCTCGATGTCGTCAATTATCGCAGCATGCTCGGCCACCTCGACCCCTCCGAGGGCTCGATCGAGGCGCCGCTCACAGCTCTCGCCGAACTCCAGCGCAAGGGCCTCGTCCGCCACATCGGGCTCAGCACCGTCACGCCGGCGCAGATCGCGCAAGGCCGCCGCATCTGCGCGATCGCCTGCGTCCAGAATCATTACAATCTGGCGCGCCGGACGGACGATGTGATGATCGACGAACTCGCGCGCGACGGCATTGCCTATGTGCCCTATTTTTCGCTGGGCGGGTTCACGCCGCTGCAGTCGTCAACCCTGTCCGAGGTTGCCGCGCGCCTCGGCGCCACGCCGATGCAGGTGGCGCTCGCCTGGCTGCTCCGCCGCGCGCCCAACATCCTCGCCATTCCCGGCACGGCTTCACTCGCGCATCTGCGCGAAAATCTCGCGGCAGCCGAACTGGAACTGCCGGAGGACGCGGTGGCCGAACTGGACCGGATCGCGGGGCCGCGAGGGTGAGAACGGCTCGTCATCGCCGGCCGCCGCCATTATCGTGCTACCGTGCCGCTTCGACTCTCGAAGGCGCGAATATGGCCTCACCGTTTACGCCTGTGTACTGATGACCAATCACGTCCATCTGCTTGCGGCGCCGGCGGAGGCGGACAGTCTGCCCCGCACCATGCAGTCGCTCGGCCGCCTTTATGTGCGCTACGTCAATGGCCGCTGCGGGCGGAGCGGGACGCTTTGGGAAGGCCGCTACCGCGCCGCGCCGGTCGACAGCGACGCGTATTTCTTCGATTGCTGCCGCTACATCGAACTCAATCCGGTGCGGGCGCGGATGGTTGCGCGTCCGCGCTACTGGCGCTGGTCGAGCTATCGCGCGCACGCTCTCGGCGCCGCCGATCCGCTGGTGAGTGCCCATCCGCTCTATCGCGCGCTGGCGCGGAACGTCAGAAGGAATACCGTCTCCGCTTCCGGACACGCCTGGACGAAGAATTTGTTTCCCAGCTGCGTCAGCGAACAAATGGCGGCTGGCAGGTGCGCAGCGACCGCTTCAAGCGCGAGATTGCGGGGGCGCTCAAATGCCGCGTGACGCCGCTCCCGCCGCGCGCGCCGCCCGACAAACGTCAACTTCGGCTCCTGTGAACGGAATTGCAACACTGACCCCGAATCTCCCGAATCTCCCGGCCTTCGTTGCTCTTTGCATCTTTGTAGCAACGGTGCTCAACGTGCAGGCGCCGCAGGCCGAGAGCGCCGGCGACGGATGGTTGAGGCTGAGCCGCACGCAGATCATGCGCATGTTTGGCGTTTCGAGCGCGCAAGCGTGTCCGCGCAGTGCGAAGTCAGGTCGCGATGTCGCGCGGCTGCAAGCCGAAGGAGACACAGTATGGATTTCCGTCAACAAGGTGCTGCAATTCCGGCTTGCGATGGCAGGCCGTGGTGACAGGGTGCATTCCCTGCGCGTCTATGTCCCGATCGTGAATTTGTCCCCGGCGCGGGGCGACAAGGTCGTTGCCATCCTCAGGGCTTTCCTCACGGCAGAGTTCCCGCATTGGAAGGAGGCAAAGGACTGGCCGACGCAAAGCATGGCATCCGCCTGGAATGCCTCGGGAAACGCGATGGACAGGAAGCCCTTTAGTCCGAACGACATCATCACCAGGAAAACGATCGGCAACGAGACGGTTTCCACGTTCGGCGTTCCCCCCGACATCATTTTGTATGCAGCAACAGCGCGCCAGGAATGCATTCCGAGACAATCGCACTCTTCGAATCCGATGGATGATCCAATCCAACGCGTTGTTTGCTGATCCAATTTTGTCGGAATCGGAAATGCGGTAACGGCATCGCCGATCCACCATACACGCCGATCAGGATTGCCAGCACATCGAGCCGGTCACCATCGGGCGTTCCGCCGCGCGCACGCCAAAAAGACGCTCCAGTTCGGCGAGCGACTTCCTGTAATCGGCCCTGCTGCGAATAGGTTTCAACGCATCTCTTATGCCGGCTTCGTTACACTGATCCGGTCGTACTGCTTGTGCGTGCCGATCCATTTGATCCAGACGATACTCTTTTCGATATCGACTGCCACCACAAGCCTGTATGCGTTGCCCTTCACGTTGAACACGATGCGCTCGCTGCTCACGATGCCGGCTATCGCCTGAACGGCAATCTTCCCGTGACCGTCGCGGCACCGGATGATCCGAGACAAAGCGGGGGCGACGTGACGGCTTGTGAAAGGTCAAAATGATCGCCTTCCGCGCAGGGATAGCGCTGCCGCCGTTATTGTATTCGAAGTGACGGGTGCGCCCGCATTTTCAAGCGGGTCGGCGAACCGGTCCGCTTCGGGTTCGCGGCTTGGACGTGAATGACTCACCCGATTCTATAGATGTACGCTCTGGTTGCCTGTTGACCTTGGGTCAGCCTCCTCTATGGAGCTTTGACTGTACCCGTTTTGGGTACTATCGTGCCCGATATGGGAACGGCTGACACAGAGCCTGGAGGCGCCCAACCGATCGGCCTGGCGGGGGCGCTGTTTTCGAATGTCCAGCTGAAGGTGCTGGCGCTCATATTCACGCATCCCGACCGCAGCTTCTATACGCGGCAGATCGTAAACACCCTCAACTCCGGAACGGGTGCGGTCGCGCGGGAGTTGACCAGGCTGGAACGAAGCGGTCTGGTCCTGGTCGAGAAGATCGGCAACCAAAAGCACTATCGCGCCAACTGCGACGCCGCGATTTTTCCGGAATTGCAAAGCATCCTTCGAAAAACTGTCGGTCTCCACGATCCGCTCAAATCGGCACTGGCTCCCTTCCTTGACCGTATCAAGGCGGCCTTCGTCTACGGCTCTGTCGCGAGCGGGAAGGACACGGCGCGGAGCGACATCGATCTCCTGGTGATCGGCGACGATCTCACTTACTCGGACATTTTTGGCGGCGTTCAGGAAGCCGAGAAAACGCTCGCGCGCCGGATAAATCCCAATATCCTGGATACCGCCTCCTGGAAGAAGCGGCAGGCCGGGAAGAACCATTTTGTCTCTTCGATCATCGACGCACCGAAAATCTTCATTGTAGGCTCCGAAAAGGACTTGATGCGTGAGCGACAATCTCGCGAACCTGGCTAAAATCGGAAAGCTCAAAGCCGAGGCGTTTTCGGAAACGGAGTTCAAGGGCATCCCCACGATGCTCTCCGGTACCTGGTGGTTTCTCTTCCGCTGCTACCGAACGCTCAGCCGATATTCAACCAAAGCGTCATAAACCGGATATGGGGACGGCTCATGTTCGGCCTTTCCTGCGCATCTCGTGATCCTGTTCGGCGATCTTAGGAGACCCGGCACTATAAGTGCAACGCTCGACGGTTTCTAAACCGGCCCTTTGTGAACGCAAGGGCCGCGAGACCGATTCACTTATAGTGCCATGTTGCCTTAAGCCGTCGCCGGACAAGTTCGAGCTCTCCGGGTGGCGTCTTGACGTGTTGCCTCGACTTCTTCTGTGAAATCGCGGGACGCGAAATGCATTTCCTGTGGTGCGGGAGGGGCTGGACTGCTCCATTCCCTGCCTCCTGTTCCTTGACCCCATTTGCCGCGCGAGGCTTCCGCTTAGAACGTAGCTCGCGCGTTGCTGCGCTCTGGCGAACGGCCGACCTTCGTCGTGCCTCGCGTCGCCGATCGCGAGCTCCGATGTGAGCTCTTTTGTCAATTTCGCGAGGTGATGCGGCGCTTGCCGCGCCGGTGCCAGGCGACGAAGGCCCGCACGATCTGGTCGAAGAAGCGCGGCGGCAGGAAACCGTAGTCGTAGCGATCGGTCCGCGGCCGCTTTCGCAGATCGAAGCCGGGCCAAAGGAATTCGTTCCCCTCGGACACGACGATCCACGACCGCTGCCCGTCGAGGCCAAGATGATGCTTGACCGGCAAGGGAATTTCGATGGCGGTCCCGGGGTCGGACGGCGGAGCATGCGTGATCGGAAGGACTGTGACGATTGTCGCGCCGTCGCTTTCACGCTCCACCGCAAGCACGATGACGCTCGGCCTGATCTTGCGGCCCTCGTCCCGGCCGGTCTGATGCTCACGATGCCACAGATAGGCATAGGAGATGACAAGGCCCGGCTCCGGATTCGGTACGGGCACGCGGTTCCGTCACTTGCGGTCGAGGATGGCGTCGAGATGCCGGTGGCGCCGGTCCATGCGGGAAGATCCGATCGCCTTGACCTTTTCCGGCGGTAGCTCGGCAGTGGCAAAGCTGCGGCGGCTGTCGCGGAAACGCTTGAGCTCTTCGTATTCGTCGGGTGCCACGAAATAGCCGGTGATCCGGCCATGGCTCGACACCGGCACGGCTTCGCGCTGGGCGCGCATCCGGTAGCGGCCGAAATTGCGGGTGAACTCGGAAGCCGGGACGGTCTTTGAGGTGTTCATGGAAACCTCTCGCCCACCTTTTACGCAGATCGCGCAACTTGCGCAAGTTCTGGAAAGGCGGACTGGGAACAGGCATTAAATTCGGAATTCGCGCGCCGCTCCGCCTTGTCTCACTTGATCCTGAGCCCGTACACCGTGCCGCAGCCGGCGCCGCCGCAGCCCGTTCCAGCCTGTCGCAAAGGGGTCAGAGTTGCATTTCCTGGAAGGTGTCACAGATAGCTGAGCAGCCAGTTGCTTCGCCGGCCGCGCCGGGTCGCCGTGAAGCTGAGGCTGGCCGCCGCCGTAATCGTGCTAACGTGCCGGTTCGGAGTCTCGAAGGGGGTTTTCATGATTCGTCCGGCCGGTCTCGTGTTGGCTTTCGTCCTGGCGCTGCTGGCGCAGGGCGCCGCGGCGGTGCCGGAACAAAACGGCGCGGTCGGTCCCGGTTACGACATCGAAATGAGCCGCATGATCCCCATGCGCGACGGCGTGAAGCTGGAAGCCTGGATCTTCAAGCCTTCCAAACTGAACACGAAAGCGCCGGCGGTGCTGGAGCTGACGCAATATGATATCGACGGCGGGCGCGACCAGGATTTCAAGACCTTCGTGCAGCGCGGCTATGTGTTCGTGCAGGCCGAGGTGCGCGGGCGCGGCCGCTCCGGCGGCGAGAAGA
>DATAWY010000077.1:0-63149 GCA_036266955.1 Rhizomicrobium sp.
TCTCGCCGATGTGCTCACCAGACTCGTCAACCTGTGGCCGAACGACCGGCTCGATGAACTCATGCCATGGGCCTGGGCGGCGCAACGTCAGCCGCTGAAACGCGCGGCGTAGGGGCATACCGGCGCTCGTAGACCGCTTACGATCAATCGCATCAATTCCGCAATGGACTCGACGTCAGCGAGCCTGGCACAGCCTGGTTCTTCAGCCCTTAGAACTCTCTCGACCGACGCGATTTTATCTGGGCTATAAGCACTCGTAACCAAGGAATCTTGGATTTCTTGGTAGCGGTACGTCGCAGTTGCAGAGTCCACTTCGCATATCTTCCACCCTGATTGATCAGCAGTTGCCGTCCTGACGTCGCAGATGGCATACCCGGCCCAAGACCGTCGGGCCGTAGCGATCAACGCTATGCTGAGGGCGACTTTCACAGCCGACTCCGATGCGATTTTATTGATTGTTCATCCTGTCGCCGTAATTCCCCACGTAATTCCCCACGTAATTCCCCAAAATTCCCCAATTCCCCGGAATTCGTAATTCACACCTCCTGCCGGGTACGGGACGCTCAGGCAACCGCTTTGCTGCCCCTGCGCCGATGGCCCCCACGGGTCGGGCCGGCTGGCGCATGGCGGCCGGTACTCGATGTGCCAGATTTCGGTGCCGCAGCAAGCATCTCCCCGAGTGCGGCCACGCGATGTTCCAAGAGGCCGATCCTGTTCGCCGGAACTGCGCCGTCGCGAAGCGACGACAATAACCGCTGGGTCATCTTCAGATGCCGCGCCGATCTCGCCAGGTCTCCTCCGGCGGCATCGCGCTCGGCCTCGACCATCTCCTTTTGCGCCTTCAAGAGGGCGATACGTTCGTTGAACATCTCGATCAGGGTGCCAAGATATCCTGCGAACGCGCAAGGCTGTTCCAGAAGATCGAGGTTGGCAGGATGATCATAGCGCGTCCAATCCGGCTCAAGATCCGCGCGCATAATATCGCTCCGGCGGCGCGCCAGTTCCGAGTTGGTGTTGTCGAAACGGGCCTGGACACGACGGGCCAGCTGCATGCCGGGCTGAAGACGCTGTTCGAATTGCAGCAGGTTCAGCAGATCCATCGGTACATGCGCAAACGGGTCGGCACGGCGCGTTCCGTGGTTCCGCTCCAGCCTTATGGCATTGATCATGGAGATGACGCGAATATCGAGAGCCTCGTTCAGGCGCAGCGGCGGCTCAAGAGCCGATTGTTCGAGATCTGTCCGTCGCATAATGAAATCGACAAGCCCCGGCGAGCGCCGGAACGGTACGAGAGTGATCCGGTCCGGTCCAAACACGTCGGCCCACCGCTTATACAGCGCAATGTAATTATAATACGGATTGTCCGGCCTCACCCGACCAAAGAAGGCCTCAGTGACCCTGCCGCTAGCCTTGGCGGCGGTCGACGCCAGCGACACCGCCATGTCAACCTGCGGACGCAGACTGCACAGGATTTCGATCTGTTCGAAGTATGGCCCGAGGAATTCGCGCGCCCTCTGCACTTCGTCCCGGCTGGTCAGTCTCGACTGACAATGCTCATTTGAAATCAGGAAAGTGTGGCATTGCATTTCTCTTGCCTGCTCCACCTCGGTCGCGAACTCCGACGGCAGACGACTTCGGAAGCTCTCAAGCTCGGTCCTGGAGGTTACTGCGGCGCGGGTGTAGCCGTCGTCTGCCCTGGACGGATCGAGACACCAGAGGTAAAGCTTCGTGTGATTCACGGCACCGAGCGCACGGCTGTAGAAAACGCCCTGGGCGGCAAGGGCCTTCCTGTTTCTGGCCGCCCATCGCTGGATCGCGGTCGTGCCCGTTTTTTCCGTGCCTACGTGCAAAAGCAGTTTCAAAGGGACGACCCGCCGGCAACGCTCGTGGCAAAAATCCGATAAAAAGGCACGGCGCCCTGTCCGTCTTGTTCCTGGGAAAGGAATCCCGGGACGCGAAATGCATTCGCTGCGCGGGCAACATTACAGGAGCACGGGTTGCCTGTCATCGAGGGAGCGGGGCTGGCGTCCCGGAGCGCGCCTTGCACGCCGCCGTTCCAGAATGCGTTCCAGGCCGGCGATGAAATCGCCGTTGGCTAGCGGCCTGCCGGAGCCCTCCGATGCGCACAGCGCCTCAAACCCCGGTCTCGTCCGGCAAAGCGAGCCAGCCCTGGAAAATCCGCAATGCGCGAGAGAACGGGGCGCACGCCGTTCGCGCCGCCTACGAACACCCGCTGGTGCCGCCGCAGGTGTCGCATTTCATGCAGGTGCCGTTGCGGACGAGGGTGAAGTTTCCGCAGGCGCCGCAGGCGTCGCCTTCGTAGCCTTTCATGCGCGCCTCGGCCGCGCGCTTGTGGCGCGCCGAACGTTCGTCCTCTTGGTAGCTGAGCCGGGCTTCGAGCCGGCTGACCGCCGCGCCGACGGGGTTGAGCCCGGCCGCTTCCATGACCGCGGCCCGGACCTGGCTCAGCGCGTCGACGAGCGAATCCTGCTCCACAGACAGCCCCTGCGCCGGGCCGGCGCTGCCCGCGAATGCCTGTTCCTGGCCGGTGCCCGGCGCCGCTCTCGCGACGGTGTTCCCGCGCACCACCGCGAACGAGCCCAGCTGGCCGCGCATGAAGCCGGTCGAAGCGACGCGCGAGATCGTCTGCGCGAGTTCTTTCGTGACTTCTCGTTTTTCCGATCCCGGACCTCGCGCGCCATGACCCAAATCCTCGTCATGGGCGGGCGGCACATGGGCCAGATCGTTGCGGCCGAGATAGGACACGGCGAGTTCGCGGAATATGTAGTCGAGCACGCTCGTCGCGTTCTTGATCGAATCATTGCCGATCACCAGTCCCGCCGGTTCGAAGCGGGTGAAGGTGAAGGCCTCCACGAACTCTTCGAGCGGCACGCCGTATTGCAGCCCGATGGAGATGGCGATGGCAAAATTGTTCATCAGGCTGCGGAAGGCGGCACCTTCCTTGTGCATGTCGATGAAAATCTCGCCGGGCCTGCCGTCCTCATATTCGCCGGTGCGCAGATAGACCTTGTGTCCGCCCACGACCGCCTTCTGCGTGTAGCCCTTGCGGCGCTGCGGCAGCCTTTCGCGTTCGCGGCTGACGATCCGCTCGACGATCTTTTCCACCACGCGCTCGGATACGACCGCGGTGCGCAGCGCCTGGGGTGCTGCAAGAAACTCGTCGGCGCCGTCTTCCTCGTCGACGAAGGAAAATATCTGGGTGGCGAGCGGCTGCGACAGTTTGGAGCCGTCGCGATAGAGCGCGTTTGCCTTCAGCCCGAGCTTCCAGGACAGCAGATAGGCTTCGCCGCAATCGCGGATGCCGGCGCTGTTGGGCATGTTGATGGTCTTGGAAATCGCGCCGGAAATGAAAGGCTGAACGGCAGCCAGCATGCGGATGTGGCTGCCGACGGAAAGCGCGCGCGTACCGAGCCGCCCGCAGGGATTGGCGCAGTCGAACACTGCAAGATGTTCCGGCTTGAGATGCGGCGCGCCTTCAAGCGTCATGGCGCCGCAGACATGCAGATTGGCCGCCTCGGTCTCGGCGCGCGAAAAGCCAAGCGCTTTCAGCATGTCGAAATCCGGCGCGTCGAGCTGATCCGGAGCGAGGCCCAGCGATTCGATGCAGAATGTCTCGCCGAGCGTCCATTTGTTGAAGACGAAGCGGATGTCGAAGGCCGCTTCGAGCCGGGACTCGACGGCGCGGATCGACTCTTCGTCGAATCCTCTTGCGCGCAAGGCGTCATGCGTGACGCCTTGCGGGAGATTCTCCAGGGTGCCGCGGCCCACGGCATAGGCCACGATGTCGTCGATCTCGCGCTGCCCGTAGCCGAGCCCCGCCAGCGCTTCCGGAACGCAGCGGTTGATGATCTTGAAATAGCCGCCGCCGGCCAGTTTCTTGAACTTCACCAGCGCGAAATCGGGTTCGACTCCGGTGGTGTCGCAATCCATGACGAGGCCGATCGTGCCGGTCGGCGCGATCACGGTGGACTGCGCATTGCGGAAGCCGAATTCCTCGCCGAAGGACAGCGCGTTGTCCCAGGCGCGTCTTGCCGCCTCCGACAGCGCCGCGTCTTTCAGCGCCGCGAGATCGAGCGGCACGGGGTGCGTCGAGAGGTCCTCATAGCCGTCGGTCGCGCCATGCGCGGCGCGGCGATGGTTGCGGATGACGCGCAGCATGGCTTTCGCATTGGCGCCATGCTCCGGAAACGGCCCCAGTTCGCCCGCGAGCTGGGCCGAGGTGGCATAGGAAACGCCGGTCATCAGCGCGGCGATGGCGCCCGCGATGGCGCGTCCCTCGCGGCTGTCGTAGGGGATGCCCGACGCCATCAGATAGCCGCCGATGTTGGCGTAGCCGAGACCCAGCGTGCGGTAGTCGTAGGAAAGCTTCGCGATCTCGCGCGACGGGAACTGCGCCATCATCACCGAGATCTCGAGCACGAGCGTCCACAGCGCGACCGCGTGCTCGAATGCCTGGACCTCGAAAGCCTTGCCCTCGCCGGTATCGCGCCGGAACTGCATCAGGTTGAGCGAGGCGAGATTGCAGGCCGTGTCGTCGAGGAACATGTATTCGGAGCACGGGTTGGAGGCACGGATCGCGCCGCCGGCCGGGCAGGTGTGCCAGTCGTTGATCGTGGTGTGGAACTGGATGCCGGGATCGGCGCAGGCCCAGGCGGCGTAGGAAATTTTCTCCCACAGCTCGCGCGCGGGAATTTCCTTCGCGGTGCCGCCGCCGCGATAGGTGAGACGCCAGATCTCGTCCTCCTCGACCGCCCGCAGGAACTCGTCGGTCACCCGAACCGTGTTGTTGGAGTTCTGGCCCGAGACGGAAATATAGGCTTCCGAGTCCCAGTCGGTGTCGTAGGTGGGGATCCGGAAATCGATGTCCTTGAATCCCTGCCGCGCGAAGGCGATCGCCCGCTCGATGTAATTGTCCGGAATCATGGCCTTGCGCGCGGATTTGACCTCGCGGCGCAGGGCAGGGTTCTTTCTGGGATCGAAGCAATCATCGCCCGAGCCCTCGCAATTGATGCAGGCGCGCATCACCGCCCTGAGATGCTTCTCCGCAAGCTTCGACCCCGCGACCAGCGCCGCGACTTTCTGTTCCTCGACGACCTTCCAATCGATGAAATTTTCGATGTCGGGGTGATCCACATCGACGATCACCATCTTGGCCGCGCGCCGCGTGGTGCCGCCGGATTTGATGGCGCCGGCGGCGCGATCGCCGATCTTGAGGAAGCTCATCAGGCCCGAGGATTTTCCGCCGCCGGAAAGCTTTTCGTCTTCGC
This sequence comes from Rhizomicrobium sp., assembly GCA_036266955.1. Classification (GTDB taxonomy): domain Bacteria; phylum Pseudomonadota; class Alphaproteobacteria; order Micropepsales; family Micropepsaceae; genus Rhizomicrobium. Next base: position 5,289 of record DATAWY010000077.1, read on the forward strand.
CGCGCAGGCTCGAAAAATTGGTGCCGGTGCCCGATCCGTATTTGAAGAGGCGCGCTTCCCGGGTCCACAGATCCATGATGCCGCCGTCGTTGACCAGATCGTCGGAAACGCTCTGGATGAAGCAGGCATGGGGCTGCGGATGCTCGTAGGCGGAGGTGGATTTCACCAGCTGGCGGGAAGCGTGGTCCACATAATAATGCCCCTGGCTCGGACCATCGATGCCATAGGCCCAATGAAGGCCGGTGTTGAACCATTGCGGACTGTTCGGCGCGGCCTTTTGCGTGGCCAGCATGTGGCAGAGTTCGTCGTGAAACGCCGTCGCGTCCGCTTCGGAGTCGAAATAGCCGCCCTTCCATCCCCAATAGGCCCAGGCTCCGGCCATGCGATGGAACACCTGCCGCGCCGAAGTCTCGCTGGCGCGCGCCTCGCCATCGGCCGCGTGGCGCCAGAGAGACTCGGGGACGCCGTCCTCGGGAAGGGGCCTCAGCTCGACCGGAACGCCGGCCTTGCGAAAATATTTCTGCGCCAGCACATCGCAGGCGACCTGGCTCCAGTCGGCAGGCACTTCGATATCCGCCTGGCGGAACACCACCGATCCATCCGGATTGCGGATCTCGCTCGTGGCGGACCGGAACTCGATTCCGTGGAAGGGCGACTGGCCCTCAACGGTGAAATGACGATGGACGCGCATGTAACCCCCGTGTTGCTCCTGGCCCCTTTTTGGGCCGTGCGACACCCATGGCCGGTTGCCGGCATGGCCGGCAACCACCGAAGATATCGTGGTGTCATCCAGATTTAGTGCCGCGACGCGCGACAGCCGCTAACTATGGGCACGAACCGATGAGGCGTGCAAGAGCCAAAAACACATCGCCCCGCCATCCACGGCTTTGGGGGAGATGCGAAAAGTCCAGCAAAACCGGCTTGTCAAGTCCTGAATACGGAGCTGCGCCGAAAAAATTTTCCCCGTGACCGTCCCGCATTCGGCTTTCCTCCCCCAGCGTGGGGGAGGTGATTTGCGAAGCGAAGCGGAGCAAACCGGATGGGGGAGTCCGCGCGCGAATCGCGCGACTCCCCCCTCTGCCTCGCTTCGCTCGGCACCCACGATGGGGGAGGAAAAGTGGGCGCCTGCCACCCCAAACCCTCTCCCCGCTTCGCGGGGGCGAGGGAGAAAGATGGCGCGTCGCGGCTGGGGCCTCTATATTCCGGCGAATCCTGTCCGGCGAGAAAATGTCCTGGCTGAAATTTCTGTTCATATGGTGGAGCGGTGCGACGCCGGGCACGTTCCTTTCGACCTGGTGGACCGGCCGGCCTGTGGGCGCGGACAAGTTCGGGAACCGCTATTATCAGAACAGGGACGGCGCGCGGCGCTGGGTCATCTACAACGGCACCGTGGAGGCTTCGCGCGTGCCGCCCGAGTGGCACGGCTGGCTGCATCGCACCTTTCGCGATCCGCCGACCGTGACGCCGCTTCGCACGAGGCCTTGGGAAAGGGAGCACGTTCCGAACATGACGGGTACAGATGCGGCCTACCATCCGGCCGGCAGTCTTGCCGCCACGGGCGTGCACGCTCCGACCACCGACGATTATCAACCGTGGAAACCGGAATGATCTCCCAGCAGGTGTGACCGCACATGCAGAACAATACCTTCGAGACGTTGATGGGTGCCTTCGTCATCCTTGTGGCGGCGGGCTTTCTGTATTTTGCCTACACATCCACCGGCGTGGGCTCGCTCGGTGGCTATGAGCTGAGCGCACGCTTCGCGAGCGCCGATGGAATCGCGACCGGGACCGACGTGCGCCTGCACGGCATCAAGATCGGTCGGGTGGATTCGATGCGGCTCGACCCCAAGACCTATGCGCCGATCGTGAAATTCTCGGTCCGCAGCGATATCAAAATTCCCGACGATTCCTCGATCAAGATCACGTCGGCCGGCATCATGGGCAGTTCCTATCTCGCCATTCAGCCGGGTGGGAGCGAGAAGACGCTGCCTCCGGGGGGAGAGATCACCAACACACAAGGGTCCATCGATCTGATGAGCCTCATCGGGCGCGCGATTTACGGAAATTCCGGGAGCAAGTGATGCGGCAACACCTCGCGATCATCGCACTGGCGGCAGCGGCGGCATGGACCGGATATCCCGTCCTTGCGCAGGGAACATCGGCACCGGCTGCCACACCGCTGCCGCGGGGAAAGCTCGGTCTTAACGATGCCGTGCCCGGAAAGGACGGCGTCAAGCGCGCCCTCGTGCTGCGCGGGCTGGACAAGATTACCGGCCGGCCATCGATCATCTTTGCGCCGATAGGCGTGCCCATGAATTTTGCCTCTCTCACGATCACCGCCCGCTATTGCTACTCCACGCCGCCCAGCGAACCGCCCGAAACCACCGCCTTCCTCGAAATTCAGGACCATCGGCCCGACCAGCCGGCGCGGCAGGTGTTTTCCGGCTGGATGCGCGCGTCCAGCCCGTCGCTCAACGGGCTTCAGCATCCGCTCTATGACGTCTGGGTGGTCAGCTGCAAAACGAACCAGCCGGGCCAGTTCGCGCCTGTGGTCGCGTCTACGGCACCGGTCAAGCCGACATCCCCCGATGCCGGGGCAACGGAAGCCGTTCCGGAACTGCCCGAAGGCTCGGGACAGTAAACGCCGGCGCAGCGGAAGTCGGCGGACCTGACGATTGCGCGTTTGAGAAGATCGAGATAACGCCGGCGCGCAATGGCGAGGGCGCCGAATTGCTCGAGGTGCTCCGTCAGGAACTGCGCATCGAGGAGCGTGAACCCGCCCGCCTTCAACCTTGCGACGAGATGCACGAGTGCGATCTTGCTCGCATCGCGCTCGCGCGAAAACATGCTTTCTCCGAAGAACGCTCCTCCCAGTTCGACGCCATAAAGGCCGCCCGCCAGCGCGCCATCCCGCCAGCATTCGACGCTATGAGCATATCCGCGGCGATGCAGCGACCTGTACAGTCCGGCAAGTTCGGCATTGATCCAGCTTTCCTCCCGATCCGGCGTGCGCGCGGCGCAGGCTGCGATGACCGCATCGAATGCGCTGTCGATCCGCACCTCGAAACGGTCGCCGCGGACGGTGCGGGCAAGGCGCCGGGGAAGATGGAACGTGTCGAGCGGAATGATGCCGCGCTCGTCGGGCGAGACGAAATAGATCTCCTCTCCGTCCCGCTGTCGCGCCATCGGGAATATTCCCGTGGCGTAGGCCCTAAGGAGGAGATCGACGGTGAGCTCCGGCGTCCGGTCCATCGATGCGCGTCTCACGCACCGATGGCGGCGAGGTAATTCTCAAGCCAATGGATGTGATACTCGCCGTTGAGGATGTCGGTTTCGCGCGCCAGCCGCTGGAACAGCGGGATCGTGGTTTCGATGCCTTCCACGACAAGCTCGTCGAGCGCGCGGCGCAACCGCATCAGGCATTCGTTGCGGTTGCGGCCATGCACGATCAGCTTGCCGGCGAGGCTGTCGTAGTAAGGCGGTATGCGGTAGCCGGTATAGATGGCGGAATCGAAGCGCACGCCGAGACCGCCGGGCGCGTGAAACTGCGTGATTGTTCCCGGCGACGGCTGGAAGGTGAAGGGGTTCTCGGCATTGATTCGGCATTCGATGGCGTTGCCCGCGATGACGATGTCGTCCTGTGAAAGTTCTATCGGACTTCCCGCCGCGATGCGGATCTGCTCACGCACGATGTCGATCCCGGTGATGGCTTCCGTAACGGGATGTTCGACCTGCAGGCGCGTGTTCATCTCGATGAAAAAGAACGCCCCGTCCTCAAAGAGGAATTCGACCGTCCCGGCGCCCAGATAGCCGAGCCTGGTGAGCGCCGAGGTGACAGTGCTTCCGATTTCCTCGCGCTGCGCGGAATTGAGCGCGGGCGAGGGCGCTTCTTCCCATAGCTTCTGGTGGCGCCGCTGGAGCGAGCAATCGCGCTCTCCAAGGTGAAGCACCTTGCCGAAGGAATCGGCAAGCACCTGCACCTCGATGTGACGCGGACGTTCCAGGTATTTCTCGATGTACACCGCATCGTCCGCGAAGGCCGTCTTGGCCTCGGCCCGCGCGGTGGTGAGCGCAAGCGGCAGATCCTCGGGACCGCGAGCGACCTTCATGCCCCTGCCGCCGCCCCCGGCTGCTGCCTTGATCAGGACCGGATAGCCGAGGCGCGCGGCGGTTTCGGCCGCGTCGCTGTCGCTGCCGACCGCACCGTCGGAGCCGGGCACCGTGGGAATTCCGAGCTGGGCGACGGCCTGCTTCGCCGCAATCTTGTCTCCCATCAGCCGCATGTGTTCCGGGCGCGGACCGATGAAAGTAATTCCATGCTCCGCGACGATCTCGGCGAACCGGGCATTCTCCGAAAGAAATCCGTAGCCCGGGTGGATGGCCTCCGCGCCGGTGATTTCACAGGCCGCGATGATCTGCGGAATGCTCAGATAGCTCTGGGAGGCGGGAGGCGGCCCGATGCACACGCTTTCGTCGGCCAGGCGCACATGCATGGCGTCCGCATCGGCCGTCGAATGGATCGCCACCGTGGAGATGCCCATTTCCTTGCAGGCGCGATGGATCCTGAGCGCGATCTCGCCGCGGTTGGCGATCAGGATTTTTTCGAACATCGCCTGCCTGCCGCGATCCGGGAAATCACGCCTGCTCCGGCGCCAGCACGATCAGCGTCTGGCCGAACTCGACCGGCTGGCCGTCCTGCACGCAGATTTCCTGCACGAACCCGGACCGCGGAGCCGCAATGGGGTTCATCGTCTTCATGGCCTCGACGATCAACAAGGTGTCGCCTTCGCGAACGGAATCGCCTTTCTTGACGAAGGGCGGCTTTCCCGGCTCGGGCGCCGTATACACCGTGCCGACCATGGGCGAGGTCACGGCGTGGCCATCGCTCTGGTGCTTCGCCGGGGATGGAGGCCGTTGCGATTGAGGCCCGTCCACCGGTTCGGACAGCATGGGAATCGGTATTGTAGGCTGAAGGCGGGACGACAGGGACTCGCGCGCGACGCGGATGCGGCGGTCGCCCTCTCCGATCTCGATTTCCGCAAGGCCCGTTTCCTCCAGCAACGCCGCGAGTTCCCGGATCGCAGCGCTATCGACGCGAATCTGCGGCTTGCCCTTGCCGGCGCTGGCGAGACGCGCACCGAGTTCCTTGACGTCCCTCATGTTCATTCAGGCCCGGCCTTGATCAGTTCCGAGAGCGCCTCCACCGCCAGCACATAGCCGAAGGCTCCCAGGCCACAGATCACGCCGCCGGCAGCTTCGCTGATATAGGAATGGCGGCGGAAGGGTTCACGCTTGTAAGGGTTGGAAAGGTGGACTTCCACAAGCGGCCTGTCGAGCGCGCGGCAGGCATCGAGCAACGCCACCGACGTATGGCTGTAACCGCCGGCATTGAGAATGACTCCAACCGCGCCGTGGCGCGCTTCCTGGACCCAGTCGATGATATCCCCCTCGCGATTGCTCTGTCTGAAGACCACGGCGCGGCCCATGACGCGCGCCTTTGCCTCCACGGCCCGTTCGATGTCTTTCAGCGTGGCGCTGCCATAAAGCTCCGGTTCCCGGCTGCCAAGGAGATTGAGATTCGGGCCGTTCAGAACATATATCGGAAGTGCGTTTTCTTGGCGGAGCGATTGGGCCACGAAGCCCCCGGTTGAGTGCCGTCCCGCCGACTTATACGGGGCCTTTGCGGCCACGGAAACCTTCGAGGCAGAAGTGATGGGTTTTTCTCTACGGATCAATGGCGAATCGCATCAGCTGGACGGGCCTCTCAGCGTGCGCGAACTTGTCGCCCGCCTGGGCCTTGATCCAGCCCGGATCGCGGTTGAGCGCAATCTCGAAATCGTTCCGCGCTCGGCGTATGCCACGCAGCAGGTGAACGAGGGCGACAGGCTCGAGATCGTCCATTTCATCGGTGGCGGCAATGCGCAGACCGAATCGTCGCCCGTGGACAAGCCTCTCGTCATTGCGGGAAAGACCTATGCGTCCCGCCTGATCGTCGGCACGGGCAAGTACAAGACCTATGCGGAAAATGCGGCGGCCGTCCGGGCGGCCGGCGCCGAAATCGTCACGGTCGCACTGCGGCGCGTGAACCTCGGCGATCCGGCGGCGCCGCGCCTGACGGACTTCATCGATCCCGAAAAAATCACTTACCTTCCGAACACCGCCGGCTGCTTTACGGGCGAGGAGGCCGTGCGCACGCTCAGGCTTGCCCGCGAGATGGGCGGCTGGTCCCTCGTCAAACTCGAGGTCCTGGGCGACCGCAAGACGCTCTATCCGGATATGCTGGAGACGTTGCGCGCGACCGATCTGCTGATCGGGGAGGGCTTCCAGGTGATGGTCTATTGCAGCGACGATCCGCTCATGGCGAAGCGCCTGGAGAATGCGGGTGCCGCGGCCATCATGCCGCTCGCAGCCCCGATCGGTTCCGGACTGGGCGTGCAGAATGCGGTGAACATTCGCATGATCGTCGAGGAGGCGAAGGTGCCCGTGATCGTCGATGCGGGTGTGGGAACCGCATCGGATGCCGCCGTGGCGATGGAACTCGGCTGCGACGCCGTCCTCATGAATACGGCCATCGCCGAGGCGAAATACCCGGTCGTGATGGCACGCGCCATGCGCCATGCGGTGGAAGCCGGCCGGCTCGCCTATCTGGCCGGCCGCATGCCCAGGAAACGCTACGCCGATCCGTCGAGCCCGCTTGCCGGCCTGATCTGATCTACGTTTTTGCCATCCGGGCAAAGATTTCATCGGTCATCGAACCCTCGCGGATTTTTCCGTCGACGACGAAGGCGGGTGTGCCGTCGATGCCGGCGGCTTCGGCGAGCGTGTGGGCCCGGGCCAGGGCAAGATCGACGCCCGGCGCGGTCATGTCCGCCTTGAGTTTGGTCACGTCGATGCCTGTTTTCCGGGCGACCGAATAGACAGTATTCTCATCGTCTGGGCCGTCCTGGCTCATCAGCGCGAAGTGGAAGGCGACGTACTTGTCCGGCTGTTTGCGGGCGGCCATCGCCGCGCGCGCCGCCACGGTGGATTGCGGTCCCTTGATGGGAAATTCGATGAAGGCGAAACGCGCGTTCCTGTGCGTCTCGTAGAATTTCTTCATCGCGGGGAGCGAGGCGCGGCAGTAGGGGCAGTTGTAGTCGAAAAACTCGACGACGGTGGTCTTTGCGTTGGCGGGGCCCGTGATGAACGCGACGCGCGGATCGAAGAACGCTTTCATGCCGAGCTTGTTGACCGCCGCCTGCCGCGCGTCGTCCTGCTGGGCGTCCTGTTGCGCCTGAAGCCTGTCGGTCATTTCGACGAGCACGTCGGGGTGGGCGACAAGATAGGCGTGCAGCGCGCTGCCGTTGGCGGCGGCGAACGGTGATAGTCCAAGCGCGCCTGCTCCAAGAGCGAGCACCAGCGTGATAGCCGCACCGGCGCAACCGCCGATCGCTGCGGCCTTCCATGACTCTTTCATCTGATCTCCGTTCTAGTGGCGCTTATCGGCCTCCGGGCCGGCAACGGCCATGATGTCGCTCGCGCGCTGCCAGTCCGGCGAACCCTGCGGAAGAGCCCTTTGGGCGAGCGTGGCGAATCGTGCCGCCGACTCCATGGCGCCCGCATTGTAATAGCGCTCGGCCGTCGAAAGATTCGCCATGGCTTCATTGCCGAGCGCGCTGTAGGCTTGGGCCGCTTCGAACCAGGCAAAGCTGTTGTCGTTCTCCTGCTGCAGTGCGATCTTGAGATTGTCGAGCGCCGGCTTGGCCAGCGCCGGTTTCTCGGTTGCGAGCTGTGCGGCCGCGAGGCTCACGCGGAGCAAAGGCGCGTCGGGCAGGATGTCGACCGATTTCTGATAGGGTGGCACGCCACTTTCCGGGCGGCTCATGTCGACGTAAATCTGTCCGAGCAGTTCCCAGAAATAGGGGTTCTTCGGTTCGAGCTTGATCAGCGTATTGCACTCCTCCAGCGCCTTTTGCAGATCCGGCTGCCGGAAATACGCGACCGCACGCGCATAATGCGCCTCCTCGCTCGTGTCGGAGGGCGGATAGTGGATGAGCACCATGTCGACGGGATCGAGAAAACCGTCCAGCTTCGCCTGCACCATGCGAAAGGCATGCACGGCTTCCGGGCTGTCTTTCACGTCCTTGTACGGCGAGGCGTCGACGAGCCGCTGCAGAAGGTCGATGCGATCGCGCGAAGCCGGGTGGTCCATGGCCATCGGATCGATCTTGTAGGCAGACATGGCCTCTTCATCGGCAAATCGTTGGAACACTTCCAGCATTCCCTCGCCGGACTGATGGGTTTCGCGCAGGAATTTCTGTCCCATCTGGTCGGCCGTGGCTTCCTGCACGCGGCTGAACTGCATGAATTGTGCCTGCGCCGCTGTCATGCCGAGACCCATGACCGCCATTCCGCCTTCCCCCGCGCCGGCGATCATCGCGGCCACCCCGGCCGCCACGCCCACCAGCATGGGAATCATCGCTTTGGAAATGGCGGTCGTGTCCCGAATCAGATGCCCGCCCGCGATGTGGCCGGTCTCGTGGGCGAGGACGCCGATGACTTCGTTCGGCGTGTGAAGCTGCTGGATCAACCCCGTGTTGACAAAGATATTCTGGCCTTCGGCGACGAAGGCGTTGATGGATGGATCCTGGACGATATACATTTTCACGGCCGCGGGATCGAGGCCCGCGGCGACGAGAATCGGGTCTTCGTAGGACTTCAGCAATCGTTCCGTTTCCGTGTCCCGGACAAGCTGCAGGGCCTGGGCCTCAGCCTGCTGGCTCACCACGCAGACCGCGCACAGGGCGCAGAGCGTCAGCCTGAGGGCCGAATAAACGCGGCTGCGCCCGAGCCTTTCCGAAGGGTTGAAAATCTGCAAGGCTGGAACTCTCCTTTCCCTTTCCGCCCGGCCGCTCATGGACGGTAGGTTCGGTCCACACGGGCGTCAACGGACCTCAAGCGGGATTGTCCGGGCCCGATATTGTAGGAAAGGTTCATGACCTGCTCACGACTGGTGATTGCCGCGGCCGCGGCGGCTGTTCTTTCGGGCTGTGCGATAATCGGCGGTTCGGGGACTCCCGTTCCCGGTGGGGGACTTGTGGTCGGCGATGAGCCGGAGGCCGTGCAGGCCGGTGCGGATGTGCTGGCGCACGGCGGCAACGCCGCCGATGCGGTGACAGCCACCTATTTCTCGCTTGCGGTCACCTATCCCGTCGCGGCGGGACTTGGCGGGGGAGGGCTGTGCATTGTTTACGATTCCGCGACGCAAAAGGCGGAAGCCGTCGATTTTCTCGCGCGGGATGCTGTTCATGGCGGCCGTTATGCGGTTCCCGGCAATGTGAGCGGCTTTTCGTATCTGCAGGCCACTTACGGACGGCTTCCCTGGCAGCGGCTGATTTCTCCCGCCGAAGGCGCGGCCGCGGCGGGATTTCCCATCTCGCAGGCGCTCGCCGCCCGGCTCGACGACAGCCAGGATGTCATCCGCCTCGATGCCAGCCTCTCCGGCGAATTCATGGACGAGTCCGGTCACGTCAAGCCGGCGGGTACGCGGATCACCGCTCCGGACCTCGCGCAGACACTTACGCTGATCCGGACCTTGGGACCGGAGGGCTTCTATCGCGGCCAGGTCGCGAACGGCATCGTCGCCTATGCGAATTCCCAAGGCGGCGCGCTGAGCGCTGCCGGTCTGGCCGCCTACAGGCCCCAGCGCGAGACACCGGCCGTTGCGCACATCGGCAACCAGACCGTGTTTCTTCCTCCTTTGCAAATCGGCGCGGGCAGGTTTGCGGGCGCGCTTCTTTCCCGGCTTGTCGATTCCCAGGGACAGGTCTCCGCAAGCGGCGGTCTCGGGGCACCGGTCGCCGCGGCGACGAAGGCGACGCTGGATGCCTACCACCTGGCGTCTCTTCCCCGGGATCTGGGCGCGACCGGTTTTGCGGCGGAGGATCCGGGCGGCATGGCGGTGGCCTGCGCCGTCACCATGAACGGCCCCTTCGGTTCGGGGCACACGGCGGCCGGCACCGGCGTGACGCTGGCGGCTGCTCCGGACGCAAGCCAGGCCGGCCTTGCGGCGGCGTTTCTGACCCCGGTGATCGCCGTGTCCGACAACACGTTCACGCTCGCCGGCGCGGGCGCCGGCGGCCCGAACGGCACGGCCGGTATCGCGCTGGCCCTGCTCAAGCTTGCGCAGGGCCAGGACGTCACCGCGCCGCGTGAATTGGCCCCGACCGGGATTGAACCCTATGATACCGTCAACGTGATCGGCTGCCGGAACGGCATCTGCAGCGCCATGCCCGACCCCGGCGCCCACGGAATGGGAGCGGCGGCCGGCGGCCAGTAGGGCGGCCGATCAAATAACTCCAAGTGTTCGCGATGACCGGTGTTTTCGCCCCGCAATGGCCCCTGGAGCAGGATGAGTTTAGCTAGCGCCCTCAGCGTTGTCCCTTCCGTCGCGTCCGCGCCAGGGCAGGAGGCGTGAAGCCTACCCGGCGGACGAAACCCAATGCGCATCACAGGCACGAGCGCTCAAACGCCTCGACGATGGCGAGGCACTGACCGAGATCGCGCGCAGCTACAATGTGAGCCACGACACGATTTCGCGCCTGCCGGCGACCGGCGCATGAGAAGCCTGGCGATCAGTGTTCTTTGATCTCAAACACCGTGCCGCAACCATATTCGCAGCTTCCGGCGCCGCCTTCCAACGTTGTGCCATACAGCTTGCCGTGCACATCGGTCAGGTTGGCGACGGGGCGATCGCCGTCCGCGCACTCCTGCTGGCTGCAAAAGGAATAAACTACTGTCTCCGCGCCGGTCGTCGGGTTGACCGAGAACACCGTGCCGACCTCAGAGGCGCCACCAGTTTCCGTGGTGCCGTACAGCGTGCCGTTCACATCGATCAGACTGGCGAGGGGATCCTCGCCGTCCGGGCAATTCCGCTGGCTGCAAAAGGAATAAACTACCGTCTCCGCGCCGGTCGTCGGGTTGACCGAGAACACCGTGCCGTAGCCATAGGTGCCGCCAGCCCCCGTCGTGCCCCACAGCGTGCCGTTCACATCGATCAGACCGGCGTTGGGGTACTGGCCGTCCGTGCCGCTGCCGAATGAGTGGAGCACGGTCTCCGCGCCGGTCGTCGGGTCGACCGAGAACACCGTGCCGTAACCGCCGTAGTTGCCATAGGTACCCCCCGCCCACGTGGTGCCGTACAGCGTGCCGTTCACGTCGATCAAGTTGGCCACGGGGTCGGCGCCATCCGTATCGCTGCCGAACGAATGGAGCACCGTCTCCGCGCCGGTCGTCGGGTCAACCGAGAACACCGTTCCACCGCCGATGGTGCCCCCACTCCACGTCGTGCCATAGAGCGTGCCCCTCATAGGGATCAGACCGCCGTAGAAGGGGAGCTCGCCGTCCGCGCAACCCGGCTGGCTGCAAAAGGTGTAAACCACCGTCTCGGCACCGGTCGTCGGGTCGACCGAGAACACGGTGCCGCCGCCGGAGGCGCCGCCATAAGCCGTCGTGCCATACAACGTGCCTTTCACTTCGATCAGACCGGCGTAGGGGCGCTCGCCGTCCGTGCCGCCGCTGAACGAGTGGAGCACCGTTTCTGCGCCAGTCTTCCTGACGAGCGCAAATACCGCGCCGTCGCCATAACTGCCGCCTTCCTCTGTCGTGCCGTACAGCGTGCCTTTCACTTTGACCACACCGGCTTCGGGGTACTCGCCGTCCGTACCGTCGAACGAGTAGACCACTTTTTCCATTTTTTCCGTCGCCACTTTCCCGGCGATTGCGGTTGCCGGAAACTGCAAGACGAATGCGCAGCCAACCGCAGTGCACAGACCGAACATCAGGCGATTCATCGGAGTCCGCTTTGTCAAATCGGCCTTCCTGTCAGGGGGTAATCGAGAACACCGTGCCGTCGCCAGAGGCACCGCCATCGTAGGTCGTTCCATAAAGCGTACCGTTGACATCGATCAGGCCGGCATAGGGATACGAGCCATCCGGTTCATTCTGGAATGAATGCACCACCGTCTCGGTGCCGGTCGTGGGGTCGACCGAGAACACCGTGCCGACGCCATCGGTGCCGCCCTCGAAGGTCGTCCCATAAAGCGTGCCGTTGACACTGGTCAGGCCGGCCTGGGGGTACCCGCCATCCGGCTGATTCTGGAATGAATACACCACCGTCTCGGCGCTGGTCTTGGGGTCGAGCGAGAACACCGAGCCGACGCCATCGGTGCCGCCGTAGTCGGTCGTTCCATAAAAAGTGCCGTTGACATCGATCAACCCGGCATAGGGATGCGAGCCGTCCGTGCCGCCGCCGAAGAAATGCAGTACCGTCTCGGTGCCGGTCTTCCGGTCGAGCGAGAACACCGTGCCGACCGCATCGATGCCGCCGTAGGAGGTCGTCCCATAAAGCATGCCCTTGACCCTGATCAACGCGTCGAAAGGTGTCGAGCCGTCCGTGCCGCTGGCGAAGGAATGCAGCACCGTCTCGGCGCCGGTCTCCGGGTCGAGCGAGAACACCGTGCCGTCGCTGTCGGCTCCGCCGTCCCAGGTCGTGCCGTAAAGCATGCCGCTGGCCTTGATCAGGCCGGCACGGGGATCGTTGCCGTCCATGCCGTTATCCTGGAATGAATACACCACCGCCTCGGTGCCGATCTTCCGGTCGAGCGAGAACACCGTGCCGACGCCATCGCTGCCGCCCTCGTAGGTCGTCCCGTAAAGCATGCCCTTGACCTTGATCAGGCCGGCATATGGCTTAATGCCATCCGTGCCGCTGCCGAAGGAATGCAGCACCGTCTCGGCGCCTTTCTTGAGATCAAGCGAGAACACCGTGCCGGCACTATTAGTGCCGCCCTCTGTGGTCGTCCCATAAAGCGTGTTCGCTGCATTGATCAGGCCGGCCCAAGGGTGCGTGCCGTCCGTGCCGTTGTCCTGGAACGAATACAGCACCGTCTCGGTAGCCGCTTGTGCGGCCGGAGCCGCGAGCGCCACGGAAAGAATTATCCCTCCTCCGAGCAGGCCAACTCCGGCCACTGTCCCATGCAGATATTTCGGCATTTCCTTGTCCTCCCTTCATGGATCGTCTGGCCCACCGACTCAAGGTCGCCAACGACCGGGATGGCCTTTAGTTCCCAATCGCTTTGCGGCGGCGTGCAGCGAATGGAGCCGCCAGAACGGCGAAACCAGGTGAAGAATCGCCATCCCATTGCGGACGCCGCTCCGTCAGGGTCTTGCGATCTTGAGGGAATCGGGGTTGCAATTGGGTAGGGGTTTAGGATAGCCGTTCGGGAAAGGAAGGGCAAACGACAATCGGCGCCGCTACATAGAGCTCAATCCGGTGCGGGCGCGGATGGTTGCGCGTCCGGCCGAATGGCGCTGGTCGAGCTACGGGGCACATGCTCACGGCGCGGCAGATGCGCTTGTGGCCGAGCATCCGCTTTATCGTGCGCTCGGACGAACCGCGGCTGAATAACCAGTTCAACGACATCACAAAAAAAATCGCGCCCTTCTCATCGTCGAGGCTTGGAGCCCAAGGTACTCATGATCCTCAAACAGTCTCACTTCGTCCTTCACATGAACAAGATCCTTCGTAACACCACCGTTCAATTCCATTAGCCTTTGAATGTACGGCGAAGGAACGTAATCTGCTCCATAGAGCCCAAAAAGCAATATCAGCGATATCGGTTCAACTATCTGTTGACGGAGCCCCTTTCCCGCAAGCGCAGTGTGGGCCGGCAACTGGGGGCGGAGCAGCTATTCGCGTGCGCGGAATGGTCTTTGCCACCAGCCTTTTCGCGCCGGCTCCGCGGGCCTGGGCGGCGGAGGAGGGGGCGATGCCAGCGCCGGAGGGGCAGGTGCTGTCTCGATCGCAAGGGGCAGATGCTCCTCGGCATCGCGCATGGGTTCATGGCTTTGCTCGGCTCGTTCCGGGACCGGAGCGGCAGCCTGCGCTTTCGCGGCCGTCTTCACCTCATCGGCCGGCATATGCACCGGCTTACGCCTCCACTCGCCCGGCGCCTCCCGATGGACATTCTGGTCCTGGTTGAGAGCAAGCGACCAGACGGGTTCGGACGGCGCGTTCGGAACATTGGCCAGCGCCGCCAGGTCGGGGCGCACAGCTGCGCGGCCGAGATCAGGTTCGAGCAACGCCACACTTCCACTCGAATCTGCCACCGCGGAAATGTTCTCCGGCATCGTCGCCTGAATCTCGTGCGGGCCGGCCGCTCCGTTGTCGCGTGTGCCCCGCCGGCCGCGGCGGCGCTTCCTCCGTTTGCGGCCGGTGGGAAGTTCGGCCGCGCCCGCCGCCTTTTCCTGGGCGGGCAGGGCATCGTTCTCGTCCGGTAAATCGTCGGCAGGCTCGTCCGAGTTTTGCGCGGAAGCTATGGGCGTGATGTGTTCCTCGGCTTGTCCGGCAGTTTCCGGAAGCCCGGACGCAGCAGGCCGTTCGCGGCCACCACGGCGGCGGCGGCGCCGGCGTTTGCTGCCGCCGTTTGACGTCGCAACCTGAAGCTCGGCTACTGGCTGGGCAGAGTCTTCCGGAGGCTCCTCATCCTGTAAGACGCTGTCCGGTTCGACCGCGGGAGCTGCCAAGGCTGGTGCGGATCGCTCCAGCGCGGGTGCCGGCCTGCCGCGGTCGTCCGGCGCGCGCAGGCCGACACGTTCGATTTCGAACGTCCCGGCCATCATGCCGCCCACGGCTTCGAACTGGATGGCCAGGGCGTATTCGGACTCGATATGCGCGATTTCGCGCCTCTTTTGATTGAGCGCATAGATGGCCACTTCGGTCGGCGCGCGCACGCCGAGCCCGGCCGCGCGCTGGCGTTGCGCTTCCTCTTCGAGAGCGCGCAGCAGGCGCAGCGCGGTGGATTCCACCGAACGGACGATGCCCTGTCCGCCGCAATGCGGGCAGGCAATGGTGGAGCCCGCCACCACCCCGGCGCGCAGGCGCTGGCGCGACATCTCCAGCAGCCCGAACTGGCTTATCTTGCCGATCTGCACGCGGGCGCGGTCGCATTTGATGCAGTCGCGCAGCTTTTTTTCGACATTGCGGTCGTTGCGGTCGTCCTCCATGTCGATGAAGTCGATGACGATCAGTCCCGCCAGATCCCGCAGACGCAGCTGGCGGGCGATTTCCTCGGCCGCCTCCATATTGGTCTTGTAGGCGGTGTCCTCGATCGAATGTTCGCGGGTGGCCTTTCCCGAATTCACGTCGATCGACACCAGCGCTTCGGTCTGGTTGATGACGATGTAGCCGCCGGATTTCAGCGTCACAGTCGGCATGAACATCGCATCGAGCTGCGATTCGATCTGATAGCGCTGGAAAAGCGGAATGGCTTCCTTGTAGGGCTTCACGTTCTTCGCATGGCTGGGCATCAGCATGCGCATGAATTCCTTGGCGTTGCGATAGCCGTCTTCGCCCTCCACGAGAATCTCGGTCACGTCCTTGTTGTAGAGATCGCGTATGGCGCGCTTGATCAGATCGCCTTCTTCGTAGACGCAGGCCGGCGCGTTCGACTTGAGCGTCAGCTCGCGGATCGTGTCCCACATGCGCAACAGATATTCGTAGTCGCGTTTGATCTCCGCCTTGGTCCGGTTCTCTCCCGCGGTGCGGATGATCAGGCCCATGCCTTCCGGAAGTTCGAGAGACTGCGCCGCGGACTTCAGGCGGTTGCGGTCGACGGCGCTGGTGATCTTGCGCGAAATGCCTCCGCCGCGCGGCGTATTGGGCATCAGCACGCAATAACGCCCGGCAAGCGAAAGATAGGTCGTCAGCGCGGCGCCCTTGTTTCCGCGCTCCTCTTTCACGACCTGGACGAGGATGACCTGGCGCCGCTTGATGACCTCCTGGATTTTGTAGTGGCGCTTTCGCGCCCAGCGCTGCGGAGGTCTCGTGCTGCGCAGCCGGCTTTGCGCGGGCGTATCGGCCGCGGCCGATTGGGTTTCGGCCTGTTCGGAGTCCACCGCAGCCGACGGGCCTTCAGAAAGGTCTGATAACGCTGCATCCGGGACGTCCGGGCCGGCCTCGTGATCGGCCTGCTCGGCCCGCGGCGGCGTATCGGGCTGTTCCACGCCGGCACTGGACAATTCGTCCGGGAACTCATCGAAAGCGCGGGATTCGTTCTCCTCCGACTGCAGCGAGAGGGCCGCGGTGTCGGCCGCGGATTCCGGCCCTGGTACGCTGGCGATGTCGATGGATTCGACGTCGTCGTCCTCGTGCCGGCGCGCCTCGGCCTCCTGTTCGGCAATAAGTGCCAGGCGGTCGGCGATCGGAATTTGATAGTAGTCAGGATGGATTTCCGCGAAGGCGAGGAATCCCTGGCGGTTGCCGCCGTATTCCACGAACGCGGCCTGCAGCGACGGCTCTACCCGCGTCACCTTGGCGAGATAGATGTTTCCCTTGAGCGGCCGCTTCGTCGCGGCCTCGAAGTCAAATTCCTCGACCTTCTGGCCGTCGAGAACGACGACTCGGGTTTCCTCTCTGTGGCTGGCATCGATTATCATGCGCTTGGTCATTCGATTCTCCGCGCGACCCCGTCGCGCGCGTGCCGTGCCGGCGCCGCAAGGCGCCGCGACAACTCAGGTGGGACAGGGGCCGCTTTGATGGGTGTGTGCCCGCGGGCGTCCCGGCCCGCGGTCGTGCCGCAGGACGGGTCGTTCTCGATCGGGCCGTGCAATTCATCTCAATTCACTTGTCGGTTGCGCAAGAGCGCAAGCCTCGGACCTGCAAGTTCGCTCGATTTCGAGTCGACCTCTGTCCGGGAAACAGCAGGTTGCGTCCGTTCCGCCCGCCGGGCAAATCCGGACGACGACCGCAATCGGCGGCGCAGGCCAATACCTCTTCTTAGGTGTCGCCCCCCGTTGCGGCAAGTGTTAATCGATGATTCACGATATGCCGCACAATGTGCTAACGGCAGGTAAATCGCTGGCAGACGCTCAGCTTTGGCAGGGCCGGATTCGGTGGCAAAAACGGGGCTTTGGCGGATCGTCGGGCTGCTGCTGCTCGGGAGCAGTGCGGTTCTCCGCGTCTGCGGTTCGGAGGCAAAATCGGCCGTCCAAACGCTGGAAGCACCTGATAACTTTGGCCCGGCTGACGCCCAACCGATCGTCATGGACGCGCGAATCGGGGAACGTTCCGACCGGACCCGATTCGTCGTGGAAACCTCCGATCCGGTGCGAATCAGGGTTTTCACGCTGGCCAAACCCGATCGCGTCGTCGTGGACATGCCGGAGGTCCAGTGGCGGCTCGGCGCGGCGCCGAGACCGAGCGGCCGGGGCGCCGTCAAAAGCTATCGTTACGGGCTTTTCCGGCCCGGCGATTCGCGATTCGTGATCGATCTGAACCGGCCCGTAAGCGTGGCACCGCCGCTGGTTCTTCCTCCGCAGGGGGGGTACGGCTACCGCATCGTTCTCGATCTGCTGCCGGCCACCCAGGCGAGCTTCGAGCAGACCTCGGGCTGGCCGGCGGATCTGCGCGCCAGGGAGGGGCGCGAGGAACGCGCGGCGGCGGCCGCGGCCGATGAAACGGCGATCCTGCAAAAGGCGGTACGGCGCGTGATCGTGGTGGATGCCGGCCATGGGGGCATCGACTCCGGTACAAGATCCGCCGGCGGCGCCATGGAAAAGGACCTCGTTCTGGATGAAGCGTTTCGCCTTGGGCAGGAGCTGGAACGCCGCGGCTATGTGGTCCATCTGACGCGGGACAGCGATGTCTACGTGCCGCTGCGCGAACGCGTCGATGCGGCACGCAGTTACCGCGCCGACCTGTTCATTTCCCTCCATGCCGATTCCAATCCCGACCCCCGTATATACGGCGCCTCCGTCTACACCCTGTCGGAGGCCTCATCGGACAGGCAGGCTGCCGCGCTGGCAAGCAAGGAAAATCAGTCCGATATCGTTGCCGGCGTCGACCTGTCGGGTGAGAGCAGCCCTGTTGCCTCCATCCTGATCGATCTGGCGCAGCACGAGACGATGAACCGCTCGGCGCGCTTTGCCCAGGCGCTCGTGACGGAACTTGGGCATGCCACGGACATCCTGCCGCGAGCGCCGCACCGGTCCGCCGGGTTCTTCGTGTTGAAAGCTCCCGATATCCCCTCCGTGCTCGTCGAACTTGGTTACTTGTCCAATGCGGGCGATTGCGCTCAAATGGCCACGGAGAGGTGGCGCGACGGCGTCGCAGCGGCGATCGCGAACGCCGTCGACCGGCAGTTTCGGCCGGAACGGCCGGTGCTGGAGTCGGCCGAAGCGGCAAAGTAAAGCTGTGCCATGCCGGCGCCACAATCTGGTGTGATGAAACTGCCGCAAGAAGGATAGAATGCTGCGCCGTATATTCCTCTCGGCCGGGCTCGCTCTGCTTGGGGCGGTAGTCGTCGCGCTCATCGCGCTCGCGGTGTATATTTACAGCACGACCCGCGATCTGCCGAGCGTCGAAGCGCTCCAGAACTATCAGCCGCCGGTGACCACCCGGGTCTACGCCGGCAACGGCACGCTGCTGGGCGAGTATGCGCGCGAGCGGCGCATTTTCGTGCCCATTGCGTATGTGCCGCGGCTTGTCATCGACGCGTTCACCTCGGCCGAAGACAAGAACTTCTTCAGCCATCCGGGAATCGATCCCAGCGGCATTTTGCGCGCGGCCGTGAAAGACGTGTTCAACGTCCTGCAGCACAGGCGGCTCGAAGGCGCGTCGACGATCACCCAGCAGGTCGCCAAGAACTTCCTTCTCAATGGCGAGGTCAAGTTTTCGAGAAAGATCAAGGAAGCCGTTCTGGCCGTGCGCATCGACGCCAGCTATTCGAAAATGAAAATCCTCGAGCTCTATCTCAATGAAATCTACCTCGGCGAAAACTCCTACGGCGTCGCGGCTGCGGCGCTCAACTATTTCGGCAAGTCGCTGGACCAGCTGGATATAGCCGAAGCCGCGTTCCTGGCGGCGCTGCCCAAGGCGCCCAGCAACTACGATCCGCGATTCAACAGGGCAGGGGCACTCGAACGCCGCAACTGGGTCATCGGGCAGATGGAGGAAAACGGCTATATCACCGCCGATCAGGCGCGCGCGGCGATCGCCGAACCGCTCGTCACGCAGATGCGGCCGCTCGGCATACAGGCCGAGGATGCGGATTATTTCGTCGAAGAGGTGCGCCGCGACCTTTATGCGAAATATGGCGCGCGCGCGCTTTATGATGGCGGGCTGCAGGTCCGCTCGACGCTGGATACGCGCCTGCAGAATTTTGCGGTCAACGCATTGCGCACCGGGCTCGTACGTTATGATCGCCGGCACGGCTGGCGGGGTGCGAAGGACCACATTTCCGTCACCGGCGACTGGAAAGAAGCTCTCGTCGCAAAGGGCAACCACTCCGGAATCGAGACTTGGCGGCTTGCGGCCGTGCTCGGCTATGGGCCCGACCGGTCTACCGAAATCGGCCTTGACGACGGCACGCGGACGGTCATTCCGTTCAGCGAACTTCAGTGGGCGCGCAGGGAGCTGCACGATGCACTGGTCGGAGCAGCGCCGGAAAAACCGCAGCAGGTTCTCAAGATCGGCGACGTGATCTACGTCGAGCGCGTGGCCGGCGACAGTTATGGACTTCGCCAGGTGCCCGAAGTGAACGGGGCCATTGTCGCGATGGATCCTCACACCGGTCGCGTTCTGGCGCTTTCCGGCGGCTTCAGTTACGCGTCGAGCCAGTTCGACCGGGCCATGCAGGCCGAGCGGCAGCCGGGTTCCGCGTTCAAGCCCTTCGTCTATGCGGCGGCGCTGGACAACGGTTTCACGCCGGTCAGCAGGATCGAGGATGCACCCATCTCCCTGCCGCAGGGGCCGGGCCTGCCCATGTGGACGCCGAAGAATTTCGGCAACAAATTTCTGGGCCTGCAGACCTTGCGGCGCGGCATCGAACTTTCGCGCAATTTGATGACCATCCGCCTTGCCTATGACGTGGGCATGAAAAAAGTCGTGCCCTACGCGGTGCGCTTTGGTGTGTACGACAGTTTGACGCCGTGGCTGTCGAACGCCATCGGCGCGGCGGACACGACGCTGATGCGCCTGACGACGGGCTACGCCGAATTCGTCAACGGCGGAAAGAAGATCGATCCCACCCTTATCGACCGCATTCAGGACCGCAACGGGCACGACATCTACCGTCACGATTCGCGAGTGTGCACAGGCTGCAACGGCCCTTGGGAAAATCAGCCGGAGCCGCTGTTGCCCGACAACCGCGAGCAGCTCATCGATCCGCGAACGGCCTATCAGATCGTGTCCCTCCTGGAGGGAGTCGTCCAGCGCGGGACGGGGGTTGTCGTGAAGGCCGTAGGAAAACCCCTCGCGGGCAAGACCGGAACGACCAACGATTCCAAGGACACCTGGTTCATCGGATTTTCTCCGGATCTCGCCTGCGGCGTGTTCGTCGGTTTCGACAACCCGCGGACCCTGGGGCGCCTGGAACAGGGTGCCACTGCCGCCGCCCCGATCTTCCGTGATTTCATGAAAGGCGCGTTGGCCGATCAGCCCCCGACACCGTTCCGCGTGCCGCCAGGCATCGATCTTGTGCCGGTCAGCCCCTATTCTGGCGCGCCGACCAGCGCCAATGATCCCTCGGCCATTCGGGAGGCATTCAAGTCGGGAACGGAGCCTGGTCTGGCAAGCGCGAACACGGTCGAGCCGCTAAGCGTGCCTGCCGTGAATGCCAATGGTCAGAAGCCCGGCGCCAGCGTCGACCAGGGAACCGGCGGTCTTTATTAGGAACCGGCGGCGCCGGCATGACTTCGGCTGACGGCAGTCATCCCGAATTTTGCCCGGACGGCCGCAGCCCGCCTTTTGCCCCCACCCGCCGGGCAGTGCAGATTGGCCCCCAGGAAGCCAATGCAAGCAAGCGAATCTGAAGTGGATCGACGGTCGCTGACGGAACGCGCAACCCTCGTGGTGCGGCCCCTGCGGCTGCTTTACGCTGCGTTCCAGCGCGAAATACGGTCCAACGAGCTTACACAGATATTTGCCTGCGCCTTCATCGGCTCGGGCGTGGGCATTGCCGTCGAAGGCCTTCGTGCGCTTGTTCAGTTCCTGCACCGGGTCGATTTTGGAATACCCCCCGGAGCACTTCTGTCCACAGGCGTGGATGTGGATCGCATCCGCATTGCAATAGTTCCAGCCCTGGGCGGACTGATACTCGGCATGCTCGCGCTGATGGCCCGCCGTTTCGGCACGCGAGACATCGTGGACCCGATCGAAGCCAACGCACTTTATGGCGGCCGCATGTCTTTCCCCGACAGCGTACGGCTCACGGCGTCGACGGTGATTTCAAATGCCGCCGGCGCGTCACTGGGAATGGAAGCAGGTTACACGCAGTTCGGCTCGGGACTGTTTTCCACGATTGCGGGCTATTTCCATCTGCGCCGTGCCGATCACCGCGTATTCGTGACGGCCGGTGCCGCCGCAGCCATAGCTGCGGCATTCAATGCGCCGCTTGCGGGCGCGTTTTACGGCTACGAGCTCATTCTCGGCAGCTATCTGCCGAATGCGCTCGCGCCCGTCGCGGTCGCCGCGGTTTGCGGGGCACTTTCGCAGAGGTTCATCGCGGGACCCCAACCCCTTTTTGCCGTATCAGGCAGCGTCGCGCTGAATGTCCATAGCTACGTGCTGTTCGGGCTCATGGGCGTGATCGCATCCGGCATAGCGATCATCGCCATGATGGGCGTTACCTGGACGGAGCGCAGTCTCAAGAACTCCCCCATTCCCGACTGGCTGCGGCCGTGTGTCGGCGGATGTCTTCTCTCGGCGATCGCCTGGTTCTATCCCCAGGTCCTGGGCAGCGGACACGGCGCCGTCGAGCATTACCTTCACACGACATTGCCGCTGCTGCCGCTGGCATTGTTGCTGGTTGCCAAGCTGCTGGCTTCGGCGGTTTCGGTCGGATCCGGGTTTCGGGGAGGACTGTTCAGTTCATCGCTATTTCTTGGCTGCCTTTACGGCGGTGTCTTTGCGAAATGCGCGGTGCTGCTCGATCCCCATCTGTCGGTGCAATATCTGGCGTTCCTTCTCGTCGGGATGGGCGCAGTCGCTGCGGCCATCATCGGTGCGCCGCTCACCATGGTGTTCCTGGTCCTCGAATCGACAGGGGACTTTCCGATCACGGTCGGCGTGCTGGTAAGTGTGATCGCTTCGGCGACGATCGTGCGCCTGACGTTCGGATACTCCTTTTCCACATGGCGCTTCCATGTTCGTGGTTTGGGGCTGCGCGGAGCGCATGATGTGGGCTGGATCGCCGATCTGACCGTCGCGCGGCTGATGCGCTCGGATCCGAAGCTCGTTCCCACCTCGATGCCGCTCAAGGCGTTGCGGGAAAAATACCCACCGGGCACGGCCAAGCGCGTGTTCGCGATTGCTCCCGACGGCCACTACGCGGGTTGGGTCGACATGGCGGCCGTGCATGACCCGCAGCTTGACGAAGCCCTCGACGAAGGCGCCGTTGCCGACCTGGTGCAGCAGCGGGAAAGTTTTCTGCTCCCGAACGAAAATGTGCGCACGGCTCTGGCGCGGTTCGACGAAACCCAGTCGGAAACGCTGCCGGTTCTGTCCGCGCGCGCCGATCCGCGGGTGGTGGGCTATATTACCGAAGCCTACGCGCTCAAAAGATACGCGCAGGAGCTCGAGAGGCGGCGCAGTGCCGAGCTCGGCGAGCGGGACCTGTTCGCCCTCGGCCAGAGCCCGCCGGCCTGAGCGCTGGTTGGCGCGAGTTTTCAGGGAAGAACCGATGCGTCTTATCCTGCCAACAGGCGATTGTTTGGATGGGACGGAAAGACTATGATTTCGATGAATTCAGCTGGAGAGATGACATGCTGCACCTTCGATGGCAGTTCATCCTGAGGACAGGTTCGGTCTGCGCTTTGGCCTTGAGCACTGTTGTTGCGCCTGTCAGAGCAGAAGACGGACGCGAAAATCCGGCGCGTGTGGATATGTCGCGACCGCATCCCCAACCACCCTACCCCGATACGGCCCTGGCGAACGGCGAGCAGGGAGATGTCCTTGTCGGGGTGTACGTCGGTTCCAGCGGGCGCATCGAGAAATATCGGGTGGCACAGTCGAGCGGGTTCGACGATCTCGATGACGCCGCGTTGGAGAGCGTGCTGAACTGGCGATTCATCCCGGCCAGCCGCGACGGCAGTCCGGTTTCGGATTGGACGGCGGTCAGGATCGTGTTTCAATTGCCGCAACCGCCGTCTCCCGCGGGTGTGGCGCCCGCAACAAACTGACAGAATGCCCGGGCTTGCAGGCGCCGGAGCCAGGGCCATATTGGGCCGGGAGGAGAATTCATGCGTCCCGAAGTTGAGCGTAGCGTCGATGAGATCAAGCAGGCAACCGACCTGCTGAGGAGGCATCTTTGACTGGGATCGCGCTGTCGTCAGGCTCGATGAGCTGAATCACAAGGCCGAAGATCCCTCTCTGTGGAACAATCCCGCGGAAGCGCAAACGCTGATGCGCGAACGCCAGCGGTTGGATGCTTCCATCGCCGGCATCCGGGATCTGGAGCGCGACGTTGAAGACGCGCTGGGCCTGCTCGAACTTGCCGAAGGCGACAATGACCGCTCTCTGACGCTCGAAACGGAGCAGCAGGTCGAGCAATTGCGTCTGCGCGCGGACGAATTGCGCTTTGCTTCGATGCTGTCGGGCGAGGCCGATGCCAACGATACCTATCTCGATGTTCATGCCGGCGCGGGCGGAACCGAAAGCCAGGACTGGGCCGAGATGCTCGAGCGCATGTACATCCGATGGGCGGAGCGCCGCGGATTCAAGGTGCAACTTATCGAGGAAAGCGCCGGCGACGGCGCCGGAATCAAATCGGCAACACTGCTGATCAAGGGCGCTAATGCCTATGGCTGGCTCAAGACCGAAGCGGGCGTGCACAGGCTCGTCCGGATTTCACCCTTTGATGCAAACGCAAGGCGTCACACCAGCTTTGCCAGCGTCACGGTCTTTCCCGTGATCGATCAAACAATCGAGATAGATATTCCGGAGAAAGACATCCGGGTCGACACGTTCCGCTCCTCTGGTGCGGGAGGCCAGCACGTCAATAAGACCGAAAGTGCGGTGCGGTTTACCCATCTGCCCACCGGCATTGTCGTCAGCTGCCAGACAGAACGTTCGCAGCACCAGAACCGCGCCGTGTGCCGGGACATGCTGCGATCGAAGCTCTATGAAATAGAACTTGAGAAGAAGCAGGCGGAAACTGCCGCGCACATCGGCCAGAAAACCGATATCGGTTGGGGCCACCAGATCCGGTCCTACGTGCTGCAGCCCTATCAGCTCGTGAAGGACCTGCGCACCGGCGTTGAAAGCCGCTCGCCGCAAGACGTTCTCGACGGCGACCTTGATCCCTTCATGGCCGCCGCACTGGCTCAGGCCGTCGGCGGTAAGGCCCGGGAAGCCGTTGCGGACATAGAGTAGCGGCAGCGTCGCGAGGAAGCGTTCGGCTTCGTCAGGCGATGTTTCCTACTGGACGATCTGCCGGCCCATGTCGATGTATGTCCGGGGGTCCCGCACCGTTTGTGCAAGCCAGACTTCGTAGTGGACATGGGGGCCGGTGCTTCGCCCCGTCGAGCCAAGTCGACCGATGGGCGTACCTTCCTGTACCCGGCTTCCGACCCGCACCAGAATGGAAGACAGGTGCCCATAACGGGTGTGAAATCCGAATCCATGGTCTATTTCAACCAAATTGCCGTAGCCGCCCCGGGGTCCTGCCCAGACGACGACGCCGGCTGCGGTTGATGTAATTGTCGAACCCCACGGGCCGGCGAAATCGACTCCGGTGTGGAAGGCGACCCGGCCGGTAAATGGATCGATACGCGGACCAAAGCCGCTCGTGAATTCGAACTGGTTTCCATGAACCGGCGTCGTCAGAGGCACGTGGCTGAGCGCTTCCAGGAGCGAACTCAACTGCGTCGTGTGCGCGATCGTTCCCGCATAGGCGGCCGTGAAAGCGGGATCCGAAATTCCTTCGATGCGCGCTGACTGCACAGACACGAGCGGGCCGCCGACGCCCTCCTCCTGCTCGAGGAAGTCATCCTTCACCCCCACGCGTCTGAGCACATCATGCAGATGGTCGACACGCAGCGACACTGCGTGGTCGAGAGCCACGACCAGATTTGTTTCCGATTTGTCGAGTTGCGTTACGCGCTGGGTGTCCTGGGCCAGCCTGCCCAGTGCCGGTATGTCGGCGTGATCGATGTGTGGCTGCGGAGGATCCGGTGGGAACAAAACCTCGGTGAGGGTGGTCACGGCGCCGTCGAGAAAACTCGCCCTCATGGGCCGTCCCGTCCGCGGTTGCGGCTCGACAGCTTGCGGCATGATCGTCAGCTCCGATGTGCCGCTGCCGGAAAATGCACTCTCCGGCGCCCGCGAAACCGCATAGCCCGAAGAAGCATGCAGGGGGGGGCTGTCAGCGCCCAGGCTGTCGCTGGCTGTACCGTCGCGGGCCGGCCCGGACAGCGAAGCATCGACATACACCGGGAGCGGATGTCCGGCTGCGTTGCCGCCCGCGTTCCGCAAACCGGCGTTGAAGATCTGTTTCCGGGTCAGCAGCCGGGCCACTACCTGCTGCTTGGCTTCGAGTTCATCAGCGGAGGCTTTGAAGCGGTCTTCCGCCGAGATCAGCGCGCCGTTCAGCTCGTCATATGACAGTTGCAGATCGGCAATCCGGTTTTCGTAGGTCCCCTGCATCTGCTGAAAGCGGTGATCTCTTGCGACGATGATGCGATCCTTGAAGATCACGTTCACCGACGCAAAGGCGACCCAGCCCAGGAAGATCAAAGACAAGCCGGCGCAGGTCGCCTGAAGAGTCGCTCCGAACGAAAAAAATTGCACGCGGCCTTCGCTGCGGATATAGATCTGTCGTTCGGGGAAAGTTGCATGAAGCCATGCCCATGCACGCTCGACGAGCGCTTGAGTCATGCCCGGTTTTTCCTTTCCGCATCGGTTCCCCATGTCACCCCGAGCGCCACGATTTCACCCTATTGTGATCGCGGGATCAAGGGCTTGGTGAAAAAGCAGGAAATCCGGGGCAGATTGCGATTTTTTGACAATTCAGAGTGCACGCGCCGCTTCAAGGACGGCAGCGACATGACCAGGCACGCGCACTTTGCGCCAAATCTGTTTGATTTTGCCCTTGGCATCTACCAGGAAAGTCGCTCTATCCATTCCCATGTAACGATGGCCATAGAGGGTTTTTTCAACCCAGACGCCGTAGGCTTGGGCAGTTGCGGTATCGGAATCCGACGCAAGGGTGAGGGATAGTCCGTGCTTGTCCTTGAACTTTTTGTGCGAGGCGACGCTGTCCTTCGAAACCCCAATAACGGCGATCCCCAGCGCATCGAATTTTTTCTTCTCTTCCGAGAAAGAAACTGCTTCCTTTGTGCAGCCGGAGGTATCGTCTTTCGGGTAGAAATAGATTACGAAGGGTATACCTTTAAGTTTGGCTGTTGAAGTTTCACCTCCGTCGTCCGTTGCGAGCCGGAACGCGGGCGCCCGCTGCCCCGGCGAAAGCTCTCCCGCCAAAAGCGCCATTCGAATGCTCCGCCCAGCCTTGCCATTCACGATTCAGGGCTTAGGCGATAAGCTGGATTGCGATTCCTTGCAAGTCGTGACCGCGGGGCCGGGCGGTTACCCCTGATGGGGTTGAGAGCCTTGGATTCAAGTCTGCGCCCGTCGGGCGCCTACCGCCGCTTTGTTTCGCTCGCCCTGCGGCGTGCCGCATGGACTGCAATCGCGCTGGTTGCGGCGGCGGTGTTTTTCTGCGCCGGGCTGCTGTTCCGCGTTCTGATGGGACCGATATCGCTCGGGCCGTTCAGCGGCGAGCTTCATGCCGCATTGGAGCAGGTGCTCCCTGGCCTGGACGTCCGCTTTGACGACGCGGCGCTTGAATGGAACCGGAATGAGGCGCGCATCGACCTCGCCATCATTGGCACTCGCGTATTGGACCGCGGCCGGCACATTGTGGCCCAGGCGCCCAAAGCCGAGATAGGTCTTTCGGCAGGACCGTTTTTTCGTGGCCGGCTTGTCATCAATCGAATCACGCTTGTCGGCGTCCAGCTCACACTCGTCCACACGAAGGCGGGGACGCTCCGACTCGGGGTGCGGCCGGGTCGGGGCGAGGACGACGTCCTGCGGCAAATTCGCGATGCAATCTCGCGCAACAAGGGCGGTGGACCATCGCTCAAAAGCTTTGCCGTTCACGAGGCACGCCTGGCATTCTTCGACGAGGAGACTGGCGCCTTCGTGGTTGCTCCCAAGGCGGATTTGGAGATTTCCGGCGCGGACACAGGTCATGGCGATGAAACCAGCGGCATTACTGCAAATCTGGCTGCGGAAATCGAGATCTCCGGCAAACCCGCGCACATCTTTGCAAGGCTCGTTTTTCCGCGCGGCCGCGATCTGTCCACTGGCGACTTCAGCATCAGCGGATTGAATGTAGAAGCGCTGGCGCGCGACGGCAGGAAATTCGAATTTCTGGCGCCGTTCGCATTGACGGCCGATATGACCGGCTCCTGGACACTGGCGCACGGCACAGAGCTCAAATTTGCGGATTTTGGGATCGGCGCCAGCGGCTACGTGAACAGTCTCGGCCGGCCCCAGCGCGTCAAATCGCTGCGGCTTGTAGGCCGATACGATGGCGCGACCGGGAAATTGACGCTCGACGATGCCATGCTGGCCGGCGAAGAGGCACAGGCCCATTTGACCGGCAGCGGGAATGTCAGATTCAACGAGGCCGGAGCCCTTGAGGCGGTCGACTTCGCACTTGTGGTCGACAGGCTCGCCTTGAACGTACCCGGCGCCATGGAACGGGCCGTCACGCTCGGCCGCATAAACCTGGCCGGCGTCTACACCGCTGCCGACAGAAGCATCGTGCTTGAACAGGCGCGCATTTCCGGTGGACCTTTGTCGGGCTCGCTTGCAGGGCGCGTGGTGCTTGACCCCGGCGAATCGCCGGAAGTGGATATGGACGGCAGGCTCGATCCCATCGCCGTGCGCGACCTGTTGCCCTATTGGCCGCTGAAGGTGTCGCCGGGTGCGCGTGCATGGATTGCGTCGAATGTGGAGGCCGGCCGGCTCGGCCCTGTGCTCATCCACACAAGATTTCCGGCCGGCGCGCTGCAGCGCCCGGCGCTTCCGGATGACGCCCTTTCGATCACCTTTCCGCTTGTCGGAGGAACGTTTGTCTATCTGCGCGGACTGACGCCGCTTACAAACGTGACCGGAAGCGCAATTCTTACCGGGGATAATTTCAGGGGGACTGTTTCATCCGCGCAGATCGGGCCGCTTTCGCTGACGGATGGTCATGTGAGCATTGCAAACCTCGATGTCCATGGCACACCGGCGGATATCATCGCTCGCATAACCGGCGGATTGCCGCAGTTCTTTTCGCTGCTTGACATGAAGCCACTGCAATATCCGACGCGATTTCATCTCAACACCAGGTCGGCAGCCGGAACGGCCTCCTTCGATGCGTTTTTTCACGTGCCCACGTTCAAGAGCGTAAGTCTCGACACCATCAGAATTTCGGCAAAGGGATCGATCAAGGATTTTGCGCTCTCGCTCGGCCCGCATACGCAGATATCCGATGGTTCGCTGGATTTGAGCGTCGACAATACGGACTTGCACGCGTCCGGCAAAATCGCTCTCGGCACTGCCACCCTGAACGTAGACTGGACGGAGGCATTCAACCCCCCCGGAAATGTGAGTACGCGGGTGAAGCTCCAGGGTGTGCTCGACGATGCCGCGCGCGCCGCCCTCGGCCTTTCGTCAGGTGGTGTCCTGACCGGCCCGGTGGGTGTGAACGCCTGGCTGCAAGGCTATCGGGGCAGCATTCAAACGGCCTCTCTCCAGCTGGATCTTACGCAAGCGACGCTGGCGGCCGATGTTCTTGCGTGGAAGAAACAGCCCGGAACGCCTTCCGCTGCGCAGATCGCCGCACAGCTGGACAACAGCGGAAACCTGCGCGCAGCGGACGTCAGTATCGAGGGTCCGAATCTGACGGCCTCCGGGAAGGTCGCATTTGCTCCGGACGGCGCACTGCAAAGTGTCGCCGTCCCGTCGCTGCGTGCGGGTGCGGACAACGATTTCGGCGTGGTGATGAGGGAAGGACCAGGCGGTGTCGATCTCTCGATCACCGGGCGTTCTATCGATGCCTCCGGCCTGCTGCACCAGCAGATGGGTAATGCAGGAAAGGGAAAAGAATCGGGGAAGGAACCGGGTGAGCCGTTCCACCTCGTCGCAAAGCTCGACAGGCTTGATCTCAAGGATGGCGTGGCGCTTTCCCCCTTCGCGCTTGACGCGAGCGGCAGAGGAAGGCGTCCGGCTACGCTTTCCATGACGGGCGGTCTTTCCAGATCCGCGACGCTCGCGGTCAGCATGACCACCGCGGATAATCAGCGCCACCTTATGGTCAACGCCGGCGATGCCGGGCTGCTCCTCAAAGGCCTGCTTGGAAACGCGAGTCTGAAGGGTGGAGATCTGAACCTGCAGGTGACCATGCCGCCGGTGCCCGGCGTTCGCGAACCGGGAAATCATGATGATGTGGGAGACCTGACGATCCGGAATTGTACACTCGTCAATCAGCCGTTCCTGACAAGGGCGTTTTCTTCGGGATCATTTGGCGGACTCATGGATCTCATGCGGGGACAGGGGATCGCCCTCGACGCCGTGCACATTCCTTTCCAGATCAGCGGAGACGTCATCACCATTCACGATGCCCGCGCGTCGGGCCCTTCCATCGGCGTCACCGCCGATGGTTACATCGATCGCGCGACAAATCAGATCGCGCTCCAGGGTGCATTGGCGCCGCTGTACGGGATCAACGGACTGCTTGGTGCGATACCGGTGCTGGGCGACGTGTTTGTTTCCAAGAAGGGCGAAGGATTGTTCGGGGTGACCTACACGCTGCAGGGCGACATCGACGAGCCGAAAGTCAGCACGAATCCCCTGTCGGTCCTGGCGCCTGGCATATTGCGCCGCCTCTTTGAAGGTGCCGCTCCGAAGCCCGCTGGTTCTGCAGCCTCTTCGGCTCCCCCGCCGCAGCGATAACCGTTTCGTGGCACCATAGCGCAGACACGTTCGTCGCTCGGACAGAGATAAGGAGTGAGACATGACAGACGACCGATTTGCCGAAGCCCAGCTTTGGGCCGACAACCCCGACGCCTGGCAGGAGCCGTCGCGCTGCGATGACTGGATCAGGGTGATGCAGGAAATCGCTTACAATCAGGGCGAGAGACCGGAAGACAGGGCTGAAGCCGAAATGCTCGTCATACGGCTGGAGGCGGCAAAGCGTGGTCCTGGGCAACGGTCCGGAACGGGCGCCGGCTAGGCCGGGGAAGGGGAAAGAGTCGGCCGCGATCCGGCAGGCATGAAATTCGTCTTATCCGCTGCCAGGCCGGAAGATCACCGGTCGCGCTGACGGAGCTTACGCCGGTCTGATGAGGGCGTGTTTTTTTCGCCCTACGGAAATCTTCATTACACCTTCCGGCGTAAGCTGTTCGAGCCCCGCCGCCATTTTTACGTCGACAACCGTTTGATCGTTCAGCCGCAAACCTCCCGACTGGATCAGTCGTCGCGCTTCGCCTGACGATGTGGTGAGTCCAGCCAGATGCGCGAGATTCGCGACCAGCATTCGGCTCGCGAGTTGCTCGCGCGGAATCTCGATCGTCGGCAGCCCCTCGGCCAGTTCGCCGGATTCGAAGGTGCGGCGCGCCGTATCCGCCGCACTGTCTGCCTCCTGCTGCCCGTGGCAGAGCGCGGTCGCCGCGGTCGCGAGAATTTTCTTGGCTTCGTTGCGGTCGCTGCCCTTCAGGGATTCCAGGCGAACGATTTCGTCCTCGGGCAGGTCCGTGAAGAGGCGCAGGAAACGCCCCACGTCTGCGTCCTCCGTGTTTCGCCAATATTGCCAATAGGCGTAGGGCGCGCACATATCTGCGTTCAGCCACACCGCGCCCGCCGCCGTTTTTCCCATCTTTGCGCCACTCGATGTGGTGATGAGAGGCGAGGTCAGTGCGTACAGCTCGGCGTTGTCGATACGCCGTGCGAGATCGATTCCGGAGACGATATTGCCCCACTGGTCGGATCCGCCGCACTGCAGCCGGCAGCCATGGCGGCGATAAAGCTCCAGAAAATCGTAGGCCTGCAGGATCATGTAGTTGAACTCGAGAAAGCTCAGCGGCTGTTCGCGCTCGAGCCTGAGCCGGACGCTGTCCATCGTGAGCATCCGGTTGACGGAGAAATGGCGCCCGACCTCGCGCAAAAACGGAATGTACGCGAGCCGGTCGAGCCAGTCCGCGTTGTCCACCATGACAGCGGCAGAAGTCCCGCTACCGAAGGAAAGAAACCGTTCGAAGGTCTTCAGGATCGATGCCTTGTTGGCCCCGATCCGTTCCGGCGTCAGCAGCTGCCGCGTGTCCTCCTTGCCGGAAGGGTCGCCGACCTTCGTGGTGCCGCCGCCCATGAGCACGATCGGCTTGTGACCGGCCTGCTGCAACCGGCGCAGTGTCATGATCTGGACGAGGTTGCCGACGTGGAGACTGGGCGCGGTACAATCGAAGCCGATGTAGGCCGCAACGCTTTCCTGCTCAAGAAGACGGTCCAGCCCTGCCGGGTCTGTCGAGTCGTAATACTGCCCGCGTGCGACGAAACACCTCAGGAATGGCGAGCGGAATGATGGAGCGGTGCCGGTCATGAGCGTCGTCCCGATCTAGCGGCCCTCGCGGGGACCGCTCATGACTTTCGATGCGTAGGCTTCCACCGCGTCAAGCACATCCGATTCGTGCCTGTCGAAGAAGTGATTGGCGCCCTCGATCCTGGCATAGGTGATCTTGATGCCCTTTTGCGCCGAAAGGCGGTCCACGAGCTTCTGCACATCGGTTTCAGGGACCACCTGGTCCTTCGTTCCATGAACCATCAGTCCGGAGGCCGGGCAGGGCGCCAGAAAAGAAAAATCATACATGCTGGAAGGCGGAGCGATCGACACGAAGCCCGTGATTTCCGGCCGCCGCATCAGCAGCTGCATTCCGATCCAGGCGCCGAAAGATATCCCCGCCACCCAGACAAACGACGGGTTCGGGTAAAGCGTGTTCATCCAGTCCAGCACCGCCGCCGCGTCGGACAGTTCCCCGGAACCGCTGTCGAAGGTGCCTTGGCTGCGGCCCACACCGCGAAAGTTGAATCGCACGGCGGTGCAACCCAGCCGCAGGAACATATGGTAGAGGTCATACACCAGCGGGTTGTTCATCGTACCGCCGAACTGCGGGTGGGCGTGCAGCACCAGCGCCATGGGAGCGCCGGGCGTCTTTTGCCGCTGATAGCGGGCTTCAATGCGGCCGGCGGGGCCTGGAAGGATGATTTCTGGCATCAGTGCGTCTTCAGGCCCGGACGGCCTCTGGCGCGGAGCCAAAACCCATGGATGGACTCAGGTATCCGCACTCCGCAGAGCCTACCGAAATTGAAGCGTTCCCATAAGCAAGCACGAATTCCAGGGAGAAGTTACCCAAATTGTTGACCATTTCGCTCGGAGAATTTATATGAGGCAAATGAGACATCCCACCCGCAAGCGGTCCTCGGGGCGCCGTTTCTACACCGAAGCGGCCCCCCAAGAGCAAGGGCCATTGCAGGCGCGCTGCGGAGGCAGGCCATGAAATTGAGCACCAAAGGCCGTTATGCCGTCATGGCCATGGCCGATCTGGCCCGCCGGCAGCCGGAATGCGGTCCCGTGTCGCTGGGCGAGATTGCGGAAAGTCAGGAAATTTCGCTTTCCTATCTCGAGCAGCTCTTTGCGAAGCTGCGGAAGGGTGGGCTGGTCGTAAGCGTGCGGGGGCCGGGCGGCGGCTATCGCCTGAGCCGCGCCGCATCCGAACTGCGCGTTGCGGATATCATCCTTGCCGTCGACGAGCCGATTACTGCGACAAGGTGCAAGCCCGGAAGCCCGAAAGGCTGCACCGGGACGACCACGCGCTGCCTCACACATGATCTGTGGGAAGAACTCGGCCGGCAGATCCACGTCTTCCTGTCTTCGGTATCTCTCGCCGACGTCGTTGAGCGGAAGGTGCTGGGCCGCGCGCGGGTCCGCGGAGCGGGTTCGCAGGAATCGCGGGAGGCGGCGTGATGCTGCCTGTGCGCTATCTCGATCACAATGCCACATCCGCTTTGCGGCCGGAGGCCCGGGCCGCGATGGATCATGTCCTGATCGCGCACGGGAATCCGTCCTCCATCCACCGTGCCGGCCGCGCGGCGCGCGGTGCGCTCGAAGCTGCACGGACGGAGGTTGCAGGGCTGGTGGGTGCGCGCCCCGAACAAGTGATCTTCACGAGCGGGGGCACCGAAGCCAATGCGCTCGCGCTGTGGGGGGCTGTGCAAGGCGCCGCCGCTGCTGGCGCTCCGGTCGGGGCGCTCTACCTGTCGGCCATAGAACATGACTCCGTCTTCAGGACAGCGGCGGCAATCGCGCAACGAAACACCGGAATTCGCCTCGTTTCGGTCCCCGTCACGCAGGACGGCGTGGTTGATCTGGACGCGCTCGGCGAGCTGTTGAATGAGGTCAGCAGGCCGGCGCTGGTCGCGGTGATGGCCGCAAACAATGAGACGGGGGTCATTCAGCCCGTGACCGATGTCATCGCTCTGGTGCACGGCGCGGGCGGCTTTTGTCTGGTCGACGCGGTGCAGGCCCGCGGCCGGATTGCAGCGGATTTTGCCGTGTCAGGAACGGACTATCTGACTCTTTCCGCGCACAAGCTCGGCGGGCCGCAGGGTACAGGTGCGCTCGTCGTGCGGGACGGCGTGCCGCTGGCACCGCAAATCACCGGCGGCAGCCAAGAGAGGAATCGGCGCGCGGGCACGGAGAATGTCGCCGGGATCGCCGGATTCGGCGCTGCCGCGAAAGCCTGTCGCCAGGACGACAGCAGCGCAGCATTGCGCGACGCATTCGAATTCGGGCTTCGGCAGCGTTTTCCCGATGTGATCATCTTCGGAGAAAGCACGCCGCGCCTGGCCAATACGTCCAATTTTGCCATTCCCGGGATTGCGGCGGAGTCCGCGATCATCGCCCTCGATCTGGACGGCGTGATGGTGAGTTCGGGCGCGGCCTGCTCGTCGGGCAAGGTCAAGCCCTCTCACGTCCTGCAGGCGATGGGCGTTCCTGCCGAACTGGCGCGATCGGCGCTGCGCGTCAGCCTGGGCTGGAATTCGACACTAACAGACGTCGAGGCGGCGCTCGCCTCGCTGGAAAAGCTTTCCGCGCGCATACGTGCGCGCATGGCGGCATAGGCACGTAATGGCTGCAATTCAGGAAACACGAGAACGCGTCGCCTCTCTGGGCGACAGATACAAATACGGCTTCGTCACCGACATCGAGATGGAACGCGCGCCGCGGGGTCTCAACGAAGGCGTTGTGCGGCTCATTTCGGCCAAGAAGGGCGAGCCCGAATGGATGCTGGAATGGCGGCTCGGCGCGTACCGGCGCTGGCGTGAAATGCGCGAACCGACATGGGCGCGCGTGCACTATCCGAAGATCGACTACGAATCCGCCTATTACTATGCGGCGCCGAAGCTTTCCCCGAAACCTGGAAGTCTCGAAGAAGTCGACCCGAAGCTGCTCGAGACCTATGAGAAACTGGGCATTCCGCTGCACGAGCAGAAGCTGCTGGCCGGCGTCGCGGTCGATGCGGTATTCGACTCCGTATCCGTCGCGACCACCTTCAAGGCCAAGCTCGCGGAAGCCGGCGTGATCTTCTGCCCGATTTCGGAAGCGATCCGCGATCATGGCGAGCTGGTACGCAAATATCTGGGCTCGGTCGTGCCGGTCACCGACAATTTCTTCGCCACGCTCAATTCGGCCGTGTTCTCCGACGGATCCTTCGTTTACGTGCCCAAGGGTGTGCGCTGCCCGATGGAGCTTTCCACCTATTTCCGCATCAACGCCTCGGAAACCGGCCAGTTCGAGCGCACGCTGATCATTGCCGACGAAGGCTCTTACGTGAGCTACCTCGAAGGCTGCACCGCGCCCAAGCGCGACGAGAACCAGCTGCATGCGGCCGTCGTCGAGCTGGTCGCGCTCGACCATGCGGAGATCAAATATTCGACGGTGCAGAACTGGTATCCGGGCGACGAGCAGGGCCGGGGCGGCATCTACAATTTCGTGACCAAGCGCGGCGATTGCCGCGGCCGCGGCGCCAAGATTTCCTGGACCCAGGTCGAGACGGGATCGGCGATCACCTGGAAATATCCAAGCTGCATCCTGCGCGGCGACGACACGGTGGGCGAATTCTATTCCATCGCCATCGCCAATCATTACCAGCAGGCCGACACCGGCACCAAGATGATCCATCTGGGCCGCAACACCCGCTCGCGGATCATTTCCAAGGGCATCAGCGCGGGCCGCGCCCAGAACACCTATCGCGGGCTTGTCAGCGTGCATCCGCGCGCCGCGAACGCCCGCAACCACACGCAATGCGACTCGCTGCTCATCGGCAAGGATTGCGGTGCGCACACCGTGCCCTATATCGAGAGCCGCAATTCGTCGGCGCGCGTGGAACACGAAGCGACGACGTCGAAAATCGCCGACGATCAGCTGTTCTACTGCCTGTCGCGCGGCATCGGGCAGGAGGAAGCGGTGGCGCTGATCGTCAACGGCTTCTGCCGCGAAGTCCTGCAGCAGCTGCCAATGGAATTCGCCGTCGAGGCACAGAAGCTCGTGGGCATCAGCCTGGAAGGCAGCGTGGGATGAGCCTGCTCGAGATCGAAAACCTGCGTGTCTCCGTTCAGGGACGGGAAATCCTGAAGGGTCTCAGTCTCGCCATTCGCGCGGGCGAAGTGCATGCGATCATGGGCCCGAACGGCTCGGGCAAGTCCACGCTGTCCTATGCGCTCGCGGGCCGGGAAGGCTACGAAATCACATCGGGCCAGATCCTGTACCGAGGCGAAGATGTCACCGCGCTTGCGCCGGAAGAGCGCGCCGCGCGGGGGATGTTTCTTGCGCTTCAATACCCGGTCGAGATTCCCGGCGTCACCACGATGAATTTTCTCAAAGCCGCGCTCAATGCGCAGCGCCGCGCACGGGGCGAGAAGGAACTCGACGCGATGAGCGTGCTGCGCCTGGTGCGCGACACGGCCGCGGCTCTCAAAGTGCCGGAGCAGATGCTGCGGCGCGCGCTCAATGTCGGCTTTTCGGGCGGCGAGAAGAAGCGGCTCGAAATCGTGCAGATGGCGCTGTTCAAACCCATGCTCGCCATTCTCGACGAGACGGATTCGGGGCTCGACATCGACGCGCTCAAGCTGGTGGCGGACGGCGTGAATGCGCTGCGCGCACCCGACCGCGCCATGCTTGTCATTACGCATTACCAGCGCCTTTTGACCTACATCGTACCCGACCGCGTGCATGTGATGGCGGATGGCCGCATCGTCGCGGAAGGCGGCAAGGAACTGGCGTTGGAACTCGAAGCGAAAGGCTATGCCGGCATTGCGAAGGATGCGGCATGAGCGCGCGCGTGACCGCCGAAAATCTGTTTCCCCAGGAATTTGAACCGCACGGAGAGATTTTGTCGCCGTCCTGGTTCGAGCCGCGGCGTGTGAAGGCGTTGCGGGATTTTCGCGCAAGCGGCATTCCACATCGGCGCATCGAGGAATGGAAGTACAGCGATCTGCGCAATGCACTGGAGTCGCCATCGCCAGTTGCGCCCGCCATTGCTGGTCCTGCATCTCCCGATCCTTTTTCTGCGCTCGCCGGCGCACGGCTCGTTACGCGCGATGGATGTTTGCAGAGCCACGCGGCTCCTGCGGGCGTCGAACTGTTCGATCTGTCGGCGTTGAACGAGACAGCGCCGGACTGGGTCACGCAAAATCTCGGCGAGGTTCTGACCGGCGCCAGCATGGGACAGGCTTCGCTTGCCTTGATGCGCGGCGGCGTGGCCATGTGCATCGCGCGCGGAATAAGCGAGCCGATCCATCTTCGCTTCCTGCAGAATGCGGGCGCGGTGCACGGCCGCGTGCTGATCGTGGTGGAGGAGGGGGCGTCGCTTGTTCTGCTGGAGTCGCATGCCGGCGTTCTGGGGTTGACCAATCTCGGGTTGGAATTTGTTCTCCAGCCGAATGCGCAAGTCACACATATAAGGTTGGCCGGTGCGGCGCCGGAGGCTGTCCAGGTCGAGGAGATCGGCATCCGCGTGGCGCGGGACGCGCGCTATCGCGGTCATTTCTCGCAAGGCGGCGCAAAGCTCTCGCGGGTCGAGCTTGCCATTGCGCTTGACGGCGGGAGCGCCGAAGCGGAACTGAGCGGAGCAACCGTGCTCGGCGGCAAGCTGCATGCGGATGTAACAACTCATATCAGTCACGCGGCCGGAAAGACCACAAGCCGGCAATTGTTCAAACTCATCGCCGGCGGCAATTCGCGGGCCGCCTATCAGGGCAGGATCACCGTCTGCAAAGGCGCCGACGGCTCGGACAGTCGCCAGACGGCGAAAGCGCTGCTGCTCGGCGCGCGCGCGGAAGCCGATCTGAAGCCCGAGCTCGAGATACTCGCCGACGACGTAAAATGTGCGCATGGTGCTGCGGTTGGCGATCTGGATGCGGATTCATTGTTCTATCTGTGTTCGCGCGGAATTCCGGAAGCAGAAGCACGCACGCTGTTGATCCGCGGTTTCCTGGAGGAAGCGGTCGCGGAGATCGAACGCGAGGATGTTCGCGGAGCCGTCTGGCATTTCCTCGAGAATGCGCTTCCGTCTGTGCTCGAGGCCGCGCCATGAATCTTCCGCTGAAGTCTTCCGAAACATTCGACCTGCACGCCGTGCGCGCGGAGTTCGAGATACTTTCGAGGCAGGTTTACGGCAAGCCTCTCGTTTATCTCGACAATGCGGCCTCGGCGCAGAAGCCGCGCGCGATGCTCTCCGCGATGACGGCGTTCGCCCAAAGCGAATACGCCAACGTCCACCGCGGCGTGCACTATCTTTCTGCACGGGCAACGCAGCGCTATGAGGCAGCACGGGAAACCCTGCGCCGTTTCGTCAATGCCGCCCATGCCGACGAGATCGTGTTCACGAAGGGTGGCACCGAGGCCATCAATCTCGTCGCATCTTCCTTCCTCGCGCCGCGCATCGAACCCGGCGATGAAATCGTAATTACCACGATGGAACATCATTCCAACATCGTGCCGTGGCATTTCCTGCGCGAGCGCCAGGGGGCGGTGCTGCGCTGGGTGGATGTCGATGACGATGGCGCGCTCGACGCGGAGGCCATCGACGCGGCGATCGGGCCGCAAACGAAGCTCGTCGCCATCACCCATATGTCCAACGTGCTGGGCACCGTTTCGCCATTGAAGGAGATCGTGCGCCGCGCGCATGCGAAAACTGTCCCCGTATTGGCGGACGGATGCCAGGGCGCGGTGCATCTCTCCGTCGATGTGCAGGAGCTCGGCGTCGACTTCTATGTCATGACCGGCCACAAGCTGTACGGACCGACCGGCATCGGCGCGCTCTATGGAAAGCGCGCGCATTTCAAATCCATGCGGCCATTCAACGGCGGCGGCGAGATGATCGCCGAGGTTTCGCGCGAGAAAATTACCTATGCGGAGCCTCCGGCCCGCTTCGAGGCCGGCACCCCGCCGATCATCGAAGCCGTGGGACTGGCTGCGGCGCTCGACTGGCTGTCCGCGGTGGATCGCGAGGCCGTCGCGGAACACGAGCATGCACTCCTTTGTCATGCGACGGAGGAGATCGAAAAGCTCAACTGGGTGCGCATCATCGGCCAGGCGCCCGGCAAGGGCGCGATCCTCTCTTTCGAAACGGAGGGGATGCACGCGCACGATGTCGCCACCATATTGGATCGGGAAGGCGTGGCGGTGCGCGCCGGCCATCATTGTGCCCAGCCTCTGATGGCGCGCTACGGCGTGATGTCCACGACCCGCGCGTCCTTCGCGCTTTACAACACCCACGCCGAGGTGGAGGCGCTGCTGGCGTCGCTGCACAAGGCGCGGAAGATATTGGGTTGACCGGCGATGGATGAGTCCCTGCGCGATCTCTATCAGGAGGTGATCCTCGATCACAGCCGCCGCCCGCGCCATTTCGGCGCGCTGGCGGGTGCGACGCATCGCGGCGAGGGCTATAACCCGCTCTGCGGCGACCGGGTGACCGTCTATCTGCATGTGGACGGCATGGGCCGCATCGCGGATGTGTCCTTCGAAGGTCGTGGTTGCGCGATTTCGCAGGCATCGGCTTCTCTCATGACCGATCTCGTCCTGGGCCGCACCGTTGCCGACGCCGATACGCTGATGGGCGGCTTTCTGCATCTGGTGAAGGGCGAGGGCGCAAACGGGCTTGCCCCGGGCGACCGCGAAACGCTCGACGTGATGTCGGGCATTTCCGCCTTTCCGATGCGGGTGAAATGCGCGACTCTCGCCTGGCACACCATGAAATCGGCACTGGAGGGCGGCGCGTCCGCGAAGACCGAATGACCGCAGAACCGCTGAATCTTCACGCCCGCAGCGCCGCGCTGTCGCCGGAGGAGCTCGAAGCCTTTACCGCGCGGCTCGTGGCGGCGCTCAAGACCGTCTACGACCCCGAAATCCCGGTGGACATCTACGAGCTTGGGCTTATCTACAAGGTGGATGTCGCCGACAACAGGGATGTGGCGATCGACATGACCCTGACCGCGCCCGGTTGCCCGGTCGCGGGCGAGATGCCGGTCATGGTGAAGACGGCGCTCGAAGGCGTGGAAGGCATCGGCGCGGTGACGGTCAGCATGACATTCGATCCGCCCTGGACGCCGGAGCGAATGAGTGACGAAGCGAAGCTCGAGCTGAACATGTACTGAACCATGACCATTGCGACACCGAACCGCGTACGCCGCGAACGCCCCAGGCCGATCCGTCTCAGCGACGCGGCTGCGGCGCGCCTGCACGAGATCATGGGGCAGGCGGAAGGCCGCTATGCCGGCGTGCGCGTCGGCGTGACCAACGGCGGCTGCGCCGGCATGAGCTACACCATGGATTATGCCGAGGCCGCGGGGCCTCTCGACGAGGTGGTGGAAGACCGCGGCGTGCGCATCTTCATCGAGCCCAAGGCCATCCTGTTCCTGCTCGGCACCGAGATGGATTTCGTCCGCGACAGGCTCGCCGCGCGCTTCGTCTTCAACAATCCCAACCAGACCGCCTCCTGCGGCTGCGGCGAATCCGTCTCGATCACCCCGGCGGAGGAAGACGCCGCAATCTGACGGGCCGCCGTTTTGCAAATCTTCCCTGCCTTTTTCCCTGCGCCAGGGAAAATGATGTCGCGCTGTTTCATCCCCGCTTCTCGTTGTCGCAGCCTCACGGTTTGCATCGTAAATGCGACTTGCATCGCCACCCTTGGTCCTTCGACAGGCTCAGGATGAGGGGACTTGCATGGGCAGTCATGGCAGAAAGACTTCCCTCATGCTCAACCCTTGTTGCCTGCACGACTACCGACGGCAGTAAAACTTCCCTCATGCTGAGCCTGTCGAAGCACGCACGCCGCTGCTCCAGACCAGCCCTCCACCAGTTTCCCGCCGATCCGCATCGTGCCCGCGTTGTGTGGGGCGCCGGAATTCCCTGAGAACGGTACGGATGGACCCGGCGGCGGCCTATCCGCCCTGGCCTCGGCCAGCCGCGCCAGGCGTGCTTCATTCTCGCGATCCGCTTCTGCGGCGCGGAGGCAGCGCTGAAGCAGTCCGTTCCTCAGCGCCTCTGTCTGGGGATCGCGCCCATCTTCCCTGGGTTCGGCTTCCGCCGCTCTCTCGGCGGCGCGTCTTTCGAAGGTGAGATATTCGTCTTCGCGCCGCGAGGAGTCCCAGCCCGTTGTCTCATCCCGGTCCCATTGCGGTTCCGGCGCACGGCCCGGCTCCGGATTTCCCTGAGAACCGTGCTCCGCCCCGTCTGTTTCCGCTTGGGTTCGCTCCCGCTCGGCCTGGTCGAGGTAGTCGAACACGAGCTTGATTGCCGCGCATTTCGCCCGCGCCGCGTCCAGCACCAGCTCCCGCACCATCAGGCCCAGTATCGTTCGCGGTTTGGTGGTCGCGAAGGGATAGGGCTCGGCCTTCACCGCCGCTTCCAGCCCGTCGCAGAAATGCTGCCGCATAGTCCTGCGCCGCCTGTGCCCGGTGGCGGGCGGCTGCGGGCTCTGGCGACCGGCCTCCGCCGGCGCAATGTCGCTCTTTCGCAGATTGCGTGTCACGCACCTTCTCCCTTGAGTTTCCCGGAGTTGATATATAACCGTATTGGTTTTTTTTGTCAACCAGAAAGGTGGCGCGGGCGCGATGTTGAGCAGCGCCGTGACATCGCCTATGGCTGCCGGGAACCGAAGTCAGGGGCGCGGCAGATGAGCATTTCGATCCGGGAAGTGCGAGCGGAGGATGCGCCGGAATGTGGCCGCATCTGCTACGAGGCGTTTGCGGCGATCGCCCGGGCGCATAATTTCCAGCCGGATTTTCCGAACGCCGAATTGGTCATCGGGCTGTTTGGTGTATTGATCGATCAGGCGGGCATCTACGGCGTGGTGGCGGAGGAGGAGGGGGGCCGGATTGCCGGCAGCAATTTTCTCCACGAGCGCGACGCCATCGCGGGCCTGGGTCCGATCACTATCGATCCGGCCTTGCAGAACCGCGGTATCGGCGATCGCCTGATGCGCGTCGTCCTGGATCGCGCGGCGGCCCGGAACTTCGCCGGCGTCCGGCTGGTGCAGGCGGGATATCACTGCCGGTCGCTGTCGCTTTACCTGAAGCTCGGCTTCGACGTGCGCGAACATCTCGCCTGCCTGCAGGGGCCGCCGATCCGGAAGGTGACGGAGGGTTTCGTCGTGCGTGCCGCGACCGATGCGGACCTCGAGGCTTGCAATGCGCTGTGTGTTCGCGTTCACGGCGCCCATCGCGGCGGCGAATTGCGGCAGGCCGTGGCCCATGGCGCGGCCCGCCTCGTCGAGCGGGCGGGGCGCATTTCGGGCTACGCCACGCAGATCGCTTTCTTCGGCCACGCGGTGGCGGAAACCAACGACGGCCTCAAGGCGCTGATCGCCGGCGCGGATGCGTTCCCGGGTCCAGGTTTTATCGTGCCGTCGCGCAACGGCGAATTGATGCGGTGGTGCCTCGAGAAGGGGCTGCGCGTCACCCAGCCGCTGACCCTCATGACGATGGGCCTGTATAATGAGCCCGCGGGCGCCTGGCTGCCGTCGATCCTGTATTGAAGGCGCAGGGCCTCAATCTTTTCCGTCGGCGAAAGAAATAACACTGTTGAATCCTGCGACAGGTTAAGCGTTGCAGTTTGTCGCGCAAGCGGAAACCGCGATGAAGCATTGCGATAGCCCGGCGGGATGCGAGATTTGGGCGAAGATTTCCGGCGGCATGCGGCACATAACACGGCATGGCCCGCTTCGCCCGCATTGTCGTTCGTGATTTTCCGCATCATGTGACGGCCCGCGGAAATCGCCGGGAATTCTTCCAGAACAGCGATCACGATGTCTATCGCGGTCTTCTCGCCGAGCAGACGCAGAAGGCGCGCGTGGAAATTTTGGCATACTGTCTCATGCCCAATCATGTTCACCTGATCGCGATACCGCGCGAGGAGACAGGGCTCGCGCGCGCGGTCCGCGAAGCGCACAGGCGTTACACGAACTACATCAATGCGCGGGCGGGCTTTCGGGGCCATCTCTTCCAAAATCGGTTCGGATCGGTGGTGATGGACGATACTCACCTGTTGACGGCGCTGCGCTATGTTTCGCTCAATCCCGTGCGCGCACGCCTTGTGGCCCGCGCGGAGGACTGGCCGTGGTCGAGCGTGCGCGCGCATCTGAGGAGCGAGGATGACGAGCTTGTCGTGGTCGGGCCGGCGCTCGAGCGCGTGGGCGATTTCCGCGCGCTGCTTGCAGCCGATGCGAGCGACGAAGCCTGGTTCGCCGCGCTGCGTCGCTCGGAAACGACGGGACGGCCGATTGTCGCCGGGATTTCGTGAAAGACCTTGAGCGCAGGCTGGGACGGCCGATCGCCCGGCGCATCGCCGGGCGCAAGCCGAAGTCGCCCGGGCACCCGGCGTTGCTGTGACGAGCAACGGTGGCAATGGCGCGATCGCGCCGCAACACTTAACCTGTCGCCGGATTCAGTCGCCGGATTCATTGGTCCCGCCATTCGTTTCGGCTTTCGCCAGCGCGGATATGTTTACCTCACCACAGATGCACGCGCTTGTCCGGCGGCAGGTAGTATTTCTGGCCCGGCGTCACGTCGAAGGTCGTGTACCAGGCGTCGGTGTTGCGGGTGGCGCTGATGGGGCGGAACTCGGCCGGCGCGTGCGGGTCCGACAGCAGCCGGGCGCGCAGCGCGCCCTCGCGGAATTTGGAGCGCCAGATCTGGCCCATCGAGAGGAAGAACCGCTGGTCGCCGGTGAAGCCGTCGATCACCGGCGGTTCCTTGCCGCCGAGGGAGAGATGGTAGGCCTTGTAGGCGATCGTCAGCCCGGCGAGGTCGGCGATGTTCTCGCCCAGGGTGAAGGCGCCATTGACGTGCAGGCCGGGCAGGGGCTCGTAGCTGTCGACCTGCGCCACCAGTTCGCTGGTGCGCGCCTCGAAATTCTTGCGGTCTTCCGGCGTCCACCAATTGTCGAGTTCGCCGGTGCCGTCGAATTTCGAGCCCTGGTCGTCGAAGCCGTGGCTGATCTCATGCCCGATCACCGCGCCGATGCCGCCATAGTTCACCGCGTCGTCGGCATTGGGATCGAAGAAGGGCGGCTGCAGGATGGCGGCCGGGAAGAAGATCGCGTTGAACGTCGGCGTGTAATAGGCGTTGATCGTCGGCGGCGACATGTCCCATTCCGACCTGTCCACCTGTCCGTCGATGCGCTTCAGCTCGCGGTTCCATTCGAACACCGCGCCGTTCTCCACATCCTGTACCAGCGCGTCGCGCGAAACCTGATAGGCCGAGTAGTCGCGCCATTTCTCGGGATAGCCGATATGGGGCGTGAACTGGTGGAGCTTGTCGAGCGCCTTCTGCCGCGTTTGCGGCGTCATCCAGGTCAGCGTGTGCATGTCGGCGTCATAAGCCTTGAGCAGATTGCCGACGAGCTGTTCGGCCTTCGCCTTGGCGGCGGGCGGGAAATATTTCGCGACATAAAGCTTGCCCAGCGCCTCGCCGAGATTGTCGTCGACCAGGTGCGCGGCGCGGGTCGCGCGGTCGAGCTGCTGCGTATTGCCCTGGATGACCGTGCCGTAGAAGGCGAAATTCGCATCGTCGAATTTCTTCGGCAGATAGCTCGCGACCTCGTGCAGGTAATGAACGGTCAGGTAGTCGCGCCAGACGCCGACCGGGGTTTCCGCGAAGATCGCCGCGAGCTTCGGAAAGGCCGATTTCTCGGCCACGATCAGCTGCCGTTCGCCGCTCGGCGATTGCAGGGGAACCCCGGCCGCTTCCAGATAGGACTTCCAGGGGAATTGCGGCGCCAGCTGCTCGAGCTGCGACACGCTCATCGGGTTGTAGGTCTTGTCCACGTCGCGGCGGTCGGCGTTGGGCCATTGCGCCTGGGCGATCTTCTCCTCGACCGCATAGACGGCGTCCGCGCGGCTCTGCGCGTCCGGCGTGCCGATCATGCCGAGCATGGTCGCCAGATATTTCTTGTAGGCCTCGCGCGTCTGCACGATCTCCGGATTGTTGCTCAGGTAATAGTCGCGGTTCGGCATGCCGATGCCGGACTGCGTGATCGAGATCGCATAGGCGTGCGAATTCTTGGGATCGACGTCGATGTTCATGTTGAAGGGCGCAAGCGCCATCAGCTTTACCGTGCCCATGGCGCGCGCCACGTCGTCGGGCGTCTGAAGTGCTGCGAAAGTGGCCAGATCGCCCTGGACGGGGCCGAGGCCGCGCTGCTCGATCTGCTTCTGGTCCATGAAGGCGTCGTAGAAATCGCGAAGCTTTTTTTCCTCCGTATCCAGCCGTGCATAGGGCTCGCGATCG
Organism: Rhizomicrobium sp.; assembly: GCA_036266955.1. Classification (GTDB taxonomy): domain Bacteria; phylum Pseudomonadota; class Alphaproteobacteria; order Micropepsales; family Micropepsaceae; genus Rhizomicrobium. Next base: position 50,218 of record DATAWY010000077.1, read on the forward strand.
AGGTTGGCCAGAATCGCCTTCATCCGCGTTTCGCTCAGGATGCGCAGGTCCTGGAAGGCGCCGGTCGCGGAGCGGTCGGGCGGAATCTTCGCGGTCTTCAGCCAGGTGCCGTTCACATAGTCGAAGAAATTGTCGCCGGGCCTCACGCTCCGGTCCATCGCCGAGAGGTCGACGCCCCAGGTGCCATACTGCGTGTGGCCGCGGGCCGGCTGGGCGGCTGCAACGGAGATGGAGCCGGCGGCGCAAAGGGCGGCCGCCAGCGCGGCGAGGCTTCGTTTCATCAAGCTGAACTCCCGGTAATGTGGATTGGGCAACGGGCCCGATAGGGTTTGGGCTGAGGCCCACTATTGGGCGAGCGCGCCGCATCTTTCAAGTCGCGCCCGCGCGATGGAATTCGACGGGGACCGCGGGGAGGGTCTTCACACTTTGGCCGCAGGAAAAACCGCCAACGCGCCGGGAAAGGTTCACCACGGAGACACTGAGATCACGGAGAACAAGCAGTTGCGCGCGAATGCGCGCGAAGACTCCTCCGTGTTCTCCGTGTCTCCGTGGTGAATTTTCTTGGGATACTGGAGTCTTGGCTGTTCGTTTCCGGAGCGGCGTGCAGCAGTTATTTTCCCGTGAACCGGGCCGGGCGCTTCTGGAGGAATGCCGCAATGCCCTCCATGACATCTTCGGCCTGGCCGGCGCGGCGCTGTTCCTGCCGCTCCATGTCGAGTTGCTGATCGAAGGAATTCTGCGGGCTCGCCCAATAGAGGCGGCGCGTCATGGCGAACGCCATGGTCGGCCCTTCCGCCAGGCGTCGGGCCAGCGCAATCGCATCCTCCAGAAGAGCTTCATCTTCGCACACGCGGTTGAGCATCACTTACGGCTGATTCCGGGTACTAGCGGCAACAATCCGTCCCTGCAAGGCGAATGACGCGATCCGGCGGTCCTGGATGGCGGGGCATGAAATGGACGTGCCGGTGGTTGTTCCAGGAACAAACAACCTGCCCGGATCGGACACCAGACCCTCCCCGGAAATGGTGACGCCGGTTATTTCGGCGGCGGGTTGGCGATGAGATAGGGCAGGCCGTTGTTGATTGTCTTGTCCTCCGCCCAGACGGAGGGATCGAACCCAGCCGGCAGGCCGGAGCGGAACTCTTTGTTCGAGAGCCCGGTGATGCCGGGATCGTTGGCGATGTTTCCGGCGCCCCGGCTGCGTTTCTTGATGCCGCTGGTCGTTGTGTCCCAGTACAGATCGGTGAAGCAGCCGCAGCCGTCCGGCGCGTTGTTGTCATAACCTATCAGTCCGCCCGCAAAAGCGAGCGATTTGCCCGACACGGCCCCTGCCGAGTATGAGCTTGACATGCTATTGTTGCTGTCCCGGTCGTAATCGCTGTGTCCCACCAACCCGCCCACGACCGACGCCTTTCCGCCGGTGACCGCACCCGTCGAGTAGGAGTTCTCGATAGCCGCATTTTCCTCATTTTCGGTAAAGCCGACCAGTCCGCCAAGCTGCGCTTTATGTCCGCCGCTGACCGCTCCGCTGGCGAAGGAGCCACTGATCACGCCTACATCATAGTACCCGACCAGCCCACCCGCGATCGAATAATTTCCTGTGCTTACCTGCCCGGTCGCAGACGAATTGCTGATGGAGCCCCCGAAAGAACCCACCAGGCCGCCTTCTTCACCGCCGACCTTGGTGCGGGTCAGGTCGACCGAGGCAGAGCAATCCTCTGCCAACCCGCCACCATATCCTATCAACCCTCCAATATCCCCACCACGATCTGCCTCGATCGTGCCGCTGACGCTATCGCCATAAGCTGTGCCATAGCTCCTACCGGCAAGACCGCCCACATCCCCTGCGACGCCTGAAATCCCCACATCCTCCAGACGAAGGTCGCGGACCGTGGCCGGAGTATCGATCTCGCTGAAAAAACCTCCATATCCCCCACTCTGCGTGTCCGCAATCGTCACATTCGAAATCGTGTTGCCCAGCCCTTCGAGGGTGCCCTCGAACGTCGTCGGGATTGGCGATTGGGTGTAGGTGCCGTCTTTTTCTGCATCATAGCTGTTGGCAAAGGCGTAAGTGCCGGAGGGATCGGCGGCGACGGCCGAAGCGAGCCTGGCTACCTTATCGACCAGCGTGTAGCTGGTGCCGTTGATCGCGAGCCGGCTCGACAGGTTCGCGAACGCAATATTCCCCTTCCTGCCGAACGAGAGCGTTCCGCCGCTGCCGCCGTCGTCGGTGAGGATCGAGAGGCTGCTCAGGCCGTCCACCGAGATGGCCTTGTCGATCGCGATGGACCGATAGGCATCCAGCACGAGCCCGCTCGCGCCCGACCAATCGAACCGCGCCTCGACCTCGATGTCGCCGGCCTGGACGCCGCCGGAGCCTGTCGTGGTCACTGTGAGGTTCCCCGAGGCGAGCAGGTTTTCCAGGTCCGTTGCATTAAGCACCGCGTCCGTCGCCGTCGGCGCGCAGACGCCGGCCGAACAACTCATGTCCTGCGTCGCAGCCGAGGAAATCGTCAGGGCGCCAAACGCCGGTGACGCCAGCGACAAGACGGCCAGAATCCCCGCACCCGCCACTTGCGTCGCCTGAAAAGCGGCCATTCCAACCCGTCTGGCCATCGCAACCTCCCCTGAAAGCCGCCGCATCATGGCACGGTTTCCATTCGCGGTCCACAGTGTGAAAACATCCAGTACGTCTCCGAATATGACAGTCAACATCATCAGCGGATCGTCCTACACGGCGGGAATAACGATCGGCATGACGGTGACCGGCGACCAGAACGGCTGGATCGCCGCTGGGACGACCGTGCAACTCCTCGGCACACCGTTGGCGCCCAACCAGATTACGCTGAGCACAAGCCCATCGACAACCGGGACCGAGAATATGTACCTCCGCTGCGACAATGGCGGCACGGTCATCAAGGATCGAAGCGGCTATTACTGGGTCCGGACGAAACCGGCACACTCCGTCCTCGAATGGGGCGCTTTCTGTAACGGCAGTGTTGACGACACCACGGCGATTCAAAACGCAGAGGCCGTCGCCGAGCAGGTGGGCGACAATCTGAGCGTTACGCCACAGCCCACGCAGAACGGACAGGCCGGCACGGTAAGTTTTCCCTCCGGACGGACTTGTCTGGCGGATCAAATCTATATTCAGCAGGCGGTTTCGTGGATTTCGAGCGGAACGAAGCAGGCGTGGGTGCAACAGAGAGGGGGAAGAATAGCTGTCGGCTATCCGGTTAACGTAAATCCCGCCGGGAATCCGGGAAATGCCTTCATCGTGGCCGCGCTGAGCCTTTTCAACACGACGAACTGCAGCAGCGATCCCGGTGCGACCTACTCGCCTGCGCAGGTTACGCTTCAGAATGTCGCAATCGTCGGGGATATGCAGACGGGCGACGGCGGAAATCAGAACAACGTGATGGGGATGGGCTTCGAAAACGCGCACGGTTGCGTGCCCAAGGCCCAGTTCATTTATTTTTCCAACGTGTCCATCTCCAATTTTCAGAACCACCTTCTGTACGCCTACAATTGGGGCGGGGTGATCCGCGGCTATAACGTGATCCTGTGGAACACCTGCGGGCCGACCCCGGCCTGCAGCGGTTATTCGGAGATCGGCGGTTTTGAGCCGAGCTGCATGGTGCTCGACTCGCTCGCTCAGCCGCTGCGCTTCTACAACCTCGTCACCGCCAAATGCTGGCGGGGCACGACGCTCAACGGCGACGACGGCATCATGATCGACGGGTTCACTGCGTTCAGCAACGCCGAGTACGGCTTCAGCCTTACGGGGACGCCCAATGGCGGATCGGGGAACAACGCGCGGCGCGGCGCATCCGTCGTCCTCTACAACGCCGAATCGAACAACAACGGCTCCTACACGGGCCCAACGGGCAGCAGCGTCTACGGCAACTTCTACGTCGATCCGCAGGGAGGGACCGAGACCCTGCAATGCTATTGGTGCCGCTCCCAGACGAAAGGCGCGCCCGGCGCCGCGGACGTGGAGATTGGCCCCGACGGCCAGGGGCTCGTCTTTTCGGCGCAGGGATTTCAGTTCTCCGACGTCACCCTCGACTCCTATCCGAGCCAGAATTTGAACGTCCTGTTCGACGGGCCGGCTACCGGCGCCTCCTTGTGCAATTGCACGACCTCGCTGCAGGGGACCCTGTCGCCGAGCCTCTCGCAGCTACTGACCAACGCGCCGCAACTTCTGACGGGTCCCGCCTATCTCCTGGGCGGTCCCCCCATTCTGGACGGCAACCCGATGAACGGAACGCCGGGCTGGGGCAACGGCATCGTGGCGCCGCAGGGCCGGCTTACGCTCACCTACGGCGTGCCGGTGATGAGCGCGGACGTGAGCGGCGGCACGACGGTCTATTACAGCGACATGCTGGGCCAGCACGTGCCCATCTTCAACGGCACCAACCTCGTCGCCCAGAACTTCAACAGCTATTTCATGCAGACGGTGGGAACAACGACGAGTGGGAGCGCGACCATCAACAATGTCGGCGACATCAACGAGTTGGCCGCAATCCATGCGGCAGGCGGCACACTCACCGTCACAGGGCCCAGTATCCCGTCCGGTGAGACTGTCAGCGCAGCCACGGCGGGCGGGACGTCGGAAGGGTCCGGCTCGGGCACGACGGTCGCGGGACAGACAACGATTACCGGGGTAAGCTATTCGGGCACGATTGAGCCGGGCTGGAGCGCCACCGGTTCGGGTTTGCCCAACGGCACCTATGTGACCGTGGTAAACTCCGCCACGGTGATCACCATCAATCAGCCCGCATCGCTTGATGGCACTCCAACGCTGTACTTCGCATCGGGGGGCACCGTGACGCTCTCGTCGGGTACCCATGTGATTGCAAATACGGGCACACAGCTCGTCTTCAGTGCCGCCACAGGCGATCTGCAATTGCCGCTCGACGGCAGCGTTCAGACGCAATCCAACCTGTTCGACCTCTATGTCACGCTGAACCCGGCGGATTTCGTGCCCACGCTCTGTACGGGACCGGCCTGGCACACCACGCTGCCCGCAGGTTCTTCGACGCGCGGCGATTCCACGAAGGATGACTTCATCATTTCGTTCATGGGGCTGTGGGTGAACAGGAACCTCATGGCCTGCCAGTACGGCAATAGTTCCGGGGCCACCTTTGACTGCCGCCCGAAACAATGCACCTATGTCGGCACCATGCTGGCGACGAACAATGGCCAGACTTCCATGGTGATGAATCCCATAGCCGGCACGGGCGGCTCAGCGAACACCTGCCTGTGCCTCTACAACGCCTACAACCAGGTCGACTTCACCGCGACATCGAAGGATTTGGCGGCGCAATACACCTATATCGGCGGGTGGCGCGCGACGGATAGCTCGCCCTGGACGATCAATTCCGCCAGCAATGCCATCGCTTATGTGGACGGGCTTGGCCAGGCAACGCCCCGCGCGACGACGATCGACGCGCTGCAAGGTTCGCAGAACTATCCGCAGACCATCGGAATCACTTTCAACAGCCCGACGGCACCTCCCACGATCACAGCAGTCAATGCAAATGATTTCCTGACATCCGCGAGCGTCGATGGCACGATGGCGCCCACCCTGGGATTGAACTATGCACAAGCGATGGAGAACACGCCGGTTTGCGCGTCATGCACCCCCAAATTCGGCAACGGCGCCGGCTCCCAGGCGCTGGAGCTGAAGATCCGCGACTGATACGAGCGGCCTCGAATTCTGACTTGTTTCCCAGAGTTGTCACGGCCCGCAAATGCGGCCGCCCAGGTGAAACCGCTTAGACCTGCGCCGAAAAAGTCGGCGACGCCACCAAGGCCGGCGCAAATTCACCGGCCGGGGTGGCCCGCATTCGCGGGCCATGACATGGACAAGGGGTGAACCATATGGGCCGCTGGTGCGACTTGCACAAAGCAGTCATGGCATAAAGACTCCCCTCATGCTGAGCTTGTCGAAGCACGCAGGGCGGTGCTCCAGGCCCGATTCATCGGCCGTTGGGTTGATCAGCAAAAGCCCGAATCCCGAACCAAGGACGAGCAGGAAGAACGTCACCGCGGTCGCGACCACGCCGCCGGCAATGGCAAGGCCCCAGGAGAAGCGAAAGCCGCTGTTCTCCGGACCGGCGACGATGACGGATTCGGCCATGGCGCGATTCTTCAATCCGAATGTCGGGGCAGGGCGGCCACGCTCAGGCGTGCCCGGTGATGAGCCAGATGAGAATGATGACCGGGATCGGCACGCCGATCAGCCAGAGCAGGCAGGAGCGCATGGGGTTCCCCCAAACAAAAGGCAGTCACCCAACGCCCGCCTGCTACGCTGGTTCCCCATGAGGTGATGCGCTGTGCGGTCCAGCCGCGCGCGAGGACATCCGCAACCCCGTCATGGCCGGGCTGTTGTTGTCCCGGCCATCCATGAACATCGTTGTATAGCGGTATCTGCTGAAATTGAACCGGGGATGACAAGCTTTGCGTGTTTCAACGTGATCGGAATCCGTTCCAGCCGTACTGGGACGACCTGTACACGACTCTCGCCTTCTGGGGTGGTTCATCGATGGCCGGGACAACAGCCCGGCCATGACGAGATCATTAGATGCAAAATGGCCCCGCGCTGATGAATTACGCGGGATTCGCTCCCGTGCGGAAGCCGAGTGAACGGCGCGTTTTTCCCGGAAAACCCTACTCAGGCCGGGGCGAGGGCAGGTTTCTTTGTTTTGCGCGCGGCGCGGGTTTTTCGGCCGGCGGCAGGATGACGGGCCGCAGCAGGAATGCCGGCAGGTGGCTCAGGTCCGGCGCCTCCTGTTCGTGGCCGCGCCGCTGCGAGGATGCAGGCTTCTCGTGGCGTGGCGCCTCGGGGCGCTTGCCGGCGATCTGATGGGGACGCACGGGCTCCGGCTTGGCGGCGGGTGCATGATCCCGTGCCGGCGCGGGCCGCGATGGCTGGGCCTGCGGCGAAGGCCGCGGCGATTGGGCCTGGGCCATGGGTTTGCGCGCGCGCGGACCGTCGCGCCTGTCGGGTCGGCGATGGCTGTGCGATTTCGGCTGGTCTTCGCGCACCTCCAGCCCTTCCATTCTCCGGCTGACGATGGGCTGGCCGGTCAGCTTCTCGATCGCCTCCACGAGCCTGGCGTCGCGGGGCGTCGCCAGCATGAAGGCATGGCCTTCGCGCCCCGCCCGGCCGGTGCGCCCGACGCGATGGACATAATCGTCGGCGTGGAAGGGCACGTCGAAATTGAAGATGTGCGACACGGCGGGAATATCGAGGCCGCGCGCCGCCACGTCGCTGGCGACAAGCAGATGAGTCTCGCCGTTGCGGAAGGCGTCGAGCGTTCTGGTGCGCACGTTCTGGTCGAGGTCGCCATGCAGCGGCGCCACCGAGAAGCCATGCTTCTGCAACGAGCGCGCCACCACGTCCACGTCGCGCTTGCGGTTGCAGAACACGATGGCGTTCTTCACGGGGTGTTCGCGAACAAGCCGTCGCAGCGCCTCGCGCTTGGCCCAATCATTCGCCGGCACCTGCACGACTTCCTGCACGATGTTGTCGGCCGTGGTCGCCGGCCGCGTCACTTCGACCTGTTCGGGATTGTGCAGGAACTGCTCGGTCAGCCGCTTGATCTCCGGCGGCATGGTTGCCGAATAGAAGAGCGTCTGGCGGGTGAAGGGAATGAGTTTGCAGATGCGTTCGACGTCGGGGATGAAGCCCATGTCGAGCATGCGGTCGGCTTCGTCGACCACCAGCACCGACACCTGGCCCAGCATCAGCTTGCCGCGCTCGAAATGATCGAGCAGGCGGCCGGGCGTGGCGATCAGCACGTCCACGCCGCGGTCCAGCTTCTTGTCCTGGTCGTCGTAGGAGACCCCGCCGATCAGCAGCGCCATCGAAAGCTTGTTGTATTTGCCGTAGCGCTCGAAACTCTCCGCCACCTGGGCCGCCAGCTCGCGCGTCGGCTCGAGGATCAGCGAGCGCGGCATGCGCGCCTTGGCGCGGCCGCGGGAGAGGATCTCGATCATGGGCAGGGTGAAGGAGGCGGTCTTGCCGGTGCCCGTCTGGGCGATCCCGATCAGATCGCGGTGCTTCAGCACCAAGGGGATGCCGCGCGCCTGGATGGGCGTGGGCGTCGTGTAGCCGCTTTCGGCGACGGCCTTTAGCACGGAAGGCGAAAGCCCAAGTCCGTCAAAGCCTTGCGAGGCGATGTCGAGATCGGAGTTGGGGGTACTCGGGGAAGCTACTGTTACGGAGTCTTCCAAACCGGCTTGCGCGCCGGCCATCGTGTCTGTCGTCATGCGCTCCTGTGATGGGCGCATCGCGCGCCCTGGCTGGCAGCCCGAATCGGCCGCAGCACTATGGTTGCACGGATATATGGCAATAATATTTCAAGAGTCAAGGAGGGCAGCTCCCTTCGCCGGCCCGCGTGGAGGCTCGCAAGGCTGCGCTGCCCCTTGTCTGGGTAACAAGGGTGCTGTGAATCCACGGCCGGGGCGGCGCCGCTGCTTTACCGCATTTTCGGCGCGGGCGTGCCGTCGGACCAGTGCTTCACCGGGACCATGATCACGCTGATGGCTTCCGCCGAATTCTGAAACTGCGGGTTCAGCAGCACGGGCGAGCCGGGAAGGTCCGCGCCCCAGTTCGCACCGTCGCCGCGCGGGAAATAGAACATCAGATGCGGCACCCAGTTGCGCGCTTCGTCGTTGAGATAGCCCTGCTTCGACATCATGTAAGTGATCGCGCCAGGCTCAAGGGGCGGCAATGCATGCTTTTCGATGCTTTCTTTGATCGCGCCATTGAGTGCGGATTTGGCGCGCCCCGCGAGCACGAGCTCGGTGCGTTTGAGTGTGTAGGGCAGGATGGCGCGCACGGCCGCGGGATTATAACACAGCGGACCGCGCATATGCGGATTCCAGAATTGCGGGAAGTCGTATTGCGACATCCATCCGCGCTCCACCGCGCAGACAAAACCGTTGCTGCCCGTGATCGCAGTCTCGTAGCCGTGGCGCGTCAGCACCAGAACGGTTGCCTTGTCCGCGATTGATGGCGGCGCCGCGCTCTTCGCCATCGCGATCTCGGCGGAGCGGTCCATCAGGTACCGATCAAGCGGCGCCATCGCGGAATAATCCGCAGCGCGCGCCGCAGCTGCCCACAGCAAAACCGCGCCGCAAGCCGCGAAACCTCTTAAAGCCGTCCATCGCATAACGATCCCCTCCGTAGTGGACGCGAGGACTGTCGTGGAAGGCGCCTGCACTTCGCAAATCACATCTTTGCGATGGCCAATTGGGCACGCCTGGCATAGAGGAGCCGGACGTCTCAGGGCCCAAGGCGGCTCGCTCGCACGCCTTGGCCGGCGAGACGCCGGCGGTCCCAGGGAAGGCCATTCAACGGGAGCTGGCGGATGAACCAGTCGAAGTCGCCGATTCTTCACTTCGCAATAGCCGTGGCATTGCTCCTGACCGCGGCGGGGTTCTGGTTCCTGCAGACCTATGCGACGGCGCGGCCGGACGTCGTGCCGGCCGGCGCTTCGTCGCTTGTGTTCTCCGCCAGCCGCGCGGAACAGGTGCTGGCGCGGATCCTCGGGCCGGAGAAGCCGCACCCGGTATCGACGGAGGAGAACGCACGCGTGCGCGGGCGCATCATGCAGGAACTGAGCGCGCTCGGGTTGCATCCTCGCGTCTATCACAGTTTTGCCTGTCACGAGCCGCATGACTATGGCCTTCTGATCTGCGCCAGCGTCAACGACGTGATCGCCGACGTGAAGCCGGGGGCGGGCAGGGCGATCCTTCTGCTGGCGCATTACGATTCGGTGCCCGCCGGCCCCGGCGCCTCGGATGACGAGTCCGGAGTGGCCACGGTGATCGAAACGGCGCGGGCGATGATCGCGCGCGGGTTGCCGGGCAAGCATCCCGTCATGGCGGTGCTGAGCGACGGCGAGGAAGCCGATCTTCTGGGCGCGGCCGCCTTCCTCCACGACCCGGCGCTGAAAGGGCGGGTCGGCGCGGTGATCAATGTCGAGGCGCGCGGCAACCAGGGACCGAGCCTGCTGTTCCAGACGAGCCCCGGCGACGGACCGCTGATCGATCTTTATGCCCGCAATACGCCCGCCTACGCGACGAGTTCGCTCTATCACGAAATCTATCGCTTCCTGCCCAACGACACCGACCTGACGCTGTTCATCGGCGACGGATTTCCCTCATTCAACTTCGCCTATGTGGGCGGACTGCCCGATTATCACACCGCGCTCGACACGCGCGCCCATCTCGATCCCGCTTCGCTGCAGCAGCAGGGCGACAACATGCTGGGCGTGGCGGGCGGGCTCGAGCAGGTCGACTTTGCAAGCCTGCACGGCCAGAACGATATCTATCTCGACATTCTCGGACGATGGCTGCCGCGCGCTCCGGCAAGCTGGGCTTTGCCGCTCGCCATCGCGGCCTTTCTCCTGCTGCTTGCGGCGGCAGTGTTTGCACGCGGTCCGTCGCTGCCCGCGACGCAATGGCTGCGCGCCTTCGCCATCACGCCGGTCTTGTTGTTTGTGGCCATTGCAAGCGGCTTCGTGCTCCACGGACTGGCCGCACTCGTTTCGGGCATGCCGGAACCGGCCTATGCGTTTCCCACCTCTTTGCGAATTGCCCTGGCCTTCGCGTTGGGCGGTTCGGCGCTGCTGGTCTCCCGGTTGGCGCCGGCGCGCGCCGCGGCTGCCGCCGTCTGGCTGTGGCTGGCCGGACTGGGGATCGTGGTGGCGCTGTTTCTTCCTGGCTTTTCTCCTTATTTCCTGATTCCGGCACTCGCCGCGGGCGTGCCGCTTCTTATCGCAGCATTCCTCCCGGGCGGTTGGGAAAATGCGTTCGGGCTGTTCGCGCAATTGCTGGCGGCGCTCGTGGCGCTGCTCGTCTGGAGTGCCATCGGCACCACCGGCGAGGCGCTGATGGGATTGAAGCTTCATCCGCTGTTCACGGCGCCCTTTGCGCTCGGATTGTCCGCCCTGGTCCCGCTGCTCGCGCGTTTCGCGCTGCCGCGGCTTGCCTGGGCCGTGGTGACGGGTCTGTTCTTTGTTGCCGCACTCTGCGGCGCCTTTGTGCAGGGGCTCGAGCCGGCCTACAGCACGACGGCCGCGCAACGGCTGAACATCACTTACGTGGAAGGCCGGCAGCGCGCCGTCTGGGCCGCCGGCACGACGGCGCCGCTTCCGGCATCGCTGCGCGCCGCTGCAACATTCTCGCGCCGGCCGGAACCGCTCGCGCCTGCGATGCCGCGCGCCTATGTCGCGCCGGCGGACGCGGCACGCTTGCCGCTTCCCGATGCGACCATCATTTCGCGGCCGCCCATCAACAGTCTGCGCCGGATCACATTCCTGTTTCATGGATCTGCGGGTGCCGACCAGATGTATCTGGCGGTCCCCAGAGCTGCGATGCTGAAAGCCATCGATATACAGGGCTGGCATTTCAGCGCGCCGCCGCAATGGGCCAGCGAAGATGACGTGCTGCTGGCCTGCATGAGCCGCGATTGCGCGCGCGAGACGGTGACACTCACCGTCGCCACGCGCTCGCCGCTCACCTTCGGCCTCTACGAGCAACGCTTTGGTCTGCCCGCTTTCGCGCAACATCTCATCGCCGCCCGCCCGCCCACCGCCGTGCCCTCGCAAAACGGCGACGGCGTGCTGCTGATCAGTTATATGCGGGTCCCGGGCGTGCAGTAATTTGGCGAAGACCCCTCACCCGCGCTTGGACCGTCATCTTCTTTCTTACCTGCATCCCTCTCCCTCAAGGGGAGAGGGGAAATGCAGCGCGCTGCACAAGCAAATTTGGTTATGCAACGCACCGAGCGAACCCTCTCTCCTTGTGGGAGAGGGATGCAGGTCAAGATATCTGAACTGCACAGAACCGGGTGAGGGGTCAAACAAATACACTCACACATCCACCTCCGGCACGAACCTCGCGTTTTCCTGGATGAACTGGAAGCGCAGTTCGGGTTTTTTGCCCATCAGGCGCTCGACAAGGGACGAGGTTTCCGTCGCGTCCTCGCCGGCGATGTCCACACGTTCGAGCGTGCGCATGCCGGGCTTCATGGTTGTTTCCTTGAGCTGGTTCGGCATCATTTCGCCCAGCCCCTTGAAGCGGGACGTCTCGACCTTCGCGCTCGATTTGAAGACCGTCTTCAGCAGCTGTTCGCGATGGGCGTCGTCGCGCGCATATTCCGTCCTGCTGCCCTGGGTGAGGCGGTAGAGCGGGGGCATGGCCAGATGCAGATGGCCATTGTCGATCAGCCCGGGCATCTCGCGATAGAAGAAGGTCAGCAGCAGAGAGGCGATGTGCGCGCCGTCGACATCGGCGTCGGTCATGATGATCACGCGGCCGTAGCGCAGTTTCGCGCGATCGAATCGATCGCCCACCCCGCATCCCAGGGCCTCGATCAAATCGCGCAGTTCCTGGTTCTGGCGAAGTTTGTCGGCAGACGCCGATGCCACGTTCAGGATCTTGCCACGCAGCGGTAGAATCGCCTGGGTGTCGCGGTTGCGCGCCTGTTTGGCAGAGCCGCCGGCGCTGTCGCCCTCGACCAGGAAAATCTCGGTCTCGGCAGCGTTTTCCCTGGTGCAGTCGGTCAGTTTGCCGGGCAGCCGCAACCGCCGCGTGGCCGATTTGCGCGGCGTGTCCTTGGCCTCCTTGCGGCGGATTCTTTCTTCCGCCCGTTCGATGACGAAGGCCAGCAGGTTGTCGGCCGAGGCGGGGTCAGCCGCCAGCCAGTGATCGAACCGGTCGCGCAATGCGGTTTCGGTGAGCCTTGTCGCCTCGGAATTGGTCAGTTTCTCCTTGGTCTGGCCCTGGAACTGCGGCTCACGGATGAACAGCGAGAGTTTCGCCGCAATCGGATCGAGCGCGTCGTCTGCGGTTACCTGCGCCGCACGCTTGTTGCCGCGCTGCTCGCCCCAGGCCCGCAATCCTTTGACCAG
>DATAWY010000078.1:0-47281 GCA_036266955.1 Rhizomicrobium sp.
GATCAGCAGCAGAAGCCGCAGCCAGCTCATCGGTTGGCAGCCCAACTACACGCCCGCTTCCACCCACCGTCCGTCATCACCGGGCGTCAGTCCCGGTGACCCATGAACACAGCGCCAGCCATGGCCGTGCCAGAGCACGGCCACTCCGACCGTGGTGTTCTTGGGTGGCCGGGACTGACGCCCGGCCATGACACACGTTTGGGGTTCAAAAGCCCTCAGAACCCTATCGTTGTCATCCCGGCCGTAGCGAAGCGAAGAGCCGGGATCTACTCAGCACCATGGAGCCAGGGAGATCCCGGATCTGCGCCGCTAGCGCGGCTTGTCCGGGATGACATTGCTGGGTGGGCCCGACGTTTGGGTCAGCCCAAGCTCTCTTCCAGGCTCGCCAACCTGGCGGCCTGGTCCTCGGCGATCAGGGGGTCGATCAGGTCGTCGACGGCTGAGCCGTCGATCACTTTGGGCAGGTTGTAGAGGGTGAGCTTGATGCGGTGGTCGGTCACCCGCCCATCGGGGAAATTGTAGGTGCGGATGCGCTCGGAGCGGTCGCCCGAACCGACCAGATCCTTGCGCTCCGCGGCGCGCGCGCTGGCCTGCCGCTCGCGCTCCGCCTCGAACAGTTTCGCCTTCAGGATTTTGAGCGCCCTCGCCTTGTTCTTGTGCTGCGATTTCTCGTCCTGCTGGGCGACGACAATTCCCGATGGAAGATGGGTGATGCGCACCGCGCTTTCCGTCTTGTTCACGTGCTGGCCGCCGGCGCCGCTCGCGCGGAAGACGTCGATCTTCAGATCCTTCTCGTCGACATGCACGTCCACGTCCTCGGGTTCGGGCAGCACGGCGATGGTGGCCGCAGAGGTGTGGATGCGGCCACCGGCCTCGGTCATGGGCACGCGCTGCACGCGGTGCACGCCGCTTTCGAATTTGAGTTTCGCATAGGCGCCCTGCCCGACCACTTCCACGACGGCTTCCCTGATCCCGCCAAGGTCGCTGTCGTTCAGGCTCAACATCTCCGTCCGCCAGCCCATGAGCTGCGCATAGCGCTCATACATGCGCAGAAGATCCCCGGCGAACAGGGCCGCTTCGTCGCCACCGGTGCCGGCGCGGACTTCGAGGATCGCCGACGAAGAATCCGCCGCATCCTTCGGCAACAGCCTCAGTTGCAGTTCGCGTTCGATCTGCGCAAGCCTCTGTTTGAGCACCGCGCGTTCCTCTTCAGCGAGCGCGCGCAGATCCGGATCGCCGGCCGTATCGTCGGCAAGCGCATCTGCATCCCCCAGCGCCCGGGCCGTGCCGCGCCAGGCCGCAACCGCCTCCACCACCGGCGCAAGCTCGGCATGCTCGCGCGAAAGCTTCACATAGGCGGCGCCGCCCGCGCCGGAGGCGAGCTCCGCTTCGACGGCCGCAAAGCGATCGACAAGCCGGGACAGCTTGGTTTCGGGAATCATCGGGGAAAGATGTGCGCGCTACAGCGCGGGCTCAAGAGCGGCGCCGTTGTGTTCCCGTTCGATTTCGGCGGCCTTTTTCTCGCAAAGCGCCACGACGTGATCGACGAGCTTCGTATTCTCGAGCTTATAGGCCGGCTTGCCGTTCAGATAGATCATCCCGGCATGTCCTCCCGCGCCGCCGCCCGTGAAACCGAGATCGGTTTCGCGCGCCTCGCCAGGCCCATTGACCACGCAGCCGATGATCGAAAGCGTCATCGGCGTCGAAATATGTTTCAGCCGGTCCTCGAGCACGCGTACCGTTTCGATCACGTTGAACCCCTGCCGCGCGCAGGACGGACAGGAGACGATATTGACGCCGCGATGCCTGAGCCCGAGCGACTTCAGGATGTCGAAGCCGACGCGGATTTCCTCAACCGGGTCGGCGGACAGCGAAACGCGTATCGTGTCCCCGATACCCGACCATAGCAGCATTCCCATGCCGATGGCGGATTTCGCCGTCCCCGACATCATCCCGCCCGCTTCGGTAATTCCCAGATGAAGCGGGTAGTCGCAGGCATCGGCAAGGCCCTGATAGGCAGCGACCGCCAGGAACACGTCGGACGCCTTCACGCTGATCTTGAATTCTGTAAAGTCATTGTCTTCGAGAATGCGCGCGTGGTTGAGCGCACTTTCGACCATGGCCTCGGGGCAAGGCTCGCCATAGCGATCCAGCAGCTCTTTTTCCAGCGAACCGGCGTTCACGCCGATCCGCATCGAGCAGCCGTGATCCTTCGCGGCCGCGACCACTTCGCGCACGCGCTGCGCCGAACCGATATTTCCGGGATTGATGCGCAGGCAGGCTGCGCCCGCTTTCGCCGCTTCTATCGCGCGCTTGTAGTGGAAATGGATGTCCGCAACGATCGGGACGTTGGCGGCGCGGACGATCGTCTTGAGTGCCGCCGTCGATTCTTCGTCGGGGCAGGAGACGCGAACGATATCGGCGCCGGCCTCTTCAAGCGCACGCACCTGCGCAATGGTGGCCGCGGCATCGCCGGTCACGGTGTTCGTCATGCTTTGCACGGAAATCGGGGCGTCGCCCCCAACCTCCACTGCACCCACGCGAATTTTGCGCGATTTGCGGCGGACAATGTCCCGATACGCTCTGACACTCATGGCGTCACCTGGATCGCTTTCAGCCCGGGTTCCCCTTGGCTGTCCGGTCTACTATGGCTTGCGGATCGAGAGAAAGAGCCTCCGTCATCTGGCCCGCGCGTCCCGCCAGGCCAATATCCTGCCCATCCAGCTCAAGCGCTACAGCGCCTCCGTCCGGTGTCGTCAGGGAAAGACCCACCAAAGCAGGAACGCGGTAGCTATCTCCGGGATGCAGGACGCGATTGATATAAACTTTCCCCCCGGGCCCTTCGACCAGAACCTCAGTCACCGCGCGAATGTGAAGAACCACGCGTGCGTTCCTGTTCTGCAAACCATAAACCTCCCCAACTGGAAGCGCGGCGGTCTGCACGCCTTGTGAGGCGGGCGCGCCGGCCGCTGCCGTTGAAGCCCCTTGGGGTGCGGCAGGGGTCAGTTGCGAAGAGGCGCTGCCGGTGGCGCCCGGCACCGGCGGGGTTTCCGCCCGCGCCTGAACGGGCTGGGGCCGCAGGGTCGCCCGGTGCACCGGCGCGGAGGCGATTCTCGCGGGTACCGGCGCGACAACCTGCGGCGAAAACACATCCGCCGATCGCACCAGCTGCCAGGCGCCATACGCAACGACCGCGACAACGATCACGGCCATGATCATCCAGCCGTAGGGGAGGCCCCCGCCGGTATCCGGTATCCACCCGATCTGGGGCGCTCCATCATTGCGGCCCGCGATTTCGCCCTTGAAGCGCTCGACAGCCTTGGACGGATCCAGGCCCAGGTATCCCGCATAGGATCTGACGAAGCCGATCGCATAGGTACGGCCGGGCAAATCCTCCACGCGGCTGTCTTCGACAGCCTGGAGGTGATCCTTCCGGATACGCAACGCACGGGAGACTGTCGCGAGATCGTCACCGCGACGAAGCCGTGCAGCACACAGATCCTCTCCCACGGTGCGAGGCTGCGCTTCGCCCGAAACTTCGCGCAAATGGATCCGCCGCGGACCGGATTCGCCGTCAACATCTATGGTCGTTTGCGTGGTCCTCGTCATAGGCAACCGGCCGGCGCACGCATGCGCCTTCACCGCAGTATAGTGAAGATATTCGCCTGCGGCCATACCATCCGCTGGGCCCCCCCGTGAACGGACTGGTTCAGCCGCCGCGGGCTGGTTCAATTGCTTGCCCGGTCAGAACCTTCCGTCAGACAACAAGACGTAGACCAAGGCTCAGCCGCCCTGCCTCGAATTCATTCGCTGCTGCGTTTCCAGCATTTGCTGCTCCTGGCGCTGACGATCGTTCCACTGGCGGACCGTATGGCACTCGCGCCCCCCCCCCAAGCGGGAGCCGGTCGGCGGAGGGGTCGACCGGCAAACGATCGCGTCGAGATCCACGCCCGCCATCACATCGCTGGACGTCGCTGGTGCCGCGGCGGACGCGGGCGCCGACATTTGCGGGGCGGTGGCCTGGGAGGGCGCAGTCGTCGCAGGCATCGCCTCGGCGTTTGCGGCCGGCGGGGACTGAGGCTGCGCGGGATCGGCTGAAGCCAGAGCCGGGATCAGAAGTGCAGTCGTCAGGGCAAGCAAGGTAAGAGCGCGCATTACGGACCTTTTCAAGAAAACCAACCGACTAAGGATGGGGCAAGCAGCCTTCTAACGCAATAGGTGCCCGAAAATTCGACCGATCAGCATTGCTATTGATTTCAGCATTGCTATTGATTAATGACGACGCCGCGCTCGGCGGCGAAGGCCGAGAGGCGCGTTCGCAGACTGTGATCGCTGCGGTCGCACTGCCGATCGACGAAGTCGGCGATCTCCCGCGTGTCGAGACTTCGAATCATGATTTTCACCGGCCCGATGTTCGGCGCCTGCATCGACAGACACCGCAGGCCTGTGCCGATCAGCGCCATCGCTTCCAGCGGACGGCCCGCCATCTCGCCGCACAGCGACACTTCGCCGTTGGCCTCCGCAGCACTTCGCACGATCTGGCGCACGAGCGTCAGGATCGCCGGACTGAGCGGGTCGTAGCGGCGCGCAACCCGCGGGTTGGTGCGGTCGACTGCAAACACGAACTGCAAGAGATCGTTGGACCCGATGGAAACAAAATCGGCGCTGCGCAAAATCTGCGGCAGCATAAATGACAGCGCCGGCACTTCCAGCATCGCTCCGACAAGCGTCTGTCGCGGCTGCGGCAACCTGAGAAGCCTGGCCCGTTCGAGTTCGCGATCGATGAGCGCGCGTCCCCGGTTGAATTCGTCGACATCGGTGACGAGCGGAAGAAGCAGACGCAGAACGCGATCGGCGGAGGCGGCGATCAGCGCGCGCGCCTGGTAGCGCAGCAGCGCGGGGCGATCGAGAGCGATGCGAAGCGCGCGCCAGCCGAGCGCGGGATTTTCCTCGCGCTCCCATCGCCCGTAGGGAAGAATCTTGTCCCCGCCGAGATCGAGCGTGCGAAAGATCACCGGTCTGTTTCCCGCTGCGTCGATCACCTTGCGGTAGAAGCCGATCTGATCGGCCAGGCGCGGCATCGTCTCCCCGACCATGAACTGCAATTCGGTGCGGAAAAGACCAATGCCGTCGGCGCCGGAAGCGTCGAGATGCGGCATGTCGAGCACCAGCCCGGCATTCATCATCAGCTGAATCGGAACGCCGTCCTTTGTCACGGCGGGAAGATCGCGCACGGCCGCCATGCGGGCGGCACGCGTCTCCCGAAGAGCGCGCCGCGACTTGAACGACGCAACCACATCGGCGGCCGGACGCAGTTGCGCCTCGCCCGTCTCGCCGTCGATCGCGATCAAATCCCCTGTGCGCGCCGTATCGACAATGCCTTCGGTGCCGCCGACCATGGGAAGGGCCATCGCGCGGGCGACGATGGCGACGTGCGATGTCGGCGCGGCGTCCTCCAGCACGAGCGCGGCCACGCGATGCCTGCCGTAATCGAGCAACTCCGCCGGCCCCATCGCCCGGCTGACGATCACCGCGTCCTCCGGCAGATCGCGCGCCGAACTGCCGTCGCCGCCGAGATGCCTCTGCAGCCGGCGCGCCAGGTCCTCGAAGTCGTGAAGCCGCTCCCGGAGGAAGGGATCGCCCATCCGCGTCACGCGCAGGCGCAGTTCGTCCTGGACGCGCTCAACTGCAGCTTCGGCCGTCAGGCCCGAGCGCACGGCGTCGTGCAATTTGTTCCGCCAGCCCTGGTCCTCGGCGAACAGCCGATAGGCTTCGATCACCTCGCGGCTTTCCTCCGTCAGATCGAGTTCGCTCGACTCGAGCATCTCGTCGACCGACTGGCGCAGTTTCGACAATGCGCCCTCCAACCGCCTGCTCTCGAGCGCTGGATCGTCGGCGATCATGCGCTCGACCTTCACGCGCGGCTCGTGCAGTACGACGTGACCGACGGCGATTCCCTCCGAAAGCCCCTCCCCCCTGAACGATCGCGGCCGGTCCGCGCGCAGTTCCGGCTCGTCGAGTTCGGCGATATCGAACAGCGCACCATGGGCCACGATTTCCGCGAGCACCATCGCGACAGTCTGCAGCGCTTCGACTTCTTCCTCGTCGTAGAGCCTTGCCGCCCGGTTTTGCACGGTCAGCACGCCATAGACCTGTCCGCCACGGACGATCGGCACGCCCAGAAAGGAACGGAAAGGATCCTCTCCCGTCTCGGGCCGGTAGGAAAACCGGGGATGGCTGGGAGCCTCGCTAAGATTGACCGGTTCGGCGGTCTCGGCCACGAGACCGACCAGTCCTTCGCCGGAACGCATGCGCGTGCGATGGACGGCGCCACGGTTCAGCCCTTCGGTGGCAAACAGCTCCAATGCGTTTCCGGCCCGCCTGAGATAAATCGAGCAGACTTCCGCGACCATGTTGGCGGCGATCACCGACACAAGACGGTCGAGACGGGTCTGCGCGCTCGACCGTTCCGCCATGATTTCGCGCAGGCGCCTGAGCAGCAAGCGCGGACCGCCTGCCGCAAGCCCCGCCATCAGCCCATCTCCTTCCCGGCCACCAACGGCGCATAGCGGCGCCGGAAAAATGTTGCACGCGGAGACGCGGAGACGCGGAGGGGAGGAAAGAAAAGTTGAACCGCCAAGACGCCAAGACGCCAAAAAATTCTTGCGCGCATTCGTGCGCTATTCAGCCTTGGCGCCTTGGCGTCTTGGCGGTTTTCCACCGCGTCTCCGCGTCTCCGCGTGCAACTCATCGTGGGGCTACTCCACGTCCAGCTCGTAGGCGGCATGGAGGGCGCGAACGGCGAGCTCCACATATTCCTCCGCAATCAGAACGCTGACCTTGATCTCCGACGTCGAGATGACCTGTATGTTGATGCCTTTTTCCGCGAGCGTGCGGAACATGGTCTGGGCCACGCCCGGATGGGCGCGCATACCGATGCCGATGATCGACACCTTCGCAACGTCGGCATCGGAAGTGACTTCGCGGTATCCGATCGCCGGTGCCGCATTCCCGATCGCTTGCAATGCGCGCGGAAGCTCGCCGCGGCCCACGGTGAAGGTGAGATTGGTGCGGCGGCCGTCCTCGGAGACGTTCTGCACGATCATGTCGACATTGACGCCGGCATCCGCGAGCGGACCGAATATCGCCGCGGCGATCCCCGGCTCGTCAGGAACGCGGTGAAGCGTGATCTTTGCTTCGTCGCGCGAATAGGCGATCCCGGTGACGGGCTTTTTCTCCATGATGTCTTCCTCGTCGCAAAGAAGCGTGCCTTCGCCATCCGCGTCGAAGGTCGAGAGCACGCGCACAGGCACGCGATGAAGCATCGCGGTTTCCACGGACCGCGTCTGCAGCACCTTGGCGCCGAGCGAGGCCAGTTCCAGCATTTCCTCATAGGCCACGCGCGCAAGCCGCCGCGCCCGCGCCATGATGCGCGGATCGGTCGTGTAAATGCCGTCGACGTCGGTGTAGATATCGCAGCGGTCGGCATGGAGCGCGGCAGCGATGGCGACCGCGCTCGTGTCCGACCCCCCGCGGCCGAGCGTCGATATCCGGTCGTCGGGCGCCACCCCCTGGAATCCTGCGATGACCGCCGCCTGCCCTTCGCG
This sequence comes from Rhizomicrobium sp., assembly GCA_036266955.1. Classification (GTDB taxonomy): domain Bacteria; phylum Pseudomonadota; class Alphaproteobacteria; order Micropepsales; family Micropepsaceae; genus Rhizomicrobium. The sequence continues at coordinate 7,608 of DATAWY010000078.1, forward strand.
CAGTTTTTCGTCGAGCGCGCCTGCTTCGATGTCGACGATCCGCGCGGCGCCGTGCATGTCGGACGTTCGCAGCGGAATCTGCCAGCCGAGCCACGAACGCGCATTCACGCCGATCGAGGTCAGCGCGATCGCGACCAGTCCTGCCGTGATCTGTTCGCCTGCCGCCACGACGACGTCATATTCGCGCGCGTCGTGCAGCGGCGACAAATCGCGCGCCCATTGTACGAGCTTGTCGGTTTCGCCGGCCATCGCCGAAACGACAACCGCGACCTGGTCTCCGCTGTCGATCCGACGCTTCACCAAGCTGGCGACGTGGCGGATGCGATCGAGATCGGCCACGGAGGTGCCGCCGAATTTCATCACGATCCTGGCCATCGGGGTCTGGTCCTTGCCACGCTCCGGCGTATGTTACGCTACGACCTTCATAGACGCCGCATGCCCCGCGCTCAACGCCAATCCCGCACGCCCTCCGCGCGCCCGCCGACATCCTCGATCGACGCGCCGGAAGTCGCAAAGTTTGCCGCACTCGCCGAAGAATGGTGGGACCCGGCGGGCAAATTTGCGCCGCTGCACCGTCTCAATCCTGTGCGTCTTGGATTTGTGCGGGACCATGCCGCGCGCCATTTCCACCGCGATCCGCGTGCGCTTGCGCCCTTTGCCGGACTTTCCCTCATTGATATCGGCTGCGGCGGCGGCCTGCTGGCAGAACCGCTGGCGAAGCAGGGATTCGCGATCCTCGGCATCGATGCGGCCGAGGAAAACATTGCCGTAGCTTCGACGCATGCGCAGGGCCTGGACGCGCGGCTTGCCTTTCGCTGCGCGGCCGCCGAGACGATTGCGGCAGAAGGGTGTTCCTTCGACGTCGTGCTGATCATGGAGACCGTGGAGCATGTGGCGAACCGCGCCGCATTTCTCGAATCGTGTGCGGCACTTCTCAATCCCGGCGGATTGCTGTTCGCGGCCACGCTCAACAGAACGCTGAAATCGCTCGCACTGGCCAAATTCGGCGCCGAATATGTGCTCGGCTGGATCCCGCGCGGCACGCACGACTGGAACAAATTCGTTCCGCCCGCCGTGCTCCGTTCCGAACTCGAGGATGCCCGTCTTGAAATGCTGAGGACGCAGGGCGTCGGCTTCGATCCGCTCGCCTGGGACTGGCGCCTCTCATCCGATACGGACGTGAATTACATGATGGTAGCAACGAAGGAGAAAACAAACTCTCAACGCGGAGGTCGCGGAGGATGCGCCAGACAGCAAGGACGCAAATTCAGACCGAAGCGTGCCAAGACCATCTGTTGACCTCAGCGGTTTACGTTAAAAATTTCTCACTTGGCGCCTTGGCGGTTCAGGTTGCGCGACAAAGGAGTTTCTGATTCGATCCGCTAACGAATATCCGGAATCCGAAGGGGCGCAGCCAATGCCGCCGCGCTCCCGGCGACCGAGCCTCGCAGTTTCAACCGGCTCGTCGCGTTCGGTGGCTGCCACGCATGGGCGTGACGCCTGGCCCCCGGTATTTTGCGCAGCAGGATAAAGAGAACGCGGTCCGCTGCCATTAAGACACCGAACCGCGCCGGTTCACAGCAATTCGGTTCGGCCGCGAGTCACTCGCTGGGAAATCCTTTGACCTGCTTGCAAACGCTGTTCCCCGTCCCGTCGGCGGGCATCGCACAGTAGTAAAGGGTTGTGCTGTTCTCCAGGTGTTTCGCGACGAAAATGCCGACCTTGTTGCTCGACGCTGGCGTATTGGCCGGAATGAACGCGAAATTCGTTCGATAATTCGGCAACATGGGCATCATCCGGCCCCCGGGAAGCATGGCCCTTGGTGGTGCTACGCCGGGGGCGGCTTCCTTGTTTTGCATTGCCGGTTGCGATGGCGGCTGCGCTGCCGGTTGCGCTGCGGCTGCCCCGGCAAGCAGAACAGTGCCTAGCGCGGCCAGCGCCGCGTGCCCGAACGGAAACTTTGCCAATTTCATGTGATTCTCCTGAGAAAAGATGCCAATCCGATTGGGTGGCCGTTTAGACGGGCGGCATTGGCGGGTCAATGACCTCTGCTCCGGAAGCGGCCCCGCCGGTTTCACCGGGGGCAAAGAGGCAGTTAACCTAAAGAAAAAGCTTGCAGCCTCGATTAACCGCCTGTTAGGATGCAAAAATTCGGCACGGACTTCCCGTGTCCCAACCTTAAGGGGGTATCCTCACATGAAGACGGTCCTTCTGGCCAGCGCAGCTTCGCTGGCGCTTATTACTGGCGCTTACGCGATGACGGCGCCGCCAGCACACCCGCCGATGAGCATCAAGGCGCCAAGCACTACGGCCATGCATGTGGTGCCGCACAACGGCAGCACGACTCTGTACAGCCAGAACGGCAGCACGGCGTCGTCATGGCCGGCTTCGAACAACCTGACGTCGGGCGAGTTCACCTCGGATGACTCCGCAGGCGCCGACGACTTCGTGCTCCCGTCCGGCAAATACACCATCTCCCAAGTCTATGCTCCCGGCGAAAGCTACGGTTATTTCGGCTACGCTTACCCGACTTCGATGGACGTGACCTTCTACAAAAAGATCAAGGTCACCAAGAAGGGGGCAAAGGCAAAGGTATTGCTGGCCTGTAACGACGAGCCCTATACGAATGAGGGCGGCCTGGGCGACTTCCTGGTCGATATATCGAGCTGCGCCGCCGGTACGAAGTTCAAGGGCGGCAAGGACTATTATGTGTCCGTCGTAGCCAACAACAACTACGCAGACGACAGTGGATATTGGTTCTGGCAGTCGCGAAGGACCCAGACAAACGGACCCGGTATGTGGGAAAACGAAGGCGGTGCTTTCGGCATCTGCCCGAGCTGGAACACGAACGCCGTCTGCTTCACCAGTGGGCTTGTGGGCCCGGACTACGTGTTCGAACTGTACGGCTCGTCAAAGAAGTAAATCTGACTTGCTTTCCTGGAATGCAGAGAGGGCGGCCGTTGGCCGCCCTCTTTTTTGTGCCCGGGGCGGAGCGATTTACGGCCTTCGAGACGGCGGCGTCCGCCGCGACAGCGAAACGGTGGAATTGAATGGCTGCCCGACGAGGCCGGTTGACGAAGTGAACGAGATCCTCCACTCGGCCGGCGCAGCAGCTTCATCGAACTTCGGCACTCCCGGATAACATTCGAGCACGTCGCCGAGCGCCGACTTCAGGGGGCCAAGCCATGGCTCGAATTCCCGCCACAACTCCGCCGCTTCGGTATAGATCGGGCGCCGCACCTGTTCGGAGCTCGGCGTCAGCACAGCCCGCCTGGTTTCGTGAAAGCGCAGACATGCTTCTTCGAACGGCAGATGGCAATAGTCGAGCAGTCCGCGGATCTCCGTCTCCGGCTCTGCGACCAGCCGTTCATAAAACACGCGATGCACGCGCCCCGCCGCAACGGCGTCGAAGTGTGCCATCAGCTCGACGTACATTCTGTAATGATGCCCGATGCTGGCGAGGTCGAACGCGAAGGAATTCCCCTCCGACATATAGTGCTTGAAGATCGCCATTCCGCTGCCGAGCGGATGCCGGCGCGCGTCGACGATTCTCGCCTTGGGAAACAGCAGCAGGATCAGTCCGAGATAATCGAAATTGTTGGGCATCTTGTCGATGAAGAACCGCCGCTTGAGCTTTCGGTAGTTTCCGGTCATCGAGAGATAGGTATCGCCGCCGGAGCGGATTTGTTCCCTGGTCGCCTGTTTCAAGAACTCCGGATAATCTCCGCGATCTGTCAGGTGGTGCGCCACCCACTCCAATGCCGTCAATTCGCTCGTGGCTTCGACCCGCGAATGGCTGGCCAGAATCTGCTCTATGAGCGTCGTTCCGGATCTGGGCAGGCCCACGATGAAAATCGGGCCCTCCGCCGGATGGCCCCAGTCCCGGCAGTCGTGCAGAAACGATTCGGTGAACAGCCGCTTTGATTCGCGCATGCGTGCCGTCCACATCTCGGCGTCATACGGCGTGTAGGCCCTCACTTCCGCATTGCCGCGCTCGTAATGCGCGAACGACAGCGCGTACTGCTTTTCGTCTTCGAAGGCTTTTCCCAGCGCGAAATTGAGACGTGCGCGTTTCTTGCCGGTGAGATCCGGCTTTTCGAGCGCTGCTCTCATGCTCTCGATATCGGAGGGCATAAAGCGGAATGTCTTCAGATCGGCAAGGCACCACCAGACCAGATCGAACTCCGGCTTCAGCGCAACGGCTTTTCTGTACGCAGCAATTGCCTCCGCCTGGCGACCCGCAGCCCTCAGCGCCCGGCCGTAATACGTCCAGTGCTCCGCTCCCGGTTGTTTCGACAGCAGGTCCTCGTGGCAGGCGAGGGCAGCATCAATTTCCCCGCTGTGGAGAAGAGCGTCGGCCTTGAGCTGAACGTAGTCCGGGTTTTCCGGATTCCGTGCCAACAGCTTCTCGACCTGTGCGAGCGTGCGTTCCCAATTGCCGCGATAAAAATACGTCCCGGCCAGCATCCATCGCGCGCCCGAAAAATCGGGTGCGAGAGCAAGTGCCTGCACCAGCGCCTGCTCCGCCTCGCGATTGCGCTTCTGCCTGATGTACACGTTGCCCAGCATGTGCAGCGCCCAGACCTCGGTGGGGTGGACCTGCAGCCATTCGCGCAGGAGCGTCTCGGCGCGGGGCAGCTGATCGGCGCTCCCGCACGCGGCCGTTTCCATCTCCCGCGGCCGCCCTGTTTCCAGGCGACGCGGCGCGGCAGCCTGCTTCCGGCGTATATTGGCCAAGGCATCCAGCGCCTCCGGGTGTCTGGGCTCGCGTTCAACGGCCCGGGAAAGGGCTTCCATGGCTTCGTCGAAATTGCCCATTTCCGACAGGAGAACGCCGAGTTCGTAATGAATGGCCGCTATTCCCGGCGTCTCGCCGGCGAAGGATTCCAGAAGCCGCCTCGCGCCGGCGTGATCATTGCTACGGCATCGGGCCGATACGAGAACGGCAAGCGCCTCCGGCTGACCGGGTGTCTGCCTGAGAATTTCCACTGCGAGCGATTCTGCCGTGGCCGGATCGCGCTCGACCAGAGCGGCTGCCTGATCGACGCGGGCCCACAGAGTCGTCGGCGGCCGCGAAGATTCCTGTGGCATTTTCCCGTCCTATGCTTGAGCCATTGCCCTGGAGGGCAAATCCGCCGCGTCGCGCGGCGAGAAGTCGGGGACTTCTGGATAGCACTCAAGCACGGGGCCGAGCTCTGCCTTCAGCGGCCCCAGCCATTGTTCGTAGGGAACCCATTGCTCGACGTCTTTCCTGTACAATGGCTTTCGCACCTGCTCCGAGCTCAGGGTCCTGACCGTCCTCTTGTTTTCGTGGAACCGCAGACACTGTTCCTCAAACGGCAGCTCCAGAAAATCCAGAAGCCTGCGCACTTCGCCTTCCGGATCGGCGATCACCTGCTCATAGAGCACACGATGGATCCTGCCCGGAAGTACCTGTTCGAAATGGGCCATGATTCGGACGTAGTTGACGTAGTGCTGTCCAATATCGTCCAGCCGGTATGAAAACGGCATGATACCGGGAAAAAGATTGGTAAAGCAGGACCAGCCGCAGCTGAGAGGATGCCGGCGTGCATCGATGATCTTCGCATTCGGCAGCATCAGCCGAATAAGGCCGCAATGGCCGAAATTGGCCCCGGCCTTGTCGGTGAAGAAAGCCGTTTCCGTTTTTCGGCGCGAGGCGGCGCGAGCAAGGTAATCTTCGCCCATGGCGCGAGCGTCACCTGCCGTAAGCGCCTGAAACGCCTGGCGGTAAACGCCGAGAAGTGCCTCCTGGGATTCGATAGGCGTGTTTTCGGATTCGGGATTTTCCGTTTTGCCGGCGCGGGAAAGGCGCCGGAAGACGATCCGCTCGAAAGCCGGAAGCTCTCCAAGGCCTTCGATTGCGGAGTGACTCGAGAGAATCTGCTCGAGCAGCGTGGATCCGGCGCGGGGCAGTCCCACGATGAAAATGGGAGCCCGGGATTCGCATCCCCAGCCCGCGCGTTCGCGGAAGAATGCCGGTGTATAAAGGGACTCGCAGATTTCCCTGTACCTCCTGAACTGATCGGAGTCCGTATTGAGGCCAAGCCGTCTCAGTGCGTTGCCTTTCAGGTAGTTATCGAAAGATTTTGCGTAATCTGTTTCATCACCGTACGCCTTGCCCAGAGAGAAGTGCAGCTTCGCGCGGTTTTCCGAGGCGATTCCGGGACCTCCGAGCTGCACCTCCATCTGCCTGATCTCTTCGGGCAGGAACCTGTACGTCTTCAGATCGCACAGGCGCTGATAGATTTCCGCCTGGGACGGATCGAGCGCAAGCGATCTGCAATAGGCGGATATGCATTCCGTCTGGCCCAGGTCTCTCAAAGAGTCCCCATAGAGAAGCCAGAACGGGGCAAAATCCGGATAATCCTCGGCCAGAGTGCGGCGGTAATCCAGCGTCTCCTCCCGGCGGTTGGGTACCGAGGCGAGGACTTTTGCCTTCTGATCGCGGAACAGCGGATTGCGCGGATCCCCGTCAAGAAGCTCGTCCAGCGGAACCAGCGCGCGCTTGGGCTGGTTGCGGGCTTTCAGGATCAGGGCGTAGTTGTACCGGTAGCCTTGGGCGTGTGGAGACCGCTCGACGCAGCGGGCGAGGAGTTGCTCCGCTTCGTCCAGGCGCCCGTTGCGGCGGGCAATGTCGGCCATCAGATTCAGCGCGTCCGGGCTTTTGGGATCGCGCTTGAGAAATTTCGCAACGATCGGCTCGGCAACCTCAAGCTGGCTGGCAGCCAAAGCCTCGACGGCGCGTGCCAGAACGGGGTTTCGCAGGGGCGGAAACAGCTGTTTCTGCGCCTCGAGGAGCGGATCGGACTTTGCGCGCGCTGTTGCCGTCATGGGCTTTGCTTTGGATTGGCTGTCCACGGTTGTCAACCGCACGCCGCTACAGGTATTGCGTGCTTAATCGGGAGCGTCCGGGTATCGGTCGAGTACCATACCCAGAGTTGCCTTGAGCTGGCCGAACCACTGCTCGTACGGCAGCCATTGCGCGGCACCGCTGAAAAGGGGTTTGCGGACCTGCGTGGCGCTGAGCGTCTTCACCGATCTGTCGTTTTCGTAAAATCGCAGGCAAGTGTCTTCGAAGGGCAGGCCGAGATAATCGAACAGCCGGCGCAATTCGCCTTCGGGATCGGCGATCAGTTTCTCGTAAATCACGCGATGGACGCTGCCGGGCTGGACGCGGTCGAAATGCGCCATCAGTCGGGCGTAGTTAGCGTAGTGGCTGCCGATGTCGGTCAGCCTGCTGGTGAACGGCAGTCCTGTCGGGAAATGGCTCTTGAAACAGGACCACGCGCAATCGAGGGGGTGCCGGCGCACATCGACGATCTTTGCGGCGGGTAGAATCAGTCTGATCAAGCCCACGTGACCGAAGTTCCGCAGACCCTTGTCGGTGAAAAAAGGCCGGTCCGTTGCGCGACGGCCGCGCGTGTTTTCCAGATACGCTTCGCCCCACGCCCGGCAATCGCCGGCTTGTATCGACGGCACAACGCGCGGCAGCAGTTTTTGGAGTCCATTCCGGAATTCAAGCCTGCCGCTGATGCAGCAGTCGTGCGCCGACCATCCATCTTCGCCGGCGCAGAGCCTTTCGCCCATAACCGTGTCGAGATCTCCGAGCTCGCCCAATCCCTCGATCGCACTGTGGTTGGACAGCATCTGCTCGACGAGCGTCGAGCCGGAGCGCGGCAATCCAACGATGAAGATCGGTCCTGCGGTCTCGCAGCCCCAGCCCGCGCGTGCGCGAAAAAAACCTTCTGTGAATACTGCTTCGCAGTTCAATCTGTGCGTAACGAGGCCTTCCGGACTGAATTCAATTCCGAGCCGCCGTAACGCGTTCGCCTTTGCATGATTGTCGAACGAACTGGCATATTGCTTTTGATCCTCATAAGCTTTGCCGAGCGCATAGTGAAGATTAGCGCGGACCTCTGCGGCCAGGCTGCCGTCGGTCAACGCACCTTCGATTGCCCGAATGTCCTTCTCGGTGAATCGATAGGTTTTCATGTCGGCAAGGCGCCAATATGCGGCGACCGACGATCGATCGAGATCGAGCGACCTGCGATAGGCTGCGATGCATTCGTCCTCCCGTCCTATTGTCTTCAGCGAGTCTGCAAGGGAGACCCAAATTTCCGCTGATGCCGGAAACAGTTCCGCCATAGCGCGGCGACAATCTACCGCTTCGAGATATCTGCCCATCTCCCGTAACGTTGTCGCCCTGTGTTCGAGGTAAAGTGGATTCCGCGGGTCTTTCCCGAGGAGCCCATCGATTTGCGCGAGTGCGGTTTCGAATTTCTCGAGCCGGCGAAGTGCCAGAGCATGGTTGAATCTGTAACCCGCACTTTCGGGAGCCGCCGCAACGCATCGGCGCAGCAACTGCTCGGCCTCTCCGAATCGCTGGGAACGGCGGGCAACCTCCGCCATGAGATTCAGCGCGGCGGGGTCATTGGGCTTTTTGGCGACAAATCCGGAAAGCAATGCTGAGGCGTCTGCCAGACGGTTCTGCGCCAGAGCATTGGCAGCCTGCGCAAGAGTTTTGTTCTTCAGGGGAGGAAAGAGCCTGTCCCGCGCAGCCTGCAGCGGCTCGCGCTGCGCATTCGCGGGGCTTTTCGCGGCGGCGCCGTCAGGAGACATCGTGCGGGCCCGATACGGCCATTCTGACGACTTTAGCATCGGCAATCAGTCGGAGAAATACCGCAAAATCGCGCCCTTTTTTACCGGAAACCGATACGAAAGGCAAGTCGAGCCACCGTTTTGGTCCTGCCGAAGTCTGCGAATCTGCTGTAGCAGGCTGCTGAAAAAGGGATTTTAGGTGGAGTGATGCGACACTTTCATTCGTAGCGGCCAGTCTTCGTGCAACATTGATTTGTCATGAACGCCACATCCGACTCTTAAGTAGCTGAGGCGTCGCCTTCCACCGAGTTTTTCAGCAGCCTGCTAGTGACGGCCTGGCGGGTTATGAGGTAGACAGAAGGCGTGAGTTTTGCGTCCTGGAGTGGCACGCCTGTTTTCCAAGCAGCAGATGACACGGCGAACGGTATCGGGCCGGGCAGGGATTGCCTGATGGCCGATGCAGCCGCGACGAGGCCGTGCAAAACCGGCGAAAGCGCCCGCGACTGTTTTGCAGTGGCGCGAGAACGCCTGTTTCCTCCACTGCAAAATCGCGCGTTGGCGCAAGCTGCCGATGCGCTCGCCGAAGGCCAAACTGCCTTGGCCGAATCGCTGGTATCGAGGTTTCTCGAGAAGAAGCCGAGAGATGCCCACGCGCTGAACCTGATGGCCGACATCGCGCGGCGCGCCAACCGGTTTGAAAACGCCGAGCAGCTGCTCAGCCGATGCGTGGCCCTGTCTCCCGAAACGCAGGGATTCAGATACAATTATGCGGTCGTTCTGCGTCGCCTGCACAAATACGAAGAGGCGAACGCGCAACTCGATCGATTGCTGGGCCGCGACCCGGCGAATGCGCTCTTTCGCGGCCAAAAGGCCGAGCTGTTGAGCGCAATGGGAAGGCACTCCGAGGTGCTCGTATACCGTCGCGCATTGGCGGAAGAATTCCCCCGGGACACAGACATTCTGGTTCGCTATGCGAATGCGCTGAGTGGCGCCGGATTGCACACCGAGTGCATCGCCGTCTATCGCAAGGCACTGGAAATCGAACCCTCTCTGGAGGGCGTGTATTCAGCTCTTGCATCACTGAAGGTGTATCGCTTCACGCCCGCCGACATAGACGCGATGGAGAAGCAGTTGAAGTCGCCTGCCCGCTCCGCTCAAGATCGGGCAGCCCTGCGTCATGCGTTGGGCAAAGCCTACGGCGACATGAAGCGTTACGACAAGTCCTTCGAAAATTATGCGAAAAGCAATGCCTTAAAGCGCATCCAGGCCGATTTCGATATAGAACGCGTCACCGCGCACCGGAAAGGCTTCGAAGCTTTTTTCACCGAGAATTTTTTCCGTGAGCGGACGGGCTGGGGATGCCATTCCAATGCGCCGATCTTCATCGTCGGGCTGCCGCGATCCGGCTCCACGCTGCTGGAACAAATCCTCTGCAGCCATAGCGCCATCGAAGGCCTGGGAGAACTTCACGCCCTCGATACGGTGCTGGTCCGGCCGCTCGTCCGTTTTCGCAAAGAAGTTCAACTTGAGCAATTCGCAAATGGGGCCGTAGTAGACAAGAACGGCTTGTTGAACGCCTATAAGCAGATATTCGACCGGCTCAAGGGCGATGAGTTTCGATCCATGGGCGAATTCTATCTTCAGTCGATGCGACGGCGCCAGCTCACCGAGCGGCTGTTCTTCACCGACAAGACGCTTGTCAATTACGCATGTATCGGACTGATCCATCTCATTCTCCCGAATTCGAAGATCATCGACGCGCGACGGCACCCGCTCGATTGTGGTTGGTCGTGCTTCAAGAGCCAGTTCCCGGGCAACCATTTCTCGTTGCGGCTCAACGACATCGGTCAGGACTATGTGAATTATGCCAGGCTGATGGCGCATTTCGACAGGGTTCTGCCCGGAAAGGTGCATCGCGTCATTTACGAGGAACTGATTGCCGATCCGGACGCGCAGATCAGGCGCGTTTTCGATTACCTGGAACTGCCGTTCGAGGAGCAATGTCTGCGCTTTTATGAAAACCAACGACCGGTCCGCACGCAAAGTTCGGGCCAGGTCCGGATGCCGCTTTACCGGAGCGGCGTCGCCCAATGGGTTCCATACGAGCCTTGGCTCGGCCCGCTGAAATCGGCGCTGGGTCCGATCCTGGACTGCTACCCGAACGTGCCGGAATAGTATTGTTGTAAGGTACGCCGGTTCACGGCACGCGGGGCATATCCATGAGCTTGCGCGCGTCGTCTCAGTCGAAGAAGGGCACTGCCGGGTATTGTTCGAGCACCAGCCCGAGTTCGGCTTTCAATGGTCCCAACCACGGCTCGTAAGCGCGCCAGCGATCCAGACCGTCGCGATTTATGGGCCTCCTGACCTGTTCCGCGCTGGGGGTCAGGATCACCCTTTCCGTCTTGTGAAATGCGAGGCAGGCCGGTTCGAACTCCACTCCCAGATAATCGAGCAGACGGCGAATTTCATGTTCCGGTCTTTCCACCAGCTCTTCATAAATGATGCGATGCACCTTTCCGGGCAGCACCGCATCGAAATGCGCCATCAATCCTACATAGTCGCGATAGTGCCGGCCAATGTCCGTCAGGCCGGAAAAGTACGGCGTATCGGTGGAGAACATCTGCGTGAACTGGGAAACGCCGCAGTCCAGGGGATGCCGGCGGACATCGATGATTTTCGCATTCGGAAGAATCAGGTGGATCAGCCCGACATGCGTGAAGTTGTGCCCCATCTTGTCGATAAAAAACGGCAACCCGAGTCTGCGATAGGGGCGGGTACTTTCGAGGTACGCCTCGCCGACCGCTTTGAACATTGCGGGGGCCATGGCTTGAACAAGAGCGGGATAGCCCCGATCCGAACGCGGCACTGTCCTGGCGAGATTGGCGGCGATGACATTCAGCTGGCGGAGCTCTCTGGTGGCTTCAATCCGGGAGTGGCTGGCCAGAATCTGTTCGACGAGCGTCGATCCGCCGCGTGGCATACCCACGATAAATATCGGATCCGGCAGCATGCAGCCCAGGGCCGAACGGTCACGGAAAAACGCCCTGGTAAAAAGGTCCATGCAGTGTTTGACGTGCCTTGTCAGCGTTTCGGGATCGTGTCTGGTCCCGATGCGGTTGAGGGCGTTGCCCTTCGCGTAATTTTCAAACGACCGATCGTAACGATTCTGTTCCGCATAGGCTTTGCCGAGTGCGAAATGCACACAGATGCGTCCCTGTAGCGGAACGCCCGGCCGCGCGAGTTGCGCTTCCATCCGTTCGATATCGGCGGATTCGAACCGGAACGTCTTCATGTCCGCAAGATTCCACCATCCGGTGCCGTCACCGGCTCCGAGTGCGATGTGTCTGCGGTACGCGGCGATACGTTCGTTCAGCTCTCCGCTTCCTCTCAAAGCGTGCCCCAACCTCTCCCAGTTGTCCGGCCGCGAGGGGTAATCGCGAGTCAAATCGCGCAACAACACGGCAGCCTCGGAATGTCTCGCCGCCGCTTCGAGCGCTCTGGCTTTCAGCGCGCGAAACAGCGGGTTTCGCGGATCATGTTCGAGCAGCCTGTCCGCCTCGACGCCAGCTGCTTCGGGCATCTCGGCAACTATCAGTTCGCCGACCCAGGCATAGCGTGCCGCGACATAATCCGGAGCCAGTTCGAGGCATCTCGCCAGCAGGGCCTGCGCGGCGGGGTGACGTCCGGATCGCGAAGCAACTTCAGCCATCATGAAGAGCGCCTTCGCATCGCGCGGATGCTCCCGCAGAAATTCGCGCAGCAGCTTGTTCGCTGTTTCCGATTGTCCGGCTTCGATGAGTTCCGCCGCAGCACGCAGGCGTGCGTGGCGCACCGGTCTTTCTTCGCGCAACGCCTCGGCCGCCCGATCGAAATCATCGGCTCCGCCGCCGGCTTCTCCCGCGGGCGACGGAAGACTCGTATCCGATACGGTCATGCGCTCACTCACTTCAATGTTTTGCCATTGGCTTTCGCCGTCCCGGGCGCGTTGGCAGAGACTTCTGCCGTGTCCAAATCATGCCCGCGCTGGTACCATTTTGACCGCTGCAATGCCATCCCGCGGCAGGCGGGCAGCGGCCAAGTCCTGGTCAGGGCGGCTTTGGTTGAAGGTCGGACGCAGAGCCAATTCAATGCGGCCTAAGCCAACGCTCGTAAGCGGTTAAAGCCGGCTCAGGAGCCGTAAAAGAAGCCTTTTCCATTCGGGCGGCATCAGGTATGGTCTGCCCGGAAAAAAGATGCTGCAACTCAAGATTGTAGCTTCTTGGGGTGTCGGGAACGCCGATTTGCCGGGCCGGGATTATTCGTCTCAACAATTGACCTGAGGGCGCGAGTCCATGAACATGGTTACCGGTGAACACAGGAGCACATCCCACAGGCAAATCCGCACGATCGTGGTCGTCGGAGGGGGCTCGGCGGGATGGATGTCGGCGGCTGCGCTGCGTGCAGCGACGCGGCGTGAAGAATGCCGGATCATTGTTGTCGAATCCGATGAAATCGGGATCGTCGGGGTGGGCGAAGCGACCCTGCCTACACTCAAGGATTTCAATCGCTTTATCGGAATCAACGAGGACGATTTCGTTCGTAACTCATTCGGTACGTTCAAGCTCGCGATCGAGTATGTTAACTGGGCGCGCATCGGCCATTCGTACTTCAATCCGCTGGGCGGACTGTTACGTGGCGCGCTGGGCAGCGGCAATACGTTTCCCATTTTATATCAATACTTGCTGAAGCGGGCTGTTCAAGGACAGAAACCCGATCTGGACGAATATGAGCTGTGCACTGTGGCGGCAAAAAACAACCGCTTCAACAGGCCAACCAGGGAGGTATCGAATTTTTCCTACGCGTACCACTTCGATGCGTCCTTTTACGCAAAGTACCTTCGCCAACACGCCGAGAAGCTCGGGGCCGAGCGGGTGGAAGGCAAGATCACCGACGTCCAGTTGCGCGCCGAGGACGGGTTCATCGACGCGGTGATCCTTGAATCGGGGCGACGCATCGAAGGCGATCTCTTCATCGATTGCTCCGGATTCCGCGCGCTGCTCGCCGGCATGGCGCTGAAAGACCCTTACGAAGACTGGACGCACTGGTTGCCTTGCGACCGGGCATGGGCGGTGCCGTGCGAGAGCGTGGCGCCGCTCCGGCCCTACACACAGGCGATCGCGCGCGAAGCCGGCTGGCAATGGCGCATTCCGCTGCAGCACCGGACTGGCAACGGTCATGTGTTCTCGAGCAAATTTATCAGCGAGGAAAGGGCCGCCGACACGCTGATGTCAAACCTCGACGGGCGGGCACTCGATGAGCCGCGTCTGGTCAGATTCACCACTGGCCGCCGCAAAAACGCATGGATCAAGAACTGCGTGACCGTCGGACTTGCTTCGGGGTTCATCGAACCGCTGGAGTCGACCAGCATTCATTTGATACAGAGCTCGATCATGAGCCTGCTCGACCTCTTTCCCGACAAGCGTTTCGATCCTCTCCTCATCGGAGAATACAATTCCAACATGGCAAACCTTTTTGACCGGACTCGTGATTTCATAATACTGCACTATCACGCAACGGAACGCGAGGACACGGAGTTCTGGCGCTGTTGCAAGACCATGTCCATTCCCGATTCGCTGGCTTACCGGATGGAGATGTTTCGGAAGAACGGCTATGTTGCGGTCAAACCCGGCGATGGATTCGCTTCGGCACGGTCGTGGATGACGGTCATGTACAATCAGGGCATTACCCCGGAAGCCTATCATCCGCTCGTCGACACTCTGCTCGGCGGCCACGAGATGGATTCCGAACTGGAGAAGACGCTTGTCGATATTCAGTCCGCGATCCGTCAGATGCCGCGCCACGAGGACTTCATCGCCCGGAACTGCAGCGCAATGGCGGCCGGCGCCGCGGGCAGGGAGGAAAGCATGGCGAAGCACACGCCTGGTATGTGGTCCGCGAGTTTGTCGATCCCGGCGCGAGTGCCATAGAGTCAAGCGCCTGCAGCTTCAGACGACGATGGGGGCAGAACGTGTCGATCTCGGCCCTTCGCTATCGCGCTCGTCCATAGCCGGCGCTTCCGTGATTGAAGCGACTCCGCTCTAAGCGCGCGCCGGTTCCGCCAAAGCTGCTTTGAGAAGACCAAGCCAGGGCTCGGACTGCCAAGGTGGAAGGCGAGTTTGAGACGTTTCTTGGGGGACTTGTGTGGCGGACAACCCAACAACGGCGTACCCGATCGCCCCCCGGCCGGCGCGACGTCCCACGGGCTATATCTCGCCGCTTCGCACGGGAGCGGTTTCACGTGGCCTGCCACCCGCAGGGCGAAGCGCGTCGGGTGGCGAGATAAGGGTGTGATTCTGTTCCTCCTATCTGGCCTTCTGCAACGCGTGCAGCGAGGGCCTGGTTCGCTCGTAGGCTTCTGTGCCGGTGACGGCCGAGGGCGGAACAAGGATGCCGATCGAGATCACAAAACGCTTGCGGCTTCCGCGAACAGGAGCCGATTCGTGCGGCATGAAAGAAGGAAAAAAACACCACAGATCCCGTTCCTCGACATGAATTTTCCTGCCATTGATAATGGGATCTCCTCCGCCGAAAGGCTTCGAGAGCATGATGTTCATGCGGACGTGGTGCTTATCCGGCGGTGACGGGTCGATGTGGCGTTGAACGTACCCGTTCTCCGTGTTGCAGCCAAGAAAACATTTGTAGAAAGGCTCGTCTTCGTACTCTCCCACCGAGAACAAATTCACCGCCCGCCGGCGAATATCCCAGAAGAGGGCTGGAACAGCGGTATCGGTCTCGACGTAGCTCTTGGAAAATCTGCACGCGCCCACATTATTGGTGCTTAACTGGCCACTTGCGAGTTGCTCCTCAGCCCATCGCAGCAATACGGAATGTTCTTGGCCGCCGAGGAACCGGCGCTTCGTGACGACGGTGTCCACGCGCGGCAGCGTTCGATTCTTTACCGACATGGCAGCTTACGTTTGGCGACGCCCCTGTATACACCAGCCCAGCCAGCTTGAGATATACCTTAGAGCGGATTCCGTTGATCTTGGTGCAACACGTCCCCCTCCGCCTCGCTGCGCTCGGCACCTCCCCCACGATGGGGGAGGAAAGACAGGGCGCGCACCGTTGTTTTCCTCCCCCATCGTGGGGGAGGTGGCGCGAAGCGCCGGAGGGGGAAGTCCTCTGGAGCGATTCAACTCGACCGGATCATGCTCTGGTGTGTGAATGGGCACGCAATTTTGACCCCTGTTGAGGGGCGATCGGCGTCCAAAATTGACCCCTGTGGCGGTGCGATGAGCACTTTGCGCTCCGACGACCGCCCGCCACACACAGCCCCTGGCTGACCGTGTTGTTTGGTCAAGGCGCGATGTCCGCATCGATCAACCCGCCTTGGGGCAACTCGCCGTCCGCACAGTTCTATTGGCTGCAAAAGGAATAGAGCGCACCTTCGGCGCCGGTGCCCGGGTCGAGTGAATCCCGCCGGGGTATGCAGCGGCCAGGTCCTCGTCAGGAACCTTCGGGTAAACATCAACAATGGTACCCAGGGCCGATTTGAGCGTGCCAAGCCAGGGCTCGTAAGCGCGCCATTGATTCAAGCCGGCAAGGTTCAGCGGGCTGCGAACCTGCTGCGAACTCAACGTGCCGACGGGCCTTTTGTTTTCATGGAAGCGGAGGCACTGCGTTTCAAACGGCAGTTCGAGATAGGAAAACAGGCGCCTCAGCTCTGTTTCGGGATCTGCGACCAGCTCCTCATAGATGATCCGGTGAACCCTGGCGGGCAGAACCCGGTCGAAATGTGCCATCAGCCTGACGTAATTCGCGTAGTGGCTGCCGATATCGTTCAGCCGTTCGGAAAACGGCTGTCCTCCAGGAAAATGGCTTTTGAAGCAGGACCAGCCGCAGTCGAGCGGGTGCCGCCGAACGTCGATGATCTTCGCGTTCGGCAAGATGAGATGAATGAGACCGACGTGACCAAAATTGTGCAGAGCCTTGTCCGTGAACATCGGGCGACCCACAATTCTCCGGCTCGAAACCGCCTGGAGATATTCCTCCCCGAGCACACAAAATTCGTCGCGCGTCATCGCATTCAGGACGCCAGCCAGGTTTTCGACCAGCCCCGTCCGGAATTCGAACCAGCCGTCGATCCAGAATTCATGCGGCGGCCGTCTTCCGTCGCGGGCTGCAAGCATCCGGCCGACCACCACGTCCAAATCCGTGAGTTCACCCAAACCTTCTATTGCGCTATGGCTCGAGAGAATCTGCTCGACCAGCGTGGAACCCGATCGCGGCATACTGACGATGAATATGGGATCGCGTGCCTTGCAGCCGATCCCCGTCCTTTCGTGGAAGAAGGATCGCGTGAACAGCAATTCGCAATTTGCCCGGTAACGCGTGAAGCGCGAGGAATCGAATTCTGCGCCCAGACGGCGAAGCGCGTTGCCCTTGGCGTAGTTGTCGAACGCTTTCGCGCATTGGCCTTCGTCTTCGTACGCTTTGCCCAGCGAGGAATGAAGGTCGGCGCGTTCGCTGGCGGCCAATGCCGGCAAGGTAAACAGCCGCTCCATCCGCTCTGTTTCTGCGCCGCTGAACCGATACGTCTTCAGAGTGGCCATGGTACTGTACGCGGCGACAAGCGATGGCTTCAACTCGATCGCCCTGCGACAGGCGGTGATACAGAGCTTATCGGCGCCTATGACCTTGAGGGCGCGCCCATATTGAAGCCAGATCGCCGGCGACTGCGGAAAATCTTCGCTCAGTCCGCGCAGGGTTTCCACCGCCTCGTCGTGTCGTCCGAGCATGCGCAAGAGCGTCGCCCTGAGATCGCGAAACAGCGGGTTTCGGGGGTCTGCACTGAGCAGCAAATCCACCTGCGCGAGCGATTGTTCGGACTTCTCAAGGTCGCGGAGAACGAGGGCGAACGTGTAGCGGCAGCTGGCATCTTGCGGTACAAGTTCGATGCAGCGGGAAATCCAGGCGACCGCCTCTTCGAGCCGGCCGGCGCGCCGGGCGATGTTGGCCAACAGGCTGAGCGCGTCCGGATGGTCGGGCTTGTTCCGAAGAAATCGGGAAACAAGCGACTCGGCGATGTCAAGGCGGCCTTTTACAAGCGCATCGGCAGCCTGCGCAAGAATCCTGTTGCGAAGCGGGGGAAAGAGTTTGCGCCGCGCCGGGGAAAAGGGATCGGCCGCCATCACCTTGTCATTCGTATCTGCCGCGGAGGCGGTCATTCGAAACCGTACACCTATTTGCCGGAGCGCCGCGAGTTCTCGCCGACCTGTGCTCGTGTGTGTCGGCGGTTTTTGGCAGCGGGTTCGGGGGTTCGCAAGACGGTTCCCGCTTCTCAACCTGACCCAAGGAGGCCGCCGAGGCTAGTTCGTCTCGCTCAGATCCGGCGGCAGGGGTGCAATGTCGACGCCTTCTTCAATCAGTTCCTTCACATCCCTGAGCGAAGCCTCGCCGTAGATCTGGCGCTCTTCGGTTTCGCCGTAGTGAATCTTGCGCGCTTCTTCGGGAAAGGCCGGACCGACGTAATCCGCGTTCTGTTCGACATATTTGCGCAGACCCGTCATGAACTGCCGCATCTTGCGCATTTCATCGGGCGCGGAACGAACCTCGCCGGCCGGCCCCTCGCGTGGTACCGCCGCGGGCGAGCCGCGGCCGGCCAGAGCCGGCGCCATCGGCGCTTTGGTGACGGAGCGCGTCTCGCACATCGGACAGACGAGCTTGCCCTCGGCTCCCTGGAGCTCGAAAGCGTCGCTGTCGCGGAACCAGGCTTCGAAACCGTGCCCCGCAGAACATTGCAACGCATAAACGATCACCGCGAAATCTCCGGGCCGCCCCAGTTTTCTACAAGGTGGCGGTAAAGCGGAGGTTCCACAAGCGCTTGCGCGCCGCTACGCCCCATCGTAGGGCCGATCATGCCGTAGGCTGGGAATACGCGCGCGCGCTTCCGAGGAGGACGCCGGATCGATTTCCGCCGTTATCACGCCGGGATCGCTCCCGGCTTCCGCGAGAATCTCGCCCCAGGGCGACACGATGAGGCTGTGCCCATAGGTGCGCCGGCCGTTTGCGTGCAGCCCACCTTGGGCGGGCGCCAGCACGAAGGCACCGTTCTCGATAGCGCGCGCCCGCAGCAGCACGTGCCAATGCGCCTTGCCTGTGGTCTCTGTGAAGGCCGAAGGTACCGCAAATGCAAAGGCGCCGCGTTTCGCGAGGTCGCGATAAAGCTGGGGGAAGCGCAGATCGTAGCAGATCGAAAGACCGAGGATGCCCCACGGCAAACCGGCGGGCACGGCGGCAGCACCAGCTTCGACCGTGTTCGACTCCCGATAAAGTTCGCCCGACGGCAAATCGACGTCGAACAGATGAATCTTGTCGTAGCGTGCCGCGACGACGCCGCGCGGATCGATCAGGAATGAGCGATTCGCGGTCTTGGTATCGCTGACCCTGATCGCGAGCGAGCCGACCAAAAGCCAGATGCCGAGTTCTTCGGCGAGTGCGCAGAATGCCGGAAGCGCCGCATCGTGAGCTTCGGGACGGCTGGACTCGAGTTTGGCGCCGCCGTCCGGCGCCATGAGCGTGGTGTTTTCGGGCGTGGCGACGAATTCCGCTCCTGCCGCCTTTGCTTCACGGATCAGCGCGGAGGCGGTGCGGATGTTCCCGGCCACGTCATCGGACGAGCGCAGCTGCACGCAAGCCGCGCGGAAGCATGTCATCGCTCAGCCGCCCAGAAGCGCATCGAGCTCTCCCGCCGTGTCGAGCGCCGCAAGCTCATCACTCCCGCCGACATGCACATCGCCGATGAATATTTGCGGCACGGTATTTCGTCCACCAGACCTTTTCTCCATTTTCGCCCGGGCCTCCATGTCCATGAAAACGTCGATCTCCTCGTAGGCGGCGCCCTTCGCTTTCAGGAGAGCTTTGGCGCGGGTACAATAAGCGCAAATCGGTGTGGTATAGATCGTGATCGGTCGCATCCCGGAACGGTACTGAAGACTCTTTGCCGGTCCCTTATATAACGCTGGCGTGGGGCCGGACAACGCGCGCAAGAGTCAACACCAGCACACGGCTGGCGCCCGCCCGCTTGAGCGCCCGCGCGCAGGCTTCGATCGTCGCGCCGGTGGTAAACACGTCATCGATCAGCAGAACGATCTTTCCCTTGATGCACTCCGCGCGGATACGCTCGACGCGGAATGCCCCCTGCACGTTTCGCCGCCGCGCCGCGGCAGACGGCATCTCGCCTTGGCTCGGGGTCGCGCGGGCCCTCCGAAGCAGCAGGCAGTCGACCGGCTTGCCGGCAAGGCGCCCCAGCGCGCGGGCGACCAGTGCGGATTGATTGAACCGGCGCCGCCACAACCGCCAGCGATGCAGCGGTACGGGAGCGATGAGGTCGGCTTCCGCGAGCAGCTGATGCCCAGCCTGCCCGAGCCAGCGCGCGAAAGCGGGCACCAGATCGAGGCGGTCGGCACGTTTGAGGGCCAGGATCGGATCCCGGCTGGCCTCATCATAGCGCATCAGCGCACGCGCCCGGTCGAAGGCGGGCGCGTGTTGCTGGCAGGCTGCGCACAGCGTGTCGGGCCCCTCATCGTATTCGAACGGAAAACCGCAGACGCTGCAGAGGGGCTCGGACAGAAAGGTGATCTTTGCCCAGCACGCGGCACAGAGGCTGTGGGCGTCGGCAATCGGAGCCCGGCAGGCGGCGCAGAGCGGCGGAAAGACGAAATCAAGCACACGCCGTCCCAGCTTGCGCACAGCGTGTTCTATTGTCGCCATTGCCTCTCTCACGATCGAAGAGGGTCGCGCGGAGCCGCAGAGGCGCGAAGAAAAGCGTTTGAACCACCAAGGCACCAAGGTCGCCAGGGACGAAGGAAAGATCGCGCGCGACGGCGCGCAGCAACGTCTTGGTGTTCCTGGTGCCTTGGTGGTGAACAACTCCGTGCCTCCGCGGCTCCGCGTGCCAAATACCTGTACCCGCGCGCGAATGCCTGTCGATCGGGTCGCAGGTTTGTGCCCGAAGACAGAATGAGACAAAGCGACGGAATTGGTATATGAACGGTTTTCCTGTCAAAAAGAAAAAGTGAACGCCCCGATTGTATTCGACCGGAAGGCTTACGCCGCGCGCCGGCTCAAGGCGGCCCGTTCAGGCGGCGAAAGCTTTCTGGTGTGCCAGGCGGGCGACAATCTCGCGGAGCGGCTTTCCGCCGTGAACAGACGCTTCGGCCGTGCGCTCGATCTTTCCTCGCGCTGCGCCAGTTTCGCCCTCCTCTCGCCTCTTGCCGATCAATGGTTGCGGACGAGTGCGGCGCCGGGCGACGAAAGCGTCCCCGTCGTCGCCGATGAGGAAGCATTGCCTTTCGCGCCGCACTGCTTCGACCTGGTGACAAGCGTGCTGGCGCTGCATGCGGTCAACGATCTTCCGGGGGTCCTCATACAAATCCGCCGCGCGCTTGTACCGGGCGGGCTGTTTCTCGCTGCTTTGTTCGGCGGCGCTACGCTCCAGGAATTGCGGCGCGCCTTTGCCGCCGGGGAAGCCGAAGTGACGGGCGGCGCGAGCCCGCGTGTCGCGCCGTTTGCCGATGTGCGCGACATGGGCGCGCTGCTGCAGCGCGCGGGATTTGCGATGCCGGTTTCGGATATGGAACGCGTCTCCGTACGCTACCGCTCCTTCACGACGCTGGTCGAAGATTTGCGCGCGCTGGGCGAAACCAATGCGCTGGCGGAGCGCCGCCGATCCTTGCTGTCACGCCGAATCCTCGCCGCCGCCCTTGCCCATTACGCGGCGCAGGCATTCGACGCGGAAGGCAGGCTCGGTGCGACATTCGACATCGTCTACGTGACAGGCTGGGCAGGCGACGAAAACCGCTGAACGCGGCCTACATCGAAGCTGCGACGACCTGGAAGAGCTGGACCAGAGCTTGATTACCGAGTGTGTTGACTGCGCCGACGATGACGAGCGTCATGAGCGCGACGATCAGGCCATATTCGACGGCCGTCGCTGCGCGCCTGTCGTTCACATAGTCATTCACAGCAGATCGCATAGCATGGGAACGAGCGGCCGATCTGCCGGCGGCATCGGCCACGCACCGAGGTTTCTCGGATAGACCCATTTCAGACCCTGATGTTCCAGTGCGCATGGCTGACCCTCCCATCTCCGGCATACGTAAAGCGGCATCAGCAGATGGAATTGCGGGTAGGCGTGGGATGCGAAGGTGAACGGCGCGAGGCAATCCTCCTTCACTTCGATCCGCAACTCCTCGCGAAGCTCGCGAACGAGCGCCTGCTCCGGCCGCTCCCCCTCTTCCACTTTTCCACCAGGAAATTCCCATAACCCCGCCATTTCCTTCGATGCCGGACGCTGAGCAATCAGCACCCTGCCGTCGGCATCGATCAGCGCACAGGCCGCAACGAGCACCAGCTGCTTTTGGGCCTGCCGTTCCTCAATGTTGCAGCCCTCCGCATTAACGGGCGGTAAAGTGGTGTCCATGAATCCGGGTGCGATCAGCTGCGATAAGAACAATTAATGCGGATGTACCCCTCCGTGAGATCGCAGGTCCACACCCGTGCGACACCGGCGCCGATTCCGAGATCGACACCGATCTCGACCTCGCGGCCAGCTACGGCCCGGCTCGCGGCAGACTCGTCATAGGTTTCCGCGCGCTGACCCTGCTCGGCGACCACATGGCCGCCGAAGGCGATGCGGAGCCGGTCGCGGTCGGCGGCTTCGGCGGATTTTCCGACGGCCATCACGACGCGGCCCCAATTTGCATCCCCTCCGGCCACTGCCGTCTTCACAAGCGGCGAGTTGGCGATCGCAAAGCCGATGCGGCGGGCGGCTTCGTCGCTCTCCGCGCCGCTCACATCCACCCGGATGAGTTTTTGCGCACCCTCCCCGTCCCGGACCACCTGAAGCGCCAGGTCCAGCAGAACGCCGTCCAGTTTCTGGCGGAAGTCGGCGAGGCGCCGATCCCCCGCTCGCGCGATCGGGGGATGCGCGCCGCCGCGTCCGGTGGCAAACAGCAACAGGGTGTCGCTGGTCGAAGTATCGCTGTCGACGGTGATCGCGTTGAACGAGTTTCGCACTCCGGCCGCGAGCAGTTCCTGCAACACCGGCCCGGGCAGCCTTGCATCGGTAAAAACGAAGGCCAGCAACGTCGCCATGTCGGGCGCGATCATGCCCGAGCCCTTGGCAATGCCATTGATGGTCACCCGGTGATCTTCGATGTTCGCACGCGCCGTCGCCATCTTGGGAAAAGTGTCGGTCGTCATGATGGCTTCCGCCGCATCGCGCCAGCCATCGGCGGCGCCGGACTCCACCAGCCCGCCGATCATTTGGGTAAGCTTCTCGGCGGGAAAGGGCTCGCCGATCACGCCCGTCGAAGCGACAAAAATTTCGTTCACATGACAGTCGAGCGCGGCGGCAGCCGAGCCTGCGATCGCCCGCACCGCCTCGCGGCCGGCGGCTCCGGTGAAAGCGTTGGCATTGCCGCTGTTGACGACCAGCGCGCGAGCCGTCTGGCGCTCAAGCCGGGCGCGGCACCACTCCACCGGCGCCGATGCCGTCTTCGATCGGGTGAATACACCGGCGGCCTGGGTGCCGGCGGCAAGAACCGCGAGCATCACATCGGTCCGGTCGCGGTATTTTATGCCTGCCGCTCCCGTGGCGAGGCGCACGCCGGCAATTGGCGGCAGGGCCGCGAAGCGCTTGGGTGCCAGCGGCGAAATATTCGGCGGCGAGACGGATTTGGACAATACCGGCGCAAGACCCAATGGGGCGGCCTTGCGTTGCCGCGCAGATTTCGTCTGCCGGCTGGTCGTTTCGACCTGCCGTTTGGCCATCAACCCTCTCCCAGCCCGCACCGGAAACCACCGCGGCGACCCCGGGCCTACGCACGCCGATTAGGACGGTTTCGCCTGAATTGACAAGGGGGAACGCTGTTCTTATGTCTGCCGCCGCGCGGCCGGCAAACATCCGTACCTCCGGCGGTACTCTCCAATCCCGCCGGGCAGCACCCAGGCGGAAGCGCGACCGGCCGTCCGGCCTCACGAGGACATCCATGCTCGGCTTGAACGGCATTGCGCAACGTTTTCTCGGTTCGTCCAACGAACGCAAGCTCCGCCCGTTTTTCAGGCGGGTGCAGGAGATCAACGCTCTGGAGCCGAAATTCGCGGCCCTGTCGGCGGAAGAGCTTCGCGCGCTCACGGGTACCTACGGGGAGCGGCTGAAGGCGGGTGCCTCCCTCGACGTACTTCTGCCCGAAGCCTTCGCGACCGTCCGCGAGGCGGCAAAGCGGACACTCGGCCAGCGCCATTTCGACGTGCAGCTCGTCGGCGGGATGGTGCTGCACGCGGGCAACATCGCCGAAATGAAGACCGGCGAAGGCAAGACGCTGGTGGCGACGCTTCCGGTATATCTGAACGCGCTCGCCGGCGAAGGCGTCCATGTCGTGACCGTGAACGACTATCTGGCGCGGCGCGACGCCGAATGGATGGGACAGATCTACAGGTTTCTCGGCCTGACCGTCGGCTGCATCGTGCACGGCCTGACCGACGAGCAGCGGCACGAAGCCTATGCCTGCGACGTGACCTACGGCACCAACAACGAGTTCGGCTTCGACTATCTGCGCGACAACATGAAATACAGCATCGCGACAATGGCGCAGCGCGCCCATTCCTACGCGATCGTCGACGAGGTCGATTCCATTCTGGTCGACGAGGCACGCACGCCGCTCATCATTTCAGGACCCACGGAGGACCAGACCGAAGTCTATCGCGCCGTCGACGCGCTGGTTCCAAGGCTCAAGGAAAAGATCGATTACGAGCTGGACGAGAAACAGCGCACCGTCACGCTCACCGAGGCCGGCAATGAACACATGGTCGAGTCCCTGCGCGAAGCCGGACTGCTCGAAACCGGCGACCTCTACGACATCGAAAACATCAACATGGTGCATCACGTCAACCAGGCGCTGAAGGCGCATGCGCTGTTCCACAAGGACAAGGATTACATCGTCAAGGACGGCAAGGTCGTCATCATCGACGAGTTCACCGGCCGCATGATGGAAGGCAGGCGCTATTCCGAGGGCCTGCACCAGGCGCTCGAAGCCAAGGAAAACGCGGTCATCCAGCCCGAGAACGTGACGCTCGCCTCCATCACCTTCCAGAACTACTTCCGGCTTTACAAGAAGCTCGCCGGCATGACGGGCACGGCTGTCACCGAGGCCGCCGAGTTCATGGACATCTACAAGCTCGACGTGCTGGAGATACCGACCAATCTTCCGGTCAACCGCCCCGACTATGACGACGAGGTGTACCGGACGGCCGACGAAAAGAACGAAGCCATCATCGCGCTCATCAAGGACTGTAACGAACGCGGCCAGCCGGTGCTCGTCGGCACGACCTCGATCGAAAAATCCGAGCATCTCTCCGATCTGCTCAAGCAGCGGAAGATCAAACACAATGTCCTGAACGCGCGCTATCACGAGCAGGAAGCCGTGATCGTGGCGCAGGCGGGCGTGTCGGGCACCGTCACGATCGCGACCAACATGGCAGGCCGCGGCACCGACATCCAGCTCGGCGGCAATGCCGACATGCGCATCCGCAACGAGCTCGGCGGCGTCGCCGACGAAGCGGAACGTGCCCGGCGCGAGTCGGAAGTCCGCGGCCAGGTGGCCGCCGACAAGGAGCGCGCGATCGCGGCGGGCGGCCTCTATGTCGTCGGCACGGAACGTCATGAAAGCCGGCGCATCGACAACCAGCTGCGCGGCCGCTCGGGTCGCCAGGGCGATCCGGGCGCCTCGAAGTTCTTCCTCAGCCTGCAGGACGATCTGATGCGCATCTTCGGCTCGGATCGTCTCGACTCGATGCTGCAGCGGCTGGGCCTCCAGCACGGCGAGGCCATTGCCCACCCTTGGGTCAACAAGGCGCTCGAAAAGGCGCAGCAGAAAGTGGAAGCGCGCAATTTCGAGCTGCGCAAGAACATCCTGAAGTTCGACGATGTGCTCAACGACCAGCGCCGCGTGATCTTCGAACAGCGCCGCGAGATCATGTCGGCCGACGACGTGAGCGACCAGATTGGCGACATGCGCAGCCAGATCGTCGAAGAGCTGGTGGCGCGTCACATTCCCGAAAAGGCCTATGCCGAGCAGTGGGACGCGGCCGGTCTTCAGGACGAGACCGAAAAGATCTTTGCGCTCAGCCTGCCCGTCGTCGACTGGACGAAGGAGGAAGGCATCGCCGACGAAGGAGTGCGCGACCGCATCCTCAAGGCGGTGGAGACGCGGGCAGCGGAACGCACCGCCAATGTCGGCTCCGACATCATGCGTTACGTCGAGAAATCCGTGCTGCTGCAGACGCTCGACCACGACTGGCGCGAACACATCGTCAATCTCGATCACCTGCGGCAATATGTAGGTCTGCGCGGCTACGGCCAGCGCGATCCGCTGAACGAATACAAGAGCGAGGCCTTCGCGCTCTTCGAGACGCTCTTGAGCAAGCTGCGCACCGATGTGGTGCGCCAGCTGATGCATCTGCAGATCAATGTCGAACAGCCCCCGCAGCCGCTGGAACGTCCGCTGCCCCGGATGCAGGCTTATCACATCGATCCGCTGACGGGCGAAGACGATGCCGGGACGGGGTATGTTCCGGGCGACCAGCCAGCCGCGCGCATCGCCCGCAACTACGATGGCCCGGTCGATCCCAACGATCCCGCCACCTGGGGCAAGGTGCAGCGCAACGCCCCCTGCCCCTGCGGTTCAGGGCGCAAGTTCAAGCATTGCCACGGCGCGCTGGTGTAGACGCACCGTCGGAACTGGAGGAGAATTTCCATGCATATGCGTTACACGCCGTTTCATGGCGCGCTGCTGGGCTCGGTGTTCGCGCTGGCCGCTTTTGCCGCAAGCGCGCAGGCGCATGGCTATACCGTGCTCCATGACTTCGCCGGACCGCCCGGCGACGGATCCTATCCCTATAATAATGTGACCTTCGACGGGGCCGGCAACCTGTACGGCGCCGCCAACCTCGGCGGCAGCGCCAATGCCGGCGTAATCTTCGAAATCGCGCCGGACGGGACAGAAACGGTGCTTTATTCTTTCGACGGCGCGGCCGGCGGCTCCGATCCCAATGCCGGCGTGACGATCGATCCGTCGACCGGAGATCTTTATGGCACCACCACTTTCGGCGGCAGCGATGCCTGCCGCAACGGCTGCGGCGTGCTCTACGAACTGGCCTCGGACGGGACCTACACGGTGCTCCGTACTTTCAACGAAGATACCGATGGCAGATATCCTGCGGGCCAGCTCCTTCGCGACAAAAAGGGCAATCTCTTTGGCATCGCCACTTCCGGCGGCCCCGATTCCGGCGGCACCGTGTTCGAATATTCGGCCAAGGGCAAATTCACCGTGCTGCACGCGTTCGCCGGCAGCGACGGCTTCGAGCCGCAAGGCAATCTGATCCAGGACAGCGCGCACAATCTCTACGGGGTCACCTTCTCCGGCGGCGCCGATAATTACGGCACGGTTTTCAAAATCACCGCGGGCGACCTCGCGACGCTCTACAGTTTCACCGGCGGCGCCGACGGAGGCTATCCGACAGGCGGTGTCGTCCGCGACAAGGCGGGCAATCTTTACGGCGCGACCAATCTGGCCGGCAACGGCACGACCCCCTTCGGGACCGTGTTCGAACTGGCGCCCGCTGGAACCCTGACCACCCTCTACGCCTTCACCGGCGGCGCCGATGGAGGCTATCCGGTAGGCAATGTCCTGCAACTCCAGGGAAAAATCTACGGCACCACCTCGGGCGGCGGGGCCGATGAGGACGGAACCGTGTACGAAGTCGATGCCGAAACCGAGACTGTCCTTCACAGCTTCGCCGGCACCGACGGCGCGACGCCCCAGGCCGGACTGACCAGGGAGCACGGCCGCCTTTACGGCACGGCCGGCGGCGGCGGCACCGACAATCTGGGCGTGGTGTTCAGCCTGAAGCGGAAATAACCGCCTGGCAGCCGGCGGCGCGGCGAGCAGAGACGCGATCAAGCAATATCGGATCGGGCCTCAGAGCGCGAGGACCGCATGTGCGACCCTCGCGTTCGCTAGCGCAGCTGCTGACAAAGGGAACGCGCAGATACCGGCAGTACCGGGTGGCGATCGGGGCAACGGGCGGCATGTCGGGCAGCAGGGACGCGCGAACGACGGTCGCATTGACGGAAATACACGATTTCCTGGACATGGCAGCCCGCGGGCTGTTGCATCTCATTATCCATCAAGTGGCAGGAACGGTGACAAATATGGCGAGTGGTCGTAAGGGAATGACTATCCAATCATCCCGGCCTTCGAAGAAGCCGGCATCACCGCGCCGCGGGCGGATCGCGAAACGCGGCTCGGTCAAACGCGCTGCCTCCGGGCACCACAACATCTGTCGCCAGGAGAGAAGCGCAAAAACTGTGCCCGGCTGGAAAGTCGCGCTCCAGCGCCGCAGCAAATACATGCACAGATATTTTTCGGACAAGAAATATGGCGGCAAGGCGAAGGCGCTCGAGGCGGCAAAGTCCTATCGCGACTCGCTGATGGCGGTCGCCGACGGTGTGGAGTATGTGCTCTGGCGCAGGAACAAGATATATCCACACAATACGAGCGGCATCGTCGGCGTTGGGCGATACGTCGTGCGCTACGGCAAGAAAAAGCAGCCGGTATGGGACGCGTTCTGGGAGGGCTTCGACGGCAAGCGGCATGGCCGCAGATTTTTCGTTTTGACGCATGGCGAGCGGCGCGCGAAAGCTCTCGCCTGCGAAGCTCGCCGCGAAGCCATGGAAGAGTTGCGGCAGGAAGTGATCCGCCGCGGCCGAATCACCGCGTAACGAGACCAGAACCTGGGCGTCCGCCTCCCCGCCACCGCCGCGCCGTCCCCTCCCGCCGCATTCGCGCGGGGATGAAAGATCGTCGCACCGATTCAAAGTAATTACACTTCATCTCCCGCGATTCCCCCCGCCGCCGGGCGGTTTTCGCGACCGGCGGCGGGGTTTCCGCTCAGGGAGTCGACATCAGGTCCGGCTTGCCCGTGTCGAAATCGACGGGAACGGACACATGCTCATGGACGATGAGCCAGGCGCCGCCGATCTTCCGGTACACGTCCGTCACGCGCACGGCGAAGTCGACGGGCTTGCCCTTCGTGTCGGTGCCGGTCACGTGCTGGATGCTGTGGCTGTAGCCCATGTTTCCGTCGACGAATATGTCGAGGTCGCTGACGGTGGCTTTGATCGTGCCCTTGAACGTGCCGAGAAAGCCCTGCCAGTCCTTCCGGTAAGCGTCCCATCCCACATATTGCCGCGGCGGCACGACGTCGAACACAAACAGATTTGGGCCCGGTTCGTAGACTTTCATGATGCCGTCCAGATCCTTGGCATTGAAGGCGGCGGCGAACCGGTCCTCCAGCGCCCGGATTTCCGCTTTGGCGGTTGCGGCCGGACCCGCAGCGGCGATGCCCGGAATCAATGATGCGCCCAGCGCGAGTGCCAGGGCGAGATTGCGTTTCATGGTCCCCTCCGATTGATCGAACTTGGCCTGGCGACAGGCTTGGCGCCGATTTAAGGGCGTCGCCCCTGCCCCAGGTCCGGTCCAGCCTAGCACTTCTGTAATCGCGAAGGGAGACGGATCGATTGGTTCTCTTGCCAGGCAGAGTCCCGCACGACGTGGTCCGCGGTCACCAAGAGCATGTTGCCCCGCAAGACGTTCCGACAAGCGCTTTCCATTCCCGCGCCCGAAGACGCCCGCGCAAGGGTAGGACACGATCATGGCAGCGGCCAGGAATACTGACTCCTTGGCCAAACTTGTCACGGCCCGCAAATTGCGGGCCGCCCAGGTGAAACCGCCCAGACTTATATTGCCGGCTATTACACGCTTGCCGCTTCGAGCATTTCCGTGGCGGAAATCCCGGCCGAGCTTTCCCGCAGATTGCCACGCTATCCGTTGCTCCCCGCGGTACTCATCGGCAGGCTCGCCGTCGACCGCCAGTTTATGCGGCGGTCTTTCGGTTCTGCCCTCCTCTACGATGCGGTCTCCCGCGCCTGGCGTGCCGACCCTGCGGTGTACACGCTGGTCGTTGGCGCCAAAGACGAGCTCGCGGCCGACTTCGACCGCCGCTTCGGGTTTCAGGCGTTCGCCGGCACGCCGCCGACCCTCTTTCTTCCGCTGGCGACCGCTGCCAACTTCTGGCGAAATGAGAGCTGGTGACGCAGGACGGCGGCAAATCGGGCCAGCGGGATAACGGTAAATCTCTCCCAAATAGCGCGACGGATACCGGTGCCCTTGGGCAGCGTTTCCCGGCGGCAGGAGACGCATTTGCTGTCGCGCTAAATCCTGTCCCGCTAAATCCTTTGCTGTCCCGCTAAATCCTTATCCGCCACCCGCCTGAACGCTGTCACCGGCGCCTGAATCGGTTCGCCTTTCCAGATATATTACCGGGCACGTTGGAGGCAATCATGGGCCCGGCTCAGAAGCGCGCCATCCGGAATTACCGCAATCGTCTTGGCGAACGCGGCCTCGCCCGCTTCGAGGTGCTCGGCCGCGAGGCAGACCGCGACCTCATCCGCTCCCTGGCCCGCCGCCTTGCGCAGGATGGGCCAGAGGCAGCGCGGCTGCGCGCCGCCCTGTCGCGGAGCATCGCCGGCGAGCCCGCGGAAAAGGGCGGCATTCTCGCCGCCTTGCGCCGCTCGCCTCTTGTGGGCGCCGATCTCGACTTCGTCCGCCCTCGCGACGAAGGACGGGGCGTCGATCTTTGACGCGCTACCTGCTCGACACCAGCATCATCAGCAACATCGTCAGGCCCGCGCCCTCGCAGGCGCTGCTGACATGGATGTCGGAGCAGAACGACGAAGACCTCTTTATCGCTTCGCTGACGGTTGCGGAGATTCGCCGGGGTATTCTCGAGAAACCCCGCGGGAAAGGGCGCGACCGGCTCGAAGCGTGGTTCGCGGGGCCGGAAGGTCCGCAGGCTCTCTTCGCCGGCCGCGTGCTGCCGTTCGATGAAGCCGCCGCCCTGATCTGGGCGCGCCTGATGGCCCACGGCAGGGCGAAGGGCCGTCCGCGCAGCGCCCTCGACACCATCATCGCGGCTGTCGCCGAAGCAAACACCTGCGCGGTCGTCACGGACAACGAGAAGAACTTCGCTGGCGTGGAGGTGATCAATCCACTGAAGCGGCGGTGATGGTTTACGCGCGCGGTGTGGTAGCCCGAAAACGGTACGCCTCGGTTTCCCCGTCCATTCCCGCTGCCCTGAATTCCGGCCTATAGTGCCGGTGGCTTGGAGACAGGAACAGGCTGCGTGGTTCTCTGGTGCGCGGCGAGACTTTACGCCGCCCAATCGGCCGACAGAACTTCCGCCTGCTCCAATACGATGTTCGTCGCCTTTTCCTGGAGATCTGGCGGGTAGCCGTATTTTCGCAAGATGCGCTTCACCAGCACGCGCAGATGCGCGCGGGCATTTTCGCGGACAGTCCAATCGATTGTGACGTTCGAGCGCACGGTTGCCACCAGTTCGCGGGCGATCTTTCTCAACGCTTCGTCGCCCATGATCTTGACCGCGCTATCGTTGGTTTCGAGCGCGTCGTAGAAGGCGACTTCATCCTCGGTAAGGCCGAGCTTCTCGCCTCGCTGCTCGGCGGCCCGCATGTCCTTCGCAAGCTGGATCAGCTCTTCGATGACTTTGGCCGTCTCGATGGCGCGGTTTTGGTAGCGCCGCAATGATTGTTCGAGCAGGTCCGCAAACGACTTTGCGAGCACGACGTTCTTCCGAAGGCGGAGGCGGATTTCGCCTCTTAACAACTTCTGCAGCAGTTCGACCGCAAGGTTGCGCTGCGGCATGTCGCGGACTTCGGCGAGGAAGTCGTCGGAAAGGATTGAGATATCCGGCTTTTTGAGGCCGGCCGCCGCAAAGATATCGATCACCTCATCCGAGATCATCGCCTGCGAAATGATTTGCCGGATGGCATGATCGAGGTCTTCGTCGGTCTTGCGCTCGCCCGGCAGGTTCTTGGCGAGTACGGCGCGCACCGCTTGAAAAAATCCCACATCGTCGCGGATACGCAGGGCCTCGTCGTCCGGAACGGCCAGCGCGAACGCCTTCGATAATTCCGTAACGGCCTTCAACAGTCTTTCCTTGCCATCCTTCTGCGCGAGGATGTGTTCCTGTGCGGGGGCAAGGAGCGTGACGCGCTGCGCCGGTGTGCCCATTGTCCAATGCGACCAGTCGAATCTGTGAAACAGGCCGACGCAAACTTCATATTTGCTCTGCATCAGCGCCACGGCTTCCGCCTGATCGAGGGCGGTCTTTCCCTTCCCGCCCGCTTCCGTGTAGGTCGCGAGCGCTTCCTTCAATTCCTGGGCAAGACCGAGATAATCGACCACCAGGCCGCCGGGCTTGTCCCGGAACACGCGATTGACGCGCGCGATGGCCTGCATCAACCCGTGTCCATGCATCGGCTTGTCGACATACATGGTGGAAAGGCTGGGAGCGTCGAAACCTGTCAGCCACATGTCGCGAACGATGACGAGGCGGAATGGGTCGGCCGGTTTGCGAAACCGATCGGCCAGTTTCTCGCGACGTCCCTTGTCGCGGATGTGATCCTGCCATTCGAGCGGATCGGACGCCGAACCGGTCATCACAACCTTCATGGTGCCGTTCTCGTCGCCGTCTCCGTGCCACTCGGGCCGTAGCGCCGCGATCTCGCGGTAGAGAGCCACAGCAATACGGCGGCTCATGCAAACCACCATCGCCTTGCCATCCATCGCCGCGAGCCGGGCCTCATAATGGGCGACCAGATCACGCGCGATCAGCTTGATGCGGTTTTCAGAGCCGACGACGGCTTCGAGCTGCGCCCATTTGCTCTTGAGCTTTTCCTTGCGCTCGACTTCTTCGCCTTCCGTGACTTCATCGAATTTCGGATCGATATGCGGCCGCAGGTCGGCTTTCAGCTCCAGCTTCGCCAGCCGGCTCTCGTAATAGATCGGCACCGTGGCGCCGTCTTCCACGGCACGCTGGATGTCGTAGACGCTGATGTAATCGCCGAACACCTGCCGCGTGTTGGCATCGGTCTTTTCGATGGGCGTACCGGTGAAGCCGATGAAAGAGGCATTCGGCAACGCATCGCGCATATGCCGCGCGAAACCATCGATGAAATCATATTGGCTGCGATGCGCTTCGTCGGCCATCACCAGGACGTTGCGCCGTTCGGAAAGGATCGGGTGCCTGTCGCCCTTCTCGTCGGGAAAGAATTTCTGGATCGTGGTGAAAACCACGCCGCCGGCGGCAACCGCAAGCCTGGCGCGCAAATCGGCGCGGTCCTTCGCCTGCACGGGGGGCTGGCGCAACAGCTCCTGACAGCGCGCGAAGGTGCCGAAGAGCTGGTCGTCCAGATCGTTGCGGTCGGTGATGACGACGATGGTCGGATTCTCCATGGCGGGATGCAGGATCGCACGACCGGCGTAGAAGGCCATGGTCAGGCTCTTGCCGGAACCCTGCGTATGCCAGACCACGCCGATGCGCCGGTCGCCCCGCTCTCCGCCTTTTTGCGGCCGCGCGAAGAAGCCCCCCTTCTCACCCACCTCGCGCTCCGCGCCGGCCGCGCGCAGCGTTTCCTCGATGGCGACATTCACGGCGTGGAACTGGTGATAGCCCGCCAGCTTCTTGGTGATTTTGCCGCCGCCTTCGTCCTCGAAAACAGTAAAATGCCGTACCAGCTGGAGAAGGCGTTCCTTGGCAAACGCGCCCGCCAACAGCACCTGCAATTCGGCCATTCCCGACGGCTCGCCGCGGCCGTCGATCGTGCGCCACGGCTTGAACCACTCGCGGCCGGCGCCGACGGCGCCGATGCGCGCCTGCACCCCGTCGGAAGCGACGAGCGCCGCATTGGTCGCGAACAGCGCCGGGATTTGCGCCTGATAGGTCTGCAGCTGCTGGAAAGCGGACCAGATGCTGGCGCCTTCGTCGGCGGCATTCTTCAGCTCGATCACCGCCAGCGCCAGTCCGTTCACGAACAGCACCACGTCCGGTCGCCGCGTGTGCTGCCCTTCGGCAACCGTGAATTGATTGACCGCCAGCCAGTCATTGTTGTCCGGCTTGTCGAAATCGACGATGCGCGCCTGCGTACCGGCGATGGAGCCGTCGTCGCGGCGATACTCGACCGTGACGCCATCCACCAGCATGCGATGAATGGCGCGATTGCGCTCGATCAGGGATGGCGCAGCCCCCCGGATCAATTTCCGGTAGGCGTCTTCCTGCGCTTCCGGCGGCAAATCCGGATTGAGCCGTTCGATAGCCTGAAGCAATCGGCGTTCAAGAATGACATCGCGATAATGGGGATCGCGGCGTTCGGCGTTCGGTTCGCCCGCGGCGATGTCAGGCCCATGGAGTATTTCGTAGCCGAGGGCTTCCAGCCAGGCGAGGGTCGCTTGTTCCACGATGGATTCGGTGAAGCCGGCCAATTCAGGCTGCCTCTGTGATCGACTCGCTGATCGTCAGGCGCAGCCAGCCCAGCACGACAAGATTGCGAATGGCGCTCGCCACGGCCTGTCGCTTGCTTTCGGTGCGCCAGGCCTTCTTCCAGTCCAGGATGAAGTCGAAGAGATCCCGCTCGGCGACGTCCCCGTTCGGTTTCGCCTGTTTGAGCTGCCGGCTGGCGAAGAGCACGGTCATCACCTCCTCGGCCTGCTCCGTGCTCTTGATCCGGCTGAACAGATCGACGGCCTTGTCGATCTTCCTGCCGTAGCGTGCGATCAGCTCCTTGTGGCGGCTGCGGTCATCTTCGTATTGCGGCGCGACGCGAAGGGCGAGCAGGCGGCCCAATTGCTGCTCATTGAGCCAATTGCGGTTGGCGAAATCGTGCAGGGCCAGCTTCACCTCGCCGGAGAACGGACCATAGCTGCCCTTGTCGAATTGAAAGCCCGTCGGCACGCCCATTTCGGTCACGACGTAGCAAATCTTCTGGAAAATCGTGCGGCCGACCGGGTTGGCGTAAGGCTCCGCCTCCAGCGCCCGCAACACTTCCATCAAGACCACCCATTCCGGCTTGAGCGGGTCCGCCTTGCGCCCTTTGCCCTCCAGGCTCATCTGCGAAGGCGCGGCCAGGAACTCCAGCGTCAGTTCGTTTCTTGGCGTGCCGTAGGGCGCGTAGACCTCCACGTCGATGGGCAAGCCGTGCAGCTTGCGATGGATCAACGGCCCGACTTCGGACCATTCGAGCCCCCCATTGCCGCAACCGAGCGGCGGCATGGCGATGCTGGCAATCCCCCAATCACCGATGTGCGCCACCAGGTAATCGAGCCCGCGCTCGATGTCCGCCAGCCGGGACGGCGAGCGCCAATGATCCTTGGTCGGGAAATTGATGATCCCTGTACCGGACGCATCCCGATAGAGGTATGGCTCGCCGAGACGCAGGGAGTTCTCTTCGCAACGCCGCTTATAGTCCTCGAACATCTCGGGAAAGCGCCGCTTGAACTGTTCGGCCACGCCCTTGCCCATCACGCCGACGCAATTGACACTGTTCACCAGGGTCTGAGCCCGGCTCTCGAACAAATCTCCGATCAGCGCCTTGAACATGGGGGTGAGTCCTCTAGCGGAAGAATAGCATTGGGTTGACGGTGATCGGTAAGCCGAAACCGAGACCTGCCAGCCGGGCAGCGGCGGCTTCATCCACCACATACGCCCCCGTCAGGTAACCGGATTCCACCCTGTGAGGCACCAGGACTTCGGCACATTTGCGGGAGCTGTGGCGCCAATACGCGACCTGATCGCCGGGATGGCGCCAATCGAGCGCGAAGATGTCGTCGAAATTGAGGGCCTGCCATTGATGGGGCGCCAGGAAGCGGACCCAGTCGCTGGCCGCGTTCTGGTCCGAGATCACGGTACCGGCGCACTGCAGCACCTGCGTCGAAATCCGCAGCACGCACAGGTTTGGCGCGTCGTCCTTGCGCTTGAACATCATCGGATTGCGCGCATGGAAATAGAGGTTTGCGTATTGATGCAGCTTCAGGCCGCCCGGCACCTGTTTCTTGTCGCGCCTGTCCTGCACCGGCTGCAACGCCACAGAATGATGCGCCAGCTTCGCCGCCCGTTCATACGACAAAATGCCGTTCGCCATGACCGAACCGATATTCGCCACCGGCATGATGCAATGGAGTTCGGTGACGCGCGGGTCCACCACTACACGACGCCGCCAGCCAAGCGCTCCGCGTCCTTCACGCGGATTTCGCCAGAGATGAGTTTGGGCAATAATCCGTCACGTATAGCGGCTAGTGAGCGAGATTCTCGTTCATTGGAAACAATTCGCGCGTAAATTGGTCGAACTATTTTCTCGAATTCCTCAAGCACGGCTTTAGTTGGAGTCGCAACGGGAATCGGCCGAAAGCCCGCTTTACTGATTTCGAGGAATGTCGACCCGTTCGAGCGGCTGACGATTTCCTCGTGTGCCCATTCCGACCAATAGAGTAGAAAGAGGTTTGGTATGCCTTCCGCGGGCAACATACCGATAAACCCTTGATTGATCGCCACCAGGACTTCGGAAATCGCCAAGTAGCCAATCGGTGCACGCGAAGAGAGCAACAACGTGCCCGGCGGCAACAAACCCGAGCCAATCTGGGAAAGTCCTTTGTCCGTGATCTTGCGCTCTGTCTCAAGCAGGACAGGTGTACTCAGTCTGGATAAATCCTTCGGCGTGGCCCAATAATGTGATCCATCGGTCCAAAACTCGCCCTTCTCGGTGCTCGGTGTGCTGCCGCCAACAATGCGGGCAAGATCACCAATTGGCCTCACCCGCCACCCCTTCGGGATTCCACCCAATTCGGAGTCTTCGAACGAATCCGGAAACAAGTCGGCGATCAGTGTAGGGAGACCAAAGTCCCGGGTTTCGGCTTTGGCGCGGACGGGATCGAAGTCGACGAACCAGGATTTGAAGAGCGCCCGCGCCATTGCCTCCAGCGTCTCGTTCATTCGCCGGTTCAACTCGATCTTGTCGTCCAGTGTGCCGAGTATGTGGGCGATGGAACGCTGCTCGGAGATTGGAGGAATATCGACCTGAACGGGATGTAAAAAATTTCGGTTCAGGGACGGTTGCGCGCTGCCCGAATTGAACCCGGAAAAATCGAATTGCTTCAAAAAGTAATAGGCGAAACGCGGGTCATTACCGTGAAAGTCGATTACATACAGTGCCGTGTTCAACGGCCAGTATTCGCTCGGCGAATAACTAACCACTCCAAACGAGGCGCCGCTTCGGCCCACCGTAAGGCCAGGGCCCGGCGCTCGCGCTTGGTCGTGCCAGCCGGTGATGCCGAATGAGCCAAGGATTGGAACCGTCCCCGGGCGTCGCTGATCATCTGGTAGATCGTGACCTCGTTGGAGGGTCACGAAATCTCCCAGCGACACGCGCGTCCAACTATCCCGCGCCAAACCCAAGTTCCTTCAGATTGGTGGCGATGTTGGCGTCAAGCGTGGCGCCTTCCGCCAGTTGCTCGTGCCATTGCGCGGCAAGTCGCTTCATCTTCTCTTCGAAAGATTCGCTATCGGCTTCGACCGCTTCCGCACCGACATAGCGTCCGGGTGTTAACACGTGACCATGCTTGCGGATATCGTCGAGCCTGGCCGAAAAGCAGAAACCTTGGACATCCGCGTGTTGGCTCGCTCCCTTATCGCCGCGCCAAGCGTGATAAGTGTCAGCGATCTTTGCGATATCCGCATCCGACAGCTCGCGATGAATGCGGTCCGTCAGTGTGCCCAGCTTACGCGCGTCGATGAACAGCGTTTCGCCGCGCCGGTCACGAAAACGGCCGTTGCGTTTGGTGCGCGCGAGAAACCAAAGGCAAACAGGAATTTGGGTCGAATAGAAGAGTTGGCCGGGCAGCGCCACCATGCAATCGACCAGATCGGCTTCGACTATGGCTTTGCGGATTTCGCCTTCGCCCGACTGGTTGGACGACATCGAGCCATTGGCCAGCACGAATCCGGCGAGCCCTGTGGGCGCCAGGTGATAAAGAAAGTGCTGCACCCAGGCGTAGTTGGCGTTGCCGGCAGGCGGGGGACCATAGACCCAGCGCTTGTCGCCTTTGAGCAATTCGCCGCGCCAATCGCTGTCGTTGAATGGCGGATTGGCGAGCACGTAATCGGCCTTCAAATCCGGGAAGCGGTCGTTGTGGAATGAATCGCCGTGCGCGATCTGCGCATCGATGCCGCGAATGGCGAGGTTCATCTTGGCGAGGCGCCAGGTCGTGTAGTTCGATTCCTCGCCGTAGATGGAAATGCCGGTTTTGGCCCTGCCGCCATTGCCGTTGCCGTTCCGGTGGGCATGGATGAATTTCTCGCTCTGCACGAACATGCCGCCCGAGCCGCAGCACGGATCGAATACGCGTCCGCTATAGGGCGCCAGCATTTCGACCAGCACGCGCACGACATGGGTGGGCGTATAAAACTGCCCGCCGCTCTTGCCCTCGGCGCTGGCAAAGCGCGACAGGAAATATTCGTAGACGCGACCGAGCGTGTCCCGCGCGCGGGCGGCTTCATCGCCGAGCGCGATGTCGCTGACGAGATTGATGAGTTGACCCAGCCGCTGCTTGTCGAGACCGGGGCGTGCGAAGTCCTTCGGCAGCACGCCTTTGAGCGAAGGATTGTCGCGCTCGATGGCCTCCATGGCGTCGTCGACCAGCCGGCCGATGGTCGCTTGCGGCGCCTGCGATTTGAGATAGGCCCAGCGCGCTTCCGGCGGCACCCAGAAAATATTGACCGCACGGTATTCGTCGGGGTCTTCCGCGTCGGCGCCCTCAGCCTTGAGCGCTGCCAGTTCGGCATGCTTCGCCTCGAAGGCATCCGAAATATATTTGAGAAAGATCAGGCCCAGGACGACATGCTTGTATTCCGCCGCGTCCATATTGTTGCGCAGCGCATCGGCGGCGGCCCAAAGCTTCGCCTCGAAGCCGAGCGGCCC
Organism: Rhizomicrobium sp.; assembly: GCA_036266955.1. Classification (GTDB taxonomy): domain Bacteria; phylum Pseudomonadota; class Alphaproteobacteria; order Micropepsales; family Micropepsaceae; genus Rhizomicrobium. The sequence goes on from DATAWY010000078.1 coordinate 46,159, forward strand.
GGAGTCCTTTTTGGACTTGCCCGGCTTCGAGGGTTCCATAAGGGAGCGTTCCGACTTCTCAAGATCCAACTCGATAGGCGCTTCACTCGATTCGGGGGCACGTCTTCGCGGCATTTAAGTTCCGTCGTAGGTGTTTCGCGCTGCGATGACCGAATCGGATCTGCTGGCCCGCATCACGATCAACCCGGTGATCTTCGGTGGCAAGCCGATCATTCGTGGCCACCGATTGGCTGTCGAACACCTTCTCGGCATGCTTGCCGCAGGCGACAACCCCGAGGCGATTCTGGAAGCCTATCCCTGACTTGAGGCCGACGATATCCGGGCCTGCCTCGCCTTCGCGCCCAGGCTCGTCGGTCGGGAGCGTGTCGAGCCTTTCATCGATGCCGCATGAAGCTTCTGCTTGACAGCCTCGGCCGGGTGCGGCTTCGAACTCGAAAGTCACGGTCACGAGGTCCTCCGGGTTTGTGATTTCCCGGACAATCCGTCGGACGAGGAAATCCAGGCGCTGGCGTTTGCGGGAGGACAGGCTCGTCGGAACCCTCGACAAGGATCGGGGAACTCGCGGTTGCATTCGGCCGCTCGCACGTCGGCATCACCGGGATCATGAAATTCCCGATTTCCAGGCAGGCGAAGGTTTGTATCCGTGCTTGAACGACATGGAGAAGAGCTCGCCCGCGGAGCAATTGTGACGGCCGAACCTGCCAGACTTCGTCCGCGCCCGGCGCCGTACGGATTTTGCCCGAGTGAGGGAATACTGCTCATGTCACGGAATTCCTCCGCTGGCGACCGCTGCCAAGTTTCATGCAAGATTAAGAGTCGCTGACATAGGACGGCGGCAAATCGGGCAGCGGGATAACGGTAAATCTCTCCCAAACAGCTCGACGGATACCGGTGCCCTTGGGCAGCGTATCCCGGCGGCAGGAAACACAGCTGTCCCGCTAAATCCTTATCCGCCACTCCCCTGAACGCTGTCACCGGCGCCACACGGCAGGGAATCCAGGTTAACGTCACTTGAGCTGGAGGATTTGCAGGAGCAGCTGGGGGTTCCAGCCTGCGGCTTTGCGGCGGGTTTTGACGCTGCCTTTGGTTTTGTTGGCGCGCACCAGGCTCAGGGCGAAGCGGC
>DATAWY010000079.1:0-49132 GCA_036266955.1 Rhizomicrobium sp.
AGCGCGTCCTTTGCGGCGCTCTCCAGAGAAGCAAGATCGGGCGGCAAACTCACACCGACTTTGAGTCAGATTCGCGCCTGCCGCGGAATCCCCTTCAAGCAGCCCGAGTCAACTCGTCACAGGGGGGGGTGAGCAATTACCCCGCCTGCGCCCTGCCTTCGCCGAAGCGAAGCTTCGGCTTCGCGCAGGCAGGCAAGGCTCCGGCGGACGGAGTATATCTCTTGACCCGCCGCAGCTTGAGAGCGGACTCCACACATGTCGATGCAACACTTCCCCCTACCTCGCGGAGCCTGTCCTGCGGCCGCGCTACGCGCGGACCGGGGGGGGGGCTCGGCACCCCCACCTTCGGCGGGGGAGGAAAGCGCGAAGCGCGGGTGAGGAAAAATAGGGGCGGCGAAGGAAAGCCTGTGGTTACTTATTTACCCGCCAGCAACTTTCCTCCCCCGTGCGCAGCATGGGGGTGCCCCGAAGGGGCGGAGGGGGCGAACTCACGCGATCATGCGGTCGATTTCCTGGACGATCTCGCGCAGATGGAAGGGCTTGGAGAGAACCTTGGCGCGCTTGGGCGCGTTGGCGGAGGGATGCAGCGCCACCGCCGCGAAGCCCGTGATGAACATGATCTTCAGCCGCTCGTCCATGTCGGCGGCGCGCTTGGCCAGCTCGATGCCGTCGAGCCCGGGCATCACGATGTCGGTGAGAAGCAGATCGAAGCGCCCCGGGGCAAGGCACGCGCAGGCCTGCTCGCCATCGCCGAAATCCGTCACGTCGTGGCCAGCCTTGATGAGCGCCGACGCCAGAAATCGGCGCAGCGATTCATCGTCTTCAGCCAGGAGAATGCGCGCCATGACTTTCCCTCGACCGAGTTAATCCTATATCACGCGCGCCGTAAATGCGCCCACACTCTTGTGTTGGCGCTGCGGCTTGCCCTGCGGGGGCAGTTGGTGGTCCAGTGACGCTATCCGACGTCCGCGAGGGAGAGAGGCGCTAGCCCATGAGAAGCCCGGCCGTCCGCCGTAACGATCCGGATCGCGTTCTCGACACGCTGCGCGCCGAGCCGGTGCGCGTGATCCGGCCCGCACGGCAGAGCGTGCCTTTCGTGTTCGCCTCGCCCCATTCGGGCCGGCTCTACCCCGCCAGTTTCATCGAGCGGAGCCGGCTGAACCCCATCAGCCTGCGGCGCTCGGAAGACGCCTTCGTCGACGAATTGTTCGGGGCCGTGGTGGCTTTCGGGGCGCCGTTGGTGCTGGCGCGTTTCCCGCGTGCCTATCTCGACGCGAACCGCGCGCCGGGCGAGCTCGACGCGGCCATGTTCGACGGCGCCCTGCCCTTCGCGGTCGATCGCTCGAGCCCGAGGGTGCATGCGGGCCTCGGCATCATTCCGCGGGTGGTGCGCGAGGGTGTCGAAATCTACCGCGAGAAGCTGACCCCGCACGAAGCGGAGGATCGCATCCAGCGCTTCTACCGGCCCTATCATGCCCGGGTCGAGCGGCTCGTGGACGAAACCCGGGCGCGCTTCGGCGTGGCGATCCTGGTCGATTGTCATTCCATGCCCTCGTGCGCCGCCGCGCCCGACGTGGTGCTCGGCGACCGGTTGGGACTGGCCGCCGCCCCGCAGGTCACCTATGCGGCAGAATGTGCCTTCGCAGCGCAGGGCTTCCGCGTCGCGCGCAATGCGCCCTATGCCGGCGGTCACACCACCCAGCTCTACGGCCGGCCCGGTACGGGCGCGCATGCGCTGCAGATCGAAATCAACCGGGCGCTCTATCTCGACGAAGAGCGCGTGGAACGCGGCCCCCGCTTCGACGATGTGCGCCGCCGCATCGGTCTTGCCCTGCGCGACCTGATCGCCCTCACCGGCCGCCAGGCACAATCTGCCGCCTCAAGGCTTGCCGCCGAATAAAAAAAGGCCGCACCAGAGGTGCGGCCAAGTTCAGGGAGGAAACGCCCAGGAAGGGCAGCGGCACCGCAGAACTGCAACGCCGCACGGGGGAAGTATGGCAAGGCTTATGCTGCGGTGCAATAGAGTTTTGATCGCCCGCGTGGGTCCATGACTAATAGATATTGAGAGTTATAAATTTTCGCGCGCCACATATTGACTGCATCGCAATATTCAGCAGGGGCGCCGCCGGAGTATTCACGAAACCATAACGGCACCGCAACACGATTGTCGCGAAATAGGGGCAACGCAGTCGCGGGGGAGCATGCGTGGTGATTCGCGCGGCGAATCAAAAGGATGCGATGACCGAACTCGCCTGGTCCGGGGACAGCAAACCCCGCCTTCCCGGGACTGCGTGGACGAGAAGTTTCGCGCGCCGCTTGCCCGCCCGGAGCGCGACACGCGAACCGGTTCGCAGCCAATGGCGCCATCGCGCCATCTTCATTTCCGACGTGCATCTGGGCACGCGCGGCTGCAAGGCCGAACTGCTCGCCGACTTTCTCGCCCGCAACAGCTGCGAGACGCTGTTCCTGATCGGCGACATCGTCGACGGCTGGCGCCTGCGCCGGCGCTGGTACTGGCCCGAGGCGCACGACCGCGTGGTCGAGGCGCTGCTGCACAAGATCGACGCGGGAACCCGCGTCATCTACGTGCCGGGAAACCATGATGAGGTCTTAAGGCCCTATTGCGGCCGGGTGATCGCCGGCGTTGAACTCATGGAAGAGGCCGTGCATGAAACGGCGGATGGCCGCCGCATGCTGGTGATCCATGGAGACCGGTTCGATTCGGTGATCGCCTATGCCAAATGGCTCGCCCATCTGGGCGACGGTGCCTACACGCTGGCGCTGCGTCTGAGCGACGTCTGCCACGTCATACGGCGGCGGCTGGGGCTGGGATACTGGTCGCTGTCGTCCTATCTGAAGCAGACCGTGAAGAATGCGGTCGAATATATCTGCCGCTTCGAGACCGCGGTTGCCCGCGAAGTGCGGGCCCGGGGCTTCGACGGCGTAATATGCGGTCATATTCATCACGCCGCAATCAAGACGATCGACGGCATCCTTTATGTCAACGATGGCGACTGGGTTGAAAGCTGCACTGCGCTCGTCGAAGATATGCGCGGGAATCTGGAGATCGTCAGCTGGGCTTCCGCTGCCTCCGCACGCGCGCCCCTCGCCGCAGGCGCGGCCTCCGACGGGCTTGCCGTTCCCGCCTGAGGCGAACTGCGTGACGGAGGGCACGGCGCTCACCGTGCAGGATACGCCCGCCGAGGCGGCGCGCAGCCGCAGGCTCCTGATCTTCACCGACGCCTGGGCGCCGCAGGTCAACGGGGTGGTGCGCACGCTCGAGACGCTCGGCCGGGATCTGGAAATCCTGGGTTTCGTGGTGCGCTACGCAACCCCGCAGGGCCGCATGACCGTGCCCCTTCCCACCTATCCGGAAATCCGTCTCGCGCTGTTCCCGCGCAAAGGCCTCGAACGCCTCATCGACGAATTCGCGCCCGACGCGATCCACATCGCGACCGAAGGGACGATCGGGTTGAGCGCGCGCGCGATCTGCCGCACCCGGGGCCTGCCGTTCACCACTTCATTCCACACGCGCTTTCCCGAGTATGTGAATGCGCGTTTCCCCTTCATACCGAAAGCCCTCGTCTATCACTTCCTGCGCTGGTTTCACCGGCATGCGGCGACGGTGATGGTGGCCACGCCTTCGTTGAAGCAGGAGCTGGAAACGAACGGGTTCCGCAACGTGCGCATCTGGACCCGCGGCGTGGACGTCAAGCAGTTCCGGCCGATCGCGGACGCGTCGCTGCCGTTCCCGCGGCCCGTCTGGCTTTACGTCGGCCGCATTGCCGTCGAGAAGAATGTGGAGGCTTTCCTCAGGCTCGATCTTCCGGGTACAAAAGTGGTGATCGGCGACGGGCCGGCGCGCGCGAGCCTGTCGCGCCTCTATCCGGCGGTGCAGTTTCTCGGTCCCAAATCGGGCGAGGACCTGGTGCGTTGTTACGCGGCCAGCGACGTGTTCGTGTTCCCGAGCCTGACCGACACGTTCGGCCTCGTCATGCTGGAGGCGCTGGCCTGCGGCGTGCCGGTCGCGGCCTTTCCGGTCCTGGGGCCCCGCGATGTGATCGGGGACGCACCCGTCGCCGCGCTCGACGAGGATCTGGGCCGGGCCTGCCTGAGGGCGCTGGAAATTCCCCGCGCTGCGGCGCGCTCTTTCGCCGTCAGCCGTTCCTGGCGCAGTTGTACCGAACAGTTTCTTTCCAACCTGCCGCTGAAGGTCTGCATTGCCGACCCCTCTGCGGACAGAACCGACGCCCCCGCCCCGCTGCGCGCCCTTTCATAGGACGTACCGGCCTTCCGGCGTTGTGCTATCGCCCGGCCAGGAAGTATCAGACTGCGCTCATGCTGACTTCGCATCCGCCCTCCCGATTCGTCGCTCACTTCCCGCCTTCCGTCCGGGCGCCCGTCAGGAGCTCGCGGCTTGTGGCTGCAGAATTCGGGTTTCTCGGCGCCATCGTGCTCGGCTGGGCGGCCCTGGTGGTGGCGCGTGGGAAAGACACGTCCTGGGATTTTCGCAACTACCACTGGTACGTGCCTTACGCCTTCCTGCACGGCCGGCTCGGCTTCGACGTCGCGGTCGCCCACCAGGCAACCTACTACAATCCCCTGCTCGACACGCCCTTTTATCTGCTGGCGACCCATGTCCAGGCGTGGCTTGCGCTCGGCATTCTTGGCGCGGTGCAGGGCGGGAGCGTCATCCCGCTTTATTTTCTCTGCCGCTCGCTGATACGGGCTGAGCCTGCGCGGCTGATCGCAGCGATTCTCGCGCTTCTTTCGATGCTGGGCAGCCTCACCCTCTATCTCGCGGGCGCGACCTACTATGACAATGTGATGAGCCTGTTCGTGCTGTCGGGGCTTGCGCTGATCATCACGCAGCGCGAAAGGCTGGGCGCCGGAAATCTCCTGCAGGCGGCGTCGCTCGCGGCGGGCGCCGGTCTGCTGGTCGGCAGCGCGGTGGGACTGAAACTTCCCGAAGCACCGTTTGCCCTCGGCTTCGCCGCAGCCCTTGTGGTCCTGCCGGGCGGTTGGCGCCACCGGAGTACCCGGCTCGCAGCCGGCGCGCTCGGCGGTATCGCGGGTTTCGCGCTGTTCGACGGCTTCTGGATGGCGGAAATGGCGCGGCTGACCGGCAATCCGGTCTTTCCCTATTTCAACCAGTTCTTCCACTCGCCGCTGGCGCTGGCCGCCCCTTACCGCGACATGCGCTTCATTCCGCGCAGCCTGCAGCATCAGCTGCTGTTTCCGCTACTTTTCTCGATCGACTGGCGCGTCGCGGACGATCTTCCTTTCGTCGATATTCGCGTCGGCGTGGCCTATGTGCTCGCGATCGCAACAATACCCTTGTGGCTCCTCGCGCGCCGGCGCCGGAACACGCTGATCGCACCGGAGGTGGCGGCTGCGCTCTTTGCCTTCGCCGCAGTGTCTTATGTGGCGTGGCTCAGGATGTTCGCGATCTATCGCTACATCGTCCTGCTCGAAATGCTGTCCCCGCTGCTGATCGTGGCCGCAATCGGCCTCTGGCCAATATCGGCCCGCGCGCGCATGCTGACGGCCGCCGTGATCCTGCTTTGGGTACAGGCGTCCACAAAGGCGCTCGCACCGCCACGGGCGCCTCCGACCGATCCCTATGTGCAGGCGTCGATTCCGCCGATCCCCCATCCGGACCACACCATGCTGCTGATGACGGGAGAGGCGCCGCTCGGCTATCTCGTGGCATCGCTGCCGCCGCAGATTCCCATTCTGCGCATCGACGGCTGGCTGATCCAGCCGCAGGACGGCTCGCGCCTGACGGCCGAGACCCGCAAAAGGGTCGACGCGTTTCGCGGCGACCTCTTCGTGATCGCCGATGCCGGCGAAATTATGCGCAGCCGCGATGCCCTTGCCGTCTATGGGCTTGCCATGCGCGAGCCCGAATGCCGAAATATCGTCACGAATCTTGGCGGGCCCTACCGCTTCTGCCCGCTCGCACGCCTTGAGACCGGATTCCCATGAACGACACGCCGCCGCGCATCGCCGTCCTGGTGCCCTGCTACAACGAGGAAGCCGCCGTGGGCGCCGTGGTGCGCGACTTCCGCGCCGCGCTGCCTTCGGCAAGCATCTATGTCTATGACAACGCCTCGCCCGACCGCACGGCCGAACGCGCGCGCGAAGCCGGCGCCATCGTCCGCCATGAACAGAGGCGTGGAAAGGGCAATGTGGTGCGCCGGATGTTTGCCGATGTCGAAGCCGACATCTATGTGCTCGTGGACGGCGACGATACGTACGATGCATCCGCTGCGCCCAGACTGGTGCGCACGCTGGTGGAGGGCGGCTACGACATCGTCTCGGGCCGGCGCATCGCCGTCGGCGAGCACGCCTACCGCGCGGGCCACGTGCTGGGCAACAGGCTGCTCACCGGCCTGACCGCGCTGATGTTCCAGGTCAGGCTCGGCGATCTGCTGTCGGGCTATCGGATTCTGTCGCGCCGCTTTGTGAAATCCTTTCCGTTCACGGCCGAAGGATTCGGCGTCGAAACCGAACTGACCGTACACGCCGTCCGCCTTCTGATGCCGATGATCGAGGTCGATACGAATTACAAGGAGCGGCCTGCGGGTTCGGCCAGCAAGCTGAGCACCTGGGGCGACGGCTTTCGTATTCTCTTCACCATCGCCGGCCTCGTGCGCGAGGAGCGGCCGCTGGTATTTTTTTCCGGCCTTTTTGTTCTGCTCGCGCTGGGCTCGCTGGCGGTCGGTACGCCGGTCGTGATCGACTATTTCCGCACCGGCCTGGTGCCGCGCCTGCCTTCCGCGGTGCTCGCGACGGCGCTGATGCTGCTCGGCTTTCTTGCGCTGGCGAGCGGCCTCATTCTGGACACCGTCACCCGCGGCCGCTGGGAACTGAAGCGCACGGCCTATCTGCGCATGCCCGGACCCGGAGATCTCAGACTGCCATGAACCTTCTTGCGGCGCGCGTGAAACGCCTCCACGAAATCCGCTTCCTGCGTTTCGCCCTCGTCGGAACGGGCGGATTTCTGGTCAACTGGATGGCGCTGTACCTCGCGCTGCATCTGGCCGGGCTGGACAAATACAGCGGCTGGTTCGCGGCCTTTCTGATCGCGGTGACGTTCACCTGGTGGGGCAATCGCATGCTCACCTTCCGCGACCGCGCCGCGACGCGCGGTCTGGCGCGCGAATGGTTTGCCTTCCTTGTCGGTAACAGCCTCGGCGCGGCGGCGAATTTTACAGTCTATTTCCTGCTCGTGACTTTTGCCCGCGCACCGCTCGGCGATCCGCTTGTTGCGATCGTGGCGGGCACGCTGGTGGGACTGATATTCAACTTCACCGTCTCGGCGCGGTTCGTCTTCCGGCAGAAGATTTAACCTATTTTTTTGGCAGCTCTCACCGCAGGCGGGCGAGTTCTTCCACGACGGCGGTGCCAGAGGGCGTGTCCATATCCACGCGCGTGGTCTCGGTGAGCCGGCTCAGCATCATGTAGAAGCCGCAGGTCAGGATGATTTCCACGAGCTCCTGCGGCGAGAAATAGCGGGCCGCCGCCTTTACCGTTTCTTCCTGCGCACGGACGTTCTCGATCACTTCGCCCGCAAAGCGCAGCAACGCTTTCTGGCAGTCGTCGAAGCTGTCGTCATCGAGTCTGCCGTTTTCGATGGCCGCGACCTGTTCCTTGCGGCAACCTTCGGCTTCCGCAATCGGCACATGCTGCACCCACTCGTAAGCTCCGCCCTCCAGTTGCGACACCAGCAGAATGACCAGTTCCCTAAAGGCGGGTTTGAGCTTCTGGCGGCCGAGAATGGCGCCGCCGAGCCGCATGCACGGCACGAAGGACGCGGGCGCGTTGGCCAGCATCTTCATGATGTTGAGCTTGCGCGGCAGTCGGGCGAAGGCCTCGCGCACCTCCTGCGGAGCGTGAGGAAGATCGGCGTAGGAAACGAGAGGCATCGACACGCTCCCGGGCTTCTGTCGGATATAAGATGACAAGGCCCCCGCGGTTCTGCAACACGGCATGAAGGTCAGCGGCCGTTCCCCGTCCGCCCCAGCTGCGGATCGATGGTGACGGATTTGATAATCGCGAAGACCCGCTGTCCGGGCTCAAGCCCCAGGCGGCGGAGCGAAGCCGATGTGATGCGCGAGACGAAGCGCACATTGCCGCAGCGCAGGCGGATATCGGCCTCGACCGGGCCGGCATGCACTGAAAGCACGTCCGTGGGGAGCACGTTGTTGGCACTTATCTCCTCAGGCGCCTTGCGCGCCAACATTACGTCGTCCGCGTTCACGCGCACGCGCAAGTCAGTTCCCGTCGGGCGTGTGATCCGTGGCACCAGCAGACTGCCTCCGTCGAAGGCAAGCGCGGTCAGGCCGTCCTGGCGATGCTCCGCGATCCGGGCCGGGAATATGGCCCCATGCGCAGGCACCAGCGCGCCGAGTTCCGGATCCGAGAGAAGATCGAAAACGCTGCCCTGCGCGGCCACGCGTCCGTCGCGTAATACGATCACGTCATCGGCGAGCCGCGACAGCTCGTCGGTGGAATGGGTGACGTAGAACATCGGCAGGCGCGCCTGGTCGCGCAATCGCTCGAGGTAGGGAAAAATCTCGGCCTTGCGCGCCGCATCGAGCGCGGCCAGCGGCTCGTCGAGCAGCAGCAGCCGCGGAGACGCAAGAAGGGCGCGGCCGAGCGCCACCCGGCTTTTCTCGCCGCCCGACAGCCGGTTGGGCCTGCGTGTCAGCAGCGGCGCAAGGCCGAGCAGATCGACGATCTCGTCAAATCCAGCCTGCGCCATCCGGGTGGAAGCACGGCGCCAGCCGAAACGCAGGTTGTTTTGCACGCTCAGATGCGGGAACAGCCGCGCGTCCTGGAACACATATCCCGTACGGCGCAAAGGCGCCGGAACGAACACGCCTGCGGACGTGTCCAGTACGACTTCGCCATCGAGCAGAATGCGTCCCTCTTGTGGGCGAAGCAGTCCGGCGATGGCATTTACGAGCGTAGTCTTGCCAGCGCCCGACGCACCGAACAGCGCTGTCACACCCTGTCCACGCGCCTGGAACGCGGCATCGAGCAAAAACCGGCCAAGGCGGTGCCGAAGCGCGATCTCGATGGTCACGAATGAAGCGCCGCCCGCAGCCGCCGGTCGGCGAGTCCGGCAAGCATGACGCCTGCAAGCGCCAGGGTGACGGAAAGAGCCGCAAGCCGCGCCGCTTCCGCTTCCCCGCCGGGCTCCTGCAGAGCGCTGTAGATGGCCAGCGGCAGCGTGCGCGTCTCGCCGGGGATGTTGGAGACGAAGGTGATGATCGCGCCGAACTCGCCAAGCGCGGCCGCGAAAGCTGTTATCAGCCCTGCGATGACTCCCGGCAGGGCGAGCGGCAGAGTGAGATTGACGAAGCGGTCGAGCGCGCCCGCGCCAAGCGTCGCCGCCGCTTCCGAAAGCCGCGCGTCGTGCGCCTGAAGGGCAAGGCGGATCGCACGATACTGGAACGGAAAAGTGATGAGACCGGAAGCGAGAGCGGCGCCCGTCCAGCTGAACGCGAAGCGGATGCCCAGATGGGCGTTCAGCCAGGCCCCGAGCGGCTCGCGCGTGCCCAGGGTGATGAGCAGAAGATAGCCGACGACCACGGGCGGCAGTGCCAGCGGCAGGTGGAATATGGCTTCCGCGAGCGAACGCCCAACGAAGGAATAACGGGTCAGAAGCACGGCGGCGCCGAGTGCGAACGGCAATGCGCAGAGGACCGCGACCGTCGCGACGCGCACGCTGAGAAGCAAAGCTTCGCTTTCTGCAGCGGTAAGCAGAGACGTCGTCACGGCTTGGCGAAACCGAAGCGGACAAAGTCCGCGCGGGCCTGGGCACCCTGCAGGAAGCGGAAGTAATTCCGGACGGGCGGCAAATCGTTTCCCTTCACGATTGCAGCCGGATAGACGATCGGCGAATGACTTGCGGGCGGAAACACGCCCACGATCTTCACCTTCGCACTGACGCGCGCGTCCGTGACATAGACGATGCCGAGCGGTGCATCGCCGCGCTCCACCAGAGCCAGCGCACCACGAACGTCCTCCGCGCGGGCGAGCCGCGGCTCAAGCTCGTTCCAGACGCCGAGGTGCTGCAAGGCTTCCTTCGCATAGATGCCGGCCGGCACATGATCCGGATCCCCGACCGCCAGCCGCCCGTCGGGTCCGAGCAGTTTCAGCCAGTTGAACCCGGCGTTGATGCCTCGGGCGGAGACCGGCGCATCGGCCGGTGCGATCAGCGCCAGCCCATTGCCCAGCAACGGCGTTTGCGTGGCGATCAGTCCCTTCCCCGCCAGATAATCCATCCACTTCGTGTCGGCGGAGATGAATACTGCTGCCGGCGCGCCCGCCTCGATCTGCCGCGCCAATGTTGATGAGGAGGCGAAGGATTCCAAGACTGCGATACCCGTCCGCTTCGTGTACGCGGCGTCGGCAGCCCGCAACGCGTTGGTAAGGCTGGCCGCCGCAAAGACCGTGATTTTTCCGGCCGCGACGGCGGCCGGAGCGGACATCAAACTCACGATGGCAACAAAGATCGCTGCGAGTTTCGGCATGGCGTTCCCCTCGATGGCTCCGGCTGAATATCACGGTTTCCGGGGAGCGCGGAAATCGAAAGGAGAGCCCGGATGAAGGTTCCGTGTCGGCCCAGATCGAGGGAACGTGCGCCTGCACCGGACGTTCTCTTTACGCAAGAACCGGCGAGTTGCGTGTTTGGAAACTTCGCATCGATAAGGATGCGACCAGGCCTGAGATAATCCGGCGCGACTCGCGGTTCTTCCCCTCCTTTAATGTCTCCCGCCGCTCCTCCCTTCGCCGAAGGAACCGGGCGAGGGGAATTTCGTTTCACGTTCAGCAATCCAGATCACAGGCAATCCAGTGGACAAGAACAGAATCGAAGGCAACGCCGACAAAGCAAAAGGCAGCATCAAGCAAACAGCTGGCAGGGTCATGGGAAATGACCGACTGCGTGCCGAGGGGGAGTTCGACAAGGCGAAGGGCCACATCAAGGACGCTGCCGGAAAAGTGGCCGACGCAGCCCGGGAGCGCATCGACGATGCCTCTGACCGGTTGCGGAAGCATTAGCAAAAAGACGCAAAGGAGACGCGCCGGCCCGGCCGGCGCGTTTTTGTCTGTTAGGGCAGGGCTCGTCATCGCCGGACGGCGGTTGGCCCTCCTGAGGGCGGCTGACCGGCGGCCAGCAACCGGCCGCGAAGGTCTGCGTTGCTTATCGGGCCGGTCGGCACGATTTTGTGCAACCGGACAGCGGGAGGCGAGCGGCCATGTCGGTTGGACTCATACTGATCATCATCCTGATCATCTTTCTCGCCGGTGGCTTCAGCGGGCGCTTCGGCGGCTATGGCTATGGCTACGGCCACCAAGGCATCGGCTGCATCGGAACCATCCTCATCATCATCCTGATTCTCATGCTGCTGCATCGCATCTGACGGTTTGATTCCGTTGACGAATGTCGGGGATCGGGTTCGACACGATCCGGCGCGAGCTGCACCGGCAATGAATCAACCTCCGTTCAATGAAAGTTAATCATGTCCGGTTAAGTCTTGGCAGGTGACCACACGGGCTACACTTGCGACGAATCGAGGGGACGTGTTCTTGCAAACGTCGGCTCGCCGACAGGCTTCAAAGAGACTTTTGCATGCGCGATGGTGGCCTACACTGGCCGTCGGGGCACTCGGTCTTGCCGTCTCGTTCGCCGTATTCGCGATTGCCCGGGGTGCGGACGATGCACGTGTCACAAGCATTCTGGAACTCAGGGTCGAGTGGCGGGTTCGCGATCTCGAACGAAAGATTCTGCTATCCGCGGATTCGGTAAAGACGCTCGCTGTGCACGTCGCTGCAGACAACACTTTCGACTTGGTCGCCTTTCATCGCGTAGCGAAACTCGGCCACGATCCGGGCGACGCCATCACTGCGCTCGACTGGGCTCCTTACGTCGCAGGCAAAGACCGCGAAAGCTTCGTCGACAGCGTACGCCGATCGGGTCTCCCCGGCTACGCGCTTGTCGAGCGCTCTGCCGCCACCGATCGATTTGCAACGGCGGCGGCGCGGTCTGGATATCTGCCGGTCCTCTACGAGGAAACGTTCGAAGGCGAGCCTGTACCACTGGGCTTCGATCTGTTTTCGCAGGCGCTGCGGCGCCCCACAGCGATGCGCGCCCGCGATACGGGGCGACCCTTCGCGACACCGATCGTACGCCTGTTCACGGTCGCCGACTCGGCCGAGGGGTACCAGGTCTATTGGCCGGTCTACTCGGGGCTCGCCCTGCCGAGAACGATACAAGAGCGCCGTGCCGCGTTTCGCGGTATGGCGGTGGGGCGCTTTCGGCTGGACACGGTGCTGGCCGCAGCAATTCGGGGAACGCCGCGAATCATAGAGCGCATCGATTTCTTGATCGATAACGACACGTCGCACGGGCAAGCGCAGCCAGCTGCATTCTATGATCCGGTTGCGAGCAAATTCAGGATAGGCGCGGAACCCCAGGCCGGGGTTACCGGGGCAGCTTTCAGCCGCGGTTTTGAAATCCTGGGGCGGCACTGGACTCTTGTCTCCCGCTTTTCGCCTGAAACGATCGCGGATCTGCGTTCCGAAAGCCCGTGGACGTTGCTGGTCGCCGGCCTGCTCCTCACGGCATTTCTCGCAGCGTACATCCAGCGCGAACGGACGCGCCGAACAACTGTCGAAGCTCTGGTTTCCGAGCGCACCGCGGAATTGAGCAGGGCCAACATCGAACTTCGGGAGGAGAGCGAACAGCGGCGGCGCAGTGAGGACAGCGTGCGCGATTCGACCGATTTGCTTCAAGCCACATTTGATGCGGCTCCGTTCCCGATTCTTGTCGCCTCACCCGATTCAACCGTGCTGATGTGGAACGAGGCGGCCGAGGCCAGTTTTGGATATCGAGCTGCCGAGATGGCGGGGCGCAGCTACACGGACCTGCTTCCGAAAAACGGCAAGGCGGCGACCAATGAATATTTCGAACGCGCGCTTGGGGGGCAGCGTCTGGCCGGCATTGCCGTCCATCTCCGGGATCGCGCCGGCAAGCTCCTCGACATCAGCTTTTCGTCGGCACCGGTCTTTCACACCGACGGCCGGTTGCGTGCCCTCGTTTATGCACTCGAAGACGTTACCCAGACCAGGTCCGTGGAGCGCCAGCTTCTCCAGGCACAAAAAATGGAGGCGATCGGCAATCTGACGGGCGGAATGGCGCACGATTTCAACAACCTTCTCGGAATAGTCATCGGCAATCTCGACTTGTTGAGCGGTCGTCTCGGCGAGGATGGCGAGAGTCGCGAACTTCTGGACGACGCGCTTGCAAGCGCCGTGCGCGGCTCGGATTTGACCCGACGGCTTCTTGCCTTCGCCAGGCGTCAGCCTCTGCGTCCCGAAACCACCGACGCCAACACGCTCGTATCCGGTATCGCAGCGCTTCTGCGCCGGACGCTGGGGGAGGCCATACAGATCGATCTCAAGCTTGCAGGCGAAGCCTGGCCAATTCGGGTCGATCCGGTTCAGCTTGAGGCGGCCATCGTCAATCTCGCGACCAATGCCCGCGATGCGATGCCAAATGGAGGAAAGCTGATCGTCGGAACCGCCAACATGCATCTGGATGCCGTGTACGCGGCCCAGCACGCGGATGTGAGCGTGGGCGACTACATGCGCATCGAGATTTGCGACACGGGCACGGGCATTCCTGCCGAGGTCCTGCCGAATATTTTCGACCCGTTCTTCACCACCAAGGAAGCCGGCAAAGGCAGCGGATTGGGCCTGAGCATGGTCTACGGATTCATGAAACAGTCGGGCGGTCATATAAACGTGTACAGCGAACCGGGGAAAGGCACATGTTTCCGCCTGTATCTGCCGCGCGAACTGACCGCCGACGAGAAAGTTCGCCCGATGGCACCGCAGCCTGCAAAAGGCGGAACCGAACGCATCCTTGTGGTTGAGGACAATGAAAAGCTGCGCCGGGTCGTCGTCAAACAACTCTGCGCTCTTGGTTATAGGGTGCTCGAAGCGGAGAGTGGGGTGGCGGCTCTTGCCATTCTCGGGACCGAGAGCGTGGACCTCATGTTCACCGACATCGTGATGCCCGGTGAGATCAACGGCGCCGACCTGGCCCGGAAAGCACGCGCGCACAAGCCGGCGCTCAAGGTGCTGTTTACGTCGGGATTTCCGGGGGAGAGGGTGGATAGCGGCGGGTGGCTTGGCTCAAAGGACAAACTGCTTAGCAAACCCTACCGTCAGGACGAACTGGCTTGTGCGCTGCGCGAGATTCTTGACGGGGCCGCCGAGCTCGCGGCATAGCCTCATGTGTCGCACGGCTGTCGCGGGCGCACGGCGCCCGGCGGGGTCAGGCGAGCATCTGGAGGCTCGATACGCGCATCCGTCGCCGTTTCGTTGCGCCTTGCGGGGCCGCCCCGAAATACAGAAGCGCGTGGTGCAGGATTCTGGCGGGCAATTCAATCCGGCCGGGCCGCAGCGGCAAGGCTGTTTACCGCCTCTTGCAGCTGCGCGGCGCGAAATGGCTTCTCCAATACGAGGTCGGCGCCGAGTTCCCCGGCCATCGCCAGGAAATTGAGATCACCGCGGACCAGGCTTCCGGAAACCGCGAGAATTCGGGTCCGGTGGTTGGCACGACGCAACTCGATGATCGTCTCGATGCCTTCTTTTTCGGGCATCACGAGGTCGGTGACCACGACATCCGGCGCATGTGACTGGAATGCGGCCAGGCCCTCGCGCCCATCTGCGGCTTCGACCACCCGGTGTCCGGCAGAGGTGAGGATTCGACGCATGGTCGCACGCATTTGCGCGTCGTCGTCGATGATCAGGACCAGCGGCATCGGCGCCTCCGGAGAGCGTTTATGCTGCGTCTCCTTGCTGGTTGAAGACCTACCAGCAATTTTATTGTCAATTGCTTAAAGTATCGACACACACACGTCGGCTGGCAGAATCGTATCACCGCACATGCGCCGATGCGATCGAGCAGCGGGCCGGAGAGCCGGATCTGATAATCCGCGCCGCATTTGACTCTCGGGATACGGCCCCGAAAGACGCAATCGCCTCGTAGGTCCGGATTCGCTGCGGGTGCCGGGGATCGCGTTCGCCGGGATCCGGCGCGAGGATCGTATCCTCGACCCAACCGCCTGCCATGGAACGCGCTGCCATCGCCTCCTGCGCATGTTTCGACGCAGCCCTGCCCCCGCATCGCCCGCTGCCTGCGGGATCGCGCCGGCTCGAGTGCCTCACCGGCGGGCGCCCCGTCGGCGATTTCCCTGGCTTTTCCCTGTTCTTTCGGCGCGGAGGCTTTTTCATTGAGGATTTTCAGGATTTCCACAACGCGTTGCTGATTTTCTCCCTGAGATTCTCCCTCACTCAGGGAGAATGGGGCGGTCCGACCTCCCTCCGACGATCCGCCTTTCGGGCACTCTTCGAAGGACGGCGCCACGCCGTGCTCGGACTCGATCAGCCGGGTGACCCGGTCCTCCTTCTCGCCGGCATCGCGCTCTTGAAGCGACAGGAGCAGACGCTGCGCCGGGCTGCGTCCCGCCACGGCGTCCGGTGTGAACTGCCGGGCCCTGGCGGCAAGCATGTCGGCGGGCCGCGCCGCTTCCAGCGCTTGCGACGTCTTCTCCAGCGCCTCGCGCAGGGCCCGGTGGAAGCGCTGCTTCAGCTGTTTCGCCGCCCCGGGCCGTCCACCCGGATTGCCGGATTTACCCTTCTGAATGCTCGAATGGAGCGGCGGCTTCCCGGGGCCGACGGTGTATGCGGATGTGGTCATGAGAGCCTTCCCGCTGGTGTCAGGACCGGCTCTCTAGACCAAATAGGTCTCACTGTCAACCACAACGGTCTGCAAAATGAATAGCCGACCTGCGCTCGGCTCTCATTGCGCGCCATGTCTGGTTGCGCGCCATGTCTGGCTCGATCTCTCGCCCCATGCGGCGCCAATGGAGCGACAGGTCTCGCGCGAGGGCGGGCAGGAGCCGGGAGGTGAACGGGATCTGCGAGCTGTCGCGGCGGCACGAAATCTCAGGCAACGGGCGATCAGGACATCAATCGCGATCTTCTGAGCGAGCAGGTGGAAAAGGCGCGCATGGAAGTGTGGGCTTACGGCCTGATGCCGAACCATGTGCATCTCGTCGCGGTTCCGCGCGAGGAGGCGGGCTTGGCGCGCGCCATCGGCGAGGCGCATCGGCGCTGCACGAATTTCATCGATGCCCCGGGGGCGCTGGACCGGCCACCTCTTTCAGAACCGCTTCGCGTCCGTGCCGATGGACGACGCGCACTTCGTCACGGCCGTGCGCACTGTATCGCTCAACCCCGTGCGGGCGCGCCTGGTTGCGCGCGCCGAGGACCGGCCATGGTCGAGCGTCCGAGCCCAGGCCGCGACGATGGTCTCGTCACGGTAAAGCCCGTGCGCGAACGCGTCGGCGACTTCGCGAAGCCGCTGGCGCCGGACGCGGCCGACGAAGACCGCTTCGCCGCCGTCCGCCGCTCGGAGACCACCGGCCGGCCGCTCGCCACCCCAGAGTTCGTCGCCGGTCTCGAACGCCTTCCCGGGCGCCCCATCGCAAGGCGCGCGCCGGGGCGCAAACCCAACTCGCGACCCTGATCAGCAACCGCTTCTATAATATGTGTGGCGTCCCGGAATTTTACCGGCCGGATTGATCTGCTAAATCGCCTGCCATGACCGATCCTTTCTCCGCTCCGCAAGACGATGGCTACGCCTCCCTCCTGGCCGAACTGAAGGATCGCATACGGACAGCCCGCCTGAGAGCGGCTGTTGCCGTCAATCAGGAGCTGATCCTGCTTTATTGGAGCATCGGACGCGACATCCTCTAGCGTCAGCGCAGCGAAGGCTGGGGTGCGCGCGTCATTGATCGGCTGGCCGCCGACCTGCGACGCGATTTCCCCGACATGACGGGACTGTCACCCCGCAATCTGAAATATATGCGGGCCTTTGCCGAGGCGTTCCCGGAGGAGAAAATCGTGCAACGGGTTGTTGCACGATTGCCGTGGGGTCACACCGTCAAACTCATCGAGACGGTCAAGGATCCTGCCGAGCGCCTGTGGTACGCGCGCCACGCGACCGAATATGGGTGGAGCCGCAGCGTTCTCACCCACCAGATCGAAAGCGAACTCTTCCGCCGGCAGGGAAAAGCCCTGACCAATTTCGCCCGCACGGTGCCCGCGCCGCAGTCTGATCTTGCCCAGGAGCTGCTGAAAGATCCCTACAGCTTCGAGTTTCTCGCATTGGGACCGGAAATGTCCGAACGTGACCTCGAGCGCGGACTGCTCGAACATTTGCGTTCGCTGATTCTGGAACTCGGCAAGGGTTTCGCGTTCGTGGGCAGTCAGTACCATCTCGAAGTCGGCGGCCAGGACTATTATATCGATCTCCTGTTTTATCATCTTCGCTTGCGTTGCTTTGTCATCGTCGAACTCAAGATCGAGGAGTTCAAGCCCGAACTCGCAGGGAAAATGAACTTCTACCTGTCGGCGGTGGATGACCAGCTCCGGCACGGACGCACCCAGCATCGGTATCATCCTTTGCAAGGGCAAGAATGACCTCATCGTCGAGTACACACTCCGGGATTCAACAAAGCCCATGGGTGTTGCGGAATATCGGATTTCGTCTGCCCTGCCGGAGCCTCTTCGGACCGCCCTGCCAAGCGTCGCAGAATTCGCGCAGGAACTCCCGCTTCTGTCGCTCGTCAAGCTGCGCATCGATGTGGAGCGCGAGATCCGCCTGCTCTTGAACTGCGCGGAGGAGGAGAAAGAACGCCCGCTCGGGCTCGCCTCGACGTTGGCCGAGCTTCAAAAACTCGGTATGGCTCCATCCAGTATCGACCGTTTCCGTGACGCTCTCGGGACGATGAACCGCGCAGCCCACGGCCTCGATGTATCCGACGATGAAGCGGCCGAAGCCGGCGACGTGGCGACGGCCTTCATGTCCGAACTCCGTGCGCTCCGCGAGGCCAAGTCATGAGTGTGTGAACCGGAGAATACGGGAAACGGGAAGTTGGCACCAGGACCAACGTTCCTCCGCGAGTTTCGCGCGCAACATAGCAGCGAAGGGGAACGTTGTCGCTGGCATCTTCCCAGTTGCACCAACGATGGCAGGGCTGGGGCATCTTGTCTTTCGGATCGAACGCCAGCGTCTCCTTCGGCACAAAAACGGGGTCAGACTTGCAATTCCCAACACGGCAGATCGGCCAGTCAGGCGGCGGCCTTGGACCCCTTCATGCGTTGGCGGACGTCGAGCACCTCGATGCCGATGACTCGGCCATCCTCGTCGAAATCCAGCATGACGCCCGGGGCCACTTCCTCGGTACGTGCCGAACTTCCGCCCTCCGGGCCGAACCAGACGAACATCGCATCCGCCTCCGGGTCATAGCTCGTCTTCATCATAGCCTGGCTCCTCTGTCGAAATGGACAGTAGTGACGATCATATCCGGACCATCGCGCCGGTGCACCACCCTCAGTATCCGCCCGCCGAATGCTTGTATCCTCTTGTACGAACGCGATCGTTCGGGGTGGTGCGGATCAGCATCGACACGGTCAGGCGCTGCAAGCGCCACCTCGATCCACTCGAAGGCGATGCGCCTCACATTTATCGCTTCGCGCGCGTGTTTAGTAAGGCGAATCACCGCACATGCACCATGCGCCTATACGACAGTGCCTCCGCGATGTGGATGCGGGCGACGGTCGGGCTGCCGGCCAAATCGGCGATGGTGCGGGCGACCTTGAGCACGCGGTGATAGCCGCGTGCGGTGAGGCGCATGGCGGAGGCGGCTTCGGCGAGGAGTTTGGCGCCGCCGGGTTCTGGTGTGGCGACCTGGTCGAGCAGTTCGCCTTCCACTTCCGCATTGGTGCGCGGGCTCAGTCCGTCGTAGCGCCGCCGCTGGATGTCGCGCGCCTGCGCCACGCGCTCCGCCACGGCCGCGGTGCCTTCTGCGGGCGGCGGCAGCGCCAAATCCTGCGCGCTGACGCTGGCCACTTCGACGTGAATGTCGATGCGGTCGAGCAGCGGACCGGAGAGCCGGCCCTGATAATCCGCGCCGCATTTGGGCGCGCGGCCGCAGGCCTGGCCCGCATCGGCGAGATAGCCGCAGCGGCAGGGGTTCATCGCCGCCACGAGCTGGAAGCGCGCCGGGTAGCGCACATGCGCGTTGGCGCGGGCGACGACGGCTTCGCCCGATTCGACCGGCTGCCGGAGCGAATCCAGCACTCCGCGCTGGAATTCGGGAAGCTCATCCAGAAACAGGACTCCGTTGTGAGCAAGTGAGACCTCGCCCGGTTTGACGCGCACGCCGCCGCCCACCAGCGCCGGCATGGAGGCCGAATGATGCGGCGCGCGAAAGGGCCGGCGCCGCGAGATCGCGCCGTCGCGCAATTCGCCCGCCAGCGACTGGATCATGGAAATTTCCAGCGCCTCGCGCGCGTCGAGCGGCGGCAGAAGGCCGGGCAGGCGCGAGGCCAGCATCGATTTTCCGGCGCCCGGTGGCCCGATCATCAGCATGTTATGACCACCCGCCGCCGCGATTTCGAGCGCGCGCTTGGCCGTCTCCTGGCCCTTCACGTCCTTGAGGTCGGGGATCGTGCCGGTTTCCTCGGCGACCTTCGGCACCGGCGCGCGCAGCACCTGCGCGCCCTTGATGTGATTGACGAGCGCGATCAGCGAGGGCGCGGCGATGATCTCGATCTTGCCGGCCCAGGCGGCCTCGGAGCCGCTCGCGGCGGGACAGATGAGGCCGCGGCCGGCTTCGGAGGCGGCAAGCGCGGCAGGCAACACGCCCGCGACGGGGGTGAGCGTGGCATCGAGCGACAATTCGCCCAGCGCCACATAGCCTGCCATCTCGCGCACCGGCAGCACGCCCATGGCGGCGAGAATGCCGAGCGCGATCGGCAGGTCGTAATGACTTCCTTCCTTGGGCAGATCGGCGGGCGCCAGATTGACGATGATGCGGTCGGGCGGCAGCGCGAGCCCGATCGCCGACATCGCGGCATGCACGCGCTCGCGGCTTTCGCCGACCGCCTTGTCGGCGAGACCGACGATGGTGAAGGTGGGATGGCCGCGCGCGATATGGACCTGCACGTCCACCTCGCGCGCCTCGATGCCCTGGAACGCGACTGTGTAGACATGCGCGATCGCCATGGTCTTCCCCCGAAAGTGTCGGGGGAGACGATGGAGACAAATTATTGGGACAGTTTGTCCGGTTTGTATCGAAGTTTCGCGGCGACGAGATTTGAAGAACTCACCACGGAGACACGGAGGTCACGGAGGAAAAACATCGCGCGCCTTGCGCGCAAGACTCTCCTCCGTGAGCTCCGTGTCTCCGTGGTGCATTCCTATGCAAGCAGGAGGCCGGCGGCGAGGCCGGCAAGCAGGAAGCGGACGAGCCAGCCGGCGCTGTGCGCGGCGGTGATCAGCGGATCGGTCTTGATCCAGAAGCCGTTGGTGAGCTGCATGACAAGTGGCCCGGCAAGCCAGGCAAGGAAAGCCAGGAACAGCGCGCGCGGGAGACTGTCGGCATGTCCGTGTATGCAGAGCGCGACCACGCCAAGCGCCGTCAGATAGCCGAGCGCGCTCGATATCAGGATCGCGCGCGTATCGCCTTTCCTGTCCCGAAGCCCGGGCCACCACACTTCCGGATAGCGGCTGTAGCGGTCGTGAAACAGAACGCCCATGAACAGCCAGTCGGTGAACATGCCGATCGTGCCGGCGGCAACGACGGCGATGATGAACCTCAGATGCCATGACATGATCGCATTCCCCTCCTCGTGAGCTCCATAAAGCCAAGCAACAACTTTTGTCATTCCCGCGCAAGCGGGAACCCGGCAAGCGCGCGTCGGCGCGCGCAGAGGAGTCTCTTGCCGCGTCGACACGCGGCACGGGGTTCCCGCTTGCGCGGGAATGACAATGTATTATAGGTTCGATCCATCGCTATCGCCGATTTCGAGAACCCCATGGCCGCCCGGCATTTCGAAGGCACCGACCGTTACATTGCGACCGACGATCTGCGCATCGCGGTCAACGCGTCCATCACGCTCGAACGGCCGCTGCTGATCAAGGGCGAGCCCGGCACGGGCAAGACGCAGTTGGCCTATGAGGTGGCCGACGCGCTCAAGGCGCCGCTCATCACCTGGCACGTCAAGTCCACCACCAAGGCGCAGCAGGGTCTTTACGAATACGACGCGGTGACGCGGCTGCGCGATTCCCAGCTCGGCGATGCGCGGGTAAAGGACGTGAAGAATTACATCAAGCGCGGCAAGCTCTGGGATGCCTTCGACATGGCCGAGCGCGCGGTGCTGCTCATTGACGAGATCGACAAGGCCGACATCGAATTCCCCAACGATCTCCTGCTCGAACTCGACCGCATGGAATTCTTCGTCTACGAAACGGGCGAGACGATCAAGGCGGCGCGGCGGCCGATCGTGATGATCACCTCCAACAACGAGAAGGAGTTGCCCGACGCCTTCCTGCGCCGCTGTTTCTTTCACTACATCAAGTTCCCCGAGCGCGAGACGATGCAGCGGATCGTCGATGTGCATTTCCCTTGCATCAAGCAGAAGCTGGTATCGGAGGCGCTGAATGTCTTCTACCGGCTTCGCGAGGTGCCCGGGCTGAAGAAGAAGCCGTCCACCTCCGAGCTGCTCGACTGGCTCAAGCTCCTGCTCAACGAGGACATCCCGCCCGAATCGCTGCGCGAGCGGGACCCGACGAAGCTCATTCCCCCGCTGCACGGTGCCCTCCTCAAGAACGAGCAGGACGTCCATCTCTTCGAGCGCCTGGCCTTCCTCGCCCGCCGCGAGGCCAGAGGATGAAAGCCAGAGTTCACCACGGAGGCACGGAGATCACGGAGTTGGAAGAACTGCGCACGAGCGCGCGACTAAATATCTGCACATCGCTCGGAGGAAGATGTGGTTCTTTCGCACGATAGCGCGCTGAGCGACCGTATAATCGCCATCGCGATCGACGTGCACAGACAACTCGGCCCGGGCTTGCTCGAGTCGGCCTATGAAGAGTGTCTTTGTCACGATCTGAAGGAGGCTGGAATTGCCTATGATCGCCAACGGCCGTTGCCGATCATCTACAAGACTGTAAAGCTCGATTGTGGTTATCGAATGGACATAGTCGTGGAGGGTGAACTCATCATCGAAATCAAGGCGGTCGAACGCCTGATGCCCATTCACGAAGCTCAGATGCTGACGTATCTTCGGCTGAGCCGGTGCAAGGTTGGACTACTCATGAACTTCAACAGTGTGAGTCTAAAGGACGGCCTGCGCCGTTTTGTGCTATGATGCGAGCCCGATCCTCCGTGACCTCCGTGTCTCCGTGGTGCATCAAACGTGAAACCAATGATCCTCGGCCGGAAGTTCTCGCGATTGTCCTGAGCCTGTTGTTCGCAACGTTGCCCGCTGTCGCGCAGACCGTGGCGGGGGATACGTTTGCGGATGGGAAAGACGGCGCGAAAGTGCATGTGGCGTCGGGGTTCGTCTGCCCGGCGAAGATCGGCGCGTTCGAGCGCGATGCGGTGGGGGAATCCGATCCGCAGGCCGGCGTCGGCTTCTGCGCCTATGGCGCGCTCGACGGCGTCTATGGAACGATCAAGCTCATTCCGCTGCATGGCGCCTATGATGCGAAGCAATCGCTCGACGGCGACTTTGCCGAGCAGGAAGGCACGGGGGGCAAGCCCGTCGCGGAAGGAAATATCACGGTCGCCCCGGGCACGCCGCCGCTCGTCGCCTACGCGCGCACCTACGAAACGGCAAAGCTCGAAGATCTGCATTACCGCGTGCTGTTCACCGGCGCGGCGATCGGGAACTGGGCCGTCGAAACAACCATCGAATTTGCCGAGCCGCGCGACGTGCCCGACGAGATGGGCTTTCTGCACGCGGTTTACGCCGCGGCCCGGCGCGGGATCGGCAAGACGCCGTAAAAGGAGGGACGGGGCCGGGATGTTCTTCCAGTTCTTCGACGAGCTTCGCACGGCGAAAGTGCCGGTCACGCTCAAGGAATATCTTGCGCTGATGGATGCGCTGTCGAAAGACGTGATCGAGTTGAAGGTCGACGATTTCTACTATCTTTCGCGCGCCGCGCTGGTGAAGGACGAACGCAATCTGGACAGGTTCGACCGCGTGTTCGCGCATGTGTTCAAGGGGCTGCAGACTCTCGAGGCAAATGGAATCGCGCAACTGCCCGAAGACTGGCTGCGGGTGCTGAGCGAAAAATTTCTCACCGAGGAGGAAAAGAAGCTCATCGAATCCCTGGGCGGCTGGGAAAAGCTCATGGAAACGCTGAAGCAGCGCCTCGAAGAACAGAAGAAGCGCCACGAGGGCGGCTCGAAGATGATCGGCACCGCGGGAACCTCGCCGTTCGGCGCGATGGGCTACAATCCCGAGGGCGTGCGCATCGGCCAGAACAAGAGCCGGCACGGCCGCGCCGTGAAAGTGTGGGACCGCCGCGAATACAGGAATCTCGACGACACCGTCGAACTCGGCACGCGCAACATCAAGGTGGCGCTGCGCCGCTTGCGCAAATGGGCGCGCACCGGCGCGGAGGTCGAGCTCGACCTGCCCGGCACGATCCGGGAATCGGCCAGCAAGGGCTATCTCGACCTGAAGCTGGTGCCGGAGCGGCACAATCTGGTCAAGGTGCTGCTGTTCTTCGACATCGGCGGTTCGATGGATGCGCGTATCCGGCCCTGCGAGGAGCTGTTCAGCGCGGCAAAGAGCGCGTTCAAGCACATGGAATTCTTCTACTTTCACAACTGCCTCTATGAGGGAGTCTGGAAGGACAATCACCGCCGCCACAACGAGATCGTGCCCACCTGGGACGTGCTGCACAAGTTTCCGCACGACTACAAGGTGGTCTTCGTGGGCGATGCGACGATGAGCCCATATGAAATCACCTATCCCGGCGGTTCGGTGGAGCACTGGAACGAGGAAGCAGGCGCCGTCTGGCTCGACCGGGTAGCGCAGATCTACGGGCACGTCGTGTGGCTCAATCCGGTGAGCGAGCAGCATTGGGAATATACGCCGTCCGTCGGACTGATCCGGCAGATATTATCCAATCGCATGTACCCGCTGACGCTCGCCGGCCTCGACACGGCAATGCGCGAACTGGGCCGCTGACGCCGCGGTCAGGTGGCCGTCATGTTTCTGCGGATCCAGTCCGCGAGCTCGACCTCGGAAAGCGATCCCGACGCAACGGAGAGCATGACATCAGTGGACTCAGCCTGGTCGGCAACAAGTCGAAGCCCGTTCATGCGAAGAAAAAGGCCGGCGGCAATAAATGCAATCCGCTTGTTCCCGTCCACAAAGGCGTGATTCTTGGCCAGCCCAAACGCGTAGGCGGCCGCCAGACGGGCCGGATCATCCACGTTCTCGTAAGCGAACAGATTCTGCGGTCGTGCCAGCGCAGACTCGAACAGCCCCTCGTCGCGCAAGCCGTCCGCGCCGCCCTGTTCGGCGATGCATTCATTGTGAAGGAGTTCGAGGGCGCGCTTTGCGAGCCAGACAGGCTCGCTCATTTTGCCAGAGCCCGAAGCGTGTCGCGATACTCGCGCATGAATTCGCGACCGACCTCGACCTGCCGTTCGACAGCGGGATCGCAGGGCGTGACGTAAAAGCCGTTCCGCTCCAGTGTCGCCGTGACCGTATCGCCCTTTTCAACTTTCAGGGTAGCGATCAACTCACTCGGCAGTACCACCCCCAACGAGTTTCCAATCTGGATAATTTTCAGGTCGTGATGCATGCCTAAGGTTCCGTCTGGTGCCAAATCCACCATATAACTACCGGTCCCCTTTTCTGCAAGCGCGTCGCTTTGGGGGGCAATCATCGCTGCGGCAGCTGTGGCGCCTGGTGATCGAAGCTGAAGCACGGCAGGCCCAAAGTATCGTTGTAGCTGTCGAGCGCACAGGGCCGGTTGATTGGCACCGCCTCGTGGAATCGTTCCTCGATCTCCCTGGTGAAGGGCGAGTTGGGATCGGGTGGTGGGCCGAGGCGTACGCTCTGTTCGCGTGGCTTGACAAGCGGCAGGCGTGCGCATGCCGCGCGGGTTTCCGGGGACAACAGATCGAGTTTCGCGGGATCGCATCCGAAAAGCGCGCGTCCGATCCCCGGAATCGCGCCGGGCGCCGGTGCGGCGGCGCCGGATTGGGGAACGAATGACAACGCAGGCGGCGCAATGACAGCCGTCGCTACGGGTTTCAGGAACCTCGGCTGAAGCGCCGCTGACGGCAGCGGCCGCGGATTTCGGGCGGGCTCCGCGAACGTGAATTCCAGTTCCCGGAGCGCGTTCGGAAGACGCATGCTCACCCGGCTCGCCACAAGAAAAGTTGCCAGCAGAGCCAGATGCAGCAGGAGGACGGCGCCGGCCGAGAGCGCCCTGCGCCGATTGTATTCAGCGGTTGCGCGCGGCATTCCCACCATAGGCGTCCCGTTCGAAAACGACCGCGGTCAGGAGAAATGATCGGCGCGGCCGGCCAACGTCAACGGGTGGGCGTCAGCATTCCGGCTGTTTCAATTTGAACCACCGATTGTTGGCCCGCCCATTGCTGTTCGGGGATCAAGCCGCAGTGGAGCGGCCCCGATTTCCAGGTGACCGATGAGCCAGCTCAATTTCAACATCAGGCGCGCCCCGAGACGCCCGCAGCGGCGAGCGTTCAATCCGCGGGAACAAGTGTCGCTCAATTCATGGCCCCTCCCCTGGACGATGTGGGCCATTACTGCGGTGATGGTTACGACATTCCTTGTGGTCTGGTATGTGTGAATCGCGGCCGGCGTCCTGTTACTCCGGCGCAATCGTGACCCTGATTCCATCCAGCTCCGGTCTGCACACGATCTGACAGGACAGGCGCGAATTGGGTTCGACCGCCAGAGCCATGTCGAGCATGTCGATCTCCGCCGCGGAGGGGGGCGGAAGCTTCGCGTACCAGCTTTCCTCGACATAGACATGGCAGGTCGCGCAGGCGCAGGCGCCGCCGCATTCGGCTGCGACCGGCAGACCCGCGTCGCGCAGCATTTCCATCACGCTCCAGTCGTTGCGGCCTTCGAGCACGTGCTCCTTGCCGTTGCGGTCCGTTGCTACGATCTTCATGCCACACCGAGTTTCTTCTGCAGGCTCGACGACGACGTCGTATACTGGAAGCGCAACTTTTCGTTCGGCCGGCAGATGTGGAACGCGGCCTGCGCCATCAGCGCCGCTTCGTGAAAGCCGCAAAGAATGAGCTTCAGCTTGCCGGGGTAACCCGCGACGTCGCCGATCGCGAAAATGCCCGGCGTCTCGCTCTCGAACCGCGCCGTATCCACGGGCACGAGATTTTCATGCAGGTTCAAGCCGAATTCGGCAATCGGTC
Source organism: Rhizomicrobium sp. (assembly GCA_036266955.1). Classification (GTDB taxonomy): domain Bacteria; phylum Pseudomonadota; class Alphaproteobacteria; order Micropepsales; family Micropepsaceae; genus Rhizomicrobium. The sequence continues at coordinate 26,367 of DATAWY010000079.1, forward strand.
CCAGTTTGATCGTCAGACCGAAGAAGGGAAGGAAGGTGTCGCAGGCATGCGACCATTCCTTCCGGTCGGCGCCCGAGAGCGTAACCGACTCGAGCTGGCCGTCGGCGCCAAGCAGCGCCTTCACGCTGGCGACATGGAAGGCGATCTTTCCTTCCGCCGCGAGCTCGCGCATGCGGTTGACGCTGTGCTGCGCGGCGCGAAAGCCGTCGCGATGGTGCACGAGGGTAAGGCTTTTCGCGATCGGCGCGAGATTGATCGTCCAGTCCAGTGCCGAATCGCCGCCGCCGGCGATGACGACGTGCCTGTCCCGGAACGCCTCCATCTTCCGCACGGCGTAATGAACGCTCTTGCCTTCATAGGCATCGATTCCGGCGATGGGCGGCCGTTTGGGCACGAAGCTGCCTGCGCCGGCGGCGATGACAACAACAGGCGCGACGATCTCCGTCCCGGCATCGGTCGACAATTTCCAGCGCCCATCGTCCCGGCGTTGGAGACCGCTCGCCATCTGGCCGAGATGAAAGCCGGCATGGAACGGCTTGATCTGTTCGAGAAGGCGGTCCGTCAGCTCCTGTCCGCTGACGATGGGAAGGCCCGGAATGTCGTAGATGGGCTTCTCGGGATAAAGCTCGGTGCACTGCCCGCCGGGGCGGTCGAGAATATCGACGAGCTCGGCCTTGAGGTCGAGCAGGCCGAGTTCGAACACCGCGAACAGGCCGACAGGTCCTGCGCCAAGGATCGCAACGTCCGTCTCGATTGCCATTTACGTAAACTGCTGTTTTTGAAGCCCGCGGGCTTATAGGTGGGCGAAAGTACCCCCGCAACCATGGCAAAACAGGCGAAACGCTCAGCCGTTCCGGGGGCCCTACCGGGCCAGATAGGCTGCCACGAAGCCGTTCACAAGACCGCGGCCGCGATCGAGGATCTCGAGCGCTGTGGCGGCCTCGGCGGGCGCCGTTTCCGGATCGATCGATTCGGCCGCGGCGAGTTCCTTCGCCAGCGCGAAGGCGCCAATGCCCAAGGCGGAGCCTTTGAGCGTGTGCAGCGTGTCACGCCAGATTTTGGGCTCCGGCGCATTCCGGAGCGCTTGCAGCTGCGTCAGCGACTCCGCGCATTGGCGCACGAACAGGCCGAGCACCTCCGCGTTGAGCTTCGCCTCTCCGCCCGTGTACCGGGCAAGATGATCCAGATCGACCGGCTGCTGCGCTGCTGGAAGAGCCATGGGAACCTCGCAGAAAACATCCCCATAAATGACCCCGATCAAAAGCGCGTTAACATTGCCCGAAGCTCGTACCAGGGCTTTCAGACAATCAGGACCGATGACATCCACCGGCTCATCGAACAGTTCACGTCCTCAAAACGGCACCCAGCCGCCGGGGAAGGGCGAGACGCCGAACAGGTGATAGTGGGTGAAAAGAATGGCGAGGAACAGCAGCGCCGCCACCCAGAATCGCCAGCCGAAGCTTTCGCCGAGATTGAGCCTGTTGCGGCCGGCGATCGCTGCCGCGAAGGGCACATTGGATGTCTTCGCCGCAAACCCTTCCCAGGCCGCGCCCATCTTGCGCCTGCGCCTGGCGTCGATGGACGCGGTACCGAACAGGGCAAGCAGGAAAAACGTTCCGAAGAAGATCACGGAGGCCTCGTCGCCATTGGCGGCAAGATGAAACGCCGACCAGATGACGACACCCCAGAGGAACGGATGGCGCGTGATGCGCAGCACGCCATGGACGGTATCTGCATCCGCGGCCATCGCACCGCCCACCTGAACCCGTGTGGGATTGCGCATGAGCAGACCCTGCACGCCGAGCAGAAAGGCAAGCGCGACGACGGGAATGCCAAGATGTTTTATGCCGGGGCCTGCATCGTACAACAGCGGATCGGACCCGCCAGCCGGCGCGGCGTTGTAGGACATGGCGAGCCAGACGATCACGCCCAGCGACAGCAGCGAGAACAGTCCCAGATAGGCGCGCTCGCCGATCGTAGACGTAATTACATCGCGAACGGGCGTGCCTGCGATCAAGAGATGGATCGCCAGAAAGACCAGCGCCGCAATGATGAGCATCGACATGCATATCCCCTCTCGCTCATGTGCTACAGCCGGGCGTGGAGACAATGTCCTCCGCCGCGGATCCGCAGCCCGTCGTTCCGGCCGGCAAAATAGCGCGCATTGAGCGCCGGCGCATCAAGATCGCAGATCTGCGTGCGCAAGGGCTTCAGCAAGGGCGTCCTCGGCCACGCACGAGCGGGCGACGATGAAGGCCCGCAACCCCGGGGGTGGCAAAGCCGTGCCAGTCCCGCCCGTGCCGCAGTTCGGTTTCGGCGTCGCTTCCAATGATCCTGAGCGCCAGCGCATATTCGAACACCAACGGGCGATCGAGCAGCTGGTGGGCCGCCCGACGCATCGCGGCGCCCTGTGCCGTACGGCTGGGCCGATTGGCGTCCATGTGGATGAACCCCTGAATTCGCCGGAACGGTTCTCGCGGTTTGGCAGCAGCAGCGCTAATGTGCACGGGGTGTCGGTGTCGAGGGTGCGATGATCCGTTCCGAAGGAAAACAGGCGATCACGTTTCCGCAGCAACCAGCGGAACCGCTGGCGCCCACGCGCGTGGCCGGCCCTGTCCGCGCTCAGTCCAAGTCGTGGCTGCCGCTCGGTTTCGCGTTTTTGCTGGGCGCCTTCTGGGTCGGGAGCGGCATCGCCTATGGCTGGGGTTATTTCGGACCCGGCGGATTGTTTCGCCTCGACGCGCAGGAATCCGTGCTTGTGGCCTTCGCGCTGCTCGTTCCGCCGGCGCTGATCTTTGCCACCGCCTGGGCATTTACGCGTGGCCAGGCATTCGCGGCGGCGGCCGAGACCCTGTCCGAGGCCACGGACCTGCTGTTTGCCATGGACGACACGGCCGCCCGCGCCTCGGCCCGGGTCGCGCGTTCCGTGCGCCGTGAACTCGACGCGCTGAATAGCGGGCTGGACGGCGCATTCGCGCGGCTGCGCGCACTCGAGGGCGTGCTCGGCAACCAGATCGCCGCGCTCGACGAAGCCGCCGCGCGCGTCGACGTGAGGGCCGAAACAGCGGCTGCGAAGCTGTTTCAGGAACGCGAGCGGATCGGGGCCATCGCCGATTCGCTCGGCGACACCGCCCTGCGCGCCAGCGAAACGGTCGCCGGCCGCGCCGCGCAGCTCAAAGCCGTTATCGAATCGGCGGAAGCCGCGCTCAAGAACGCAGGACAGTCGCTGGACGTGCAGGCGGCGAATTTTCGGACAGCGGCGCAGGGCGCGGCGGAAGCGCCCCACGCGGCGGCGCTCGAACTCGACACGCAGGCGAAGCGGATCGAATCGGTTGCCGATGCGGCGATGGCGCGCGCCGAATTCATTCTCGGCCGGCAGGAGCGCCACCGGACCGCAATGGGAGAGCTGCTGCAGCGGCTGAAGCAGGAGAGCCAGAACTTCGAGGCCGCGATTGCGGCGCAGCACCAATCCTTCGAGACGGCGGTCACGAATCTGGCCGGCCAGGCGCAAGAATTCGGCACGGTCGCGGAGGATAACGACCGCCGCCTGGCGTCGCTCATGACCGGCGCGGCGGCGCGCACCTCGCAACTGACTTCGGCTCTTGGCCGCGAACTGGAGCTGTTGCGCGGGGCGAGCAGCGCCGCGCAGGCAGAATTGGCGAAGCTTGTTGCGTCCCTTCACGATTCCGGCGTCGGCGCCCAGACGCTGATCGCCGAAACAGCCATGCAGACAAGAAACGGCGCCAGGGAGCTCGTCGGCGAAGCGATGGCGCAGGGCGATCGGCTTGTGAAAATGGCAGAGGAGATCGGCGCGCGGGCCAACGAGATGAAGCTGGCGCTCGCAAGCACGGCCGAAGAACTCGAACGCCACCTCGTCGCGTTGCCGGACGTTGCGCGGCAGGAGGCGCAACGCGTGCGCGACACGCTGCGCGCCGAAAGCGAGGAGATACTGGATCTCTCGGCACGCATGCTGTCGACCGTTCACGCGCGCGTCAGTCCACGCGGCGAAAGACTCTTTTCTGCCGAGCCGGACGGCCGCGTCTCCGGCGAGACCGAGAGCGAGGGTCTGATCGGGCTTGCGCGTCGGCTAACCCAGCGGCCGGCGCAGCGGCCCAAACGGAAGCCGCCGGAAGCCAAAGCCTGGGAAATGCGTGCGCTCCTTTCCGCGGCGGGGAATTCGCAAACCGACAAATCGCTGCACCCCGCGGCTGCGGCGGCGCTCGGCGCACTTCAGACGGCGCTGGCGGACATGGCCATCGATCTGCAGGCCATCGCCAGCGAGGCGCCTCCCGCGGAAGAGGAATGGCGCCGCTATCTGGAAGGCGACAGGTCGCTGTTCGCCCGCCGCGCTGCCGAATCGATCGATGCGACGAGCGTCGATCGCATTTGTGCCGCTTACCGGGAAAATCTCGCTTTTCGTGAGGCGGCCGACGCTTACCTCTTTGAATTCGAAGCCTTGCTCGCGCGCGCGCGCGAAGGTGACGGAAACGGCCTGCTCACCTCCGCGATCCTGGGCGCCGACACCGGAAAGATCTATCTCGCTGTGGCCTACGCGCTCGGCCGCCTGTCATGACCGGATGAGCCGGGCGGCATAGAATCCATCCATGCCGCCCTGATCCGCCAGATGGCAGGGCAGTGTGCGCAGGTCGCCATCCGGACTGATGCATTCGATGAGGTCGAACAGTTCATCCGGCCGAATTTGCGCGCGCCGGAAGTCGCCATGGCGCCGCAGGAAATAAGCAATCTGCTCGGGGCCTTCCTCCGGCTCGAGCGAACAGACGGCAAAAACGAGCAACCCGCCCGGGGCGACCATCTGCGCGGCCGCGTCGAGCAGTTCGGCGGCCGCATCGGCGCAAGCCGCGACGTCACCGGCTTGTTTGATCCAGGGAAGCTCCGGATGGCGCCGGATCGTGCCGGTCGAACTGCAAGGTGCATCGAGCACGACATGGCTCGCGGGCGCATCCGGCATAAAATCGCGCGCATCGCGGATCACGAGATTGGCGTCGAGGCGCAGACGCTTGAGATTTTCGACCAGACGCGCCGCGCGGTTTTCGTCGCGTTCGACGGCTATCACCTCGGCACCGCCCGCAGCAAGCTGTGCCGTCTTGCCGCCAGGTGCGGCACAAAGATCGATCACGCGCCGTCCGCGCACGTCGCCGAACAGGCACGCCGGCAGGGACGCCGCAAAGTCCTGCACCCAGAACTCGCCCTCGGCAAAACCGGGCAAAGATTCGATTCTGCCCGCGTGCGCGAGCCTCACAACGTCGCCGGGCAGATTAGTTCTGTCACTGATCTCTTCGTTCCTCTCCGGCATGTCTTTCCTCCCTCGCGCGCGGGGGAGGTGCCGAGCGAAGCGAGGCGGAGGGGGGACTCCGATGTCATCACTTCCCCCTCCGGCCCTTCGGGCCACCTCCCCCGCGCGCGGGGGAGGAAAGAAGAAATCGGGGGAGGGAAAAGGAGCCGCTTGACGAAAATGCAGATCGAGCGGCGGCGTCCGGGCGTGAACGCGCGCGATCACGCGTGTTATTTCTTCGCCGTAAACCTCGCACCAGCGTGTCCACAACCAGTCGGGCGTGTTCAGGCGCTGGGCGTCCTGCGCCTGCAAAACGGACCCGCCCTCGCGCGTGATGCGTCGCAGCACCGCGTTGATCAGCGGCTTGAAATGCACCGTTTTTGCATCGCTTGCGGCAAGTCGGTTCGCGCCGTCGACGGCGGCATGTGCCGGCACGTCGAGAAAAAGAAGCTCGCATGCGCCCGCGAGCAGAATCTCCATCGTGGCTCCGGCGCGATGCGGCGACGGCGCCTGCGGCACGAACTGGCGCACGAGCGCATCGATCTGGCCGAAGCGGCGCATGGTTTCATTGGCAATGGCGCGCGCGAAGCCGCTGTCGCGGTCGGAAAGCCCGTGGCCCGGGATCGCCTCGTCGAGCGACGCGTCGAGCGGCCGCTTTCTGCGCAGAGTCGCGCTGAGCGCGTGATGCGCCGCGGCCCGCGCCGCCATGCCTGGGGCCTCGGTCGCGGCTGATCCGCTCATGCCCAGGGACTGGGTTTCTTCGGCTCCTGCCCCATTTGCCGGGCCATGGACTGGAGGCGCGCGATGCGCTCCGCGGTAGAGGGGTGACTGGCGAACAGGCCGGCAAACCCGCCATGCAAGGGATTGATGATGAACATATGGGCGGTCGCCGGATTGGCGTCGGCTGCCGGATTGTCGATCGCGGCGGCCGAATGCTCGATGCGCTGCAGCGCGGAGGCCAGCCAGAGCGGACGCCCCGAGAGTTCGGCTCCGCAGCGGTCCGCCTCGAACTCACGGCCGCGGCTGATCGTCATCTGCACCAGCACCGCGGCGATTGGAGCAAGCAGCGTGACCAGAAGAATGCCGACGACGCCCAGCGGATTTCGGCTGCGACCTCCGAAGAAGAAGGCAAAATTCGCGAGCATCGCCACCGCGCCGGCGATCGTCGCTACCAGCGTCATTGTCAGCGTGTCGCGATTCTTCACGTGGCTCAACTCATGGGCGAGCACACCGGCCAATTCTTCGTGATCCACACGCTGCAACAGTCCGGTGGTGACGCAGACCGAGGCGTGCTCAGGATTGCGCCCCGTCGCGAACGCGTTGGGCTGGGCATTTTCGACGATATAGACCTTCGGCATCGGCAGCGTCGCCTTTCGGGCGAGTTCGCCGACGAGGTGCACGAGGTCCGGCGCAGTCTGGGCGTCGACGAGCCTGGCGCCATAGAGCGACAAGACCATCCTGTCGGAGTTCCAGTAGGCGAACAGGTTGCTTCCCGCCGCGAAGAGGAACGCGATCAGCATTCCGGCCTCGCCGCCGAGGAGGAAGCCGACCACCAGAAAGAGGCCCGTAAGCGCCGCCATGAGCAGGCCGGTCCTGAGCGTGTTCATCATGGGAATTGCCTTCCGCGGGCCGCCATCCTATCTGAGCGGCAGCGGCCCCGCTTCATTTATGCGAAGGCAGTCCTGCTTCAAGCGCATGAGCAACAGCATGGCAAATGACGGGCATGCGGCAAACATTGCCGCGCGCATCCGCGCAGCGGGCGAGCGCGCCAGAGCGGAGGCCGACGCGCGTCGCGAATCGCAGTCAGGATCCGCTCCCGCCCCCAAAGAGATCGGCGGCCCCAAGGCACCGGAACCCACGCGCTACGGCGATTGGGAACGAAAGGGCGTGGCTTCCGACTTTTGACGCCGGTCTTGATCCGCAGTCGCAAGCGGGCCATGTAACTGTGGAGTCTATCAGTACGAGACGCATGTTCATTCAGACCGAGTCCACGCCGAATCCGCAGACGCTCAAATTCCTTCCCGGACGCGAGGTCATGGGCGAAAGCGCCGTGGCCGATTTTCCGGACCGCGACGCCGCGCAGCGTTCGCCGCTCGCCAGCGCGCTGTTTGAAATCCCGGATGTGGCCCGCGTGTTCTTCGGCAGCGATTTTATCTCGGTCACCAAGTCGGGCGAGGATTGGCGCCATCTCAAACCTGCGATTCTCGGCGCCATCATGGACCACTTCACGCGCGGCCTGCCTCTGATCGAAGGCACCCACGAGGAAGCCGACGAGAGCGCGTCGTTCGGCGAAGGCGATCCGGAGATCGTGGCTCAGATCAAGGAACTGCTCGATACGCGGGTGCGCCCCGCCGTGGCCGGCGACGGGGGCGACATCATCTTCAAAGGCTTCGACGGCGGATCGGGAATCGTGTTTCTCCATTTGCGCGGTTCCTGCGCGGGATGCCCATCGTCCACGCTGACGCTCAAGCATGGCATCGAAAACATGCTGCGCCACTATATTCCGGAAGTGAATGCGGTGGAAGCGATCTGAGCAGACGACGCGACATTCAGCTCATTCGGGATTTCAATGGCCGTTTCCGACGACGCGCTCGACGTGGTTTTCCGCAAGGCGCGCACGCACAATCGCTGGCAGGACAAGCCTCTAAGTCCTGCACTCCTGATGGCGGTTTACGATCTGATGCGCTGGGGGCCCACCAGCGCCAACTGTTCGCCGGCGCGCATCCTGTTTGTCGTATCGCAATCCGCCAAGGAGCGGCTGAGGCCGCATCTGTCGCCAGGCAATGTGGACAAGACCATGGCCGCTCCGGCGACCGCCATCGTCGGCTATGACCTCGATTTCGCCGAACGTCTGCCTTTTCTCTTCCCCCAGGCACCCGACGCAAAAAACTGGTTCGCGGATCCGGTGCTTGCGGAACGGACCGCATTCCGCAACGGATCGCTGCAGGGGGGCTATTTCATCATTGCGGCGCGGGCGCTCGGTCTCGATTGCGGACCGATGTCGGGTTTCGACAATGCGGGCGTGGACCGCGAGTTCTTTTCCGGGTCGCACGTGAAATCGAATTTCCTTTGTAATCTTGGCCATGGCGATGCCGAAGGCGTCTATCCGCGCAATCCGCGTCTTTCTTTCGACGAAGCCTGCCGGATCGCGTGATCGCCGCGGGCGCCACGTGAAATTACTTGCCATCGATACGGCGCTGGGAGCCTGCTCCGCGGCCGTCCTCGACGGCGCCGCCGTGCTTTCCCGCCGCTACGAACCGATGGAGCGCGGCCACGCCGAACGCATTGCGCCAATGGTACAGGAGGTGATGCAGGAAGCCGGATTGGCGTTCGGCTCGCTGGACCGGCTGGCCGTGACGGTCGGTCCGGGCACGTTCACCGGACAACGCGTGGGTCTCGCTTTCATGCGCGGCCTGCACCTCGCGCTTCGGCGTCCGCTGATCGGCGTGACGAGTTTGCGCGCGATGGCGGAAGCGGCGCTCGTGCAAACCGGCGCGAGCCGGGCCGCCGTGATGCACGACGCCAGACGCGGGGAAGCCTACGCCACGTTTGTCGTGAATAGATGTGTCGTCGTTCCTGTTCAGATTGCGACCTTCGCCGATGCGGTGCGTGCCATTCTCGATGCCGCGCCGTCGCTGGAGGAGCCGGTGGCATTCGCAGGCACCGCGGGCCGGCAGGCCGCGCAGTTTTGCCATGCCCAGGGCATGTGCGCCCTCGAAACGGACATTTCCACGCCGGACGCCCTGTGGGTCGGGCGTCTGGCCGCGGCCGAGCCGGAACCGGACTGCATTCCGCGTCCGCTTTATCTGCGCCCGCCCGACGCCCGCCTGCCTGCCGGCATCAACTGAACATGCATCTACGCCCGCTCGAGCCCGAAGATCTGTACGTGGTCGCCAAACTGCATGCGCAATGCTTCACGGCGGCGTGGGACGTGGGCTTTCTGGGGGAGCTCTTCGCCCAGCCTCGCACATTCGGATTTATTGCAACGGAACCGGACGGATCGGCAGGTTTCACCCTGGCCAGCTCCGCAGCCGGGGAAGCGGAGCTATTTTCGCTCGCAGTCCGCCCCCGCTCGCGCCGACGGGGGCTCGGCGGCGCGCTGCTGCGCGAAACCGCCGCCCACGCCGTTCTGGTTGGCGCCTCGGAGCTCTTTCTCGAAGTTGCCATCGAGAACCTGGCGGCCCGGGCGCTCTATGGCCGGCTGGGATTTCGCGAAGTCGGCCTCAGACCGGCCTATTACCGGGAAGCCGACGGTTCACCAGCCGATGCACTCATCCTTAAACGTGCCCTGCCTCTGTGACTCGGCACGGGTGACTCGGCACGGGTGTGCAGGCGGCATGAAATCGGGTAGACTCCCTGTATGTCGGGACGAACAGACCCTTTGAGCCGGATTGAAAAGCTCTGCGCGGACAAGGGCTTGCGCATGACTGACCAGCGGCGCGTGATCGCGCGCGTCCTGTCGGATGCCGTCGATCATCCCGACGCCGAGGAACTCTACCGCCGCGCCTCCGCGATCGATCCCCACATTTCCATCGCGACGGTCTATCGGACGGTGAAGCTTTTCGAGGATGCCGGCATTCTCGAGCGTCACGATTTCCGCGACGGCCGTTCTCGTTATGAGGAAGTGCCGGACGCGCATCACGATCATCTCATCGACGTCCAATCGGGGCGCGTCATCGAATTCCGCAACGACGAGATCGAGCGCCTCCAGCGGCGCGTCGCCGAAGAACTCGGGTTCGAACTGGTCGACCACAGGCTGGAGCTTTACGGTGTGCCGAAAGGCGCCAAGAAGCACGGTCACTGATGCAGTCCTTGCGCGCCGCGGTTCTGCTGTCCGTCTTCCTGCTCGTGACCCTCGTTCTCATTCCGTGGCAGGAGACGGCGGTGCTTTTCCGGCTGCGCCGCCGCAAGACTTTTCCCAACCGTTACCACCGCTTCCTCTGCCGGCTGTTTGGCATTCGGGTGACCATTGTCGGGCGGCCGGTTCAATCGCGCGGCGTGCTGATGGTCGCCAACCACACCTCCTATTTCGACATCATCGTGCTGTCCGCCGCCGCCCGGGTTGCGTTCGTCGCGAAACGCGAAGTCGCAACGTGGCCCTTGTTCGGAACGCTCGCGCGACTCCAGGAAACCGTGTTCATCGCGCGCGAAAAGCGGTCGCAGACGGTCGAAGCACGCAACCTGATCCGCGAGCGGCTTGCAGAGGGTGACGCGCTGATCCTGTTCCCCGAAGGGACATCCGACGACGGCAACGGCGTGCGCCCTTTCAAGAGCGCGCTCATGGGCGCGGTGGAAGCGGAGCTCGGAACCGACACCGAAGGCCGCGTCCGCCGCGTTCCGGTTCAGCCGGTATCCATTTCCTATGTCGGTCTTTACGGCTTGCCCATGGCGCGCGACATGCGCCCGCTCATCGCCTGGTACGGAGACATGGATCTCGTTCCCCATCTCTGGGAAGCCATCAAACTCGGCCCCTTCGAGGCCGTCGTGCAATTCCACGATCCGCTCAGCATCGACAGCGACGGCGACCGCAAGCAGCTCGCGACCACCGCGGAAGCGATGGTGCGGCGCGGGCAGGCGCGGGCACTCGCCGGACTGCCGCCGCAAACAAATGCCCTCCGCAAGACAGAGCCGCGCAACTCTGCGAAGGTCGGGATCGCGGCATGAAAAAACTGTTTGTGAAGACCTTCGGCTGCCAGATGAATGTATACGATTCGGAGCGGATTTCGGAATTGCTGGGCGGGATCGGCTATATGCCGGCAAGCGAGCCGGACGACGCCGACATGGTCGTTCTCAATACGTGTCACATCCGCGAGAAGGCGGCGGAGAAAATGTATTCCGAACTCGGCCGCCTGAAGCGGCTGAAGGACAGGAGGGCGCAGGCCGGTTCGACGATGCTGATTGCCGTGGCGGGCTGCGTAGCGCAGGCCGAAGGCGACGAGATCATTGCACGGCAGAGTGCGGTGGACATGGTGGTCGGCCCCCAGTCCTATCACCGGCTTCCGGAGATGATCGCGCGCATTTCGCGCGGCGCGGGCCATGTGCTCGAAACCGAGTTTCCGGCGCAGGAGAAATTCGATTCCCTGCCGGAGGAGCGCGGCTCGACCGGGCCAACCGCATTTCTCACCGTACAGGAGGGCTGCGACAAGTTCTGCACCTTCTGCGTGGTGCCCTATACGCGCGGCGCCGAATTTTCGCGGCCGCCCGAACGCGTGCTGTCGGAGGCACGGCAACTGGCCTCGAAGGGCGTGCAGGAAATCACGCTGCTCGGCCAGAATGTGAATGCCTATCGCGGCACGGCATCGAACGGCGAAAGCTGGACTCTCGCGCGCCTCATCCGGGCGCTCGCGAAGATCGGTGGGATCGCGCGGTTGCGCTACACCACGAGCCATCCGCGCGACATGGACGCGGACCTCATCGCCGCGCATGGCGAGATCGACGCGCTGATGCCTTGTCTGCATCTGCCGGTCCAGTCAGGCTCCGATCGCGTTCTTGCGGCCATGAACCGCCAGCATACGGCGGCGCATTATCTCGAAGTCGCGGCGCGCGTCCGCGCGGCGCGTCCGGATATCGCGCTCTCGTCTGATTTCATCGTGGGCTTCCCCGGCGAGACCGACGCGGATTTCGAATCGACGCTCGCGCTCGTCCGCCAGGTCGTCTATGCGCAGGCGTTCTCGTTCAAATACAGTCCGCGGCCCGGAACACCCGCAGCCGCATCGCCGAAGCAAATTCCTGATGACATAAAATCGGCGCGGCTGACGACCTTGCAGCAACTGCTCGCGACGCAGCAGGCAACGTTCAATGCATCCTGCCTGGGCAAGGTGATGCCGGTGCTGTTCGAAAAACCGGGATTGAAATCAGCTCAGGCCGTCGGCCGCAGCCCATGGCTGCAGCCGGTCCATGTCGAGGGCGCGCGTGCCCTCGTCGGAAAGCTGCGCGACGTCCGCATCGTCGAGGTCCTGCCCAACAGTCTCAAGGGCGAGCTTGTCGCGGGCGCCGTGCGCCAGCCCGTGGAGCTGCATTGAGCGCCCGCGTCGCACGCCGCGCGCCTTCCGCAAAAGAGCAGGTGACGCTCGAATTTCCCGACAATCAGCGGCTGGCCGCGCTCGGCGGCGCCCATCAGAAGCATCTGGTACGCGTCGAGCAGAGGCTCGGCGTGCGCGTGGCGATGCGCGGCAATCTGGTGGCGGTGGAAGGCGCCCCGGACTCGCGCGAGCGCGCGACCGCCGTCCTGCGCGCGCTCTATGCGCGGCTGGAAGGCGGAGAAGAATTGGCGCTGGCGGATGTCGATGCGGAGATCCGCTTTGCCCTGCACGAGCCGGACAAGACTGCCGCGGCGGAGCTTGGCACGCCATCGATCAGGACCTCGGCGTCCCGCGTCACCCGCGCGCGCTCGCCGGCACAGAACGCCTATCTCGACCTGATGCGGACACATCCGCTGGTGTTTGGCGTCGGACCGGCCGGCACCGGCAAGACCTATCTGGCGGCCGCGTTCGGCGCGCATCTGCTCCATGAGCGCCGCGTCGAGCGGCTTGTCCTGTCGAGACCGGCGCTGGAAGCCGGGGAACGGCTGGGCTTTCTGCCCGGCGATCTGAAGGAGAAGATCGATCCCTACCTGCGTCCGCTCTATGACGCACTGTTCGAATCCCTGGGCGAGCAATGCAACCGGATGATGGAATCGGGCGTGATCGAAGTGGCGCCGCTCGCCTTCATGCGCGGACGCACGCTCGCGCGCGCCTTCGTCATTCTCGACGAGGCGCAAAACTGCACGTCCGCACAGGTGAAAATGTTTCTGACGCGCCTCGGCGAGGACTCGCGCATGGTCGTCACCGGCGATCCTTCGCAAAGCGATCTCCCGGGAGGACGGCCCGACGGACTGAACGAGGCGCTGTCGTATCTTGCGGGCGTAGAAGGCGTGGCGGTCGCCCATTTCGGCGACACGGATGTCGTGCGTCATCCTCTCGTCACCCGAATCGTGCGCGCCTATGCCCGAAACGAACCTGCGGCTCGCGGGCGCAAAACGGAATCATGACCGCGCGCAACGGTGTAACGCTCGTGGTGGAGGAACCTGCGTGGAGAAGCTCCGGCGTCGCTCTGGCGCGCATCGGGACCGCGGCGCGGCTCGCAGTTGCGCGCGGCCGCGCGCAGCACGACGCAGCTTGCGCGTTGACGATCCTTCTGACGCATGACGGGCGCCTGCGCGAACTCAATGCCCGGTTTCGCGGCAAGGACGCAGCCACCAACGTTCTTTCTTTCCCCGCCGCCGGCAACGTGGAAGGCTACCTGGGCGATGTGGCGATCGCGCTCGGTGTGACCCGGCGGGAATCCGCAACGGCTGGCGTGACCCTGGAGGCGCATACGCTACACCTCGGGGTGCATGGTGTTTTGCATCTTCTGGGTTATGATCACGTTCTCGCACGCGAGGCCCGCGCCATGGAGCGCCTGGAGATTGCCGTCCTGCACGAACTCGGATTGCCGAGCCCCTCTGCGCGCGCGGCCGCGGAATAATTACTTACCGCCCCCATGACGGACTCCCATCCCAGGAACACATCCACAGACGGCAACGGCAAAGCCGCTTCACTGCTGCACCGGCTCGCCCATCTCATTCGCCGCGGACACGGGCCAAACGGCATTCGCGAGAGCCTCGAAGAGGTGATCGAGGAAAGCGATCGCCAGAGTTCCGAGCTGTCGCCGCAGGAACGCCGGATGCTCGCCAATCTGCTCAATTTCGGCGAGCTTCGCGTGGGCGATGTGATGGTGCCGCGCGCCGACATCGTCGCCGTCGAGGAACAGACATCGCTCAAGGAGCTGATCGAAGGGCTGCGCGCCGGGCAACATTCGCGGCTGCCGATCTTTCGCGAGACGCTCGACGATCCGATCGGCCTCGTTCACGTCAAGGACGTGCTGTCGCTGGTCGAGATGGGCCAGGACGGCAGCATGCGATTGCCCGACGTACCGATCTCCAGGATCCGCCGCAATCTGCTCTTCGTGCCCGCCTCCATGCCGGCGCTCGACCTGCTTCTGAAGATGCAGACGACGCACATGCATCTGGCGCTGGTGATCGACGAATATGGAGGAACCGACGGACTCGTCTCCATCGAGGATCTGGTCGAACAGATCGTGGGCGATATCGACGACGAGCATGACGTGGCGGAGGACCCGCAACTGACGACCTTGCCGGACGGCGGATGGGAGGCCGACGCGCGTCTCGATCTGGACGATTTCCGCGAGCAGACGGGTCTCGATCTCCGCCCCGAAGGCGAAGACGAGAACATCGACACGCTGGGCGGGCTGGTCGCGGCGCTGCTCGGACGTCTGCCCCAGCGCGGCGAGATCATTCCCCATCCTTCGGGGCTCGAGTTCGCAGTGCTCGAAGCCGACCCCCGCCGCGTCAAGCGGCTGAGGCTGCGCACGCCGCAGTCCGGTGCCGCGGCGAAATCCGAGGCCGGCCGGTAGGGCAGATTTCGCTCATTTTGATGCAACACGTCCTCCTGCGCCTCCCCCAGCCCGACCCTTTGGCGCCAATTCGTTCCCTTTTCGCGTTTCCCGGCGCCGAATGAGAACGCGCGAAAAACGCTGATATTACAGGCGTTTAGGGCTGGCTGGGGGACTAGGATTCGAACCTAGACTGGCGGAGTCAGAGTCCGCTGTCCTACCGTTAGACGATCCCCCAACGGGAGGGGGTGTTTAGACCATGTGGGGCGGGGCTTTCAAGTTCGGGGGGCAGGCGAGATGCAGCAGCCGCGCATTGGGGCATGCCATCAGCATGGGCGCATGCGTGGCCATGATCACCTGCGCATTGCGCGCGCGGTCGATGCGGCGCAGCAGTTTCAGGAGTTCGAGCTGGCGCGTCCGAGAAAGCGCCGATTCCGGCTCGTCGAAGATGAAGAAGCCCTGGCGCTGGCAGCGCTCCTGGAAGACGAGCAGCGTGCCGGTGCCGTTCTCGCCCACGATGATTGTGACCGGCGCGTCAAAGCCGAGCTCGAAGCCGTTGCGCAGGAAAGGCAAGCAGAAGGGATAGGCATCGCTGTTGGGCACGCGCGCGAGATCGAGCCGGACACGCTTCAGAAAGGGCGCCGGCAGCCGGATGTCCTGTTTGCGCCGCTACGCCATGGGGTTCAGAGGCTGAGCAGCGGCGCCAGCCGCGCATCGATTTCATCGAGGACGGAAGGCGGGACCGCGCCGATGATGTTCAGTTTGCGTGCTTCGCGGTCGATGCTGCGCAAATGATCGACAAGCACGACGCCGGCGACTGCAAGTCCCGGCGGCAGTTTCACTTCCATCGGCCATCCGCGCTCGTGGCTGGTGATGGGGCAAACCATCGCGAACCGCGAATGGCGGTGATAATCGACCGTGGTGAGAACGATGCCCGGGCAGCGGCCCGCCTGCTCGCTGCCCGCCTGCGGCGAAAACAGAACCCGGACCAGACTTCCGCGCTCGGGAATCTCGTTCAAATGATTTCCCGGCCTGCGGGCCCGTCATCATCGAGCCGGTGTTCGCGTTCCGGCGTCATTTGCGCAATCAGCTCGTCGAGCGTGAAGCGCCGCTGCGAGCGCGTGACAATGATCCGTCTGTCTTCGGACGTGTCGATATCCACCCGCGTGCCTACCCTGAGGCCGATGCGTGCGGCCACGTCGCGCGGCACGCGCAAGCCCAGACTGTTGCCCCATTTTGCGATTTGGACCTGGACTGGCATGGCAAACCTCCGCACGATGTATATATTTTGGATAAACCTAGAGCGCCTGTGCGGCGCGTGCAATGGGCTTCGACATGAAAAAGCGTTCCGAACGTTCCTCCGGCCGCGGCGCCTTGCGCGTGAAGGTGAAGTCGGCCAGGGGGCGCGGGGCTTCGTCGAACCGCTGGCTGGCGCGCCAGCTGAACGATCCCTATGTCCGCGAGGCCAAGGCCAAAGGCTATCGCAGCCGCGCCGCGTTCAAGCTCCTGGAGCTGCACGGCAAATTCCATTTCCTGAAGAAGGGCGCGGTGGTGCTCGATCTCGGCGCCGCACCGGGCGGCTGGAGCCAAGTGGCGGCGGAGCGCGCCGGCGCGGGCGGGCGCGTGGTCGCCACGGATATTCTGGAGATGGCGCCGCTTGCCGGCGTGGAAATCCTGCAGGCCGACCTGCTCGATCCGGAAACGCCCGTGCGGCTTGGCCAGGCGCTGGGCGGAAAGGCCGATGTGGTGCTGTCCGACATGGCCGCGCCGACCACCGGCCACCGCGCGACCGACCATCTGCGCACCACGGCCCTGTTCGAAGCCGCCCTCGACATGGCCGAGCAGGTGCTGAAGCCCGGCGGCACCTTTGTCGGCAAGGTGTTCCAGGGCGGTGCCGCGGCCTATCTCTTGTCGCGGGTCAAGCAGCGCTTCGGCGATGTCCGTCACGTCAAGCCGCCCGCCAGCCGCGCCGAATCCGTCGAGCTCTATCTGGTGGCGACCGGCTTCAAGGGATGAGTGGAGTTATCCGTCGGAGTACGATGACGGCCAGGTCGGGGTGATTCGCCGACGCCGGATTTGGTCGGCCACGACCGCCGCCCGGCCGCTTATATCCTCTACCTGGCGCTGACCCGGCTCGGCTGGCCGACAGGCGAAGTCGCCTTCAGTCTGCAGAGCCTGGCCACGGCGACGGACCTCTCGAAGACAGCCGTGCAGCGATCCGCGGCGCATCCGGCGCGGCGCAGGCTCATATAGGGCGCGCGCGCGGGGCGGACGGAGCCGCCGCGATACAGGCTGCTGCAGCCCTGGCGCAGATAGGCCGGTGCGCAACGAAGAAGGATGGGCGCGCGTTTCGGACGAGCCGGCTGGCCGGATCAACAAGGTTGATCGACCCCCGGGAATGGCTAACGCCCAACTCCGTTCGGCGAGGATGGTCCGATGAGAATGATGCGTGTCGCGATCGTCACGGCGGGGCTTTCCCTGGGAGGTTGCGCCACCGTGGTCACGGGAACCTCGCAAGATATTGCGGTCTCGACGCCGCCGGTGTCGGGCGCGACCTGCGAGCTTTCAAACGCGGAAGGAATCTGGACGGTCGTCACGCCGGCCGTCGCGCAGGTGCAGCGTGGCCATGAGGTCATGGAGGTCGAATGCTCCAGGCCCGGCTATGAGGACGCGCAGGCGACGATACCGGCGCATTTCGAGAACTGGACGATCGGCGACGCGGCGACCGCGGGGCTCGGTGTGGCAGTAGATGCCTATACCGGCGCCATCAGCCGATATCCGCATTCGATCCAGGTTCCGATGCAGCCGGTGCCGGCCGTGCCGCCGCTGGCGCAGGCGCCTGTAAAGGCACCTGCGACGGAAGCGAAACCCGCGCATTGAGGGCAGAAAATTCCAGCTTCTTCTCTTTCCGGTGACGAATCCGGGCGAAAAGGCCGGAATCGGCGAATGGGGCTACAGCGTCGCCTGGCCGTCCGGCGCGGAACTCGGCGCCGAAACCCGCTGGCTCGAAACCCTCTCGGCCACCCGCCATCCAGACGCGCGCGAATTTCTTGCCTGGCGCCTGCGCCACGGACTCTCGCTGACCGGTACGGCAGAGGCGCTCGGCATCTCGCGGCGCATGGTGGCCTATTATTCCAACGGCGAGAAACCAATCCCGCGGCCCATCCTCCTCGCCTGCAAAGGCTGGGAAGTCAGCCATGCGGCGTGAGGGAATTGTCACCCTCAATCCACTGGAGTTGCATTAGCTGTCACCCAATAATCCGCTGAATTTGGGTCTCTGGCCTGGGTCGGTCAGGTCATGTCGATCGTCGAGGCAGTCTTCGTGACTGCCGCGGCAATTGTGACGCTTGTCACGGTGAACGCCTGGCGGCGTCAAAACATAGGAAAGCGGAAGGTCGAACTTGCTGAGGACGTGCTCATGGGCTTCTACGAAGCGCGGGACGTTTTCGCGTTCGTTAGGCGTCGGCTCGGCGCGCCCGATGATGGGCCGACGCAAGAGTTCGATTTGGCCCCCGCGGAGGTCTTCGAGGCCAGGCGGAGCCAATATTATGGTCAGCACGACTATCTGCGGCGTCGGGCGGAGCTCTTCGGGTCGCTCGAAGGGCTGCGGTATGTGTTCCAAGTGTATTTTGGAGACGGGGCCAACGGAGCATTTGAGGCGATAGCCGATATTCGAAGCACGCTAGACGCGGCAGGCCGGGAACTTTTCGTGCAGCCGGAGCCGGTCGTAGGCGAAGCTGAAAAGGTGCGCGAGCGCCTGCTCGATGATCTCGGCTGGGGGCATAGTGCTCGGCCGGACGACATGGACAGGGCGATTATGGCCGCCGTTGCGACGATCGAGGACCTTTGTAAGCCAGTTCTCGAGGGCCGACGATCATGAGCGGGGCTACCAGCCGAGCGGTGGCGGTCATCACGTCGGCCATCACGGTGCCGTCGATTGTCTCCAGCGCCGGTGAGCATGCCTCGCGGCGGTTCCTCGAATTTTTCGCGGCCACAATCCGCAACAAGAACACGCGGGAAGCCTATTACCGGGCGGTCTGCCGGTTTTTCGCCTGGTGCGAGCACGCCAAGCTCGGCGAGCTGGCCGATATCGAGCCGCTGCACGTCGCGGCCTATGTCGAGGCCCTCCAGCGAGACTATGAGAAGCCGACCGTTAAGCAGCACCTGGCGGCGATCCGCATGTGCTTTGACTGGCTGATTACCGGGCAGATCCTTGCCGTGAACCCGGCTCACGCCGTGCGGGGGCCGAAACACGTCGTCAAGCGGGGAAAGACCCCGGTGCTTATGACCGACGACGCGCGCGCCCTGCTCGACAGCATCGACACTTCAACGCTCGTCGGCCTTCGCGACCGCGCGTTAATCGCCGTGATGACCTACGCCTTTGCCCGCGTCAGCGCGGTCGTGGCGATGCGGGTAGAGGACTACTATCCCGAAGGAAAGCGGTGGTGGGTGCGTCTGCACGAAAAGGGCGGCAAGCGCCACGAAATGCCCGCCCACCACAAGCTCGAAAATTATCTGGACGAGTACATTGCGGCCGCCGGGCTGCGCGAGGCGGCCAAAGGACCCCTCTTTCGCACGGCGATCGGGCGCACGCGCGAGCTGAGCGGCGAACCGATGCACCGTGTCGATGCGTACCGCATGGTCAGGCGCCGCGCGAAGGACGCTGGCGTGCGGGCGAAGATCGGCTGCCACACATTTCGCGCAACTGGCATCACGGCCTACCTCGAGGCCGGCGGCACACTCGAAAACGCTCAAGCAATGGCCTGCCATGACAGCCCGCGCACAACGAAGCTCTATGATCGTACCGGCGACGAAATCACGCTCGATGAGGTCGAGCGGATCACGATTTGAGCATTTCGGAGGCGTGCCATGAACCGGATTTATGCGCCGCCAAAGCCCAATCGCATCAGCGGCCTAGTTTTGGTGCGAAATTCTTGAATTATGAACCATGGACCGAAGAGAGGCTTCGGCCCAAGCTGATGCTAGAGCGCAATTGTACGCAGCTGCACGAGATCAGCCTTGCCAGCGTCGGTGATGTAGCGATCCCCGTTGGCGCGATGGAACTGCTGAATTTTGATATCCGCGGGACAATAGTCTCGAAACGTCCGAAATTCATTGGTCATTTTGACAATGAGTTTCGGCCGGAGAACCTCGACCATTAAAGCTGTGTCGAGTCGCCATGCGGCCTTGAACTCGTCAGCGCGAACGGAATTGCCTTGAGTCCGAAAAGGCAAAAAATTCCCGATTGCCGTGGAAAAGAGGTCTAATCCCAGCGCATCAAGAACAGCGTTGATCGATAGCCAGAGCGGCCACTGCCGCATCGCCGTCGGCTGC
The DNA here is from genome assembly GCA_036266955.1 of Rhizomicrobium sp. Classification (GTDB taxonomy): domain Bacteria; phylum Pseudomonadota; class Alphaproteobacteria; order Micropepsales; family Micropepsaceae; genus Rhizomicrobium. The sequence goes on from DATAWY010000079.1 coordinate 46,426, forward strand.
GCCACGTCCGACAAATACTCGTAAGCCACCATATCGCGTTTCTCGCGAAGGGCGCGGAGCGCATCGAAAAAATCAAAATCCCAAGCCGGCCGGACTGTCTTGAAGCTAGGCGAACCTCCACCGGGATTTTTTCCAAGGAGCAGGACGCCGCCAGGCTTGTAATTTTTGCCAACCCATGTTGGGCGAGCGGTTCGTGCCTCGTCGGCATCAACCGTAAGGGGAACCCGACTCTCGTTCAGCAAGATGCTGAGGGGATCGAGGGCAAGAGTCCTAAGCGCAGCACGCAGGCTTTGCGATCGAAGCGTTTCAATCATCAAAATCCTCGCACTCACACTCTCCGGTTTGGACTTTGGAGTTTTGCACCCAGCTTTTGGCCCATGTAGGCCGTTGATTCAGCATTCCACAATAAGCAGGCTCAAAACCGGTCGGTTTTGAGCCCGTTGGGGTGGATTACCGATAATGGCCATTATGCGAAATCATGCAGGGGCTACGGCTGGCCGGCTATGAACCCACTGCCCAGAAAAGCAAAGCCACCAGTCCGAGGGTGGTCGCGACTAAGAGCAGCTGGTTAAGGCTACCCGAGTCTGACTCCTCCGGTGCGGAATTTGGAATCCCTCCCCAACGCTGGCGCCCGGCCGAAAGAAGCTCCACCACTTTATCCGGCGCAATCTCCCATCGCTCCCCGATAAGAACTTCATGTGGCGGGTTGCCCGCATCACAAGCAACTTGACCCTTTGCTCCCACGCGAAAATTTTGCGTGCGATCCCATCGCCGAGTGTGGCGTCCATGGTGGTAGCCTTTTGTTGTTATCCCTTGCGGCCTGATCACAAGGCGCATGGGGTCCACGAGACTCAAAAACGAGCCCGCGGCAAAAACCGCACACACCGTCAGCGCTATCGTAGCGCCGATCGCGCTCACTCCCAGCAGCCCCATGGACAGCACGAGCAAAAAGAGCGCGACCACCAGTGAGATTCCCCACCGCCAAAGCCGGGCCTCATAGATGACGATCGGCGGCTGATCGAGGCTTCCCCGCATTGACGCGCCCTCCCTACCTTCGACCGAAAGGCGTAGCACGGCTTCTGGCGCCGTCAACGCGTGGGTGCTCGCTTCGTCGCGGCGCTCCTGCAGCTCCGCTCCCGCTGCGCGGCGTTGACCGCGTTCCTTGCCGTGCTGCCCTGTGGTTGTCGGGACGAAAGGGGTCCCTGATTTTCGACCCTTCCGCCTCCGGCGCGGGCCGAACAAGAGGCTGTGGGTGGGTCGGTGGTGGTACAGTTTGAATTCTGGACTCCCGATGACCGCCTCGCGTCCTGACCGGCCCTGTGCGATTTATGGCCGACCGATGGCCAGCATCGCTACAGCCAGCCGGAATGCATCGGAACGCAGAAGCACAAAGTGAACGGCAAACCCGAACGGAAGCACGTTTCCACAAGCTTTGTAGAGCGCCAGAACCACAATATCCGCATGGGCAACCGTCGCATGACGCGCCTCACCAACGCCTTCTCGAAAAAGGCCGCAAACCACGCCCACATGATGGCGACCTACTTCATGCACGACAATTTCGTGCGCATCCATCAGACCCTGAAGGTCACTCCGGCGATGGCCGTTGGCGTGTCAACCAAACTTTGGGAAATGTCGGATATGGTGAAGGTGTTTGAGGATTGGGAAGCGGCTCGCAAAAACACCTGAAAATGAAGCAGGCGGCACGCCGGCCGCTGTTGTCACGCTCGCATTGAGTGAAGTCGTCAGACAAATTTCCTTCTCAGACCCAGGCCACCGAGAGCGAGAAGCGCCACGCCGAACAGCCCGAGTGTGCCCGGTTCGGGAACGGATACCGGGGTGAAATCTGCTGCCTCGGTGTACAAAATTCCATTGTAGCCGAGTTGGCCGCCAGTACCAAAAGCATGCGACCAAGTCTGACAACTCGGAATCACAGGACAATACGCAACGTCAAAATTATTAAGCTGGTTATCAACATCCAGCTTGTACACGTCAGCAGTTTGGCCGCCAAGCTCGGTGACATTCGACGCAGTGAGGGCCGCCGCGAGAGCAGATGCCGCGTCCATGCTCAAAGACGTACCGTAGGTGAAGGTGTTAAGCGTGGTCAGGCTGAACGTCACGTTGTAAGTCGTTCCGTCGACAACCAGCCCATCGATGCCCGTCGGGTCCGTGGTCGATCCCACAAGCGTCGCGCCCGGAGTGACGGGCGGCGAATTGGGCGGAGAGGGCGCAACCGCCCACGTCGCGCTTAGTCCTGGGCCGCAATTTTGGCTTGCTAAGGCGTCTTGCGAATTGCTGGCGCACATGTCAGCGCTGGCTGCATTCACACCCGCCAGCAGGCCGCCCGCCACGTACACGCCTATCAGCAGCTTCCTCATCGGAAATTCCCTCGTTGCGCGCGACGGCTCCCTATCTGCAAGAGACGTGCCGAACTAAAATACTGGCCAATTTCAATGGGTTGACCTCGTGGCCCCGCCGAATGTGCACCGAAGCGTAAAAAAAACCGACAGAGCGTCCCTGTTTTTCAAACTGGACCACTACCAATAAAGGGCCTCTAACCACCGCTTACCGTAAGCGGTGGTCTGACCCCACATTGCGGGGAGCCGCATAGGCCGGCGAAGCTTGGCGCTGAATCGCCAGGTGAACGTCACTATGATCGACACTAATGAATTCACGAAGCCGCTTCGGGGCGAGGTGCGCAGCGGGATTG